>JBEBJY010000031.1:0-31238 GCA_040079635.1 Burkholderiaceae bacterium | reverse complement strand
AACAATACTGAATGCAATGGTGCGCGATAACAAGCCGTTTAATTTTGCAATCCATGGCTTGCCTGATTTAACTTGACTTCTAAGACAGTTGCTGACCCCTTTTTCTGGACTCGCAGCCGAAGCAACTTGCCAAAAGCACACAAAACTTAGTCAATAATCAAGCATGCAAGGCCAACTCTTTACCCAAGACTTTTTAACACGTGGCGTACAAGACACGCCCCGTTTGAAGCGATAAACGATACCACCTTTGCAGCATTTAGCGCTGGTTTGCAGTCCATCTACAGCGGATTCAACGCACAAAGCACTAATAACGAAGCGCAAACCGAGTCTGAAATCATCCACAAAGTGGTCGCGTTGCTGGGCTGGGGTAGCGACACCCTGCCCCAAGTGAATGCCGACCCCAAGGGCCGCGAATCTGTCCCCGATTTACTGCTGTTTGCCAATGCCTCCCAAAAAACACTGGCACAAGCGGAAACCAAAGACGACCGCCGCTACCGCCATGGTTTGGCTATTTTGGAAGCCAAACGCTGGCTGCGCCCGCTAGACCGGGGTGACAACCTAGACCATTTTGACCCTGATGCCCCTTCGTCCCAGATGCTGCGCTACCTTAGCCGTGTAGATGGCGCTTCTGACCGCGCGGTGAAATGGGGCATATTGACCAATGGCGCGGTGTGGCGCTTGTACTGGCAAGACGCCCGCTCCCGCGCTGAGGAGTTTTTTGAAGTTGACGTAGCTGGCGCGTTGAACCTGCCCGGCATCCAGCGTGATATGGATGACGTCGAGCCTGCCCATGCGCTCAAACTCTTCTACCTTTTCTTCCAGCGCAGCGCCTTTTTGTCGCAAGACTGGGATTCCGCTGACCGTACCTTCCACGCTTACGCCCTCAACGAAGCACGTTTGTATGAAGAAAAAGTCTCGCAAGATTTGGGCGCACGCGTTTTTGACGACATTTTTCCGCAGCTGGCGGATGCATTGGCGCGGGGCGATCAGCAAGCCAAAAAGCATAAAGTAGGCTACGGTCAATTCGAGCGTGATCAATACACCACCGAATACTTAGACGAAGTGCGCGAAGCCGCCTTGGTGCTGCTATACCGCCTGCTGTTTTTGTTTTATGCCGAAGACCGCAACCTGCTTCCTGTGCGCGACGCCCGCTACGCGCCCTATAGCATACGTCGCATTCGTGAAGAAGTGCGCAATAAAGTGGACGCTAGCGGCACGTTCTCCAGCACCATGTCAAATGTTTGGCGTGATATTGATGGCGTATGCCAACTTATTGACCAAGGCGACGACGACATTGGTATGCCTGCCTACAACGGCGGCTTATTCAACCGCGCCCGCTCATTGCTTCTCACTCGCACCAAAGTCCCCGACAAAGTGATGGCACCCATCATCGATGCCCTCTCGCGCCGCACCGAGGAACTCATTCGCGGCTGGATCAACTACCGCGACTTATCCGTCTCGCACTTGGGCGGCATTTACGAGCGGCTGCTGGAATACGCCTTGGTGCATGAAGTGCAAGCCAAGGACGAATACAAAGACAAACCAGAGATCAACCGCATCATCGCCGCGCCCGCCAGCTTTGCCCGTAAAGTGTCGGGCAGCTATTACACACATGACGACTTGGTGCGCTTGATATTGCGTGAATCCGTCGGTTTGCTGGCCAAAGAGCGCTTGGCCGCGTTTGAGGCGCATGTGGGCAAGATTGCGAAAAAAACGTCTCTCAACCCTGGCGACTGGGACGCTTTAGACAAGCTAGACCCCGCCAGCGCGATTTTGGAACTCAAAATTTGCGACCCCGCCATGGGTAGCGGCCACTTTTTGGTGGCGCTGGTGGACGATTTGGCCGACCGCGTGCTGGAATCCATCAACACTGCCACGTATTTGGTCAACAAGCAAGATTGGGCGGCACACTTGGCGGAATCAAACCGTCCGTGGCTCAGCCCGCTGGTGGCACGTATTGCAGCCATCCGCACCAGCATCAAAACAACAGCACGTACCCACGGCTGGGCGGTGACAGACGCGCAGCTGGACGACCGGCACATTGTGCGGCGCATGATTTTGAAGAAAAGCATTTTTGGTGTTGACAAAAACGCTATGGCCGTGGAGCTAGCCAAAACCGCGCTGTGGCTGCACACATTTACCGTGGGGGCACCACTGAGCTTTTTAGACCACCACTTGCGTTGTGGCGACAGCCTCCATGGAGAGGAACTGAGCACGGTGCAAAAAGGTTTGCAAAACCTAGGCTCTTTACTCCTGCAAAGTGACTTTGACCGGTTGGCAATCGCAGCTAAAAGCATTGCTCAAGTGGCTGATTTAACAGATGTAGACATTGGCGAAGCGCAATTATCGAAAAAATTGGCTACTGACGCTGCGACCCAAATTGCGCCCATACATCATGTTTTGGACTTTTGGCGAGCCTTGCGTTGGCTTGTACCTTGCTGGCCAGTCAACGCAATTGCCAAATTACCGCACTTACTCAAGCTTCCCAAAGATCGGGAAACAAGAGATGTAGAAGTTGATGCTGGCAAACACCCCGAATTTGCAGCACTACAAAAGCTGTTAGCACCTGACCACAATTTGGTCAGCGTGCTCGCTACAGGTCAACTTGCAGGCAACGACACTGCCACGCTAGCAGCCAATGCATTGATGGCACAAGCCCGTGCTTTAGCAGCCCGTGAAACCTTCTTTCACTGGTGGACGAGTTTTCCAACTGTGTTTGGAGCAGGTTCAAAGGGTGGTTTTGATGCGATGATTGGCAATCCGCCATGGGACATGATGCAAATGCAAGAGGTTGAGTGGTTTTCTGAACGTGTTTTGCCAATTGCAATGCAATCACGAGCCGCAGACCGTAAGCGACTTATTGCAGAGTTGCCAAAAACAAACCCAGCAGTTTGGGCGCAATTTCAAGCGGCCAGCGAACGATCCGATCAAGAACAGCGCGTAGTCAAAACGAGTGGTGACTACCCCTTACTTGCCGAAGGACGTAGCAATCTATACAAACTGTTTGTCGAACGTGCACAAGCTTTGATTGCCCCTAATGGTATTGTGGCGCTTCTCACTCCTAGTGGGATCGCAGCAGACAAAGGTTCTGCAGAGTTTTTCCGCAGTATCAGTAGCACAGGACGCTTGGGCGCTTTGTATGACTTTGAGAACCGAAAGGTGTTCTTCCCAGACGTGCATGCCAGCTTCAAATTCTGCACTTTGATGTTTGGCGGGTCGAAACGGCGCTTTGCGCAGACTAAATGCGCGTTTTACTTACACAGCATCGACACACTGGACAACCCCCAGAATGTGCTGATTTTGACCGCCGAGAATTTCCAAAGTGTCAATCCCAACACGGGCGCAGCGCCAATTTTCCGCAGTCGTCGCGATGCGGATATCACGCTAGCACTGTATGAACGGCATCCAGTATTGGTTAAAGACGGTGAAATAAACATCTCGACTGGTAAACAACCTGACCAAAAAGTTTGGCCGGTTAAATACTATCAGGGCATGTTCAATATGACTTCAGACTCGAAGTTATTTCTCAAAGAGTCGGAGCTGAAAAAGCAAGGGTTTAAGCCAACTGTACTAAATAGTTGGATAAATGCAGACGGCGGCGAGGCTGTAGCTTTATATGCAGGTCGCATGATTCACCAATACGACCATCGACATTCGAGCGTAACGGTCAATGAAGAAAGTCTGCAAAACGCTGCGTTGAGTGAAAACTTGACCTCTATCCAAAAAGCTAACCCTTTGGTTATGCCCACACCACAATATTGGGTCATGCGTGACGCTGTTCCCGAAGCTTTGCGACGCGATTGGGCATTGAGTTTTCGAGATATTGCCCGAGCTACTGATTCTCGTACGATGATTGCGGCCATTATTCCTAATACAGTGGCTGGCAACAAGTTACCTTTACTTTTAGCTGATGGAATAACGACTGATGCTGAATACACAGTTGTAGCACCGCTACTACTAGCTAACTTGAACTCGATGGCTTTTGACTTCGTAACACGTCAAAAAGTCCAAAGCACGAGCATCAACTTGTTCATCCTCGAACAACTCCCCGTCATCGCCCCAGCCCGTTTTGATGAACCCCTGCCCGCCGCCTTCGCCAAAGCCATGCGCGCCGCCAAGCTGATGAACGGCCACCACCCGCACCCCACCGTGGCCGACTTTGTGGTGCCGCAGGTGCTGGCTTTGACCTACACCGCGCACGACATGGCTCCGTTTGCCCGCGATTTGGGCTTTGTGGACGCTAAAGGTGACGTTTTGCCGCCTTTTGTGTGGAATGACGAAGAGCGCCGCACCCGCCTGGCCGCGCTGGATGCGCTGTTTTTCTACCTCTACGGCATCAACAAAGAAGACGCTGAGTACATTTTGAACACCTTCCCCATCGTGCGCGAGCAGGACTTGAAGGCGTTTGGCACATACCGCACGGCCGATGATATTTTGACAAATTTACAGCTTTTAGGGTAACAAAGAAGCCTCTAGCCAGCGTATTTATTGCCTATGCAGCTATTTTATCTATAGCAACTTGCAGACGTTTTAGGAATGACATGACCAGACAACGCATCAGCTCCGGCTCCACATTCGAAGCCCAAATCGGCTACTCCCGCGCCGTGGTTGCGGGTGATTGGGTGTTTGTTTCTGGGACGACGGGGTTTGACTACGGAACGATGACGATCTCTGACGATGTGGTTGCTCAGGCCGAACAGTGTTTGAAAAACATCGTCTCAGCGCTAGAGCAAGCGGGTTCTGGCATGCAAGATGTCGTCCGCGTGACCTATGTTTTGCCACAAACGGCTGATTTTGAACCCTGCTGGCCTGTGCTGCGCAAGTACTTTGGCGAGGTGCGACCAGCGGCGATGATGATTTCTGCTGGACTGGCTGACCCGCGCATGAAGATTGAGATTGAAGTGACAGCCTTGAAAAGTTAAACCTTCAACGCTATACTGTCTAAAAATACAGCAAAAGTTAAACATGAACCACCACGAAAAACTCAATTATGTTGAATTTGCAGCCAAGGACTTGCCTGCAACAAAAGCGTTCTTCCAAACAGTGTTTAACTGGGCGTTTACCGACTATGGCCCTGAGTACATTGCGTTCTCAAACGAGGGGTTGGATGGTGGGTTTTACAAGGCTGATATGCACTCGGATGCAGACAAAGGTGGTGCGCTGCTGGTTTTTTACAGCAACAAGTTAGAAGCGACACTGGCCAAGGTTGAAAAAGCCGGCGGCAAGGTGAATAAGCCGATTTTTGCTTTTCCTGGTGGGCGGCGTTTTCACTTTATTGAACCTAGCGGGAATGAGTTTGCAGTTTGGGGTGAGTGAACAAACGCTTATTTAAAATGCTTATTGCACATCATTAATTTTCAGCACTCATTTATGCCTCTAGCCGGCGTATTTATTGCCTAAGCAGCTATTGAATTTATAGTAAATATCATTATGGCCATCTCAAAAGACTTTGCGGATTATTGCTGTGAGCTGCTCAGCGGCGTGGGCACACCGACGCCTAAGCGGATGTTTGGCGGTTGGGGCATCAGTGTGGATGGGGTGACGATTGCTGTCATTGCGGACTTGGGCAAGCTGGGTGGCAGCAACCAGAAGCTGTATCTCAAAGTGGACGACATGACGAAGGCGCAGTTTGCGGCGGCGGGTGGCAAGCGGTTTGAGATGCTGTCCAAAGACGGCAAACCCATGGGGATGAATTACTACACCACGCCAGATGAAACCATGGAATCGCCTGATGCGATGCTGCCGTGGGCGCGGCTAGCTTTGAGCGTGGCGCTGGATGCTAAGGCTAAATCGAAGCCGAAAGCGCCCAAAGCGCCAAAAAAACTAAAGCAGTCTAGTTCTTAGGCTCGGTCACAAACCCGATTTTCCGCACGCCTGCCTGCTGCGCAGCGGCCATTGCCGTTGCAACGCGTTCGTAGCGGACTGCTTTGTCGCCACGAATGTGCAGCTCAGGCTGCGGGGTTTGCGTTGAGGCGGCTTTGAGTTGCAGCATCAAGGCTTCTTCTGTCACTTTGGCTTCGTTCCAGTAGAAGTCGCCATCGGCATCCACCGACAAGCGAATCGTTTCTGGTTTCGCATCTTGTGGCACGTTGCTAGCGCGTGGCAGGTCGATATTGACCGCGTGTTTCATCACGGGCACGGTGATGATGAAGATGATGAGGAGCACCAACATCACGTCCACCATGGGCGTCATGTTGATCTCGTTCATCACTTCATCGGTGTCATCTTGCGTTCCAAAAGCCATGATTTAGCCCTCGATTTTTTTAGATTTAACGCGCGCACCTGTCACGAAATAGGCATGAAGGTCATGTGCAAAGCGATTCAGCTTCAGCAGCACGCCCTTGTTGCCACGCACCAAAGCGTTGTAACCCAACACCGCGGGAATGGCGACAGCTAAGCCTAAGGCGGTCATGATGAGCGACTCGCCAATTGGGCCGGCGACTTTGTCAATCGTGGCCTGCCCTGCCATGCCGATGCTCAATAAGGCATGGTAAATGCCCCAAACCGTGCCAAACAAACCAACAAACGGCGCAGTAGAGCCGACCGAGGCCAGAATAGCCAAACCCGATTGCAGCTTGGCAGTGAACTCGTCCAGCGTGTTGCGCAGGCTGCGGGTGATCCACTCGCTCACGTCAAAACTGTCGTGCAACTGTGGCTTAGCGCTTTGCTGCACGTGTGACGCTGCTTCAATGCCCTGCTGCGCAAGTTGACGTAACGGGTTGTCCACACCGTCAGACAATTGCGACACGCCTTTGGCAAAATCTGCACTGCGCCAAAAAGCTTCGGCCTCAGCGGCTAGGCGCTTGTACTTCAAAATGTCCAGCGTCTTGATGATGATGACCATCCAAGATGCTAAGGACATCAACAACAAAATCAAAGCAACAGTTTTGGTGACTAAATCACCTTGCGACCACACGTTCATCAAACCAAATTGGGCGTTCATTGATAGATTCCAAACATCAAAAAAATTTCAAAATTATTCAAGTACATACGAAATTGTTGTCCCCATCCACATGGCCTCAGGGACATCTCCGCGTTTGCCTGGTACGAAACGCCATTGCATAACAACGGCTAATGCTGCTTGATCTAAGCGGTCAAAACCGCTGGTCTTTTGCAGTTCTGCTTTTTGGGGCATCCCATCCGCACCAATATAAATCCGTAACTTCACATGACCCTGTTCACTCAAACGCTTGCTCATAGGCGGATACGGCGGTTTGGGGTTGTGCAAGTACTCAGCATCGCTACTTGGTAAAACTACTTTAGCCGGCGGTGCAAGCTGCACTGACGGAGCAACAGCCGCTACCGCCACTGAGGGCGAGTAAGGCGTAGGTGGCGATATAAGCTGCGGCACGGGAGAGTTGGGGGTAGGCGTTGCATCTTCAACCGCCAAGAGTTTGGGTGCGGCTTGCGTGACTGGCGTAGGGGGTTTGCTAACTGCGGGCTTTGCGGGTGGTGGCGGTGCAGGTGGCGGCGTTTCCTTAGGCGGAATCGGCTTGGGCGGCTCAATGATTTGCGCCAACACCTCCACCGGCACCACCAATTCCACCACCCTCATCAGCAAACCCGTTTGCAGCGCCCAGATCGCTAACACGTGTAACACCAGCACAGCACTGGCGATGAGGGTGTTGCGGTGGGTGCTGAGAAAGGATGACTGTAGAGCGTGCGCGGTCATGGTTTGATTTTATTGCAATGCAACATTAAATCAGACGAGTCAAGCAGCCACAATGTTTGCTTTGCGGCTGCGCCATGCCAAGACCATCTCTATGGCAGAGACTGCCGCCGCCGTCCACGCTAGCAAAGGCATGATGACAAAAAACACAGCCGCTGTAATAACTGCACCCACGGGTGTGGCGCGCCATGCACCAGGCATTAATCGCGGTAAAAACTGCCCTGTCACTTTACGGCGTTTATAGAACATGACCCAACCTGTCACGGTGGAAAACAGCACACTTAGACCAAACATCAGCAACAAAGCCTGATTCCACCAACCAAATTCACCTCTATGGAACGGGATGCCGATGGCGGTGGCTTTGCCAAATACGGTTTGTTTGTCCCAACCAGAGTAATACAGCGACGCACCGCTGTAAGCGTCTAGCACCATGTCAAAACGTTTTTCTGGCTGGCCACGGTCAAAATTAGCTATGCGCCAGGTGCCGTCTACACTGCGAGGTGGACTGATCTGCATGGCTACTTCAGGCGCTTTTGACTTAGCGTTTTGATAAACTGAATCCCAAGTCAGCTTGGCTTGATCCGTCAACACAGTAGATTTCAAGCCACGAGGTATGGTTGGGGGAGCCTGGCCGCTCATATCACGTAAACTGCGGATCTCGCCTCCAGAATACTTGCTCCAGGTCAAACCCGTGGTCAAAATCACCAAACTCATGAGGGCCAGCGCCACTCCAATGAAAGAATGCCACTGCGCCCAAGCCATGCGACCTTTTATGCCTGCTTGTGGCAGCGCTTTCTTGCTGCCGCGCGGCCACCACAAATAGATACCAGTAGCTAGCATCACCATCAGCCAACTGGCGCTGAGTTCAATCAGCCAGCGCCAGCCGTCGCCCTGCAAGAGCGATGAATGCAGGCGTTTAGACCACATGCCAAAGCGATCCATTTCGCTATGTTGACCCAAGACCTGAGCTGTGTAGGGGTTGACGTAGACAATCACGTTGCGTGAAATGCGCTCAGTTCCACCAACGCGTGCTTCACCCTTTTGATCTGAAGCCGCGCTTGTAACTGTCGTAGCGATAGCTGCGCTGGACTTAGTGCTCATGTTGTGGCCGCTGTGCTCGCCGCCTTTCTCCATGGCTTTGTCCATCTCTTTGCCGGCTTCTTTGACTAGCGGGGCAAAAACGACTCGCGTTGAATCATTCGCATCCAAAGACGGAACGGCGTAGCGCATCTGAAAGCCTGCAGGCGCTACCGCCTGGGCTGCAGCAATGGCCGCATCCAAGGGCTGGCGGTTGCCTGCGGGCTGTATTACGTCAAGATGACCGTGCAACTGCGCCTCAATTTGTGGCGTAAAAATATACAAAATACCAGTAAATGCTGCAATCACTGCAAAGGGCGACGCGATGAGCGCTGCCCAGAAGTGAATGCGCCAAAATAGGCTTTTGCGCTGTGCCAATGTAGCTGTGCTGCTCATGCTGTGTCCTATCAATGTTTATTGTTTTGCAGGGTGAATGGCTTATTTCATGCTGTAACGCAGTTCCATCAGGTAGCTGCGTTGCGGTAATGAATGCGCCTGCCAAGCTTTTGAGTTGTTGACGTTGTCAATACCAAAAGCCCAGTTCCAGTCCTTTGCAAACTTCCAATCGACCTTCAAGTCAAGCTGACTGACATGCGAAATGCCACCAAAAGTTTCAGGATTGATATCGGTCGCCAACACAGTGTTGTAATTGCGCCCTGCGTAGCGGTAGTTGGCACCAAACGTCCATGCCGCATTGGGGCGGTAGCTGGCTTGCACGGTGTAACGCTGTTTGGGGATGCGCAGCCAGTTGTTGCCGACCGACGCTGGTACCAAGGCGTTTTCCTTGATTTTGGAATCGACCCAGGTGGCGCTGCCGCCGATATCCAAGCCTTTGATGCCAACATCGCGGCTTTGCCATGCCAGTTCCAAACCATTCGTCAGGACGCGGCCGACGTTGGTGTTGAGCGTGGTAGTAGGCGTCACCGTGGTGTCGCTTTGGCGCAGGATGGTGTCTTTCACATCATCGCGGAACAAACTGGCGCGCAGGCTGTAGGAGTCCCAAAACTTCTCTGCAGACAACTCAAACGCGGTGGATTTTTCGGGTTTAAGGTAAGCGTTATTGATCAACACGTTGGTGCTGGTTTTTGTGCCGTTAAACATTTCATCCACGTTTGGAAAACGTGTGCCTTGCCCTGCGCTGGCCTTCAATAGCAAGTCGTCACTGACAGACCAGGCAAGCGACAGCTTGGGGCTGGTTACGTTCAGGCTGCGGTCGGCATAGGTTTGCGTTTGTTTACCGGTTGGCAAACTTTTGTCAAACTGCTCGCCGTCCATCTGATTGAAGCGCTCATGGCGTACACCCGCGGTGAGCAGCAGGTCAGGCGTCAGCTTCCAGGCATCTTGTGCATAGAAAGCCAGCACATTTGTTTGGCCGGAGTAGCGCTGATTTGCCGTTGTTTCGTTATTGCGCCAATCGCTGGCGTCGTTCACCACATTGTTCAGTTTGTACTGATTACGGTGCAAACCGAAGGTTAAAGCATGGTTGCCGTTGCCAAAATCGCCTTTTGTCGGTGTGTAGGTGGTTTGCGCTTCAAAGGTGTTCCAGCCCGTGCCGTCGCGGCGCGTCACCGTACCTACACCTCCGTTGTCTGCCGTGGGTTGAACCAAGGCCGTGGCGCGCGCGACGTCGCTGAGCACACTATATTGGGTCGCCACGACAGAAGCGTTCCAGCCGGTTACGTTTTTGGTTTTCCAGGTGAAGCCGAGTTGACGGTTCGCCTCTTCGCGGTTGGATGGGGCAAAAGACGCTGACAAGGTGTTCAGGTTAAAACTGTTGACGCCGTCATTGACCGTGCCGCTCCAGATGGGGGAGCCTGTTTTTGCATCAAACAAGTAGTTATCGACACGCACATTGCTGTTGCTGCGCCAGTAGGACACGCGGCCTTCGATCTCTTGCGTAGGAGAAATCTCGTAACCCAACTTCATGTTAACCGTGTCTTGCTTGACATGATCAATGCTGTTGGCACCAAAAATGGCACGATCAACACCGCTGGGGTCTTTGTCGCGCAAAATACCAGTGACTTTGGTGCCAGAAACGGCACCGAACTGGCCGGTCGTAACGCGTGTCGTGTTGGCATAGCCCATGGGGTGGCCGTTCACATCTTGGTGCTGTACACCCAAGCTGTACCAAATGCCAGAATCTGTTTTATTTGCAATACGAGCAGATGTCATTGTGCCGCTAAAGCTGTCGTCCGTGCCATATTCGCTAAACGGTTGCTTACTGACCTTGACGCTGGCAGAGGCCTCAAAACCCTTGGGTTTGCGCTCGGTCACAACCAGCGTTGTACCAATCGAATTACCTGGGTAAATCGCTGAAAACGGGCCATACAAAGCGTCAATGCGCTCAATGGATTCGTTGTTCACCATTTGCCAACGCGGCGCATCAAAACGGCCTAAAAACTGCGAAATTAAGTAGCCGTCGAGGTACACCAAACCACGGCCCGGCTCCAATACACCAAAACTGCGGCCGCCGACGTTGGCATTGCGGTCGCCAAAGTAGCGTTTGCGGATGGTGGTGCTTGGCAGGTAGCGAAACGCGTCTTCGGCGTTAAAGATGTTCTGCGTTTCCAGCTCTTGAGCCGTTTTACTGGCTGTGCTATTGGGCAAATCTGCACTTAAACCACTGCGGGTTTCTGACACGGTAACGGGTTTGAGCTGTGCATCGGTGGCAACACCTTGCGCGAAAGATTGAACGGAAAATGACAAAGGAAAAGCCAAGGCAACAGCCAAGGCCATGCTGTTTTTACGCATGAAAAACTCCAAATAAACAATGAAATATGGCACTGGCCGGCAGAATATATGCCTAGCGTGCTATGAATTTAATAGCTTATAAGAAGTTTGGTGGCCCGCGGGCGGGCAGAGGTGCCGCGGTGAGCTTGGCGATAACCGCAGCTGGGATCGGCTGCACAGCATAAGATAGCGGCGAAACAGATTCAAAAGTTAATTCAAAAACTGACGGTGGCGCACTCATCGTGACGCACAATGGGCAATCCATACTGCGACTGCTATCTTCTTGCATGCCAGACGGCGTTGTGATGAGTACTTTCATTACGCCAGACCCCGTGCAAATCAGCTGCATCGGCTGCGGATTGATCACTGGGGAAGCAATCGCCGCTCCAATCGACAAGACGAACCAAACCAGCACGAATCGTGCGAGGAAGTGGGCGCGGCGCAGGGTTTGCATGCGCTAATTATCCTTTAATTTCAAATGGGTGGCGAAAAGTAACTTAACGATGAATCGTGTGCACTCATCCGTCGATTTTAGAGTATCGCTTTCACCAGATGAATGGCGGGGATCAAAACGTCTCATTATTGCGTTCAATGCAACAAATATGATTAATGCGCAAGTACTGCAAAATTCTTATACTTTTAATAGCACTTTAGGCAATAAATACGCCGGCTAGATACCAAAAAGCGTGACTAAACAGCCATAAAATCAAAGAAGATGGGTGCATCTGCGTTCATAGATTCAAAAACAAGGTTTTGTCCCTTTGATACACTTAATTTTTGACCCGCTTCTAAAAAGTGATCGCCGTAGTTATCGTCAACATCTTCACCACCCGTGCCGAGGGTCGCCCACACGCGGCCTTGCTTGATGCATAGCTCGCTGTCTTGTTCTGCAAATAAACTGACGATTTTTGTGTGGCTCATGTGAAACTCCTTAGTTGCTAAACTCATCATTTAGCGAATGAATGAGGTTTGATGATCTAAGTTTTTTGATACTGCGTCCAATGAAATGACCGTCACGCACTCATGCGAAATCGGAATGAATCAGCTTTGCACCTAGCGTAGAATTATTTGTATGAAAACATCCGTTACACCGCCTCAAACCTCAACTTCTGTACCCAAAGCCAAGATGCGTACCCGCGCTATTTCGGTGGGGCATTTGCGTGCTTTTGAGGCAGTTGCGCGTCATTTGAACTTTCGCGTCGCGTCGGAAGAGCTGGCTTTGACGCAATCGGCCATCAGTCGGCAGATTCAGGCGCTGGAAGACGAAGTCGGTGTCAGCCTGTTTTTGCGTCACACCCGCTCTGTGGAGATGACGGGTGCGGGCTCGCAATTGCTGCGGGCGGTGATGCCTTCGCTGGAAAACATCGACGGTGCAATTCGGCAGATTCGCCGTACTGCGGGGCGCAAAATTGTGTCGATTTCGACCTGGGCATCGTTTTCAACCCAGTGGCTGATTCCGCGGATGGAGGCTTTTCAGCACGACAACCCTGATATTGACCTGCGGATTGAAGCAACCGACAGCGCGATTAATTTAGAGACAAGTGACGTGGACTTGGTACTGCGTTATGCCAAGCCTAGCTCTGTGCCCAAGAACGCTACGCGGCTGTTTGGCGAGCAATTGGCTGTGGTCGCCAGCCCTTGGCTGATGAAAAGCAGTCGCTCCATCAAAAAAGCGGCTGATTTGAGCCACTTTTCACTGATTGAAGCCGACCACGACAACCGTTTCAAACACAACGAATGGCTGACATGGGAGCGTTGGCTCGTTGCGCAAAAACTGCCTGATTTGGAACCCAAACGCTGGATGTACTTCAACTATTCGCACCAAATCGTACAAGCCGCCCTCACCGGCCAAGGCATAGCGCTGTGTCGCATGCCGCTGATTTCTGACCATTTGGAAAAGGGCGATTTGATTGAATTACTCCCCACCGAGAGGATGGAAACGCCTTTGGCTTACTGGTTGATCGTCGGCCCGCGCAGCCACCTACGGCCTGAAGTACAGGCTTTTTGCAAGTGGTTAATTTCGCAGGCAGCGATTACTGCTGAAGCTATGGGTGAAAAATCCGCAGAAAACTAGAAGTAAGGGATAATACTTAGTTACGCTTTTGCATAGCTTTAGCGATATATCTACCACTTATCCATGATTACTCTTAAAAACGTGGTGCTGCGTCGCAGTGCCAAAGTCTTGCTCGACAGCGCCAATGTGACCATCAACCCCGGTGAAAACGTGGGCATTGTGGGGCGCAACGGCGCTGGCAAATCGACCCTGTTTGCGCTCTTGAACGGCACGCTGCACGAAGACGGCGGCGAATACTTTATCCCTGCGCAGTGGCGTATGGGCCAGGTCGCGCAGGACATGCCTGAAACCGAGCAAAGCGCCACCCAGTTTGTGATCGATGGCGACGTGACGCTGTTGGCCGCGCAAGAAGAATGCACCGCCGCCGAGGCCACCGACGACTACGACCGCATGGCCCACGCTTACACAGCTCTGGCCGATTGTGGCGCCTACGACGCCCCCGCCCGTGCACAAGCGCTGATTTTGGGTTTGGGCTTCAAAACCACCGAGCTAGAAAACCCTGTCAACAGCTTCTCCGGCGGCTGGCGCATGCGTTTGCAACTGGCGCGCGCACTGATGTGCCCGTCTGACCTGCTCTTGCTTGACGAGCCGACCAACCACTTGGACTTGGACGCGCTGGTTTGGCTGGAAGCTTGGTTGAAACGCTATGAAGGCACGATGCTGGTCATCAGCCATGACCGCGAATTTTTAGACGCGGTGACTGGTGTCACCGTGCAGGTCGAACTGGGCAAGCTGAACCGTTTTGGCGGCAATTACAGCAAATTTGAAGACATGCGTGCTGAGCAACTGGAGCAGCAGCAAGCTGCTTTTGGCAAACAGCAAGACAAAATCGCGCATCTGCAAAAGTTTATTACCCGCTTCAAGGCGCAGGCCAGTAAAGCCAAGCAAGCACAAAGCCGCGTAAAAGCATTAGACCGCATGGAAAAACTCGCACCGCTGTTGGCCGAGGCGGAATTTACCTTTGAGTTCAAAGAACCCGCGAATTTACCCAATCCGATGCTGTCGATGACGGATTGTTCCTTCGGCTACCCCGCGCCGGACGACGCGCCCGAAGGCACACCGCCGACGGTGATTGTGCAGCGCGTCAACAAGTCCGTTCTGGCCGGCCAACGTATCGGCATTTTGGGTGCGAATGGTCAAGGTAAATCGACTGTGGTGAAAACCATCGCAAGAGCCTTAGCACCCGTTAAAGGTGAGATTATTGAAGGCAAAGGCCTGAACATCGGCTACTTTGCCCAGCAAGAGCTGGACGTGCTGCGCCCGCAGGACACACCGCTGGAGCACATGATTCGCCTCGCCCGCGAAACCCAAGCTGCCGGCAAGCTGAGCAACCAGCAAACCAACGAGCAATCACTGCGCAGCTTTTTAGGCACGTTTAACTTCAGCGGCGACATGGTCAAGCAAGCCGTGGGCAGCATGAGCGGTGGCGAAAAAGCCCGCTTGGTATTGTGCATGATTGTGTGGCAACGTCCGAATCTCTTACTGCTTGACGAGCCAACAAATCACTTGGATTTAGCCACCCGAGAAGCATTGGCCATGGCGCTCAACGAGTTTGAGGGCACGGTGATGCTGGTCAGCCATGACCGCGCACTGCTGCGCGCCGTGTGCGACGAATTCTGGATGGTGACACGCGGCGGTGTGGAGCCGTTTGATGGCGACTTGGACGACTACCAAAAATACCTGCTGGACGAAGCCAAACGCGCCCGCGAAGCTGTAAAAGAAGAGCAGCAAGCGCTGAAACTCGAAGCTGCGGCTGCATCCAAAGCCGCCAAGTCGAACGTCAAATTACCCAAAGGTGAGAAAACCAAATCGCTTTCACCCCTGAAAAAGGAGTTGCAGCAGGTCGACGACCAATTGGCGACGCTGAACCATGAAGGCAAAGACCTAGAAAACCGGCTCGCCAAACCCCTGCAACCCGCAGATTTGGCGCAAGCTGGCAAGCGGCTGAAAACCGTTCAGCAGGAAATTGAAGCTTTGGAAGCCCGCTGGATGGAACTGTCGCAAGAGATTGAAAGCGCATCGTAAACATACTTAGCTTTACGACTTGTGGCTTGAAATGTCACAATTTAGCGTTATATTCACGCCTGTAAGTTTTTATTAATCTAGCTAACTAATTTTTAAGGAACATCTCATGGGAATTATTTGGACACTCCTCATCGGCTTGGTCATCGGTTTTATCGCTCGCGCAGTCATGCCAGGTGAGCAAAAGCTGGGTTGGATCATGACAGCCGTGCTCGGTGTTGCAGGTTCTTTTGTCGCGACCTACGCTGGCCAAGCTCTGGGTTTGTACGCTGCTGGCAGCGCTGCAGGCTGGATCGCATCAGTCGTTGGTGCGGTCATCTTGCTCATTATCTACGGCATGGTGCAAAAGAAGAGCTGATCTTTAGTTCGCCTCATAAAAAAGCGCCTTGCAAGTGATTGCAAGGCGCTTTTTTTATACGCAAGCTTGTGAGCGGGAACCGAATTGCTAGGCCTTCAAACCCGTTTGTTGTAAGTCAAAAACACCGCATCCTGCACCCAGCCCTCAGATTCGTACAAAGCCTGCGCCGATGAATTCGTCCTAGCCGTCGTCAAATCCATCCGCACCCGCCCCGTTTGCGCCGCATGGGCATGGGCAGCCCGTAAAAGCGCCGTAGCCGCCCCCGTGCGCCGCGCTTGAGGCGAGACAAACAAGTCATACAAGGTGTAAATCGGCGCAGCCTCCACAGAGCAAAAGCTAGGGTACAACTGACAAAACCCAACCGCCCTTTTCGTATCATCCAGCGCCAAGATAATCACCGATTCAGCCTTCTCGAGCCGCTCTTGAATGAACGCAGTAGCCAAAGCCAAATCATCCGTTTGTTCATAAAACTGCCGGTAAGCGTTAAACAAAGGCGCGATATTGGCAAGGTCTGCCATTGTGGCTAAGCGGGTAAAGACTGTTTTATTTGTAGAGGTCATGCTGTGATTTTAGCAATGGAAAGCTTGCAAAATTACTATGAAAATAATAGCTGCTAAGGCAATAAATACGCCGACTACAGGCACTTTTTAATATAACAATCTAAACCTAAAATTTAACCCTGTGGCTTCTCAAAATACCTCACCGCAGCCAACCCGTTGTAATCCACATCTTGCGTCCACAGCGTGCCATCAAACTCTCTGGCCATGCTGTAGATCACCGCATCAGCCATGGCGAGTTTGTGTTTTGAAGCGATATCTGCAGCGGCAACAGCGCGTTTATCCGTCAAATCAAGCACACGGCCTTGCCGCATCACATCAAGGCAAGACAACACTGCGCCAGCCGGCAATTTGCAGCTCAGGACTTTGTGGACTTCGTAAATAGAAACGACAGGAACCAATAATTTCGTCACATCCTCAATCGCGGTGGCGAACAAATCAGCGCGGGGTGAATCGAAAAAATACTCAATCCAGCCCGAAGAATCAACCACGTTCATTCAAACTCCCGATCCGGCTCTTTTTCAATCACCAAATCTGCCGGGTCAAGGTTGTAACCTTTGAGCATCCCGCGATAAGCGCTCATAGGCGGTGCAGCCTTAATCACCATCTCCTGCCCCCGCAGCTCAAAATGCAGCTTAGTCCCCGTCTGAATCCCCAACTGGGCGCGAATCTTAGCGGGCAAAGTGACCTGCCCCTTGCTTGAAACAATAGCGTCTGCATGCATACTTACCTCCTGATATTCCTTACTTATTTCCAAGTAAGACTTTATATAAAGTAAGGGTAAAGTCAATGAAAAATTTGTAAAGACATCTTACAAAATCAAATAAGCACAACAGAGGTTAGAATTTTTGTTATGAAATCAAAGAATATCTGCATTTATCTACTTTTGCTCCTCGTATTTTCAATATCACCTGTTTCGGCAGCGCCAGAAGATGAAAAATTAGTTGATAGAGCTGTTCAAATTGCAAAAGAACATCCTGGTACTGAACGTGATTTAATAAATATACGCTCGTCTGAAATTCGCGCTATTAATAGGAATGCAAAAGAAGATGATTGGCAAAAAGCTGAATTAATTACCCTATTCGTTACGGAAGTTGAAAATGAGTTATTTACGAATCAGATATCTGCACTTAAAAAAATTGATTTTATTCTTGACGCCACCAACACTTGGCGCCAAGACCTTGCTATTTTTCATCCGGGTACGGATGCATTACTAACAACTAAAGAAAGTGCAGTATTGCTTCGGCGCTGGCTTTTAAAAGGAAATCAAACGGACCAAACATTAGCTGACAAAAAATTAGAACTTCTAACTAAGATTGACGATGAAAAATGTAATAGCTACGATAAGAATCCACATAGTACTGCTTATGCAGAATTAGCAGATATTGCTATCGCAATAAAACGACCGCGCGATGAGCAGATTGGGATAATAAAAAAAGGAATTCAACTGCATTTGACTCGACAGAATAAATATCCAAAATGTAATTTTGCATATAGTCTTGATGAACTTTATTCAAAGTTTGATTTTGTTACTGGTGGCGTCTCTGCAAAAACATATGTTGACGAGTGGATTGCATATGTCAAAACAAAACCAAATGCAGATCAAGGTATTTCTGGGAGGTCGATTGCGCGCGCACTTGCTTCAATTGATCGGAATGCAGAAGCTATTGAATGGGTAGACAAGTATATTGAGCAGAAGAAAGAATTCCTCAAAAATTCAAGTTCTGATTTACTCAAGAAAGCAATCGTAGAGAATGCTTGCAGTTCTGTTAAAGAATTTAGCAATGATTTAAATGCCTTATCAAAAAACAACCCTCATCTTTTAGCAACTCTCGACAAAAAGATCTGTTTAGCTCTGTCGGAAATAAAAATCCCGTAGCGACTGCAACTTATTACGAATTTAATAGCACCTTACGCAACAAATACGCTGGCTACAGCCGTAAATCAACTCTTAATCTGCACCCACAGCTTATCCAACCGCTTCACACTCACCGGCTGCGGGGTGCGGAGTTCTTGGGCGAAGAAGCTGACGCGGAGTTCTTCTAGCAGCCAGCGGAATTCCATCATGCGGTCATCTACTGCGCCTTTTCGCTCTGCCACCAAGCGCCAGTAGTTTTGCTCGGACGGGCGCAGCTCGGCCAGTTTGGCGGCATCGCGGACGGGGTCGGCTCGGTATTTGTCCAGGCGGGCGGTGATGGCTTTGAGGTAGCGGGCGAAGTGGTGGAGTTGGGTGAAGGGGGTTACCGCGATGAAGCGTTTGGGCATCAACCTTGCCAGCTGGGCGGCGACGTCTGCGGTGGCTTCGGGGGCGTTTTTGGTGTCTTTGAGTTTGCGGGCGGCGGTGGCGTATTCCTGCAAAATCGTGGCGACCAGTCTTGCAATTTCGCTGGAAATCAAAGTTAGACGGCCTCGGCCCTCTTCCAGCCGTTTTGTGAATTCTGCGGCGTTTGTCGGTAGCGGATCCAACAAAAAGGCGCGATCCAAGGCTTTAGCGATGATTTGCTCGCGCAGCTCCTCAATCGTGCCGCCGCCGGTGTTGTCGGCACTGCGCCCGACCAGCATGTAGGCGGCGGCCATTTTGGTGAGGTCGGGGATGTTTTTCTCTAAATACTTGAGCGCGTCTTTGATGTGCAGCGCAAACAGGCGGCGCAGGCCGGCCTGGTGTTTGGCTGCTGCGACGTCGGGTTCGTCAAAAACTTCAATGCTGACAGCGTCTTGCAGGTCAATCAGCGCGGGGAAGCCGATCAGTGTCTGGCCGCCTTTGTTGATTTCCATCAGTTCGGGCAGTTCGCCGAAGGTCCAGGCGGTGTAACGCTGGCCGGCTGGAGAGTCTGCAGTGTTTGATTTTGCTACATTTTTAGTAGCTGATGAGGCAACAGATACGCTGGCTAGAGGTTGATTTAAGCCTTTATTTTGCGAATTCGAGCTTAAAACCGTGTTTTGAGAGGCATTTGAAGGCGCGGTTTGAGCCAATTTCAGTCCAGCCAGCGCCTGGAACGCCCCCCGCGCCTTAGCACCCAGCTCGGCTTTGAGCGCACCTAGGTTGCGACCTGTCCCCAATTGGCGACCATGCTCGTCCACCACGCGGAAGTTCATGAACAGGTGCGGACTCAGCATGTCCAGCTTGAAGTCGGCGCGCTGCACATCCACTTGCGTCGCGTCGCGGACTTTTTTCAGCAGCGCTTCGACCAAACCCGTCGCGCCAAAGGCTTCTGGCACGTTCAGCTCGGCCGCCATGCGCGCCGCGCTCTCGGGCAGCGGCACCAAACGCGAGCGCGGCCGCTGGTGCAGGGATTTGAGCAGCGCCTGAATTTTGTCTTTCAGCATTCCGGGCACCAGCCATTCGCAGCGCTCGTCATTCACCTGGTTCAGCACAAACAGCGGTACGGTCACGGTCATGCCGTCTTTGGCGTCGCCGGGTTCGTGCAGGTAGGTGGTTGGGCAGTCCACACCGCCCAGGCGTATGGTTTTGGGGAAGGACTGGGTGGTGATCCCGGCGGCCTCGTGGCGCATCAGCTCGTCGCGGGTCAACATCAGTAGCTTGGGTTGACGCTTGATTTCTTCCCGATACCAGTTCTCAAAGCTGTAGCCGCTGCACACATCGGCGGGCAACTGCTGGTCGTAAAAGGCGTAAATCAGCTCGTCGTCCACCAGCACGTCCTGCCGGCGGGACTTGTGTTCCAGCTCTTCGACCTGGGCGATCAACTTTTCATTCGCCGCTAGAAATGGCAGCTTCGTTTCCCAGTTGTTCGCCACCAGCGCCTCGCGGATGAAAATCTCGCGCGCTGCGACCATATCGACCCGACCGAAATTGACTTTTCGACCACTGTAAACAACCAAGCCGTAGAGCGTGGCACGTTCTAAAGCGACGACTTCAGCGGCTTTTTTCTCCCAGTGCGGGTCCAGCAATTGCTTTTTGAGCAGGTGACCGGCGACTTTTTCCAGCCACTGCGGTTCAATATTAGCCAAACCGCGCCCAAACAGGCGCGTGGTTTCGACCAGTTCCGCAGCCACAATCCAGCGCCCCGGCTTCTTGGCCAGATGCGCGCCGGGGTGGGCGAAGAACTTGATGCCGCGTGCGCCCAGATATTCGCCGCGCTGGCCTTTCTCCTCCCGCCCTCCAGTTGCAGCCTCCGTCTCAATCTTCCAGCCGACGTTGCCCAGCAGCCCCGCCAGCATGGAAAGGTGCAGCTCTTCATAACTCGCCGGTTTGGTGTTGACGCGCCATTTGTGCTCTGCCACCACGGTGACGAGCTGGCTGTGGATGTCGCGCCATTCGCGCACGCGGCGGATATTGACGAAGTTTTGGCGTAGGAGCTGCTCGTATTGGCGGTTGCTGAGTTTGTGAACAGGGGTTGCCTGCCCTTCTACATGAGCACCACCTTTGGATGTTTCTAGCCACTTCCACAACTTCAAATACCCAGCAAACTCGCTCTTCTCGTCATCAAACTTCACATGCGCTTGGTCAGCCGCTTGCTGTGCTTCCATAGGCCGGTCGCGCACGTCCTGCACGCTCAGGGCAGATGCAATCACCAGCACCTCGTCCAGCGCGCCGCGTTCGCGGGCTTCCACAATCATGCGGCCCACGCGCGGATCGAGTGGCAGTTTGGCCAGCTCCGCACCCATGGCGGTCAGCTCGTTGGCATCGTCCATCGCGCCGAGTTCATTCAAGAGTTGATAACCGTCCGCAATGGCACGCCCCTGTGGTGCTTCGAGAAAAGGAAAGTCTTCAACCACACCCAAATGCAGCGATTTCATCCGCAAAATCACACCAGCCAAGGAGCTTCGCAAAATTTCTGGCTCAGTAAAGCGCGGTCTTCCGTCAAAGTCCTTCTGGTCATAGAGCCGGATGCAGATACCATCCGCCACCCGCCCGCAACGGCCAGCACGTTGGTTGGCGGACGACTGGCTGATCGGCTCGACCAGCAACTGCTCCACCTTGCTTCTGAAACTGTAGCGCTTCATGCGCGCCGTGCCTGCGTCGATCACGTAGCGGATGCCCGGCACGGTGAGCGAGGTCTCCGCCACATTGGTCGCCAAAACGATGCGCCGCCCGGTGTGGCCGTCAAAAATCCTATCTTGTTCCGCCTGGCTCAGCCGTGCAAACAGCGGCAGCACCTCGGCGTTGCGCATCACTGGCTGGTGACTCAGGTGCCCGCGCAGGTGGTCGGCGGCTTCGCGGATTTCGCGCTCACCGGGCAGGAAGACCAGAATATCGCCGCCGTTGTGCGGGTTGATCCACAACTCATCGACCGCATCGGCAATGGCGTTGTTCAAGCCGTAATCGCGCGATTCCTCATACGGCCGGTAGCGCTGTTCAACCGGAAACATCCGGCCAGAGACCATGATGACGGGCGCGGGACCTTGGCGCGACGCGAAATGGTCGGCAAAGCGCTGCGCGTCAATCGTGGCTGAGGTGACGATGATTTTTAAATCGGGGCGGCGCGGCAGGATCTGGCGCAGGTAGCCGAGCAGGAAGTCGATGTTCAAGCTGCGCTCGTGCGCCTCGTCGATGATGATGGTGTCGTAGGCTTTCAGCAGCGGGTCGGTCTGCGTTTCAGCCAGCAAAATACCGTCGGTCATCAGCTTCACAGACGCATCACGGCTCAACCTGTCTTGAAACCGCACCTTGAAACCCACCACCTCGCCCAGCGGCGTTTTCAGCTCCTCGGCGATCCGCTTGGCGACCGAGCTGGCCGCTATCCGGCGCGGCTGGGTGTGGCCGATCAGCCTGGCCTGCTGCCCAGGTGCGTAATTCAGCTTGCCGCGCCCCATGGCTAGCGCGATTTTGGGCAACTGCGTCGTCTTGCCCGAACCAGTCTCACCACACACGATGATGACCTGATGCGCCTGCAGCGCCGCCATGATCTCGTCACGTTTGCCCGATACGGGGAGATTTTCGGGAAAATCGATGACCAGATTCGTTTTTTTGACGGGATTTACAGGATTTTGGGGCACAGACATAGGGCTAGATTATCGGGGATGATGGGGTGATAATCGCCAGACTCAACCTGATTAACCACGACAAGCACTACTAGGGAGTTCCACATGTCCAAATCAGCCTTCACAGTCAAATTCTTCGGCATCTACGCCTTGCTCACCGGCTTGAACTTGATGTTTGCGCCCAATATCTTGCTGGGCATGTTTGGCATCCCCGCCACCGACGAAGTGTGGATACGCGTTGTCGGCGTGCTGGCGTTCAATATCGGCGTTTACTACTGGTATGCCGCGAAATGTGAGGCAAAAGCGTTTTTCGAGGCCACGGTTTATGCGCGGGGCTTTGTGTTTGTGGCTTTTGCAGCGTTTGCGGCGCTGGGTTTTGTCAACAAAGCGCTGATTTTGTTTGGCGTTGTGGAAGTAGCAGGTGCGGTTTGGACGTGGTTGGCGCTGCGCAAAGACAAATAAACCTTATAAAGTATACCTATTTTTACCCCTTCAAATTAGCACTTAGCCGGCGTATTTATTGCCTAAGTAGCTATTGAATATATAGCAGCTTATAAATCAATATGATTGCACTTAAATGACCCGCAAGCCCTTCAATGCAGGGTCAGCGGGTGGGAAGCGCAAATCAAGCTTTTGTAGCGCGTCTTTGATCACGCTGGCAACCATCAGGTTGCGGTGGGTTTTGGAATCTGCGGGGACGACTGTCCACGGTGCCCAAGGGGTACTGGTGGCGTTGAGCAAATTTTCATAGGCTTGCTGGTACTTATCCCACTGTTTACGCACCTCCAAATCACCCAAGCTGAACTTCCAGTGCTTGGTTTCGTCGTCAATACGCTCTTGCAGGCGAACACCTTGTTCTTCATAGCTGATGTGCAGCATAAATTTAAGGATGATGGTGCCGTTTTCACTCAGCATGCGCTCAAAGTCGTTGATCTGGGTGAAGCGCTGCAGGGTTTGCTCTGGCGTTATCCAGCCATTGACGGGTGGCACCAAGACATCCTCGTAATGGCTGCGGTTGAAAACCATAAACTCACCGGCACGGGGCATGTGTTGGTGAATGCGCCACAAATAGTCATGCGCGCGCTCTTCTTCTGAAGGGGCTTTCCAACCCACAGTGTGAACACCCAGCGGTGTGACGCGGTTAAAGACACCTCTCAATGTGCCGTCTTTCCCAGAAGCGTCCATACCCTGCAGGATGACCAGTAGTTTGAAGCGTTTGTCTGCATAAAACAGGTTTTGCAACCCATCCAACTCCAACGCCAGCGTTTCAACGGCGGCTTTGTCTTTTTGCTTATCACCCTCTGAAAACGGTTTAGCAGCAGGGTCACAATTCGCCAATTTGAAGGCATGGTCGACCTTTTTCTTCGGGTCGTTCTTACCACCTGTTGATGGCGCTTGCCAAGGGCTTAAGCGTTGAGTGAGTGTCACTTTTGTGTCTCTTAGGTTAGATTTTGAGTCGGTTGAGACATTGTATTGGGCAATACTGCCTTCACGTACATATCCCCTACAACCCTAACTAGATGACGACTTCAACATGACCACTCTTTTTGAACCCCTCCAAGTCGGCCGCATGCACCTGGCCAACCGCGTAGTTATGGCACCGTTGACGCGCAATCGCGCCCCAGGTGCGATGCCCAATGACCTGATGGTGACCTACTACACCCAACGCGCAGACCCGAAAAACGGTGCGGGGTTGATCATCACAGAGGCCACCGCCATCAGCCACCAAGGTCAGGGCTATTCAGACGTGCCGGGCATTTGGAGCGATGCGCAAGTAACGGCCTGGCGCAAAGTGACAGATTCTGTGCATGCGGCGGGCGGCAAAATCGTCATCCAGCTGTGGCATGTGGGGCGCGTGTCGCATGTGGATTTGCAGCCGAATGGCCAAGCACCCGTTGCGCCTTCAGCGCTGCAAGCCAAAACCAAAACTGTTTTGATCAGAGATGGCGTTCCTACTTTTGAGCAGACTTCCATGCCCCGTGCTTTGGATATTGGCGAGCTACCTGGCATCGTGGCCGACTACCGCCGCGCTGCCAAAAATGCCATCGCCGCTGGATTTGACGGTATTGAGGTGCATGCCGCGAACGGCTATTTGTTGGACCAGTTCATGCGCAGCGGCTCCAACACCCGTACCGACGCCTATGGCGGCAGCATTGAAAACCGCGCCCGCTTGCTGGTAGAAGTGATGACCGCAGTGAGCCAGGAAATCGGTGGCGACCGTGTCGGTCTGCGCCTGTCACCTGTCACACCAGCCAACGACGCGGTTGACCTGCATCCGCAACCGCTGTTTGAATATGTGGTGAAACAGCTCGCCCCGCTCAGCTTGGCGTTTATCCATATCATTGAAGGTGCTACCGGTGCAGCCCGGGACTATGAGCAAGGCGACAAACCGTTTGACTACCTCGCCCTGCGTGCCACCTACAAAGACGCCGGTGGCAATGCGGCGTGGATGGTTAACAACGGCTTTGACAAATCATTGGCGGACAACGCGCTGGCCAAAGGGGACGACTTGGTTGCCTTTGGTCGCCCGTTCATCGCTAACCCCGATCTGACCCGCCGCCTGCGCGAGAGTGTGGACATGAACACCCCAGACCGCATGACTTTTTACGGCGGTGGCGCGAAAGGGTATACGGATTACCCCGCACTAATTGGCACCTAGCCGGCGTATTTTTTGCCTAAGTCGCTATAGTAAACATAGCGTTTTACTGATGTGGATTGTTAATAATCCAGTAAGTAGAACGTTTTAAAGTTAATGTATATTCATACTATGTATCAATAAATTGACCATCTGGAATATGCAAACATTAGACAAAGCTTGGCAAAACTGGATCAATGAAAATGTCGCGCGCGGATGTGCCTATGAAGCCATGCTGGCGGATATGTTGAAAGCGGGCATCGCCAAAGATGTAGCGGTGTTTAATTTGAACAATCGTTCTAACGCGACGAGCGTTGCAGATCAAGGTGTTTCTAATCAACAAGGCGGCCCGTACGAGCAAGAGGCGAGCTATTTGTTTCAGCATGACAACACCATCATCACCCAAGATGGGCAGCAGATTCAAGTGGCCATGCGGGTAACCAAGCCAGATGTGGTGTTGCTGGACAATTTCATGACGCACGATGAATGCGACGCTTTTTGTGAACTGTCTAAAAGTACCTTAACCAAATCTACCGTGGTGGACGATGCCACAGGCGCTCATGTGGGGCATGAACACCGCACCAGCATGGGGACGTATTTCACACTTGGGCAAAACGATTTGGTGAAAAAAATTGAAGCTCGCATTGCTGAAATTACCGGTACGCCAGTGCCGAATGGTGAGGGAATTCAGATTTTGAATTACGCTGGCGGCGGCGAGTACAGGCCGCATTTTGACTACTTCCCAGACAACACCGGTGGCCGCGTGCACACTGCAAAAGGCGGACAACGCACGATCACCGTGATCATGTATTTGAACGATGTCAAAGCTGGTGGCGCGACGGTTTTACCTGATATCAATCTCAGCGTTTACCCCAAAAAGGGCTCTGCGTTGTACTTTTCGTATGTCAATTCAAAAGGACAAGTTGATCCGTCAACCCTGCATGGCGGGTCACCCGTGGTTGATGGTGAGAAATGGATTGCTACAAAGTGGATTCGAGAGAAAGTTTACGCTTGATAAGAAGCCCACAAGCGTAAATATCCTATTTATAAACCGCTTAAATCACTTTTTCAGCACGTAGCTGGTCAATATACTCAGCACTGTAGCCCAGCTGTTTGAGCACTTCATCGGTATGCTCACCCAACAGCGGCGAGCGTGTCACGACGGTTTCGCTGTCGGACATTTTGATGGGGTTACCCACGGTCAAATACTTGCCACGCGTTGGGTGATCCACTTCCACAATCGTGCCCGTTTCGCGCAACGCTGGCTCTTCTGCGATTTCTTTCATCGACAAAATTGGGCCACATGGAATGTCGAACTTGTTCAAAATATCCATGGCTTCAAACTTGGTTTTGGTCATGGTCCATTTTTCAATGCGTTTGAAAATCGGGCCTAAGTGCAACAAGCGCGCGGCTGGCGTGGCGTAGGCTTCATCGTCAATCCAGCCCTCTTCACCAATCACTTTACACACAGCAGGCCACACGGCGCCTTGGGTGATGAAGTAAATATAGGCGTTCGGATCGGTCTCCCAACCCTTGCATTTCAAAATCGATCCTGGCTGACCGCCGCCAGATGCATTGCCTGCGCGAGGTACGGCATCGCCAAACTTGCCGTCTGGGTATTGTGGGTACTCGTGCATAGTGCCTGTGCGCTCCAAGCGCTGCTGGTCGCGCAGCTTGACGCGGCAAAGGTTCAAAACAGCATCTTGCATAGGCGCTAAGACTTTTTGACCACGGCCGCTGGTGTTGCGCTGGTACAGTGCAGCAACAATACCCAGAGCCAAATGCAAACCTGTGCCGCTGTCGCCAATTTGAGCGCCTGTCACCACTGGTGGGCCGTCGTCAAAACCAGTGGTGGATGCTGCGCCGCCCGCGCATTGCGCCACGTTTTCATAGACTTTGCAGTCTTCATATGGGCCAGGGCCAAAGCCTTTGACTGAGGCCACAATCATGCGCGGATTCAGCGATTGAATATGCTCCCAAGTGATGCCCATGCGGTCAAGCGCTCCGGGTGCAAAATTTTCAACCATCACGTCGCAAGTTTTGATCAAAGTATCCAGCACCTCTTTACCTTTGGCGCTTTTGGTATTGAGCGTGATGGAGCGTTTGTTGTGATTCAGCATCGTGAAATACAAACTGTCCACACCCGGAATATCGCGCAATTGGCCACGTGTGGCATCACCCTCTCCCGCACGCTCGACCTTGATGACGTCTGCACCAAACCATGCCAGCAATTGCGTACAAGTTGGGCCGGATTGCACGTGCGTGAAGTCTAAAATTCGCACGCCGTCTAATGCTTTACTCATAAAATTTCCCCTATACCAAAGTTAAAAATTCTGAAAAATATGAAATGTTGCGAAATATTTCGAAATATTCTTTAAGCCGCTCTGTTTTTAGCAAGCCAGCCATTCACAACACTAACGGTTTGGTCAACACTGGCATTTTGCATGCCCAACTGCGCTGCAAACGTTTGAACAATCATATCAACACGTTCAATGTTCGTGGCACCGGCGGCCAAAGCACGCGCTGCTGAGGATGGCTTGGCCAAGCCATCGGCAGCGGCGGCGTATTTGTCAAACGGCACGAGATCGTCTGGTGAAGCACCCATTTTCACGCACAGCTTGGCCACCCATTCGTAAATGTCTTTAGATTGGGATAAATCTCCCAAAACTGCGTCTTTGATCGGGCGCATACCCTCAGCTTGAATACAACGGTAATTGCCAGTCAACAACATGCTCCACTTTGCCAAAGGAACAAATAAAGAGTCGAATACTTTGAGTTTGACGGGCAGTTCCAAAGCCTCGCCATTGTGCATGTAGCGCACGGCTTCGATGTCGTTTTCGAGTTGTTGCAATATTTGTGTGTGCTTGTCAGATTCAAATTTTGCGACTTTGAAGTTGGTCGGCAATGCCACTTGTAGCACATTGACGGGCTCATCCACAGGTCGGAAAGCTTGTGGGTCTGGGCTCGACAAGGTCATGCAAGCGGGGTCAAACGCATCCCACACGTCTGCCTGCGCGTAAGCAGCGCGAAAATGATTCACATCGATGGCTAGCTTATTTAAACCATCTTGCTTAAGCAATCGTGCCAAATATGGCAATGGTGGCATATTCATGATGGGCATGCATGGCAGCTTTGCCCTAGCGATTTGCTGCATCAATTCACGAATGCCATCTTGCCGATATTGCGGCTCTTGCATGGCCAAAACGACCAAATCAAACGCGGCTAAATCGGTCACTTGCTGCGGTGTGCTTGCCATCAAATGCCCCGTCAACTCTTTGGAACTGACTTCTACCAGACCATTAACGCCCACGTCACGACGGCCTTTGATAGGCAAACGCACGCGAATGCCCTCGTCATTGATTAAATTAGCCGTCGCAGTGCGGCAAGTCATAGTCACGTTGTGGCCAGCAGCCAAGCATTTGATAGCCAGTAAAGATCCGTAGGACGCACCCAGAATTAAGATATTGAAAGTAGTTTTATTGCTCATGAGCTAATGATACGGGTAAATACCAAGACTCCACTCAAGTCTTATATAAGATATAAGAATGAACGTATCAATATTTTCAAAAAATTGATCTTGGTCAATTTTCCAAACCCCAAAAAACCTCCATATTTCACGCTGCGTTTTCGTTTTTCATAATGTGGGTTACTCGAAGCTCAATTTCATTATCGCTATATATTTCAAGCACCTACTCGCGGGTAAGCCGTTGTCTTTGGTTGCAATTTCTCAAAATTATAGTTATAGTTGATAATCATATTTGCACTTATCAAACTCATAACTCTAGCTGGAGACAACCATGTGGACTTACAACGCCCCGTTGCGGGACATGCACTTTGTGATTGAAGAAGTCTTGCAAGCACCCGCCGCTTGGGCGCAAACGCCGGGTTTTGAGGATTTGGATGCCGACACTTCGCGGCAGATTTTGGAAGAGGCGGGCAAATTTGCCAACGGCGTGTTAGCGCCTATAAACAGCGCGGCGGACCTTGAAGGCTGCAAATGGGTCGATGGTAATGTCATCACACCACAAGGCTACCCTGCTGTCTACAAAGCCTATGTTGAAGGCGGCTGGCCTGCGCTGGCGTGCGACCCAGCATATGGCGGCCAAGGATTGCCGCAGTTAATAAACGCGGCCTTGAACGAGATGATCGCCGCAGCCAACCACGGCTGGACCATGTACCCCGGCTTGCTGCACGGCGCGTATGACTGCATCAAAGCGCATGGCAGTGATGCACTCAAAGCCCGCTATCTGGAAAAACTGACCAGCGGCGAGTGGCTGGCGACCATGAATTTGAGCGAACCGCAAGCCGGTAGCGACCTCAGCCAAGTGCGCACCAAAGCAGAAGTCGGCCCCATGACGGACGACGGCGCGAGCTGGCTGATCACCGGCAGCAAAATCTGGATTTCAGGTGGCGACCAAGACATGACGGACAACATTGTCCACTTGGTGCTGTGCCGCCTGCCCGATGCGCCACCGGGCAACAAGGGCTTGTCGCTGATGGTGGCACCCAAGTTTTTACCCGATGGCTCGCGCAACAAAATCCGTTGCGATGGCATTGAGAAAAAAATGGGCATCAAGGGCAGCGCCACCAGTGCCATGAGCTTTGAAGGCGCAACCGGCTGGCTGGTCGGCGAGCCGCACAAGGGCTTAACCGCCATGTTTGTGATGATGAATTCCGCCCGCCTGCACGTTGCGATGCAGGGCTTGGGGCATTTGGAAATGGCGCAGCAAAACGCCCACGCTTACGCCAGCGAGCGAGTGCAAGGCAAGGCCAAAGCTAAAACGGACAGCAAAGCTGGCACGATTGACCAACACCCCGCCGTACGCCGCAATTTGTGGAGCTTGCGTTCGCTGTGCGAAGGTGAACGCGTCATAGCCTACTGGACTGCGCAGTTGCTGGACGAGGCGCACAGCCACCCCGATGCCGCCCAACGCGCCAAGGCAGAGGACTTGGTCGCCTTGCTCACCCCTGTGGCCAAAGCATTTTTCACCGACAACGGCAACCGGGGCGCGAACGAGGCGCTGCAGGTGTGGGGCGGCTACGGCTATGTGCATGAGTATGGCATCGAACAAACCGTGCGCGACAGCCGGATTGCTATGATTTACGAAGGCACCAACGAAATCCAAGCGATTGACCTGCTGCAACGCAAGATCATGACTGACGGCGGCGCAAAGCTGCTGGATTTGCTCGCGGTTTTGGAGCAAGAGCTTGAAGCGGGCGCTGGTGAACCTGAGTTGAAAGAATTCACAGACGCACTGAGCACCCAAATCGCCGCCACCCGCGAAGCCGTGGGCGCTTTGCTGGCAGCGCGTGACGCCGACGCAGACTGGTCGCTGCGCGTAGCGGATGACTTCTTGCGTGGATTAGGTTTCACGCTGCTGGCCTGGGCATGGGCGCGCAGTGCGCGGGTCGCCTTGCCGCAGGTGGCAGACGCCTGGTATGCCAGCAAAGTCAAAGCTGCCCGATTTGGTGTGCAGTGGCTGCTGCCTGAGGCAAACTACCGCTGGCAGCGGGTGATGGCGCGTGAGGCTGTTTTGCCTGAAATCGGCTAATTTTACCCCTAAAATACATCTCTAGCCGGCGTATTTATTGCCTAAGTAGCTATTAAATATATAGCAAATTTAGAAAAAAGTTAAGCTTGAAATTAAACTTTAACTTGCAAGCGTGGGGACTTAGGCCAATCTAAGTGGAAGAATTCACCGCGCGGTTTGTCTGTGCGCTCGTAGGTGTGAGCGCCAAAGTAATCGCGCTGACCTTGTAGCAAATTAGCGGGCAAATTAGCGCTGCGGTAGCCGTCAAAATACGCCAAAGCGGAGCTAAACGCGGGAACGGCGATGCCGTGTTGCACGGCTAGAGAGATGACTTTGCGCCAGTTGTTTTGCGCATCATGCAGTGCAGTCGTGAAATAGCTGTCCAACATCAAGTTTTTCAAATCAGGCTGGGTGTTGTAGGCGTCGGTGATTTTTTGCAAAAACCGTGCGCGAATGATGCAACCGCCGCGCCAAATTTGGGCAATGGTCGCAAAATTTAACGTCCACTTGTATTCTTTCTCGGCCTCTTTCATGAGCTGAAAACCCTGTGCGTAGGCACAGATTTTGGAGCAATAAAGCGCGTCATGGATGGCGGCGATGATGGCTTCACGGTCTTTTTCTGCCGGTAGTTCAGGACCTTTG
>JBEBJY010000030.1:0-31400 GCA_040079635.1 Burkholderiaceae bacterium | reverse complement strand
CGCGAAGTGCGCGAGGCGCTGGATAAAGGTAAATTTGGTGAGTTTGTGGCGAAGTTCCATGCGGACAGGGCGCGTGGGGTGTAGGTTTATCCTATTTTGTGCTATTAATTTCATAGCTGCTTAGGCAATAAATACGCCGGTTATGTCCTAAAATTGCACTAAATTTAAGCCTAATCCGCCATAAACACCATAAACACCATAAACACCATAAACACTCCTGTGTAGCCGTACAAACAGACAAACTCAGCGCAAAAAAGCGATGCTAACGGTGTGGTTTTATCAATTATCCTTCAATTTATCCTTGCAAATCACGGAATGATATTCCATAATTGCAAGGATAATGACTCAAGATATCACCCGCCACCTCGCTGCGCCGCTCGCCGAAGAGTTGCAGCATTCCCCTGCGGTAGCGCTGCTTGGGCCGCGACAAGTGGGGAAAACCACCTTGGCTTTGGCGGCTTCTAAGGGCATTCCTAGCATTTACCTAGATTTGGAGTCCGAGCGTGATCGTGCCAAGCTTGAGCAAGCTGAGCTGTATTTGGCCGACCACCTCGACAAATTGGTCATTTTGGACGAAGTTCACCGTGCGCCTGGCCTGTTTCCGGTACTTCGTGGGCTGATTGACCAAGCCCGGCGCAATGGCAAACGCACGGGGCTTTACCTGCTGCTGGGTTCGGCTTCACTCGATTTGCTGCAGCAATCTGGCGAAACGCTGGCGGGGAGAATCAGCTATCTTGAGCTGGGCTCGTTGAACGTCTTGGAAGTCGTCTTAGAAACCGCATCTACACAAGCGGACACGCTCTGGCTGCGCGGCGGCTTCCCCGACAGCTTCAGCGCTACCAATGACGCCCGTAGCCTGCGTTGGAGACAAAACTTCATCCGTACCTATTTAGAGCGCGATATTCCCCAGTTTGGCCCACGCATCGCGGCACAAACTTTGCGCCGCTTTTGGACGATGTTGGCGCACCACCAAAGTGGCCTGCTCAACGTGGCGCAATTGGCACGTAATCTGGGGATCGATGCTAAGACAGCACAAAGCTACATCGACTTGCTGTGCGATTTGCTACTGGTGCGCCGTTTACAACCTTGGCACACCAACCTAGGCAAGCGCTTGGTCAAATCGCCCAAAGTTTATGTGCGTGACAGCGGGCTGGTGCACGCGCTGCTGGACATTGAAACCAAAGAAGCCTTGCTCGCGCACCCCGTCGTGGGTGCTAGTTGGGAAGGCTTTTGCATTGAAAACCTACTTGCCAGCATCCCTGCCAATGTGCAGCCCTACTTTTACCGCACCGGCGCGGGTGCTGAAATTGACCTGCTGCTGGCTTGGCCCAGTGGTGACTTGTGGGCGATAGAAATCAAACGCAGCCTGTCACCCAAAGTGGAACGCGGCTTTCACGCGGCTTGTACGGATTTACAGCCAAAGCGCAAACTGGTTATCTACCCAGGTCAAGAGGTATTTCCACTGGGCAACGACATTCAAGCCATGCCGTTGACAGCATTGTGCCAAGAATTAGCTATATTTTAAATAGCATCTCAGGCAATAAATACGCCGGCTACAGTCAAAAATACCCCTATTTTTGACCTAATCCGCCATAAACACCGTCAACACCCCGGTATAACCATACACGTGATGTCGCGCGATCTCGCCGCCGGCGAAGAAGCCTACCAAGGGCACGTCGCCCAAGGCTTTGCGGACGATTTGTAGTTCGGCGCTGGGGCCGCCGAAATGGGGGCCGCCACGGCCTGAGCAACTGACGTAGATGGCGCCGGCGATGCGTTTGGGCGGTAGGCCGCCGTTGTCGGCTTGGCCGTATTGGAAGGATCTGTCGGCCAGCTCGGCCAAACCGGCGTTGTCGCCCCAAGCTATCTCTTCGGGTTGCGATTGCGATTCCAGCTCTTCGCGGATTTCGGCGCAGATGCGCACCAAGTCTGACCTTGCTGCGGCGACGTTGCGCTGGCAGAAGGCTAGATTCATGCCGGTTTGCACGGCTTCTGCTATCGCCACGCCGCGCTTGGCAGGATCTAAGCCAATGATGTGGCGCACCCGCACGTCGCTGCCAAAAATGCCGGGGTGGCTGACGTTTTGGTTGTCGTTGCTGATGCCAACTAAGGTGGCACGCACAGCTTCTAGGGCTTCTTGCGGTTGTTCTAGGCTGACGTTTAAATCGTGCAGCAGCACGTCTAATGCAGGCTCACCGTCCAATTCGGTGACCAAATTGCCATCACACGCGGTAATTTTGCGGGTTTTGGAGCCATTCGCCGTCAAAGGCTGGCAACCTTGGGAAACGCGGGACAGCAGCAAGACCTCGTCGCTGAACGCCACACCGCTCAAACCACCCGCAAACACGCCGCTGGCCGCCCCTTGCCCGTTGATATTGCCATTGCCACCCACGGCAAACTGCACGCTTTGGCTGCGGCTGGCGGCAAAACCACCAAACAAGTAGCCCGTGCGGGTGCGGTCGCTCAGCTCGGCAATCATTTCTGCCGCATCAGGCATGCTGGAGTCCGCATGAATCAAAGCTGTGTGCGCTTGAAATGCAGGCGGTGGCAGCTCTTGGAGCAATTCGTCGGTTGGGTCTTCCAGCGCGGCCAAAGGCGCAACGCCTGAAAACACGCGGTATTGGTCCGCTGGCACGTCGCACAGCATCACGCACAGCGCCGGCTCGTCAAAATACTCTACATTGTTAGACGCAATACCGACGCCGACTGTGCCTGACCAGTCGGTCACTTCGGGTAGCTCAGCGCTCAAAAAATCCAAAATATCTTGGGCTTGGCTTGAGTAATGGTCGGTGATGTACAAAATGGCCAGCGTTGGGCTGCTGGCGTAACTGGGCTGCGCCATTTGCGCACGCAGTTGCGCCAATACCAAGGCAGCTGCAAATTGCCACTGTGGGTGGGTGGCGTGGCCGTAGGGGAAGAGTTTCATGCAACGACCTGCTTTGTATTAACGTTTGTGTTTATTTTTGAATGCTTATCGGGAACGTTTTTTAGCAGCAGCTTTCTTGGCTGGCTTTTTAGATGCCGCGTTGGCAGAGGTCATCGCCTTGCCAACAGCGCCAGCCATGCCGCCCGTCATCGTGTTGGCGACGTTGCCGGCCATGTCGGTGGCTTTTTTGAACGCGCCTTTGGCCATGTCAGTCGCCACGCCTTTGGTGACGTCTATCGCCGTTTGTTTGGCAGCATCTTTCATCGCGCCAGCCGCTATTTCGCCAAACTGCTTGGTCAGTGCGCTCCACAATTGCATCGGGTCAACCATGCCAGCTGGCATGGCGGGCACTACTGCTTGTGTGGTGGATTTTGTAGATTTTTTAACTGCCGCTTTTTTGGGCGCAACCGTGCCTGAGACTGAACCTGCAAACCCGCCCACCGTGGCGGCAGCGTCGCTGGCTTTTTCGGTCACTTTTTGCATGCCGCTCATCATCGAATCTGCCGCTTTGAGCTTGAACGCATTGGCCACATCGCCAAAGTTGAAGTTCATGCCTTTGAGTGTCGCCAAGGTCATTTTTTGCACTTCCAGCGCCTGAATCGTTGCCTTCAGCGCCATGGCATTTTGGTCTAGCCAAAACTGCACAGCTTTGAGCTCTTCTATGCGTTTATCCAATTCTTCGACGTTCAGCGTGGGCGCAACCCAATTGCCTAAGTTTGGCAACTGCGGGATGCTTTGCGCTGCGCCGCCAGCCGCTTGTTTGGCCAAATTTTGCAAAAAATCAAAACCGGGCACAAATTTGCCGAAACTGCTCATGTCTGGGGTGTTGCTCATGGGGCGCTCCAAGTGGGTTGAAATTGGGGGTAAGCAACTAGAGCTTACTCCAATATGCCCCCGAATGTCCCACTTTTTGCTTGCCAAGTGTCAGTATTGATGCTGACCGGTCGAACTAATAGAATCACCAAGGGTTGGAGTGGCGAGGGTTGCGCAAGAGCTGATGATCCGTCAGTGAATTTAAGAACGCGACAATATCTATGATCTCTTCAGCGGATATCTCAAACCCAGCTATCAATTCACTGCGCAATGGGTTTGAGCCGAATTTCTGCCCCCCAGCTCGCCCCGCCAAGGCGTAATGATGCCCAATGACCATTTCCAGCGTATTAATGCTGCCATCGTGCATATATGGTGCGGTGACCGCAATGTTTCGCAGACTGGGAGTGCGAAATTTACCCATATCTGTCGCATCACCCGTGAATTCACTAATGCCCGGGTTATTCGCCAAATAACCGCCCTTGCCATCTGTGTTGTACAAACCCGTGTTGTGAAAACCTTGCTCGGCAAAAGGCAAGCGTGCATGCTGAATGTTGTCGGTAAAGTTAAAACCGCCATGGCAGTGATAACACTCTAGTTTTTCACCAAAAAACAAGGCCTCACCCCGTTTGGCTGCAGGGCTGATGGCACTGGGCTGGTTGCCATATTTGTATTGATCATAGGCACTGTTAAATGACAAAAGACTGCGCTGGAAACTGGCGATCGCTTTAGTCAGTGTGGTGAGTGAATACAAAGCTGCTTCATTCAGTCGCGCCTCTTGTGGAAAGGCGCGCGCGAATAAAATTTGATAGCGCTTATCTGCTTTGAGCCGGTCAAACAGCAGATGTTCCTGCCCAGCCATACCCATTTCTATCGGATGCTCGCCAAAAATGGGAATCAAAGCTTGAATTTCAAGCGCTTTGAGTTGTGGATTAGCCCAAGTGAGCACGGGCAAGTAGGCCACATTCGCCAAGCTCATCGCACTTCTGATACCAATTTGTCCTGATATACCTGTGGACACGGCCAACCCATCCGTAAATGCCTTGTCCTGATGGTGGCAAGAGGCGCAGGACATACTATTGTCTTTGGACAGCCGTTTGTCGTAAAACAAATGCCTACCCAATTCAACTTTCTCTAGTGTCATCGGATTGTCTGCAGGCACAACAGGCAGCGGCATCCATGACGGCACGTTCCAGTGATACAACTCGCTGGTACTGCCGGACAGCAAAAACCAGGACAATAACGCGCCAGCGAGTACGCCAGCAGCCTGCCACCATTTACTGTTTGCCGTTGATAACGCCATGATGCCCGACTACTTTTAACGATTAACGTGCCGTCAAAAACTGCTGTGCGCCTTGTACCGGCAGACCGTCATAGGGAAGACCGAGCGCACCCATCACAGGTGGGCAGTCAGCATCTTTCAAAAAGCTCATGCAGCCTGGTGACGTACCGGTCGCGTTTACATCTACATTGGCTTTAGCCAGCACTGTGCCCATATCTGCAACAATCACGCCATTGGCCAGATCGAACTTGTCAAAATTGATCATGATTCGGTTGGAATTCTGGCACGCACTGGGAGCGCTTGTTCTTGAGGGTGCAGCGCAAACGGTACTGCCTAGGTGTACAGAAAATCCAGAAGCATTTCCGCCACCGTTTGTATCAGCTGGCGCATTTGGTGCATTTCGTCCGCTGCTGGCTGCATCAAATTTGATGAATTTATAGCCACCTTGCCATGTCCAGAATAAAGCTGTGCTGTTAAGCGGTGCGGGAGCAACGGTCGAATCACCATGGTTACGGTTAAACGGGACGCCAATCTCAAATTTCACGCCACGGTAATCGCCTACAGGTACACTCCCGCGAATGGCTGCATTGGTTGCCGCCGTACCATTTCTGCAAGGACCCTTGCCATTTTCAAAATCCAGCAATGCAATATCTTCTAACTGCCATACCCCATCTTGGGCAAGTTTGACGGGAATGGACTCCCCTTTTGCATTGATCACACTGACATTGCTGACATAAAAACGAAAATCACTTGGTGTGATGGTTGATTTTGTCATCCCAATGTTGCTGTAGCTCTTACCGCACTCGAAAGCTTGACCATTGATCTGCGCGGCAAATTGCAATGCGATTGGTTGGCTGGTAGTCGTTGCTGAATGAGGCTGCGTGCTAACGCAACCAACCATCAAGACAGCCAAAGCAGCAGATGTAATAGCCTTAAATCTCAAAGTTTTCATGAAAATCTCCAGTTGGCAAAAAAATGTTTAGTGTTGATGTTCTGTGTTAGAAGTTGCGCGCGGTGTCTGCACCCAAACTTTCACAGTCTCTTTACCTGCACGTTCGAAATTCAGCGTCAACTCAAAGCGATCGCCATCTTTAAGCGGTTGTTTCAGATCGACCAGCATGAGGTGATAGTCACCCCCATGCCGCAGCGATGTCGTCGATTGAGGTGGCAAGTCAATGGCGGGCACTTCACGCATGCGCATCACACCTTTGTCCAGCGTCATACGGTGTAGCTCGACCCTTTCAGCAACTGGACTGCTAGCGCTTAGAAGGCGATCAGATTTCTCGCCTTTGTTTCGAATACCACGCAAGTAAGCCGAACCATTTTTGACACCCGACAAGCTGGGCGTGGCATATGGGTGGTCCAAAACCAGATCCCCCTTAGACACACCGTGAGAAAAAGAAAACTGCGCCGTTGCCGCAAATACGGCGGCGACTAATAAATCCCTGCGCATGAAATAAGAACCTTGCTTCATCGAGAATTTTCCTTTTTAGTGCGCTCGGACTGAAGCCGAATCAGCATGGCGTCATCCACAGGCACAAGTTGCATGTATTCGCCACTTCCAAGCATTTGTTCGGGGTAAGTTTTGACAACAAACGCATAAGCAACCCATGCCATTGCCAAAGCTGCCAAATGAGCCACAACAAACAGCGTTATTAGATTTGAAGTTTTGATTTGGTCATCCATTACAAAATTCCTTATGTTGCTCAGTGTTTATGCTGATTTGCAGGCATAGCCGCGCCACCAGGTGCTGCGTTTGGCGCGGTGATAGCCACTGGCACGGTCAATTCAACCTTACTTTCAACGCCTTTGGCGTCTTTAAACATCAAAGTAACTGGCACAGTTGTATCTTTGGGCAACGCAGTTTTCAAATCTAGCAACATGACGTGGTAGCTACCCGGTTTGAGTTCCACGGCTTTACCAGCTGGCAAATCTAGCCCACCTGGGATGGCGCGCATACGCATGATGTCGCCGTCCATTTTCATCTCGTGGATTTCAGTCACACCTGCGACTGGGGATGAACCACCGACTAACTTTGCGCCGTCTTTAGATGTGATTGTCATGAAAGCACCAGTCCCTTTTTGGCCTTGCACAGTCGTTCTGATCCAAGCATTTTTAACCTCAATAGACTTTGAAACCACCGGAGCGGCATGACCGGCGTGAGCAGCTGGTGCAGCATGTCCAGCTTGCGCCCCATGACCAGCACTGACTTTGACAATCCCGTCAAACATGGCAAATTTCTTCAGCATATCAGGGCTCAGTTTTGCCTCTACTGCGGCTAAATCTTTAGCCAAAGCTTGGGCTGTCACTGCTGGCATGCCAGTTTGCGCCAAAGCTTCTGCTGATTTGAGGCCATCGCCACCGCAAACATTGATGACCCACTTGCCCTTTTCTTTGACCAACACGGCACGACCACCGCGACCGCTTTGAATCCAACCCGCCACTGCAAAATCGCCTTTGACAACAATAGCGTCCACGCTCAACCTATCGGTCGGTTTGTCAAATTGCGCCATCATGACATGGCGAATTTGCCCCGCATCACCATCTTGAGCCATCGCATGGGTATTGAGCAAGATTGCAGAAAACACCATAAAAACGATGCTTAAAATGGCTCTAGCCGACGTATTTATTACCTGAGTAGCTATTGATTTGATAGTATTTTTCATCATAAATCCTTTTGATTAATGTTTAGATTGTTTTTAATGCTGATGCCCAGCGGTTCCCGATGGAATGATTTCCAACAACGCTGCGGGTGATTTCAAGCTGTGGGCATCGACGCCCGCAGCAGGGATTTGCGACCAGTCGTTCGTGCCTTTGTCGCAAGTTTGCAGCACTTTGAACCACATCGCGCCCGCTTTTTTCGGCAAACCGCCGCGCATCACAAATTCGTCGTAATGCGCTTCTGGCAACCAGCTGTCTTTGGAAGTCGCTGTCCAATTGATTTCGCTCACATCTTCGGTGACTTGTTTGCCGTAGCTGTCGTACGGAACAGCCAATTTAGCTGTTTTTATATCCAGCTTCCAGCCAGCTTTGGGCATGGGTTTTGCGCCCATAAAGCCAGCTGGAATCGTCACCCGCATGGCCGTGGTGGGTGAGCCTTCACAGGCGTGGCCTACTTTAAACACGGCTTTGTAACTGCGGCCAGCCAAAGCGGTTTGATCTTCCAAAACGACATGGCCAAATACGGCGCTAGCCGGCGTGATGATTGCCAATGTTGCTATTAATTTTGCAGTGAAATTACTGATTAAATTTGAACTTGAACTTGAACTTGAACTTGAATTTGAATTTGAATTTGAATTTGAATTTTTCATGACGTAACCTGATTTTCTTTATAACGATGCGAACCGGCTAAAAACATAGTCAAATATGCCTCTAGCCGTTGTATTTATTGTCCAAATAGCTATTAATTTAATAGCAAAAAGGCAATGAATATAGCGTAAATGTTTTAAAGGAAATGAGGCGGTCCACGACCGGGCGGGGGTGCGGCAGTGCGCTGGGCAAGGATGGCTGCGGGGATGGGTTGCAGCGCGTAGGAAAGGGCTTGGACAGGTTCAAACGTGCTTTTCAGCACCGGTGGCGGTGCGATGATGCTGACGCACAGGGGGCAATCCATGCTCTGGCTGGCAACTTCGGTGCTACCGTCTGCCGTGGTGACGATGATTTTCATGCCGCCCGAGGCCGAGCAAATCAGCTGCGAAGCTTGCGGATTCACGATGGGGGACGCGATAGCAACGCCCAATGACAGCACAAAACCCAGCAATACCCAGCGTGCCAATGCGGTAGCACGGCACAAGGTTTGTAGGATAGAACGGCTGTACATGACTAAATTATCGCAGATGAACTTGTTTTGTCCATAATGCTGGGATGAATTACACCCTCACCTCAGCCACGATTTTGTTGATTTTGATCACCGACCCAGTCGGCAATATCCCGATTTTTGCGCGGGCGCTGCGCCATGTCTCGCCCGAGCGGCGCACTTTGGTGATCGTTCGCGAGGTGATGATCGCTTTTTTGCTGCTGCTGGGTTTTATGTTTTTTGGCAAAGACTTTTTGACGCTGATGAACTTGAGCGATGTGTCGCTGCAAATCGCCGGTGGTGTAATTTTGTTTTTGATTGCGCTGAAGATGATTTTCCCCTCTGCCGCGCATGCTGAAGAAGAGTTTGTTGGTGAGCCACTGATTGTGCCGCTGGCGATTCCCGCGCTGGCTGGGCCGTCCGCACTGGCCACGGTGATGTTGCTGGTCAGCCAAGCGCCGCAGCGCAAGCTGGAGTGGATTGCGGCGCTATGCATCACGATGGCGGTATGCGCGGTGGTGCTGGTGCTGGCGGAGCGAATTCAGCGCGTTTTAGGCGAACGCGTGGTGGTGGCCGTTGAGCGGTTGATGGGCTTGATTTTGGTGGCCGTGGCAGTGGAAATGCTGCTGCGCGGGTTCAAAGTTATTGCTCATCAAATTTAGCGCACCAGATTTAGCGCACCAAATCTGATTTGTCATTCCCGCGAAGGCGGGAATCCATGACGGCTAGACGATAGCCTGAACAACGCCCTGCTCAATCGCGCCAAACACGCTGGCACCGTCTTTGCCTTTGGCTTCAATGCGGATGGTGTCGCCAAATTTCATGAATTCGGTCGTCGCTTTGCCATCTTGAATGACTTCAATACAGCGCTTTTCAGCGATGCAGCTGTAGCCTTTGGGCCAATCCGTGCGGATTTTGCCGTCTTTCTCAGTTTTTTCGATGCCCTTGTTGCTCACCGTCCCCGAGCCGATGACGCTGCCCGCACGCACATTGCGGGTTTTGCACAGGTGAGAGATCAGCTGGCCAAAGTGAAAGGTCATCTCTGGCCCAGCTTCGCACATACCTACTTTGCGGCCATTCCAAGTGCTTTGCACAGTCATGTTCAGGCGGCCTTTGTCCCATGCATCGCCAAGTTCATCCAATGTGACAGCAACGGGACTAAACGCAGTAGCAGGCTTGCTTTGCACGAAGCCGAAGCCTTTGGCGAGCTCGTCAGGAATCAAATTGCGCAAGCTCACGTCATTCGCCAGCATAACCAAACGGATGCCGTCCAGCGCCTGCTCTGGCGTGCAGCCCATTTTGACGTCGGCAGTGATGACCGCGACTTCAGTTTCGAAATCGATGCCGAAAGCTTCTGAAACACAGCGAATATCGTCGCACGGGCCGATGAAGTCGTCGCTGCCGCCTTGGTACATCAGCGGGTCTTGGTAGAAGCTGGCAGGTACTTCGGAATTTCGAGCTTTTCGAACTAGCTCGACGTGGTTCAGGTAAGCCGAGCCGTCAGCCCACTGATAAGCGCGCGGCAATGGTGCCATGCATTGCTTGGGATCAAACGGGAAAGCATGTCGCGAGCGACCGCTGTTGAGCAAGTCATACACGTCTTGCAGCTGCGGACTAATGAAGTTCCAGTCATCCAGCGCCTGCTGCAGGCGGCTGGCGATACCGGTGGCGTACTGGGCGTGGCTAAGGTCACGCGAGACGACGATGAGTTGGCCATCGCGCGAGCCGTCTTTGTAGGTTGCGAGTTTCATGAGCGAATTGTAATATCCTCTAGCTATGGCGAACGTTGGCACTAACATAAAACCTTTACAAACCAAGCACTGGCTAGCAGTGCTAGCCACGCTTTTTGTTATAGTTTTGATAACGCACTTGGCAATTATTACGTCGGCTAGAGGCCAATTTGATACTCAAAAATCGGAGCAAGTCAACACGTTTACAACGCGGATGATTGAATTACCCATGCCAACACCTGTGGTTGAGAAAACACCCGAAATCGTAACGCCGCCTAAGCCAGTGAAACCCAAGACCAAGGTAACTGCTGCACCAAAAGAAGTGCCCAATCCTACGCCAGCGTCTGCGACTCAGGCTACGTCTGCACTGTTGCCGGCTCCTGTTGAGAGCATGCCCGTAGCGCCAACGCCGCCTGAGCAAGCACCACCAGCGAACGAACTTGTAGCACCCACGACAGAGCCTGCTCCTACGGCGCCGATAGCTACATCAGGCGATTCTGGCCTGCCACCGCCAGCGTTTACGGCGTTGCAATCAGGTCAGTATTCATACAAGGTCATTGTGACCAAAAACGGTAATCCGATTCAGGGTAAGGCGCGCATTAACTGGCAACAAGATGGCGAGAAATACGCCATGGAATTATCTATATTTGCCCCGATAGAGTTACTAAACTACAAAAGCAATGGCATGCTGATGCCCCAAGGCCTCATGCCTCTTGATTTTTATGACAAAACTGCGTTCAAAAGTACAGTTGCCGCGCATTTTATATACGCTGAAAACAAAATAACGTTTAGTACTACGCCTTCAGAGACGGAATTAATCTCTGGTGCGCAAGATCGAAACAGCATCTTCATGCAGATAGCCGGTTTGCTGGCTGCCGACCCTGCTCGATACACGCCCGGCACGACATTTAGCATTCAAATCGTCAACGCCCGTGAAGCAGAACCTTGGCTTTTCACCGTCAATGAGCCTGAAACCTTGAATTTAGAGAATGGTTCTCAAATAGCGTGGCGGCTGACGAGGAATCCAAGGCGAGAATTTGACAGAAAAATTGAGCTTTGGTTTGTGCCAGCTATGAACTATTTGCCTGTGCGTTACCGACTAACTGAGTCAAACGGCGATTACCAAGACCTGATGTGGGTAAGCTCGCAAATTTTGCCAAACACGCTGCCGCGTTAGTGTTCAAGCCTTTTTCATTTATTTTGTCGCATTTTGGGTATTATTTCCTAGTTTTTCATCCTGAGTCAGCCTTGAAATCGTCACTAACGTTGATAGATAAGGTGACAATAGGACATATATGTTGATACAAACAGCTTTTTCAGAATTGTTAAAAAATCCATCCATGCAGATGTTGTATGACTCGGAGTCGTTCGTCGTTGTTCACATGCAACTGGATGGCGACGGCGCTTTGCTGGATGCCACCGAAATCAAAAAACCAGCGCTGGCTCGCCACGGTTTTGAGATTGTGGACAAGCGCTCTGGCAAAGAAGTGTATTTGGACGGCTCATGGGCTGAGTTGTTTCAACAGCAAATCACGGCTTGGCAAGTCAACACCCCGACACAAGAAGAAGTAGAAGACACGCTGGATGGTTACGCTGAGCTGGCTCACAACCCAGTATTAATGCATTAAAAATTCTTGTCGGTCACGCACAAAAAGCACGTTTTAACGTGCTTTTTTTTACATGTGCTTTTTAATAGCGTCTGCCAAAACGCCCACCATCACATCAATCTGCGCTTTGTCCACAATAAACGGCGGCGCAAGCACTAAATTTTCGCCAGCGGGGCGAACCAAAACGCCTTTGTGAAAGCAGGTCATAAAGATATCGTATGCTCGTTTCCCTGGAACGCCGGCAATGCTGGACAACTCTACCGCGCCTGCCAAACCAAGCGTTCGGATGCCGATCACATTCGGCAAGCCCTTCAGAGCAGCATGCATCGCATCCCCGAGCACCTTGCCCATATTACCAGCGCGGACAAACAAGTCTTCCGATTTGAAATGTGTCAACGTGGCAATCGCCGCAGCGCAAGCAACCGGGTGACCAGAGTAGGTGTAGCCGTGAAAAAACTCAATCGCATGTTCGGGCGCTTTGTCGTTGGCTTGCATGATGGTGTTGTACAAATGGTCACGGCAAATGACACCGCCCAAGGGAATAACGCCATTGGTCACCGCTTTGGCGAAGTTCAGCATATCTGGCACAACGCCGTAGTAATCAGAGGCGAAGTTTGTGCCTAAACGACCAAAACCAGTGATGACTTCGTCAAAAATCAACAAAATGCCATGCCTGTCGCAAATCTCGCGCAAGCGTTTCAAGTAGCCTTGCGGCGGCAAGTACCATCCCGCTGAACCAGCCACGGGTTCGACAATCACAGCCGCAATATTGCTTGGGTCGTGCAGAGGCAAGATGCGATTTTCTAGCTCCGTCAAAATGTCTTCTTGCCATTGCGGCTCTGTGCCGTTGATGTAGGCGTGATTCACTGGATCATGAATAAAACGAAGATGATCGACACGTGGCAACAACGCAGAACCAAAGGCTTTGCGGTTGGCGGGAATGCCGCCCACGCTCATGCCACCAAAACCCACGCCGTGGTAGCCGCGCTCGCGACCAATAAACACGTTGCGATGGCCTTCGCCGCGTGCACGGTGGTAGGCTAGTGCAACTTTGAGGGAGGTGTCCGCCGCCTCTGAGCCTGAGTTGCAAAACAGCACCTTGTTCAAATCGCCAGGCGCCATCGCAGCCAGCATATCTGCGGCTTCAAAGGCTTTTGGGTTGCTGGCTTGGAAGGCTGTAGCGTAATCTAAAGTGTCTAGCTGCTTCTTAATCGCTTCGTTGATGGGTTTGACATTGTGACCAGCACCCACGCACCATAGGCTAGAAATACCATCCAAAACTTGACGACCATCATGCGTGGTGAAGTACATGCCGTTCGCAGCAGTAAACACGCGTGGGTCGTTCTTAAACGTACGGTTAGGTGTAAAGGGCAACCATTGGCTGTCCATGTTGAATGTTTGGTTGATCATGAATTACTCCCCGTAAATAGGTTCTCGATTTGATTGGTTTGGATTAGATTTTTAATAAGTTTGATCAGCGCGTACAGGTGGCGTCTTATTGGCTAAATATGTCGCCCAATGACTGGTAACCAAAGCCAGCAACAAACCCGCCAGCCCATACCAATGCAAATCATTCATATGCCCGGCACTGATAAGTAAGCCACCCAGTGCTGCACCAATGGCTTGTCCAGCATACATAGCTGATGTATTCAATGAAACAGAACCACTGGCCAATGCTGGCGCCAGCCCCACCAAGCGCGCTTGTTGCGCAGAGTTTGTGGCAAAGCCACCTATTGCCCAAGGAAGCATGACAATAGCAGCCAACAACAAAGTCGTACCTAACGGCCAAATCAGCAGACTCAAAATCATGCCACTAAGCCCCATCCAAACCATGCGCGGCGCACCTAAGCGGTCAACATGGCGCGACATCCAAATATTGCCAATCAAGCCAAACGCTCCAAACCACATGAATAAAGCACTCAGTTGTAAAGCCGAAATATCCAAGCTGGCTTTGTAATAGGGTGCTAAATAAGCAAACAACACAAACTGGCCAGCTGCATACAAGGTGGTGACTAAAACGCAGGTCATCAAAGCGGGTGATTGCAGCGTTGCCGCCCAAGCGGCACGCGACATAGCTGGAGGCTTCACACCGCTAGGCATAGAACGCAAAACCCAAGCTGCACTGATGACGCTGAGTACCGCCACCAACCAAAAAGCACTGCGCCAACCTAGTGTGCCACCTAAGTATGCGCCTATAGGCATGCCAAGCACGGAAGCAACTGACCAGCCTAAAAAAACAAAAGTGATTGCACGACCCCGCTGCTGCTCTGGCACCAACAAACTGATGCAAGCAGCTGCCTGCGGGGTGAAGATGGCTGGTGAAATCATCGTGATAACCCGCACGATGAGGAGACTGGCAAAATCAGGCATAACAGCGCACAATGCATGAAACAGGGCGTACCAGAGCATGGACAACGCCAACAAATGACGCCTGTCCCAGCCAGCAACCACCGAAGCAAGTAAAGGTGCGCCTATGCACATCAACAAAGCACCGGCAGAAATAAGTTGCCCCGCTACGGCAACGGAAACATCCATTGACTGGCTTATCACGCTTAACGTTCCCGGCACAATCATGACGCCGGTACCAATCACGAAATTGCCAAATAACAAAGCCCACAAAACTTTAGGCAGCGGTTGCTGGGCTGTATATTGTTGCGTCATTAACCATTCACCAATTGTTTTTCAGCCAAATCTAAAGCTTCTGGTTTACCAGAAAGCACAAAGGTGTCGCCGGCCTCTAGCAGCGAGTCTGCATCTGCAAACGTATGCGCCTCGCTCAGCGTTATTTGCTGCCCATTTTTGCGTTTTAAACTAATGACTTGTACATCTTTGAGTGCGTTCACGATATGTATAAATTGCTTGTCAACCGCTTGATCTCGTTCGCTCAATGTGACCGAAGTTAAACGAGCACTGTCTAGCTCTTCCGCTGTATCGTCGTCATTGCCATGAAAGTAACCGCGCAATAAGTTGTAGCGTGCATCGCGCTGCTCTTGCACGACACGGATAACGCGACGCATCGGCACCCCCACCAATGCCAAGGCATGACTTGCCAACATCAAGCTGCCCTCGATAGCTTCTGGCACAACTTCAGTCGCACCAGCAAGCTGCAATTTCTCGATATCGTGATCATCAACCGTACGCACAATAACCGGTACTTTAGGCGCATGGCCGCGAATATTGGTCAACACCTTCATCGCGCTTTGCGTGTCTAAATACGTCACAACAACTGCACTTGCACGCGCCAAGCCGGCAGCCATGAGCGCTTGCAAGCGTACTGCATCGCCGTACACCACCTTATCTCCAGCTGCAGCGGCTTGATGGACGCGGTCAGGGTCTAAGTCCAATGCGATATAAGGAATTTTTTCTGCGGTTAGCAAGCGTGCCAAATTTTGCCCACAGCGACCATAACCACAAATAATCACATGCTTGTTTGCCGACATGGCCTTTCGGGCAATTCCGGTCATTTGCAACGATTGTTGCAGCCAATCGCTGCTGACCAGTTTCATCACAATTTTGTTGCTGTACATCACCAAAAACGGTGTGGCCAACATCGACAGTACCATACTGGCCAAAATAGGATTCAGTAAAGCACGCGGTACCAATTCGTTTTGCTGCGCCAAGGTGAGCAGCACAAAGCCGAACTCCCCCGCCTGCGCCAAATAAATACCCGCGCGCAACGAGACACCAGTCGTTGCGCCTAAGCCTCGCGCCAGCACCATAACCAAGACCAATTTGAACAACACAGGAACAACCACCAGCAACAAAACCAAAGGCCAACGGTCCCAAACCAAGCGCCAATTCAGCATCATGCCGATAGTGATAAAAAACAAACCCAAGAGCACATCGTGAAAGGGGCGGATATCGGTTTCAACTTGGTGTTTGAATTCAGTTTCCGAAATCAACATCCCAGCGATGAATGCGCCTAGTGCGAGTGACAAACCGGCCAACTCGGTCAACCAAGCCAAGCCAAGCGTAATCAACAACAAATTCAGTATAAATAACTCATCACTTTTGCGCCGTGCAACCAATGTGAGCCAAGCGCGCATGATGCGCTGACCTCCCACCAGCAAGACCGCGATCAAAGCGGCTGCTTTCAAACCAGCGATGGCCAAGGCCATGAATAAATTTTCGTCAGAAGCGCCTAGAGCTGGAATCAACACCAGCAGCGGTACAACTGCCAAATCTTGAAAAAGTAAAACCCCCATGACCCGCTTGCCATGCTCAGAGTCCATTTCTAACCGCTCAGTCATTAACTTAACTAAGATGGCCGTACTACTCATCGCCAAAGCACCCGAAAGCGCTAACGCGGCCTGCCAAGACAAGCGCCAAGCTGCTGGCAAATACTTTGTAAGCATCAAAGAAACAACAGTAGCCACCAACATGGTACAAACCACTTGCAAAAGCCCAAGCCCAAACACATGCCGTCGCATGGTGCGCAATTTGGGCAAATTGAACTCCAAACCAATTGCAAACATCAAGAAAACAATGCCGAATTCAGCCAAATGCTGTATGCCTTGCGTATTTTTTGCCAATGCCAGCATGTTGGGGCCAATCACCACCCCAACCGCCAAATAGCCCAACATAGGCGGCAATTTGAAGGTGCGGCAGACGATCACGCCCAGCACCGCAGCAAAGAGGTAAAGCAAGGTGAGTTCTAGCGAGGTCATGGGTCTATATTAGCGTAGACTTGCCTTAATCTCTCTGGCTTAACCATAGACCCGAGTTGCATCCTATAAGTCGATAAAATTACCCGATGACCTTTGACGCTCCAAAAACCATACGCTTAGCGCTTGAAACGCTAGATATTGAAGCTGCAGCCGTGCTGGGGCTCAAAACTCGGATTGACGAACAATTTGTAGCTGCGGTACAAGCCATACTGGCGGTGCGTGGCCGCGTGGTGGTGATGGGCATGGGCAAAAGCGGCCACGTGGGGCGAAAAATAGCGGCAACCTTGGCGTCAACGGGTACGCCGGCCATGTTTGTTCACCCAGCTGAAGCCAGCCATGGCGATTTAGGCATGATCAAATCGGTCGATTTGGTCGTAGCTATATCTAACAGTGGTGAATCTGCTGAACTCAATGTGATCTTGCCCATGCTTAAACGGCAAGGCGTGCCCTTGATTGCCATGACTGGCGGCTTAACCTCTACATTGGCGCAGCATGCAACGATTATTTTAAACAGCGGCGTGGCCAAAGAAGCTTGCCCCTTGAATTTAGCACCCACAGCCAGTACAACGGCTCAGCTGGCCTTAGGGGACGCTTTGGCTGTGTCGCTGCTTGATGCACGCGGCTTCAAGGCAGAAGACTTTGCCCGCTCTCACCCCGGTGGCTCTTTGGGTCGTAAACTGCTGACGCATGTCAGCGACGTGATGCGTTCAGGCCAAGACGTTCCTAAAGTTCTTGCCAACGCGTCTTTCAACGACTTGATGCGCCAAATGAGCGCCAAATCTGTGGGTGCTTCAGCCATTGTGGATGCCCAAGACCACGTGATTGGCATCTTCACCGACGGTGATTTGCGACGCTTGATTGAGAAAGGCGTTGATTTACGCCATCTCGTGGCAGCTGATGTCATGCACAGTGCGCCACGCACCGTCAAAGCCAGCGAACTTGCTGTAGCCACCGCCGAGCTGATGGAGTTGCACAGCATCACCTCCGTTTTGGTGACAGATACCGACAGCAAACTGTGCGGTATTGTGCATATCGGCGACCTGATGCGCGCTAAGGTGATTTGATGCAGTCAGTGCCTAAAACCATGCCCAGCTCGCGTTTTTCGCCGGAACTGTTGCTCAAAGCACAAAGCGTTAAAGTCGTTTTTTTCGACATTGATGGTGTGATGACCGACGGTGGTTTGCTGTTTACTGAAGCGGGAGAGTCCATCAAACGCTTCAACACATTGGACGGTTTGGGTATCAAACTTCTGCAAAAAGCGGGCATCACACCTGTGGTGATTTCTGGCCGTGATTCAGCACCCTTGAGAACCCGCCTCAAAGCCTTAGGCGTCATGCGTATCTATCTGAACACCGAAGACAAACACCCAGCTGCTGAAACAACGCTTGCAGAACTGGGGCTGACTTGGGCGCAAGCGGCCTGCATGGGTGACGATTGGCCTGATTTGCCAGTGCTACAGGCCTGTACTTTTGCTTGCGCACCCACGAACGCACACTTTGAGGTCAAAGCTATCGCACACTACATCACAGAAACGTCAGCGGGCGCAGGTGCTGTGCGTGAGTTTTGCGATTTGTTAATCACAGCGTCTGGGCACTACGCCAAGTTGTTGCGTGAATTTCAACCCAACTTTCAACCCAACGTCACAGGCAAGCAAATTCTATGAGCGCTGCTTGGTTGTTGACTCGCCGTTTGATAGATAGGCTGGTTATTTATTTACCCATTTTGCTGATGGCTGCACTGGCGCTTGGCAGCTATTGGCTAGTCCGCAATGCGCCTGTGGTTGCCGTTTCCTCAGCAGATAAGCCTTTGAGCCACGAAGCGGATTATTTTTTACGAAAATTCTCAGTTAAAAGTTTTACGCCACAAGGCAGCTTGAAAAGCGAACTCTTTGGCGGCCAAGCAAGGCATTTTGCTGACACAGACACCATCGAAATTGACAATGTGCGCATGCACAACTTTAACCAATCTGGCCGCCTGACCACGGTGACCAGTGCCAACCGCGCCATCAGCAACGGGGATAATTCTGAAATACAGCTGTATGGCAATGCCACATCGGTACGTGAAGCCGCTGCTGACGCGAATGGTGTGATGCAGCCAAAAATGGAATTCAAAGGCGAGTTTTTGCACACTTTCGTCAACGAAGAGCGCTTGAAATCGCACTTGCCAATCGTTATTCGACGTGGGAACAGCGAATTCAGTGCAGACTCGCTGGACTACGACAATTTAGCGCGTGTGATCAATTTGCAAGGCCGTGTCAAAGCGGTTTTGCAGCCAACCAAATAATGATCCAGCATGGCTAAGTTTGTTTTCATCACTGGGGCATCCAGCGGTATTGGTCAAGCTTTGGCGCTTGCTTATTACGAAGCTGGCTACAGTTTAGCCTTGGTAGCACGCCGCACAGAAGAGATTGAATCATGGTCTAGCCGGCACAATATAAGCCTAGATCGCTATAAAATATATAGTGCAAATGTGGGCGATATTGACAGCATTGTTGCGGCGGGCAAAGCGTGCATTGCCGCGCAAGGGTTGCCAGATGTGGTCATCGCCAATGCAGGTATCAGCGTTGGGGTCGATACCGCGATTCGCGAAGACTTAGATCAAATGGCGCAAACCTTTGCCACCAACAATATTGGCTTAGCCGCCACTTTTCACCCCTTTATTGAAGGCATGCTGCAGCGTAAAAGTGGCAAATTGGTCGGCATTGGTAGCGTAGCGGGTATTCGCGGTATGCCTGGGCATGGAGCGTATTGTGGTAGCAAAGCTGCCGTCATCAACTACTGCGAAAGCTTGCGGGGTGAACTGCGTGGCAGCGGCGTGCAAGTTGTCACCATCTGCCCAGGATATGTCAAAACACCGATGACTAAAGAAAACAGCTATCCGATGCCGTTTTTGATGGAAGCAGATGATTTTGCTAGAAAAAGTTTGGCCAAAATTGACGCCGGCAGCAGCTACAGCGTGATTCCTTGGCAAATGGGCGTGGTTGCTAAACTTTTGCGCTTGATGCCGAATGCGCTATTTGACAAAGCGCTGGCAGGAAGAGGGCGCAAAGCGCGGGCTCCACAGCAAAATAATTAATCCGTAAAATCCCTTCTTCAAAACGACAAAAGGCTCCTCGAAAGGAGCCTTTTTAGTTTGCTCAGCCTCAAATTAATTGAAGCTCAGCTAACGTAAGCGCTAAGCGATTGCTTAGTAGCTGCTGCGGCCACCGCCGCCGTAGCCGCCACCGCCGTCGCGACCACCGCCGCCACCGCCGTAACCACCACCGCCGCTACGGCCACCGCCGCCACCGCCGCCGTAACCACCACCACCACCGTAGCCACCGCCACCAGTGCGTGGAGGACGTGCCTCCATTGGACGAGCTTCGTTCACAACGCAGCTACGGCCACCCAAAGATTGACCATTCATACCAGCAATAGCTGCTTGTGCTTCGGCATCGCTGCCCATTTCCACAAAGCCAAAACCTTTTGAACGACCTGTGTCGCGTTCCATCATCACTTTAGCGCTGGTAACAGCACCAAATTGACCGAAAGATTGCTCTAAATCGCTATCGCGGACCGAGTACGGCAAGTTGCCGACGTACAGTTTGTTGCCCATTGAGGGACTCCTAAAAAACTCTTAATAACAAAGCGACGGGGATCCGACAAGCACAACAAACCAACAAACTAAATATGGCACCGCTGTGGCGTGAAACTAACCTATCACCAAACCTGCGCATCACTGAAGACACGCTGCCACATTATGCGCTATAAATATTAAATTGCAACTGTGTTGTTTTTAAGGGATTTTTCGGCAGCTTTGGACTTTCAGCTTTTGGGCACATTTGTCTCGCTCAAGTCAGCACCGTAGTTTCGCCAAAGCTTCATGCTTTTGCGCATGATCAGCAGCTGTTGCTCAAAATTTGGACATGTTTTGCAGGCGTAAACGTGCAAGCGCAACGCCACCCTGTCACTCATGTCAATTTTGCGGTCTTCCTGCGCGATCAGCAGCGCTGTCGCTTGCTTGCAGGTTACTCGAAAAGGAATCTTCATACGCGCTCGAATTATCCGTTGTTATTTTTCAGCTGCTGCTAAGCCAAACCAATTGAGCTCTAAACACTCACGCAAACGCAATCGCGCTCGGTGCAGCTGAACATAAAGATTCGTCGAGGTTAAGTCTAATTCCTTACAAATTTCATCAACGGATAGCTCTAACCACTCGCGCATCAAAAAAATACGCCCTTGCGCAGCGGGTAATTTTTCAGTGCAGGCTTCCAAAACCATGAAAAACTGCTGCGTGCTAAGATTTTTTTCGGGGTGATCGCCCAAATTCGGGTTGGCCGAATCCCAATTCAGCGGTGTGGAAACATAGTGGCCATCGGGCTGAAACATCAAAGCGTCCAACTCGTCACTGCCATTTCCGTCACCTTCGACGTCAAAATTGATACTTGATTCGCGCGTCTGCACCCGTAGCACGTCGATGACTTTGTGCTTCAAAATGCCCACGAGCCAAGTTTTAAGCTGCGATTTGTTTTCAAAAGCATGCGGTTTGGCCAAAGCGGCCAAGAGCGTGTCAGACACCGCGTCTTCCGCCCATGCATCGTTACGCAGCTGCAAACGCGCAAAACGCAGCAAATAGGTGCGGTGTTGTTCCAGCTCTAGTTCAATCGCCATGCCAGCCTTTGTTATTGATTGCCTGCAAATTTAGCAGAATTCAATACGGCTACGATAAATACTCGGGTATTTCTGAATCCTCTTGCTTGTCTTCTGCGTATTTCATTTTGCATACTTATGTTGACATGTAAGGATTGCCGCTTTGCTTTGACCAATGCGTAATCAGTAAACTATGTGAACCTTTAGGCAACTTTGGCGTTCTACACAGGTCTTCTGATTGTTTTATTTTCTTTTTAACCACTAGGAGTTTCACATGAACCAACGCGCTCTCATCGCTGCAGCCGCAGCATCTTTGCTCTCTACCGTGATGATTTCAACTGGCGCAAACGCTGCCAGCCACGCCGCAGCGCCAGCCGCGACTAAAGAAAAATGCTACGGCATTGCCAAAGCTGGGCAAAACGACTGCGCAAACTTGGCCGGTACCCACTCTTGCGCGGGCCAGTCTAAAGTAGACGCTGATAAGGGTGAGTGGAAATACGTGGCTGCAGGCACCTGCAAAACCATGAAAGGCATGTCTGCTGACGAAGCCAAAAAAGCCAGCATGAAGAGCTAATTTCCTAGTTTTTTATTATCCAAATAAACTTCTAAGCCCGCCAGCATGGTGCAAAGCAATATTGGCATCGGTTGGCGGCATCCGCATTACCAAGAGCTGCTTGAACGGCAATTGCAGACAGACTTTCCAGCGCTTGATTTTCTAGAAGTCCACTCTGAAAACTTCTTCGGCGCAGGTGGCGCAGCGCTCGCGGTGCTGCGCGAAGGGCGCGCTCACTACCCCATCAGCCTGCACGGTGTCGGGTTAGCACTTGGCTCTGCTGTCGGACTTGACGATTGGCATCTAGACCAATTAGTCGCACTGGTCGCCCACATTGACCCCATCCGCGTGAGTGACCATGCTTGCTTTGCACGAGGTGAAATTGGCCACAAGAACATCCATGCTGCCGATTTGCTGCCGATTCCGTTCAGCAACGAAGCTTTAAACGTGATGTGCGCCAACGTCCAGCAGGTGCAAGACCGTCTGAAACGCAGCATCGCCGTAGAAAACCTGTCCGCATACGTGACTTGCGAGGGCAGCGAGATGCCAGAGACGGCATTTTTAAACGCGTTGGCGCAGCGCACAGGTTGCCAATTACTCGTCGACGTGAACAATATTTACGTGAATGCGCTTAATTCTCAAATTCACGAACAAATCAACAGCTCTACAAGTGACCCTTTGGCGCAATGCATGGGTTGGATTGACGCCATCAAACCGGCACACGTCGCTGAAATCCACCTCGCCGGCCATATTGACTGCGGCGACATCGTGATTGACGACCACGGCAGCCGCGTTAAACCACCCGTTTGGACGCTCTACGCCCACGCTATCCAACGCTTCGGCAATACCCCGACGCTGATTGAGTGGGACACCGACATTCCCGCTTTAGATGTGTTGTTGGCAGAAGCTGCTTTGGCTAGGACGTTCGCTCGATCGGTTGCAAAGTCGTACGCTCTATGAGCCTCACAACCACTTTAGCGCAGCAACAGCGTGATCTGTTGCATGCTATTTTTACTACAAATAATATAGCTACTCAGGCAATAAATACGCCGGCTATAGGCATAAATGGCACTCAAAATCGAGGATTACAAACCTACCGAGCCAATGCGCATGCATCCGCCTTGCGCAGCCTGCAAACCGCCTACCCCGTCATCGCGCAACTCATTGGCGACGCTGCTTTTGAGCACTTAGCCCTTGATTTTTGGGCACAACTCCCACCCACGCGAGGCGATTTAGCGCTGTGGGGCGGTGAATTGTCTGGTTTTATCGCCCGTATTTCTGCGCTAAAGGCCGAACCCTATTTGAGCGACGTGGCTAAAGTGGAATGGGCGCTGCACACCGCAGCAACGGCGAAGGACAAAGATGCTGATTTAGCGACTTTTACGCTGCTGACCGAGCAAGACCCCACCGCCCTAACCCTGCAACTAGCCCCCGGCACAGCGCTGATTCACAGCGAATACCCCATCGCCAGCCTTCTCACAGCGCATCTATACGCAGCCCCCAGTTTCGAGGAAGTGGGGCAAAAACTGCGGCAAAACTCGCCTGAAATCGCCTTGATTTGGCGACAAGGCTTGCGGCCCAGGGTTGCGGGCTGCACGGCGGCAGAAGCTGCTTTTGTGGGGCAATTACTCGCGGGCGCATCGCTTTTGGCGGCTTTAGAAAACCTTGATCAGCCCACCGGTATTGCGCCTTTTGACTTCCAACTTTGGCTGCCGCAAGCCGTGCAAAACGGTTTGCTCCTAGGTGTTCTCCCTGTGTAGAACGGTTTCAAACCCACTCATTACCGCCACGCCCCATGCCACAATAAGTGCATGAACAGCCTCAAACAACGACTCGGCAAGCGCCTGAGCCGCTATTTAAGCGAGCCAGGCCACACAGCGGGCACGGCTGCACCCACACGCACCGATTTACTGGCGCAAGTGCTGCAAACGGGTGATGTGCTGCTGGTGGAAGGCACATCGCGGGTGAGCAGCGCGATCAAGTATTTGACGCAATCGACCTGGTCGCATGCGGCGCTGTATGTGGGCAAATCTGCCACGGGAGAGAGCCAATTTTTAGAAGCCGACATGGTGCACGGCGTGCGCTTGGTGCCGTTAGCGCATTTCACCGGCTTTCACTGCCGCGTTTGCCGCCCGGTTAGCCTGAGTGAAGCGGAACGCAAAACCGTTTGCAACTTTGCCTTGGCGCGGGTAGGCTTGCAGTACGACATGAAAAACATCGTTGACCTTGCCCGCTACCTGCTGCCCAACCCGCCCGTGCCCATGCGCTGGCGCAGGCAAATGCTGTCTTTGGGCAGTGGCGACCCGACACGGGCGATTTGCTCGACGCTGGTGGCCGAGGCGTTTGCCTCAGTCAACTACCCGATTTTGCCAACGGTGGAGACGCTGCCAGCCGTTGATTTGCTAGGCAATCCGCACGCAGGCAGCTCGCGCGAACTGCTGCACATCCGCCACCACAGCTTGTATGTGCCGCGTGATTTTGATGTGTCGCCCTACTTTCAAATCGTCAAACCGACCATAGAAGTCGGCTTTGACCACCATTTTTTGACCTGGGCACAGGCTTCTTCAGAATAAACCGTCGGAAGAGGCATTTTAAGCCTCTAGCCGGCGTATTAATTACCTATGAAGCTATTAAATTAATAGCAAAAATAAGCCGCCATGTACCAAATAAATTACCAGCTCACTTCACGGTCAGGCGTAGAACCGATTTTATGTATCGACAAATCTGCGCCTTCAAACTCTTCTTCAGCACTCAAGCGAATGCCAATAAACGCTTTCAGCAAACCGTAAACCACGATACCACCCAGCAGCGCCCACACCACGCCCATGGCCGTGCCGATCAGCTGCGCTTGCAAGCTCACGCCGCCCATGCCGCCAAAGGCTTTCGTCCCAAAAATACCCGCCGCGATGCCGCCCCACGTGCCGCACAAACCGTGCAATGGCCAAACTCCCAGCACGTCGTCAATCTTCCATTTGTTCTGCGTCCAGGTGAACATGACGACAAAAATCGCCCCAGCAATGCCGCCAACCACCAACGCACCCAGCGGATGCATGATGTCTGAACCCGCGCACACGGCCACCAAGCCCGCCAAGGGGCCGTTGTAGACGAAACCTGGGTCGTTTTTGCCCAAAGCCAGCGCCACCAAAGTTCCGCCCACCATTGCCATCAAGGAATTGACCGCGACCAAGCCTGAGATTTTGTCTATGGTTTGCGCGCTCATCACATTAAAGCCGAACCAGCCCACGCATAGCGTCCAAGCGCCCAGCGCCAAAAACGGGATGCTTGACGGTGGGTGTGCACTGATGGTGCCGTCTTTGCGATAACGGTTTGAGCGTGCGCCCAGCAAAATCACCGCTGGCAAAGCAATCCAGCCGCCCACGGCATGAACGACGATACTGCCGGCAAAGTCGCGGAAATTTTCGCCCGTGGTGGCTTTGATCCAGTCTTGAATGCCAAACTTGTTGGCCCAAGCCACGCCCTCAAACAGCGGGTAAAACAAACCAACGATGACGGCTGTGGCGATCAGTTGTGGCCAAAACTTGGCTCGTTCGGCAATCCCGCCTGAAATGATGGCAGGAATGGCGGCAGCAAAAGTCAGCAAAAAGAAGAATTTGACCAACTCGTAGCCATTTTTCTCAGCTAATTGCTCCGCGCCCATAAAAAAATTGGTGCCATAGGCCACGCTGTACCCCACCATAAAGTACACAACTGTGGACATGGAGAAGTCGACCAAAATTTTGACCAAGGCATTCACCTGGTTTTTTTTGCGCACGGTGCCCAGCTCCAAAAAGGCAAAACCCGCATGCATGGCCAGCACCATGATCGCGCCCAACAAAATAAAGAGCGCATCCGCGCCCTGTTTCAGTGCATCCATCTCAACTCCCTTGTTTGAATATCTCTTTATTTGACTTTTATCGGTGCATTTATTTTAGACTTATCAAAAATGCACCTTTATAAAGCAATTTTCGAGCCAAACAGCATTTTTAAAAGGCATGTGTTTTGTTTTATTATTATTTGGCTATGCTTTTGCCGAAATACCAACAGCGCAGTGATCTCATCGTTGTTGTTTACGGCGCTTTTACTTATAGTCAGTGATTCATATATTTCTGATGTTTCAATGAAAATTTTTACTCCAATGATCTTTAAATCCCTTGTTTCAACAGCTTTGCTGGTTTCCAGCTCGGTGCTTTTTGCACAACAAGGCGTTTCAGAACGCGAAGTGACCATTGGTCAATTTGCAGCCCTCACTGGCCCCGCAGCACAGCTGGGTTTGCGCATGCAAGCGGGTATCAAAGCGCAGTTTGACGCGGTGAACAAGGCGGGCGGCATCAACGGCAGGCAGATCAAACTGGTGTCACGCGACGATGGCTATGAGCCAGAAAAGGCGGCCTTGGCCGTCAAAGCACTGCTGAATGACGACCAAGTGTTTGCGCTGATTGGCTCGGTCGGCACGCCCACAACTTTAGCGGCATTGCCAACCATCAACGACGCCAAAGTGCCCTTGATCGGCCCCTTCACTGGCGCACAAGGCCTGCGCGAGCCGTTTTCACGCCAGCTTTTCCACGTGCGTGCCAGTTATTTTGATGAAACTGAACGCATCGTGCAGCATTTAACGACACTGGGTGTGAAGAAAATTGCTGTGTTTTACCAAAACGACGCTTACGGCAAAGCGGGATTAGAAGGCGTAACGCGCGCTTTAACCAAACGTCAAATGAAGGCTGTAGCTACAGCGACAGTAGAACGCAATACGATTGACGTTGCAAAATCGCTCGACGAGATTTTGAAAACCGCACCCGAAGCGGTGGTGCAAATCACCGCTTACAAATCCAGCGCAGCCTTCATCAAACAAGCGCGTGCCAAAGGTTTTGGCGGGCAGTTTTTCAACGTCAGTTTTGTGGGCTCCAGCGCATTGGCGGAGGAATTGGGCGAAGCAGGCACTGGCGTGGTGATTTCGCAAGTGGTGCCGTTTCCGTTTCAAGGCAACAGCGTGATCGTCCGCGAATACCAGCAACGCATGACAGAGTCTGGTCAAAAAGAATTTGACTTCTCCAGCCTAGAAGGCTTTTTAGCCGCCAAAGTGCTGACCGAAGGTCTCAAACGCGCTGGCCGTGGCCTGAGCCGCGAGGGTTTGATACTCGCGCTGGAGTCGCTCAAAGACTACAACATGGGCGGTTTCACCATCAACTACAGCGCCAAATCGCACGAAGGCTCAAACTTTTCCGACCTGACCATCATTGGGCGGGGTGGGAAGTTTATTCACTGAAAATCAAATTTTAGGGCTTAAATATGCCTCTAATAGGCGTATTTATTGCCTGCATAGCTATAAAAAAATAGCAAAATCGACCACCTTCACCACAAAATCTTCAACCCAATCACATGCAAGCCCAGATGTTGCAACTCTAGTGCGATGGCCGTTGTGCGCTCTCGATAGTTTGGGTGTTTTCTGCATTGGTTTATAGGGTGTCAGTTCAGATTACTATTCTTCAAAGTGTAATTATACAATTTTAAAGTTAATACTTTTAATATATAAGTATACATCTAGCTACCGTTTTTATTGACGAAGCAGCTATAAATAATATAGCAAAATTTAAGAATTCTTATTCATATTATGTGCGGTAACGCACAGTTACATCGTATGTATTTTTCTACGATCACATCATCAGCAAGCTCATGATGCGGTCCATCCGCAAGAAAGATACTATGAAACTCTTAAACAAACACTTCAAACAACCGGTTTGTCTATTTCCTGCGCTGTTAACAACTTTTTTAGTTGCCTGTGGCGGCGGTGGGCTTGATCCAATTTTAGGTAGTGACGCAAACAATACACCAACGCCTATTGCTTCTACACCTGGCACAACTGCAACACCTGGAGCCGCAGGAACAACCACAAATCCACCTGTTGTTCCAGGAGCGCCAAGTACACCCGTTAACACACCAAACTTAGGTTCTGCCGCAAGTTTTGGAGTTTTTGGTGGCGCTGCGGGCGTTACCAACCAAGGCGTGAACACTGTTGTCAACGGACACCTAGGCACAACGGCAGCTTGCACTTTAAACACCGGTTTTCATGATGCAACGAACGTTTATACACAAACGCCGCTAAATGTGGGCGGCGTCAACGGCAGTATCTATTGCGCGCCACCGGCTCCAGGCACGTTAACGAGCATGGCCGTCGCTACACAAGCGCTTTCCGACATTCAATCTGCATACAACACCTTGGCAGCACTGCCACCAGGCAGTGACCCAGGCGCTGGCCAGTTGGGTGGTTTGGTCTTAGCGCCCGCTGTATATACCGCAGCTGGGGGGTCATTTAATTTGACCAGTGGCAATTTGACGCTGGATGGACAAGGCAATAGCGATGCCGTTTGGGTCTTTCAAAGTGCATCATCGTTAACAGTGGGCTTGAGTGCTTCACCGCGCAGCATCACGCTTATCAATGGCGCGCAGGCTAAAAACGTATTTTGGAAAGTCGGTAGTGCCGCACGTATTGAAGACGGTAGCAGCATGGTGGGCACCATCATCGCACCAGCAGGTGTCACGATTTCAACCGCTGGTCAAGCCATGCAAACCACCTTGGTGGGTCGTGCACTGAGCATGACAGCCTCAGTCACCATGGTCAACACCACCATTGTTGCCCCTTAAACACGTGGCCCGGTGAACCGGTTCATTACGTTTACATCAATAAAACATCTGAAAGAATCTTATGAAAAATACCCATACCCTTAGCGTGTTAAGTCTTGCAGCACTTGGCAGTTTGATATCAGTTACCGCATTCGCACAAGACGACTACAGTCCGAGTTATGCCTACGGAGGCATCGCTTTAGGTCAATCGCAGGCACGCATTGATGAACCCAGAATTTCTGCCAGATTAGCCGCTGAGGGGGCGAGCCGATCCGGCATGACAAAAAATGAAACTGACATGGTTTACAAAATTTTTGGCGGCTACCAGTTCAATCGGAATTTTGCCGTTGAAGCCGGTTATTTCAATCTCGGCAAGTTTGATTTCAACAGCACCACCGTGCCCGCCGGTACGTATAACGGACAAATCAAGCTACAAGGTGCCAATGTAGATTTGGTTGCCACCTTGCCATTAACCCAGCGCTGGTCAGCACTGGGTAGAGCAGGCATTCAGTATGCCAATGCGCGTGACACCTTCCAAAGCACGGGCGCAGTGCGAATTCCAAACGCCACGCCAAGCAAAAATGCCGTTAACTACAAAATAGGTGCTGGCGTTCAGTATGAAGTGAACCCATCCTTGTTCGTTCGCGGTGAAGTCGAGCATTTACGTGTTAACGACGCGATTGGTAATCGGGGCGGTGTGAATATGTACACCGTCAGCTTGGTCATCCCGCTTGGGCGCACCACAACGCCTGCACCACGTGCCGTAGCAACCCCCGTCTACGTTGCACCTGCGCCAGAGCCTGTACCAGTTGCAGTGGTTGTCATTACCCCACCACCGCCAGTTGTTGTGGTGGCACCCGTACCACGCAGAGTTAGCTTTTCAGCTGATTCTTTGTTTGCTTTTGATAAATCAATGGTGCGGCCAGAAGGAAAAATGGCTTTAGACACCTTTGCGGGCGAACTAAAAGGGACAATTTATGACGTGATCAGCGTGGAAGGCCATACAGACCGCTTAGGAACAGCTGCCTATAACGAAAAATTATCAGCCGAACGCGCTGACTCTGTGAAGTCTTATTTGGTTAGCTCTGGGGGTGTAGACAGTACAAAAATATCTGCGACTGCCAAAGGCGAAACACAACCCGTCACCCAAGCAGACGATTGCAAAGGTAATAAAGCAACAGCAAAATTGATAGCTTGCTTGCAGCCAGACCGCAGAGTGGTGGTTGAAGTGATTGGCACACGATAATTTACTCAATAAATACACCTCTAGCCGGCGTATTTATTACCTAATAAGCTATCTTATTTATATCAAATTAGGTGTTTTCAAAAGCACCATTCAAATCAGCTCAGATGCTTACCCACAATGCCCGCCAGCTCAAACATCGTCACCTGCGGTTTGCCGAACACGGCTAACAGCTTGGCATCGGCGTTGATAGAGCGTTTGTCTTTGGCGTCTTGCAGGTTATTGGCTTTGATGTAATCCCACATTTTCTTGATCACTTGGGTGCGCAAGACTTGTTCACCGCCAATCACTGCTGCCAAAGCGTCGCTAGGCTTCAAACCGCCGCTGGCTGAGACTTTGCGAGGGGCTTTTGGTTTTGCTGCCGCCGTCGATTTAGTAGCAGCCTTCTTCGCTGGCGCTTTTTTAGCCGCAACCTTCTTAGCTGCGGGGGTTTTGGCGGCTACGGTTTTGCCGAACGGTGTTTTCGTCGCACGTGCCGGTGCGCCCGCTGCGGTTTTACGCGGTGGAAACTTGGACGGTGCGAACTCAAAAATCACCTTGCCGGCCTCTTTGTCCCACGCCAAATGCGCTTTGAAGCCACGGCGGGTGCGCATGGAGACGAATTTATCCAACAAGTCGGTTTTACCAGTTTCTAGCAATTGGGTTAATTGCGCGCGTTCAATCGGCTGCTGCAAAATGACTTGGCCGCTCTTGAAGTCACAACTCGGCGTGGCTTGTGCCATGGTGGGGACGGACTTTTCACAGACGTAGTTTTTGCCGTATTCAAACACCGCGCTGCCACATTTGGGGCATGCGCCCAAGCTGGTTTGGCTGGAGAAATCGACGATTTCGCCTGTGCCATCGGCATTTTTATCGTCGCCAAAGTCGAACTCCAGCTTGTAGTTTTTGGTCTCTTCGTCGAACTTGATAACCATTTCAGCCGTGAACGGCCAGCCCGCTTTGGAGCGGAAGCCTTCCAAGGGGCCGATTTTGCGGTCGGTTAAGAATTGCTCAACTTCTGCCACTTCAAAGGTGCGACCTGCTGGCGTTTTGCCGAAGGAGAAGCCACAGCCCTCTGCATCCGCTGTTTTACCAGTACAGGTATACCTGCGGTAGTTTTCTTTGACAATGCCGCCGCAGTTCGGGCACGGCGCTTTCAGGGTGGCGTAGTCGCCAGGAATGGTGTCGCGGTCGTATTCTTTGGCTTTTTTGACCATGTGGCTGGTCATTTCAGCCACTTCGGTCATAAACGTGTCGCGGCTGAGCTTGCCCTGCTCCATGAGTGCTAATTTGTGCTCCCACTCGCCAGTCAAATCAGCTCGGGACAGCTCTTCCACGCCCAAACCACGCAACAGCGTCATCAACTGGAAGGCTTTGGCGGTTGGAATCAGCTCGCGGCCTTCGCGCAGCATGTATTTTTCGTTGATCAAGCCCTCAATCGTCGCGGCGCGGGTGGCTGGCGTGCCTAGGCCTTTTTCCTGCATGGCTTCGCGCAGCTCGTCGTCGTCAATCGTTTTACCAGCGCCTTCCATTGCGCCGAGCAAGGTCGCCTCTGAGTAAC
>JBEBJY010000029.1:0-31680 GCA_040079635.1 Burkholderiaceae bacterium | reverse complement strand
CGGCTTTCAAACTGGAAGACGGCTTCGGTTTTGCCTTCTGTAAAAAGCTTGTAAACGCGTGCATCGTCAAGCGGCAAGTTTTCGTAAGCAAAGTTTTCTTGTCCTGCATGGCCTTTGCTGATGAATTCGCGTGCTAGCTCTAAAATGGTGAGCGTAGCCAAACCCAAAAAGTCGAACTTGACTAGGCCAATGTCTTCAACGTCATTTTTATCAAATTGACTCACGGCAGATTCGCTGCCAGGTTGTTGATACAACGGACAAAAGTCAGTAAGTTTGCCAGGCGCAATCAACACACCACCTGCATGCATACCAACGTTGCGCGTCATACCTTCAAGTTTGCGCGCCAGCTCAAGCAAAGTCTTGACTTCGTCTTCATTGCGCTCGCGCTCCGCCAAAATAGGCTCTGCTTCCGACGCATAAACCATTTTGTCGTCTTTGGCACGGCCTGGCGGCGGCAACTGCAAGGTAACGCTGACACCAGGTTTGTTAGGAATCAGCTTGCTGATGCCGTCGCAAAAGGTGTAGCTCATGTCAAGCACACGCCCCACGTCTCGCACCGCCGCACGGGCGGCCATGGTACCGAAGGTGACGATTTGGCTTACCGCTTCACGGCCATATTTGAGCTTGACGTAATCGATCACGCGATCACGGTTGGCTTGGCAAAAGTCAATATCGAAGTCGGGCATGGATACCCGTTCAGGATTCAAAAATCGCTCAAACAGCAAGTTGTATTGCAGTGGGTCAAGATCGGTAATTTTGAGTGCATACGCCACCAAAGAACCCGCGCCTGAGCCACGACCTGGCCCCACAGGGCAGCCATTGTTTTTAGCCCAGTTGATGAAGTCGCCCACAATCAAAAAGTAGCCAGGGAAACCCATTTTCAAAATCGTGCCGATTTCGAATTCGAGACGCGCCAAATAAGTAGGTTTTTGCGCTTCACGTACGGCTTCATCGGGGTACAAATGTTTCAGACGAACTTCTAAACCCTCAAGACACGAGTATCGAAAATACTCTTCTGGAGATAATTTTTGTCCATTGACTTCAGGTGTGGGAAACACCGGCAATTGTGGTTTCCCAAGTACTAAATTGAGATTGCAGCGTTTCGCAATTTCTAAAGTATTCGTCAACGAAGACGGCAAATCTGCGAAGAGTGACTGCATTTGCGCACTTGATTTGAAATACTGCTCGCGCGTGAACTTGCGCACGCGACGCTGGTTGCCCAATATTTCCCCATCTGAAATACACACGCGCGCTTCGTGCGCCTCGTAGCCATCTATATGGGTAAATTGAACGGGATGCGTAGCTACAACAGGCAGCTTCAAACGCGCAGCAAGTTGTACTGCAGCAGCCACATGCTGCTCGTCGTCAGTTCGTCCAGCGCGTTGCAATTCAATATAGAACCTGTGAGGAAACATTGTCGCCAATTGCATCGCAATCTCGCCCGCACGCTGCACATCACCTTGCAACAAAGTTTGCCCGACAACGCCAGCTTGTGCACCGCTCAATACAATCAAACCCGCGTTTAATTCTTGTAACCATGCAAGCTTGCAAACCGCTTGTGCTTTAACGATATTTTGTGTCCAAGCGCGCGTCAGCAATTCAGACAAATTCAAATAGCCTTGGGTGTTTTGAACCAGAACCAACATACGCGATAAGGCAGTTGCGTCTTGACTCAGGCCCTCTAAGAAAATCTCAGCCCCAATCAAGGGTTTGATACCAGACTTACGCGCTGATTTATAAAACTTGACAGTGCCAAAAAGATTGTTTAGATCAGTAATTGCCAGAGCGGGTTGCTGATTTTCTGCAGCCGCTTCAACAACATCAGAAATGCGGTTGGTACCGTCTACGACGGAAAATTCAGTGTGCTGTCGAAGGTGTACAAACATAGCTTCTATTGTAGGAACTCCATCTGCAGTTTTGAGTAATTCTGCAAAATTCTACAAAATTCAAATTTTCTTTGATGTTATCAAGGCTATGAAGACAAAAAAAATCCCTTTCGGGACTTTTTTTATTGACTCAACGGATTTGATTTGGAAATCGGTTTTGCTAATTTGATATCTGTCTTAAAACGTTCTTTTAGCAAGTTGTAATACGCTTGATCTTCAGCCGCTACCCAGGCTTGTGATACCTGCACACGACCTTGTTTTGCAGTCGCATCATCTGCAGCGACAGGCGGCAATACTTTGTTTATTTTTGCCACATAGTAAGCGCGACCAGGAAGCTCTACACCGATAAAGTCTGGCAGTTTAGTAGTCTCTGCCTTCAAAGCAGCTTCTACGATTTGTACGGGTAAATTTTGCGGTTGGTTACGGGCAACTTCCACTGCTGCAGGCATCACCGCGGAAGCCGGTGCAGCTTTCCAAGCGGCAAGCTTGTCCATACCCTCTTTTTTCGCAAGTTCAAAACTACGGACTGCCAAGAGTTTTTCGCGAACACGGTCTTTCATTTCTGCCAAAGGCAAAGTGCGTGCCGCTGTGTATTGCGCAATGCGACCCGATACAAGTTGCTTGTTAGCCAACTCAAAAGCTTCGGTGTTGCGTTTTTTCTCAATTGCATCCGCTGAAAAAATGGCATTCAAAAACTTAGGGTTAGCCAAAACGCCGGTAGCGTCTACAGCGGCAGTACGCGTGACATTAGACGCTGTTTTAACTTCAAGCTTTAACTTTTCAGCAATAGGCTTCAAGCTGTCAGATTGCTCGTAAACAGCATTGGTAAAGGTTTCTGCCATTTCGGCGAATTTCTTCTGCGCTTGCTGTTTTTTAGCGTCTTCTAACAATTCCGCTTTCGCTTCTTCAAAGCTCTTCTGTTTAGCTACTTTGATATCGGTTAATTGGATGATATGAAAACCAAAGTCAGACTCCACCAAAGCGCTGATATCACCCTTTTTTAACGCGTAAGCAGCATCTTCAAAAGGTTTAACCATCGCACCACGCGCAAAGAAATCTAAATCACCACCCTTAACCGCAGAACCTGGGTCTTGTGAATTTGCCTTAGCAACTTCGGCAAAAGTAGCTGGTGCTTTTTTGACCGCGTCTAATAAAGCTTGCGCTTTAGCTTTTGCTTTGTCCTGTTCGGCAGCAGGTGCGCCTTTGGGCGAGGTGATCAAAATATGGCTGGCACGGCGTTCTTCTTGTGTAGCAAGGCGAGCTTGGTTTTGTTCGTAGTAGCTTTTCAGCTCTTCGTCGGAAACAGTGATGCCTTTTTTAATGGTTTCAATATCAAGCACGACGTATTCGATATTCGCTTGTTCAGGCGCTTGAAACAGAGATTGATTGGCTTTGTAATACGTTTCAAGGTCAGCATCTGTCAAAGTAACTTTGCTTGCAAAACTTGCGGCATCAAAGACAGCAACCTGAACTTCACGCTTTTGCAAAAATGCGTTCAAAGCCACATCACCGACAGCATTTGTGGTGAAGCCAGAACCCTGAATGCCTTTGAAAACTTGCCTTGCTGAAATTTGTGAACGCACACGCGCTTCAAACATTTCAGGTGTCAAACCTTGGCTGCCTACCAATAACTTATAACGCTCTTTGTCAATTTTTCCGTCTGGCTGACGCAATGAAGCGATGGTTGGGTCGGACTGCAATTCGTTGGCCAAGCGCTGGTCGCTTGTTTCAAAATGCGCATCGCGCGCAGCAGCACCAATCACCTGCTCTCTCACCAAGCGCTCTAAAGTGGCGTATTTCGCTTCTGGCGTGTCCAGCAGCTTGATGTCAACCGAAGGGTTGGCTGCACGAATACGTTCTAATTCGTTTTTGTAAGCCGCATCTAACTCGGTTTGCTTGATCTTGCGGCCATCAACTTTGGCAACATCTTCACCACCATTAAACATACTTTCATAACCCGACATGCCACCTGCGGCAAAAGCCAAGATGATGAGCGAGAACAAAATCGCATAGAACGGTTTACCGTGATTTCTGAAAAATTCAAACATAAAAACGCAACATTCCGAAATGTTTTAAGTTACCAACAAATTACTAACAAAAAAGGCGAACTTGTAGTTCGCCCTTCATTTTTACGTCACAAGTTTTAGATTGAGTGGTGAGTGCTGACGGGCTCGAACCGCCGACCTACGCCGTGTAAAGGCGCCGCTCTACCAACTGAGCTAAGCACCCAAGCTAAATCTATATGTTAATCAGTTTAAAGCATCCTTCAATGCTTTACCTGGACGAAACTTTGGCACTTTTGCTGCTTTGATTTTCAAAGCAGCGCCTGTACGAGGATTGCGACCGAGACGCGCTGCGCGCTTAGTTACCGCAAATGTACCAAAACCAACCAAAGACACTGAATTGCCTTTTTTAAGCGTTGACTTCACAGCACCGATGATGGATTCCAAGGCGCGCGTTGCGGCTGCTTTTGAAATATCGGATTGCGTAGCAATGTGCTCGATGAGTTCTGATTTGTTCACAGTAAACTTCCTCTTAGAATTTAGGGATAAATTGTCTCGAAGCAGATTCTAGTCGTTTTTTAGGGTGCCTTGCGCTGCTTTGCCTATGATAAGCCGCGTTTATCACAAAAAAATCTGCCGATAAAGCAATTTATCCACGCTATTTACGTAACTTACTTCACTCTTGCTCGAATTTCTGGGATGGCTTTTTGCAAATAGTAGATCATTGACCAGATCGTCATGATGGAGGCAACCCAAATCAGCCAAGTTCCCCACAGCTTGGTATCAACAACACCAAAAAGTTTGCCATCAAACAACAAAAACGGAATGGCAACCATTTGAGCGACCGTTTTCAATTTGCCAATCATGTGGACTGCCACGCTTTTTGAAGCGCCAATTTGAGCCATCCATTCGCGCAGAGCAGAAATGGCAATCTCGCGGCCAATGATGATGAGAGCCACAAAAACATCAACCCGCGTGAGATGCACCAAAACAAGAAGCGAAGCGCAAACCAATATTTTGTCTGCCACTGGGTCTAAAAATGCGCCAAACGCTGAGGTTTGGTTCAATTTGCGTGCCAAATAGCCATCCAACCAATCCGTCAAGGCAAAAACAACGAACAGTACGGTGGCAATGAGATTTTTAGTCGGTTCGTCAATCGACAAATAATAAACGCCAATGATGAGCGGAATCGCCACAATGCGCGCCCAAGTCATGATAGTTGGAATGGTTAGAAACATGGGTCTATTGTGCTACAGCTTTTAAGCGTGCGGTTTGGCTAAACCTTGCCACATCTCTTGCAGCCCCTCTTCCATACTGATTTTGGGCAACCAGCCCGAGCAACTCAGCAAACGGCCAAAATTCAGCACATTGGCGGCAACATCAAATTTTCGCTCTTCTTCATGGTTCACGATGACGGGTAAATTCGCTTGTTGAGCCAAAGGACGGATCAAGTCAATGATATCCAAATTGCTACGTCCCACGCCGCTGCCAATGTTGTACACCGCGCCATTCGTGCCGTGTTCTAGCGCCGCAACCATGCCAGATGCAACATCTTTGGCGTGCACATAATCACGCACCGTGCCATGCTTGCCAAAAACAGATATGTTTTTTCCAGCTAACACATTACCCATGGCCGTGGCGATGAAACCTTGCCCCATAAACGGTAATTGACCATGACCATAGGCATTGGCCGGCCGCACCACCACCAACGGCAAATCATGCAAGCGGTGGTACATCAATGCATAGCGCTCTATCGTTAATTTAGTAATGCCGTAGGGCGACACCGGCTCTGTCTCGGCATATTCAGAAATCGGCAAACGGTTGGCATGACCATACACCGTGCCGCCCGATGACACCACCATAAAGCGACGCAAGTGCGCATGGTGCTGCAGCTCTTCCATCAACGCCACCACGCGGGGAAGGTTGGATTGCAAGTCAAACATGGGGTCGCTGTAGCTGGTTTTAGGCACAGTCGCGTAGGCCAAATCGATCACTTCATCGCATGTTGCCAACAATGGACGCAGCACAGTCATATCTGAGGCATCAACGGCTTGGTAGTGAATGCGTTTGTCTATGAACTGAACACCAGGCTTGCGCCCCAAGACAAGTACATCACGCCCAGAAGCAGCCAAGGCCTCGCTCAGGTACCGACCAATAAAACCACCGCCGCCGATAACGCAACTGCGCATGTTTTATCTCTCACCCAAGTTATTGACGATGTTCATAAACATAATATAACCGAGGAAGTAAGGATGTCTCTCAATGCAAAGCTCGATATATCGTCTCAGCCAGCTCTTTAGACACGCCTTCCACAGTCGCAATATCCTCTGCACTGGCCATAGAAACACCACGAATCCCCCCAAAACGCTGCAGCAACTTGGCGCGGCGCTTAGGGCCAATGCCGGGAATATCCTCAATTTTGCTGCCGCCCACCCGCACTTTGGCGCGCTTGGCACGCATCCCTGTGATAGCGAATCGGTGCGCCTCATCCCTAATTTGCGCGACCAGCATCAACGCGCTGGAATCTTTGCCTAAATAGACTTTTTCCCGCCCATCGGCAAACACCAGTTCCTCCAAGCCCACCTTGCGACCTTCGCCTTTTTCAACGCCGACCAACAGCGATATATCCAACCCCAGCTTCTCGAACACCTCTTTTGCGGTGCTGATTTGGCCTTTGCCACCGTCAATCAGCACAATCTGCGGCATGAGCGACTTGGGCTCTGCGCCCGCTTCTTCTGCCGTGATTTTGGCGACTTTGTCTGCTTCCACAATTTTGCCGTAACGGCGTTCCAACACTTGGCGCATGGCGGCGTAATCGTCACCGCCAGTAATACCTTCAATGTTGTAGCGGCGGTATTCCGCGCTTTGCATTTTGTGGTGGTGAAAAACCACGCAAGAAGCCTGCGTCGCCTCGCCAGCCGTATGTGAAATGTCGAAACACTCAATTCGCAGCGCGTCGATATCGTCAGTGACAAGTTCTAGCGCATCTACCAGCGCACGGGTTCGCGCCTGCTGCGACCCCTCTTCACTCAGCAGCCGCGCCAGTTGGATATTCGCGTTGTTTTGCGCCATCTCCAGCCAAATACGACGCTGTTCACGTGGGTTGTGCACCACGCTGATCTTGTTGCCTGCCTGCTCAGAAAGCGCTTTGACCAAGCCTTTGTCAATTTCCACACTGGTTATCAGCGCCGCTGGAATCGGCACATGGATGTAATGCTGAGCAATAAATGCCTCTAAAACCAACACATCCACAGGTTTGACTTCTGCAGCATCGCTGTCCGTTGTCTGCATATTCGTAGCATCTTCCACATGCACCGGAAAGTATTGTCTGTCCCCCAAATGCCGCCCGCCACGCACCATCGCCAAGTTCACACAAGCTTTTCCGCCATGCACTTTCACCGCCAAAATATCCACGTCTTTGTCCGACCCCGTGGTTTCGACCGACTGCTGGTGCAAGATGTTGGACAGCGCCGCAATCCTGTCGCGCAACTCCGCCGCCATTTCAAACTGCAACTGGTCCGAGCACGCCATCATCTGCGCTTCCAGCGTTTGCATCACCACTTGCGTTTCACCCCGCAAAAACTGCTCGGCATGCTTCACGTCTTGGCCATAATTTTTCTCAAACTCTTGCGGCGTCATTTTGCTCAAACTTGGCACGCAGGGGCCAGAGCAGCGCTTGATTTGGTACAGCAAACAGGGTCGTGTGCGGTTCGCAAACACCGAGTCTTCACAGGTGCGCAGCATGAACACCTTTTGCAGCAGCAAAATAGACTCTTTCACCGCCCAGCCGTTAGGATACGGGCCAAAGTAGCTATGCTTTTTATCAACCGCGCCCCGGTAATAGGCCATTCTGGGGAAAGCTTGGCTGGTAATCTTCAAATACGGGTAGCTCTTATCGTCCCGAAACAAGATGTTGTACTTCGGGTTCAGCGTCTTGATCAGGTTGTTTTCCAGCAGCAGCGCCTCCGCCTCAGACCGCACCACCGTCGTCTCCATCCGCACAATCTTGCTCACCATGTGCCCCGTGCGCGTGCCGCCGTGGTCTTTTTGGAAGTAACTGCTCACCCGCCGTTTCAGATGAATCGCCTTACCCACATAAAGCAAGTCATCATTCGCATCAAAATACCGATACACCCCAGGCAACGACGGCAGCGCGGCGACTTCAGCCAACAACGCGTCCGAATGAGGCTTGGCAGCGATGGGCAAACCGGTTATTTCGTCGATATTAGGGGGCAAATGCGAGCTAGGTTCTGACATAGCGAGTATTGTGATGCTATTTTGCGACCGCCAAACTGTTGCATGGGTGCAAACCCCAATTCAAATACCTTCACCTACCACTAGACTGCATTTCAAGCTATTTTTTATATTGCCATCTTTTCATTTATTGAAGGAATTTTCATGTCGAGCAGTCAAAACCTCCAACCCCGTCTACACCGTTTACGCCGTCATTTTTTGCAAACATCCTCTGCTATAGTAGTGGGCGCTTTGGCAGGCGCTGCCAGCATGAGTCAAGCGTGGGCACAATCGACCCAGTGGCCTGCAAAGCCTATCAAAATTGTCGTCGCCTTCGCAGCTGGTGGTTTGACAGATTCTTTAGCGCGCAATTTCGGACAACACCTTAGCGCCAAACTGGGCGTACCCGTAGTCATTGACAACAAACCTGGCGCGGGTGCGGTGATTGGCATTGATGCCGTCGTTAAATCTCCCGCAGATGGTTACACCTTTGGCATGACGACTTCTGGCACACTTTTCCAAAACCGCGTTTTGTTTACCAAATTACCTTACAACTTAGACAAAGACATCACACCAGTCACATTTTTCCCTTCCGGCCCTTTGGTGGTTGCTATCAACGACAAAATTCCGGCCAAAAACATGGCTGAATTCATCGCTTGGTCTAAAACCAACAATGCCAACATGGGCACCTACGCCGCAGGCTCGATCCCGCACATGGTGGCTGACCAAACCAACCGTCAAGAGGGCACCAAAATTCAGTCTGTGCACTACAGAGGTGAAGCACCTATGTTTTTGGATTTGGCTTCGGGACAGGTTCAAATCGCTATTGGCAGCTACTCAGCGTTCAATGCAGTCTCCACCAAAGGCGCTCGCGCTATTGGAGTCACAGGTGTTTACCGATCGCCCAAACTGCCTGATGTCCCCACCTTGGTAGAGCAAGGAGTCAAAGGGAAACTTGTCACATTAGAAGGCGGATTACCCCTTTTTGCTCCGGCTGGAACGCCAGAAGCCATTCTCAAACGTATAGCTGACGAAGCCGTCGTATGGGCTAACGGTGAGCAAGCCGCCAAAATGCGAGACACCTTTGCGATTCCCAATAAGCCTAAAAACTTGGCCGAAACACGCCGAGATTTTGACGATGCAGCACCCGTTTGGATCAAAACAGCGGTTGATTTGGGTATCAAACTGGATTGATTGCACAATCAGGGGCATGGAACCCGAGCCAAATCCGCTAAAAATCCCCCATAGAAGTACCTCGGCTTGGGATATCTTCTGCAACGTCGTTGACAATTTCGGTGACATTGGGGTTTGCTGGCGACTGGCTTGTAATTTGGCGGCGCGGGGCAAACGGGTGCGGCTGTGGGTGGATGATGTGTCGCCGCTGGCTTGGATGGCGCCGAATGGACACTCAAATGTCGAGGTGATTGACTGCAAAAATGGTTTGCCCAATGATCAGAATTACGCTCTAGGTGACGCTTTAGGCGACGTATTAGTAGATACTTTTGATTGTGAATTTGCTATTAATTTAATAGCTGCTCAGGCAATAAATACGTCGGCTAGAGGCCAATTTGAGCATGTAAAATCGACTAATCAACCGGTTTGGTTGAATTTGGAGTATTTGACAGCTGAATCGTTCGCCGAACGCGCCCACACCCTGCCCTATGTGCACCACAGCGGCGCAGCGCAGGGTTGGACGCAGCGGTATTTTTACCCTGGGTTTAACGAGCGGACGGGTGGATTGCTGAGAGAAATTGACTTGTTTGAGCGGCAAAAGGCGTTTGACAGAGCGGCTTGGTTGAATCAGGTTTTGGATTCAAACCAGTTCAGTTTCAGCGAATCTACGACTTATATCTCGCTCTTCTGCTACGAACCAGCCGCTTTAGAAGCATTGATTGACCAGCTCTCAACCCGCGAAATGCCCACTTGCTTGCTCGTCACCGCAGGACGAGCTAGCGCTGCTGTAAAAGCCCTTTTTGAACATAAAAAATGGCTACAGCCGGCGTATTTATTGCCTAAGATGCTATCAATAGTATATCTACCCCAGCTCACCCAAAACGATTATGACCACCTGCTGTGGAGCTGCGACCTGAATTTTGTACGGGGTGAGGACTCGTTGGTTCGCGCCATTTGGGCGGCTAAGCCGTTTATTTGGCAAATTTACCCGCAACATGACGGAGCACATCATGCCAAGTTGGACGCGTTTTTGACGATGATGGATGCGCCAGCGTCGCTGAAAATGGCGCATATCGCTTGGAATGCGTCGGCGGCAGAACTCAAAGCAGACCCGCTTTTGCCACGTTTTCCACCACTTGACTTGCCAATTTGGGCGCAAAGTGCTGAAAATTTAAGCACCAAACTGCGTCTGCAGGCTGATTTGGCTTCTAGCCTTATCGCTTTTGCAGAGAAAAACGGCTAAAATCGTAGGCTAACTTCGATAAGAACTTGATAAAGCTTTTCATCTTTCGAACCCTATTTCACTCACAAAACCGTTAAGAAGCACCACTATGGCATTGAAAATCGCTCAAGAAATCCGCGCAGGCAACGTTGTTATGCACGGCAAGGACCCAATGATCGTCCTGAAAACCGAATACGCTCGCGGTGGCCGTGGTGCGGCAACGGTGCGCATGAAGCTGAAAAGCTTGATCGGCACCTTCAACACCGAGCAAGTGTTCCGCGCTGACGACAAATTTGACCAAATCGTTTTGGACAAAAAAGACTGCACCTACTCGTACTTCGCTGAGCCAATGTACGTGTGCATGGACACCGAGTACAACCAGTACGAAGTCGAAGCCGAAAACATGGGCGACGCGCTGAACTACCTCGAAGACGGCATGGAGCTGGAAGTGGTGTTTTACGAAGGCAAAGCGATCTCTGTTGAAGTCCCAACCAGCGTACAACGCGTGATCGAGTGGACCGAGCCAGCTGTCAAAGGCGACACATCAGGAAAAGTGCTAAAACCAGCCAAATTGGCCACAGGCTTCGAAATCGGCGTGCCAATTTTCGTAGCGCAAGGCGATATGGTTGAGATTGATACGCGTACGGGTGAATATCGCAAGCGTGTTTAAGTTTTAAGCATTCATTAAAAAGGCTCCTAAGGAGCCTTTTTTATTGTTAGCTTAGTTTATTGCGTTAGTTAAATCGGTCTCTTCATCCAATACGTCGACAGCACCATGCCCGCAATAATGTGCCAAATGCCCCACCAAGCGGTAACAATGGCCATGCCGCCTAGGCCGCCGAAGAAGGTGAAAATCAACACCAAGCCTAGGCTTGAGTTTTGAATGCCGGTTTCAAAAGCGACGGCGCGTCGGTCTGGCTCTGGCAAACCAACGGCTAAGGCCATGTAATAGCCCAAAGCCAGAGCACAGGCGTTGTGTAGCGCAACGACACCGACGACGAACTGGCCGTATTCTTTGAAAATCGTCCAATTAGCGGCCAAACCGCCCACAATAAAAACAAACAAAGCGAGCAAAGAGAAGATACGCATAGGTTTATACGCTCGCTTGGCAAACGCAGGGTACTGGTGGGCAATGTACAAACCCAGCGCGAGGGGCACGCCCAACAGAAGCGCGACCTCAACCATCATGCTTACAGGGTCTAGTGAAAAGTCTTTCAGCAATGCCTGCATGCCCGCTTCTTGGTTACCCCAAAAGATGACGTTCAACGGCATCATAAATATGGCTGCTATTTTTGAAAAAATGCTGATGGACACAGCCAATGCGACATTGCCATTGGCCCGTGCCGCGAACAAATTGGAGATGTGACCGGCCGGACACGACGACACCAGCAGCATGCCCAAAGCGATAGAGGGCATGGGCTTGGTGGCCAAAATCAACAAAAACGTCATCGCTGGAAATACGATGTGGTGACCTACCAGCCCCAACAGCAGTGCTTTGGGTGTTTTGAAGGCGACTTTGAAGTCTGACACTTTCAAGTCCAGCGCAATGCCAAGCATGATCAAAGCGAGGATCACATTCAACGCCATGGTGGCTTGGGGGTTGAAATTAAGGCGAACTTGGTCAATCAAAGCTGTGTCTCCTTCATCGTTGTTGTTCTAAATGCTTTCATGCAAATTAAACACCAAATAAGCATCAAAAGAAGCGTTATTTTTCATACACAATAGCAGTATGCAAAACACACAAGATCTCAACGTTTCCCGCCTAGCCAACGCTTGGGCAGAACTACAACACCACGCCAACGAAGGCAGCCCGCTGCATGCGGATGCCTACCGTTTGGCTTTTGCTGACCCCGAATTTTTGTTACGCCGCGAAACGCGGGGCATGCGCATGCAGTTGGAGATGTTGAAGCCGGAAGTTGAAATGCAATCGCAGGGCATTGAAAGCACGATAGTTGTGTTTGGCAGTGCGCGCTTTGCAGCACCTGAAGATGCTTTAAAAGCACAGCTAGCTGCGCAGGCCTCAGGCGATGCTAAAGCCATAGCACGGGCTGCACAGAAAGCGCGAAATGCCGACTACTACGCCCAAGCGCAGCAGTTTGCGCGTTTGGTAGCTGGCTATGGCGCACGCAAGCCTGCGAAAGACCGCCTGTACATTTGCACGGGTGGCGGCCCTGGCATCATGGAAGCGGCAAACCGTGGTGCGAGTGATGTGGGTGCCCTGACGGTAGGGCTGAACATTGCGTTGCCGCACGAACAAAGTGGCAACCCCTATGTGTCGCCATCACTGAACTTCAAATTTCACTACTTCGCACTGCGAAAAATGCATTTCATGATGCGCGCCAAAGCGCTGGTCGCCTTTCCAGGTGGCATGGGAACCATGGACGAGCTGTTTGAAGTGCTGACCTTGGTACAGACCCGCAAAGCGAAGCCTGTACCTATTGTGTTGTTTGGCGTCGACTACTGGAAGCGTTTGATTAATTTTGACGTGATGGTGGAAGAAGGCACGATTTCTAAAGAAGACTTGGATTTATTCACCTATACCGATGATCCACAGGTTGCGTGGGACACGATCAAAGCGTTTTACCATCTGAGCTGATACTGACGGTAATAGCCTTAGCCTCCCTCACTGGCTGGGTCGTCAAAATCTCTGTCGTTCGGTAGCAAAGCCTGTGCTTGGGTTTCTGGCAAGGCTTCTACCTTTTTCAAAGCTCTGCCCATGGCGCGGGTGCGCACGTCTGCATCAGTGAGTGTTTTGAGCACGGTTTCAGTTTGTGAACGCGCTTTGTCCAACATGCCGCCAAACTTGCCAAATTCCGTCTTCACCGCACCCAACACTTGCCACACCTCGCTGGAGCGTTTTTCTAAAGCCAGCGTTCTAAAACCCATTTGCAGCGAACTGAGCATGGCCAACAACGTGGTTGGCCCTGCCAAGGTGATGCGGTGCTCGCGCTGTAATGACTCCATCAAACCCGGTCTGCGCAACACTTCAGCGTACAAGCCTTCCGTGGGTAAAAACAAAATCGCAAAATCAGTGGTGTAAGGCGGTTCAATGTATTTTTCAGAGATAGATTTGGCTTCTAACCGAATCCGCATCTCCAGCGCTTTGCCTGCGGCTTCTGCACCCAATACATCTGCATTGGCTTGCGCTTCTAAAAGGCGCTCGTAGTCTTCATTCGGGAATTTTGCGTCAATCGGCAGCCAAAGCGGTTCACCATCAACAGATCTGCCAGGCAGCTTGACCGCAAAATCGACCACGTTTTTACTGCCAGGTTTGGTGGCGATTTGCGCGCCATATTGGTCAACCGTGAACACTTGCTCCAGCAAACTAGCCAGTTGCGCTTCGCCAAAAATACCGCGCGTTTTGACATTGGTAAGTAGATGCTTCAAATCACCCACACCCTGCGCCAGGGTTTGCATTTCACCCAAACCTTTGTGAACTTGCTCTAGGCGGTCTGCCACTTGCTTGAAGCTTTCGCCTAAGCGTGCTTGCAAAGTGTTTTGCAGCTTTTCGTCCACCGTGGCACGCATTTCGTCGAGCTTGGCGGAATTGGTGGTTTGCAACTGACTAAGTTGCTTCTCCATGGTTTCACGGACTTCGTTCATGCGTCGGGCATTGGATTCGCTTAGACCTTGCAGCTGCGTTGTTAATGTATCTGCCAATGTTTTTTGCAGTGCAGCGAGTTGTTGGCTGGATTGCACGGTCAGTGCGTCGATTTGGGTGTTTTGTGTGCGAAAAGCCTCTCCGCTTTGCAGCACCACGGCTTGCTGAAACGCGCCGAAGCTTTGCGTCAACTCTTGCCTGCCACCACGTGAGGATTCGGTGATTTCTCGGCGTAGCTCACGCTCTAAGCGTTCAGACGTGGCTGATACGGCTCCCAAAAGCTCGACTTTGCCTTGCACGGCAGCTTGCGTAGCCTGTTTGTCGGCTTTGCGCACGGCAAACCAGAGGACAACGATGAGGTTGAACACCACCAAAGCAAGAAAAGACCAAATCACCACGGCGGGGTTTAAGTTCGAAAAATCCATGCGTCGATTCTACTGTTTATTTCGTTAATTACTGGATATAAAAACAGTTTAATTTGATGCTTAAATTTGGCAATTAATTTAATGCTGAAACTGCCTTGCCGTTGAGCAGAAACCCCACCAAGTTGTCCACAGCCTTGTTCGCCATCGCCATGCGCGTGGGCACGGTGCTGCTGGCGATGTGGGGGGTGAGGACGACATTCGGCACGGTGAGCAAGTCTGGGTGAACCGATGGCTCGCCCTCAAACACATCCAACCCCGCTGCTGCAATTTGCTTGTTTTTCAGCGCCACGGCCAACGCGGCATCGTCCACAATGCCTCCACGTGCGAGGTTGATCAAATTCGCCGTTGGCTTCATCAAGGCCAGCTCTGCTGCGCCAATGGTGTGGTGTGATTCAGCAGAATATGGCACAACAAGCATGACATGGTCTGCCGTTTGCAAAAGTTCGGTTTTACTGACATAACGGGCTTGGCAGGCCGCCTCCGTCGCCTCATCTAAACGCGAACGGTTGTTGTAAATCACTTTCATGCCAAAGCCAAAAGCGCCGCGTTTCGCAATCGCTTGCCCAATTTTCCCCATGCCTATGATGCCAAGCGTGCTGCCGTGCACCTCGCTACCGGCAAACATGTCAAAACGCCAGCTTTTCCATAAGCCAGCACGCAAGTAATGCTCGCTCTCGGTGACGCGTCGGGCGGTTGCCATGAGGAGTGCAAAACCAAAATCTGCCGTGGTTTCAGTCAAAGTATCGGGCGCATTGGAGCCGACAACGCCTGCTGCGGTCATGGCAGGCAGGTCAAAATTGTTATACCCCACCGTCATATTCGCGCAGATTTTGAGTTGCGGGCACGCCGCTAACAGCTCTGCGTCGATGCGCTCTAAGCCAAATGTGAACGCGCCGACTTTGCCTTGCAGCCTGTCTATCAGCTGTTGCTTTGTCCAGATGTCATCAGATTGGTTAGATTCAACCTCGAAATGCTGCGCTAATTTTTCAAGTGTTTCAGGGAAGATGGCTCGGGTTACGAGTATTTTTTGTTTATTCATTTTATGTATGAAAATTGGTATCAAATTGGCACTTAGCCAGCGTATTTATTGCCTAGTATGCTATTAAATATATAGCAATTATAGTTTTACTGGAGCTGCGTTTACCTCTACAGGTACTTCGAGTATCGGTACGGCATTGCCCCTTTTCAGTTTGAGTTCTGGGTGCCAGCCGACCACGGCCAACAACACGGCAAAACCGACCACATAAGCAAGTGCGATGTGCCAGCCGCCTTTGATCCAAGCGCCCACTGACTTAGCCTCAGGGTACATATTACTCAAAGCCACACCCGCCGAAGAGCCAAACCACAGCATACTGCCGCCAAAGCCGACGGCGTAAGCTAAAAAGCCCCAGTCGTAGCCACCCTGCTTCAAAGCAAGAGCCGTCAAAGGAATGTTGTCAAACACCGCACTCAAAAAGCCCAAGCCGAAAGCACTTTGCCAAGATGCTACGGGCAAATGCTGAACCGGCATCATAGATGCGCACATGACCAAGGACAGCAAAAAGATGCTGCCTTTGAAGGCATCCGGCAGCAAGCTCCACGTCGGTTGACGCCACGGTGTCGTTGCCAAAATAGCCACCCAAACTGCCACGCCAATAACTGGGAAGTTATTTAAAACAGCAGGATTTTTCAAATTGAAGTACACATTGGCACCCACAGCGCTGAGCAAAATGATGCCAACGATACACAGGCGCGCCCAATGCACGTGCGCACCTTGCGGGGCATCTTTCAAAATCGGCTGGTAAGCATGCTGCTGGCGTGCGGCGATCACGCCAAAGATCCCCAAAGCAACGAATGAACCCACATAAGCTTCAAAAACCTGTATTGGCGCGACGCCGCCAATCCACATCATGGTCGTCGTTGTGTCGCCCACGACGCTGCCAGCCCCACCTGCGTTACTGGCGGCAACAATGGCTGCCAAGAAGCCAATATGGACTTTGCGTTTGTACAAAACGGCTGCCATCGTGCCGCCAATCATGGCGGCAGCAATGTTGTCCAAGAAGCTAGACATGAAAAACACCAAAATCAGCATCACAAAGCCGCCCTTCCAGTCATCGGGCAAGTACTTGGGCAGGATGGCAGGAATCTCGGTTTTCTCAAAATGGTCTGCCAGCAGTGCAAAACCGAGCAGCAAACCCAGCAAATTGGCAATCGTCACCCACTCGTGACCCAGCAATTGAAACAAGCCAACAAACCCTGGCGTGCCAGAAAAATCAGCAAAACCTAGCTTGTACAGCGTGATAACAGCTAACCCGATCAGTGCAACTTTGAGGGTGTGGTGGTGAAACAGTGCGACGCCCAAAAGCGTCAGGCCAAATAAGAAAAAATCCAGCGGAATGCCTGCGATCAACATGAAAAATCTTTCTGCAAAAGTGAGCTAGATGTTACCTTGAACCAAGGTGTTTCAGATTGAGAATATTCGATTCCAACCGCTACAAACGCTTTAAAAACTAGGGTTACTACCAGTGCCAGCATTATCTACAAGTCAGATGATGGCTATGTAAACATTTTCATAAGTATTTAATTTCATAAGTATTTTCATCAAGGGAGATAGAAACATGCAGAAGATATTGCACATCAACCCAGACAAATGCACAGGCTGCTTGCAGTGCGAAATGGCCTGTTCTTTTGAGAACTACGGCACATTTGCCACCGCAAAATCCCGCATCAAAGTTTTTGACTTTCACCACACAGGCAAAAAAGTGCCTTACACCTGTACCCAGTGCGACGAAGCGTGGTGTTTACATGCCTGCCCTGTCGAAGCCATCACGGTTGATGCAGCGACCGGCGCAAAAATCGTGAACGAAAGCACTTGCGTGGGCTGCAAGGTTTGCACCATCGCTTGCCCATTCGGCACGATCAACTATGTGGAAGAAACCGGCAAGGTGCAAAAGTGCGACCTGTGCGGTGGCGACCCAGCTTGCGCATCTGCTTGCCCAACGGGAGCAATCACCTTTATTGACGCTAATTGGACTGGCCTTGGCAAGATGGCACAGTGGGCAGACAAGCTCGGCAATCAGCCTTCCGCTTCTTAATTCATTAGTTACACAATTTCTACTCATTAGGAGAACACATCATGTCATGGGCTGGAAAAATCCTCCGCGTTAACTTGACCGCGGGAACCGTCAAGTCTGAACCCCTCAAAATGGACTGGGCGAATGCGTACATTGGCTCGCGCGGCTTGGGCACCAAATACTTAGTCGAAGAAGTAGATGCAACCGTCGATCCACTGTCGCCGGCCAACAAAATCATCTGGTCAACCGGCCCACTGACGGGCACGATGGCATCTACGGGTGGGCGGTATACCGTGATCACCAAAAGCCCGTTGACCGGCGCGATCGCTTGCTCAAACTCTGGCGGTTATTGGGGTGCGGAGTTCAAAATGGCCGGCTGGGATATGGTCATTTTTGAAGGTAAATCGCCAAAACCGGTCTATTTGTATGTGAATGACGATGTGGCCGAATTGCGCGATGCTGCTCACCTGTGGGGCAAAAGCGTTTGGGAAACCGAGGGCATCTTGAAAACCAGTTTGCAAGACCCGCTCACCCGTGTCTCCAGCATTGGCAAAGCCGGTGAAAACGGCGTGCTGTTTGCAGCTGTGGTGAACGATTTGCACCGTGCGGCGGGCCGCTCAGGCGTGGGAGCTGTGATGGGCAGCAAAAACCTCAAAGCTATCGCCGTGCGCGGTACCAAAGGCGTGGGTAATTTGCACAACCCCAAAGAATTTATGAAAGTGATTGCTGAGAAAAAGAAAATCTTGGCAGACAACGGCGTCACCGGCACTGGCTTGCCAGCTATGGGCACACAGGTTTTGATGAGTGTGATCAACGAAACAGGCGCTTTGCCAACTCGTAACCACCGCGACAACCAGTTTGAAGGCGCAAAAGACATAGGCGCAGAAGCCATGGCGACACCGCGCAAAACCGATGGCAAAAAGCATTTGGTGACCAATCAAGCCTGCTTTGGCTGCACGATTGCTTGTGGACGCATCAGCAAAATGGACGAAAACCACTTCACCATTGTCAACAAACCGCAATACAAAGGCGCAAACGGTGGCTTAGAGTATGAAGCTGCTTGGGCGCTAGGCGCAGCCAACGGCGTGAACGACTTGGAAGCGCTGCAATACGCCAATTTGCTGTGCAACGAAGAAGGCATTGACCCGATCAGTTTCGGTACCACCGTGGGCGCGGTGATGGAGTTGTACGAAATGGGCGTGCTGACCAAAGAACAAATCGGCATCGATGCCAAGTTTGGCTCGGCAGAAACGCTGGCGTTCTTAGCGGAAGAAACCATCTATGGACGTGGTTTTGGCAAAGAAATTGGCCAAGGTTCAAAGCGCTTGACGGCTAAATACGGGCACCCCGAGCTGAGCATGAGTAGCAAAGGCCAAGAGTTCCCCGCTTATGACGGCCGAGCGATTCAAGGCATTGGCTTGGCTTACGCCACTTCAAACCGTGGTGGTTGCCATTTGCGTGGCTACACTATTGCGTCTGAGGTCTTGGGCATTCCTGTCAAAACAGATCCACTGGAGCACGAAGGCAAGCCAGAGTTAGTTAAAGCATTTCAAGACGCGACAGCAGCGTTTGACTCATCAGGTTTGTGCATTTTCACCACCTTTGCTTGGGGTCTCGCAGATTTAGCGCCGCAGATGGCTGCAGCGTGTGGTGATCAATACACCACCGAAGAATTAGAGAAAATCGGTGAGCGCATTTGGAACATGGAGCGTGAGTTCAACAACCGCGCGGGCTTTACCGCTAAAGACGACAGTTTGCCAAAACGCTTGCTAGAAGAAGCTTGCAAAACAGGCCCAGCCAAAGGCAAAGTCAATATGCTGGCTGAAATGATGCCGAAGTACTATGCTGCGCGCGGCTGGGACAGCGAAGGCCGCCCGACACAAGCAACACGCGAACGACTCGGACTTTAACGCTAGAGATTTTGTAAAGTTAAAAGCAAGGTAACTCTCATATGCATCACGTCATCATCGGCGGTGGCCCCGCCGGCGTTATCGCTGCTGAAACCATACGCAAGCAGGCGCCGTACGACAACATCTCCATTATTAGTGATGAAGACGTACCCGCCTACTCGCGTATGGCGATTCCCTATTTGCTGATGGGCAATGTGAAGGAAGATGGAACATATCTTAGAAAAGATCCGTCGCACCTTAAAAATCAACATATAAATTGGGTTCAAGCCGGCGTAAAAAGTGTCGATGCTGCTACAAAAAAAATAGCATTGAATTCAGGCACCGAAGTCTCGTTTGACACTTTATTAATCGCTACGGGTTCTCACCCTATCAAACCGCCGATTCCTGGCATTGACTCAGCAGGCGTTCACACCTGTTGGACCATGGAAGATGCGCGGCACATCATGGCGCTGGCCAACAAAGGCTCACGCGTGTTGCAACTGGGTGCGGGCTTCATCGGCTGCATCATCATGGAGGCACTGGCTGCCCGTGGCGTGAAACTCAGCGTCGTAGAAATGGGCGACCGTATGGTACCGCGCATGATGGGGCCCACCGCTGGTGGCATGATTCGCGATTGGGTGCAAGCCAAAGGTGTTGAAGTCTTTACCGCGACCAAAGTGGAATCGATTGAAGCCGGAACGCCCTTGAAAGTGAAGCTCAGCAATGGAAAAACGGTGGAGGCTGATTTGGTCATCAGCGCAGCCGGCGTTCGCCCAGCGATTGGTTTTTTGAAAGATTCTGGCATCACTTGTTTGCTGGGTGTTTTGACCGATGCGCACTTGCAAACCAATGTACCGGGTATTTTTGCTGCTGGCGACTGCGCTGAAGCGTTTGACAAAGTGACTGGCAAAACCATTGTGAGCGCCATTCAGCCCAACGCGGCAGAGCAAGCGCGCGTGGCTGGGATGAACATGGCGGCCTGCAGCCGTGGCAAAGCCATGCAAGCAGAGCTAAAAGGCGTGACGCAAATCAACGTGCTGGACACGCTGGGATTGATTTCCACCAGCTTTGGCGATTGGCAAGGCCAGACAGGCGGCGAGCATGTTGAACTTACCGATCTTAAAAAAGGTAAACACCTCAGCTTGCAGTTCAAAGACGATGTGATGGTGGGTTGCAACAGTGTGGGCTGGACTGAGCATGTGGGCGTGATGCGTGGCTTGGTGGAAGGAAAAATCAAGCTAGGTGCTTGGAAAGACCACCTCAAAGCAGACCCGACCAAGTTAATGCAAGCCTACATTGCCAGTGCGCAGGGGCAACAAGAGTGGTCAGGCGCGCAAGATGAGCGCAGAAGATAAACGCGTCAAGTACAAGCGTGATTAAATATTACAGATGAACATCACACTCAAGTTATTTGCATCGCTCACTGACTACCTTCCCGTCGAATCGAAATACACCAACATTGTGGCTTTAGACGTTGCGGAGGGTACGACCATTGGCAATATCATTGAGCAGCACAATTTGCCGCCTAAATGGGTGCATTTGGTGCTGGTCAACGGTGTTTATATTTACCCCGAACAACGGGCTGCACACACCCTAGTAGATGGTGATGTCTTAGCCATTTGGCCTCCAATCGCTGGCGGATAGGCCAGTAACATGCAAGCGTTTTATGCAGAAAAGTTTGAGCGTGAAATGGGCTGTACCGAAGACGATTGGTTACGCCTCCTTCCCGCTGCTGTTGGCGACAACCACTGGAAACTTCAAGTCAACTCTGCTGGTGTTCGTATTGGTGATGGCGCGCTTGGGTTGAAATGGCAGGTCGGCGAGCCACGCAACATTGGCTTGGTGAGCATGCCTAGGTTGCTGGTTAGCTTTCGATTTGCGGGTTTAACGGACGAAGAGCGCTTCACTTTCATGAAACGCTTTGATCTGTATATGCACCGCGGCGGTGGTTAGCCTGACTTTGTATTACTTACTCTAGCCAGGTCGTGAACTCTGCGGCTGGCACGCGCGGGGTGTTAAAGCTGTTGACCTTGTCGCTGGCATCGGCATAGCCCAAGGACATACCGCAAACCAGCAGCTCATCCTCAGCCGCGCCGATGTGCGGCATCACGATGTTCGCAAAGCCATTCCAAGCGGCTTGCGGGCAAGTGTGAAGGCCATGACCACGCGCTGAGACCATGATGTTTTGCAGCAGCATGCCTGCATCCACCAAGCTGCCGCGTCCCATGACGCGGTTGATGGTGAACATCAACCCCACAGGTGCATCAAAAAACTTGAAGTTCCGCTGCTGCTGGGCGTGCATTTTGTCTTTATCGCCTTTCCCAATATCCAGCAAACCATACAAGCTCCAGCCATTTTCACGGCGGCGGTCGATGAAGGGGCTGACCCATTTTTCAGGGTAATAGTCGTACGATTCTTTGTAATTAGCAGCTAATTCTGGGTTAGCCCGAATCGCATCGTGCGCTGTACAAACTTTTTCAACTAAGCTGTTGCGGCTCGCACCTTGCAGCACATAGACTTTCCACGGCTGGGTATTCGTTCCTGATGGCGCACGGCTGGAGACTTCCAAAATCTGCTCCAGCAAGGCGCGCGGTACAACCTGCTGGGTGAACGCACGTGCCGACATGCGGCTGGTGATGGCGGCATCCACCGCGTTTAAATTCGAACTCATTTTCAAAGCTTCAGACATTGCGTATTTTCTCCAAGACAGATTTTAAAGTTAAAGACAAGGGCACCGGACGGCGCGATTGTTGATCGACATAGACGTGAATAAAGTGACCTTTGGCGGCGCAAACTTCAAATTTCCCGTTTGCATCTGCCGTAAATACGCCCAACTCGTATCGCACGCTAGAACCACCTAAGCTAGCAATGCGAATGCCCACTTCGACAGGCTGAGGAAAGACAACCGGTGAGAAGTAGTTGCAATGCGTTTCCACCACCAAACCAATCGTTGCCCCATCGTGAATATCCAAAGCGCCTTGTTCGATCAAATGTGCGTTCACCGCCGCGTCAAACCACGCGTAGTAGATGACATTGTTGACGTGACCATAGGCATCGTTGTCAGCCCAGCGGGTGTCAATGCGTCTGAAGAGGTGGTATGCGCTGCGTGGCTCAGGGGCGGGGCGTGCTGCTGGATTAGATGGTGTGTTGGACATGTGTGATTGTTTACTGGGGCTCTTACATTAACCTTTTACATCAAGTTTTATTCTGCCAGCTTTGCCATTTGGCGGCGTACGCTAAGGCGACACTGTAAGTGTTCATTTGCACCTGTACGGTTTCATCAATGTTGTTGCCGTAACCACCCGCCATGCTGAATGCTAGAGGAATGCGGCGCTGCCAAGCCCAGTCAAACACCCGCCGGTCCCGCGCCTCCAAACCATCGTAAGTGATCTTCAGCCGCCCCAGCCTGTCGCCCTCATGCGGGTCAGCACCTGCTAGGTAGATAATCAAACTTGGCTTAAACCGTCGCTCCAACTCGTCCAGCGCTTGGTCCAGCGCATGCAAATACGCGTCGTCTTGGCATCCATCGGGCAGCTCAATGTCTAAATCACTGGCTTCTTTGCGAAACGGGAAGTTTTTAGCGCCATGCAGGGACAAAGTGAACACGCTGGCGTCGTTTTGGAAGATGCTGGCGGTGCCGTTGCCTTGGTGCACATCTAGGTCAATCACCGCTACATGCAGCGGTTTGTGCAGATTTGTTTTGTCTCGGCTCCACTCAGCCTGCATCAGCCTTGCGGCAACTGCAGAATCGTTGAACACACAAAACCCACTGCCCTTGTGCGCGTACGAGTGGTGTGTGCCGCCTGCAATATTGGCTGCCAAGCCGTACTTGAACGCTGAACGGCACGCATCAATCGTCGCACCAACTGACAACCGCGCCCGCGCCACCATGGCCTCGCTCCACGGAAAGCCAATCTCGCGCATCGCAGGTGTGGCGATGCTGCCACTGGTCAGCTCGCGTATATATTCAGGCGTATGCACCAATGCCAACATGCCATCGCTCGCGGGAGAAGCGGTTTTCATGTCGATGCCTGCATATTCCGCTACAAGCCTGTCCCGCAACATGTGGTACTTGGCCATGGGGAAGCGATGCCCTTCCGGCAGCGGCAATACAAATTGACCCGTGTAGTAAATATCCATAGAGCGTGATTGTGTCAGCCCTGTGGCAAACACTTAGAAACACTTGGATTTAGGGGTTTTTAGAAATTTACCTCTAATTTGCTGCACTGCAACATAAAACACTTGCAATAGTTCGGGATAACCCTATAATTCAAACCATGCTGCACTGCAACATAAAAAGTTTCAGAGTAGTTCTTAGAGTAAAAGCGAGAGAAGGCGAAGATCATTATTCACTTCACATGCTTTATTTATAGTTTTTAAATTTTATAGATTGGAAATTACCATGTTGACCGTAGAACAAATCGTTGCCTCAAACAAAGCTAACTTAGACACATTGTTTGGCCTGACCACCAAAGCATTCGCTGGCGTTGAAAAAATGGTTGAGTTGAACGTTACTGCAGCTAAAGCCGCTTTGGCTGAGTCTACAGAGCACGCTAAAGCTTCTATGAGCGTGAAAGACGCACAAGAATTTTTGGCTTTGCAAGCCGGCCTGATCCAGCCATTGGCTGAAAAATCAGCTGCTTACAGCCGTCACCTGTATGACATCGCTTCAAGCGCTGGCGCAGAATTCACAAAAAACGCTGAAGCACAAGCTGCTGAAGCTCAGAAGAAATTCATGGGTTTGGTTGACACTGCTGCTAAAAACGCACCAGCCGGCTCTGAGTCTGCTGTCGCTTTGATGAAAAACGCTGTAACTGCTGCTAACAGCGCATTGGAATCAGTGCAAAAGTCTGTCAAGCAAGCAACTGAAATGGCTGAGAAGAACCTCACAGCCGCTACAGAAACAGCTATGAAAGCAACTGCATCAGCTACTGCTACTAAAAAACGTTAATTTAACGTTCTGTTCTGCCTCAAGCCTAGCGGTTTGAGGCAAGCAGCAAAAAAAGCCACTCATTTTTGAGTGGCTTTTTTTATGTCATTTTAATGCATTTTTACTATTAATTTAATAGCTACTAAGTCAATAAATACGCTGGCTAGAGGCATTTTTAGACAGTAAAATTTACTATCATTTTAATAGCATATTTGAAGATAAAACTCTACTGACTCTTCACCGCAATAGCCGTCCTCAGCTGTGGCAGCGCCGCCAACATCGCCGCCCTACCCGCTTCTATCGAACGCCGCTTGGACGCAAAATCCGCGCTAGACACGCCAGCTAGTGCTGGCCGCACTGCGACGTCGGCTTCTTTTAGCTCAAAAGTGTTGATGGATCGGCTCATGATGGCGAAGGTTTGCAGCAGGATGTCCATCGTCCCCAGCGCGGGGTTGCTCTCTGGCGTGGCGGAAATATCGACCGCTATCACCACCTCCGCCCCCATTTGCCGTGCGTAACGCACGGGAACGGGCGACACCAAACCGCCATCAACATATTCACGCGTGCCAATTTTGACGGGTTGAAAGACAGCGGGCACAGCGCTGGAGGCACGCACGGCTGTGGCAGTGTCGCCCCGCGTGAACAGCACGCCTTGGCCATTGTGCAAATCTGTCGCGACAATGCCCAGCGGCAGGGGAAACGACTCTATCGTTTTGCCGCCGACTTGGCCGCTCACGTACCGCGCCAATGCCTCACCGCGCAGCATGCCACGGCTCAAAAAGGGCAAGGTCCAGTCCGTCAGCGCCGCTTCTTCCATAGTTTCAGCCACGGTTTGCAGTTGCGCGCCATTTTTACCACTGGCATAAATAGCGGCCACCAGGCTACCGGCGGATGTGCCAACCACCACATCGGGCTTGATACCGGCCTCTTCCAAGACCTGAATCACACCGATATGCGCAAAGCCCCGCGCTGCGCCGCCGCCCAGAGCGAGGCCGATTTTGGGGAGTTTTTTGGTAATAACTATTGGAGTATTGGGAATATTTGGCGGCGTGGAAACGGTAGAAATCGAGCTACAACCCACCAAATAAGCCGACAAAACCAACATCAACGACAGTTTTAACCCCATAAAACCTCGGTTTTTAGACCTGGCTGTCAACGCAGCGTCAGCTGCAGCGTTATAATTAAGAATGATTCGCATTTGCAATAATTTTTCTTACTGATTTTTCACTGATTACTATTTAAGGACTCACCATGTTCAAACGTACGCTCTTAGCTATCGCGCTCGTATCCAGCACACTGCTATCCATCCAAACCGCGCAAGCGCAAAGCACAGAGAAAGTGCTCAACCTCTATTCTGCACGCCATTATTCAACAGACGAGGCTTTGTACAGCACCTTTACAAAAACGACTGGTATCAAAATCAACCGCGTGGATTCGGATGACGCTGGCATTTTGACCCGCCTCAAGGCCGAGGGCGCAGCCTCTCCCGCTGATTTGATTTTGCTGGTGGACGCTGCCCGTTTGGCTTCTGCTGATGCGCAAGGCTTGTTTCAACCCTTCAAATCTAAGCTATTAGATGATGGCATTCCAGCAAACTTACGCTCCGCGCCCACGGCTGACGGCGTGACTTGGACTGGTTTTTCCACCCGCGCCCGCGTGATTGTTTATGACAAAGTCAAAGTGAAAAAAGACGATGTGGACACCTACGAAGAATTGGCCGACGCTAAAAACAAAGGCAAAGTTTGCACCCGCTCAGGCTCGCACCCTTACAACATGAGCTTGTTTTCTGCGCTGACAGAACACATGGGCGAGGCCAAAACCGAAGTTTTCCTCAAAGGCGTGGTCGACAACATGGCGCGCGCGCCTAAAGGTGGCGACACCGACCAGATCAAAGCCGTTGCCTCTGGCGAATGCGGCATTGCGCTGTCAAACACCTACTACATTGCCCGCCTGATGCGCTCAACCAACCCTGAAGACAAAGCCATCATGGAAAAAGTCGGCGTGGTGTTTCCGAACCAAGCCACTTGGGGCACGCACATGAACATCGCCGGCGGCGCAGTCGCTAAATACGCCAAAAACCGCGATAACGCCGTTTTGTTCATGGAATACCTCGCCAGCCCCTTCGCGCAAGACCACTTTGCCAACGGCAACAACGAGTGGCCGACGGTAAAAGGCGTGAAGATTGACAACGCAGCCCTCAAAGCCATGAGTGGTGGCAACTTCAAAAGCGAGACGATTCCATTGGCAGCAGCCAGCAAAAACTTGGTTAAAGTTCAGCAAATGTTGGATCGTGTTGGTTATAAATAATAACTAAAAAATCTTTAGAAATCGTCTAAATAGCGCCCAAACACCACCTTTGTAAGTCCTAAATCCTTCTTGATGCGTCATAATTGCGGTTTTCCGTTGACGTAAACGTAAACCTCTACGTCACAGGTTTTACCGCTTTTTTCAACTCAAGAGGATTTATCCATGGACATCAAAGGCAAAGTATTCATCGTTACCGGCGGCGCATCAGGCTTGGGTGAAGGCACAGCGCGCATGCTGGCAGGCGCAGGTGGCACCGTTGTGATTGCAGACATGCAGGCTGACAAAGGCGAGACCATCGCCAAAGAAATCGGCGGCGCATTTGTGAAGTGCGACGTGACCAGCGAAGCCGATGGCCAAGCCGTCGTCGCCAAAGCCCTGTCATTGGGCAAACTCATGGGTTTAGTCAACTGCGCAGGCATCGCCACGGGTGAAAAAACAGTCGGTAAAAACGGCCCACACGCCTTTGAATCGTTCAAACGCACCGTGACGATTAACCTGATCGGCAGCTTCAACATGATTCGCCTGGCGGCTGACGCCATGTGCAAAAACGAGCCAGAATCCACCGGCGAGCGAGGCGTGATGATCTCCACCGCCTCAGTCGCAGCTTATGACGGTCAAATCGGCCAAGCCGCCTACAGCGCATCCAAAGGCGGCGTCGTCGGCATGACCCTGCCCATCGCCCGCGACCTAGCCCGCAACGGCATCCGCAACATGACCATCGCCCCCGGCATTTTCGGCACCCCCATGATGTTTGGCATGCCGCAAGATGTGCAAGACGCCTTGGCAGCCGCAGTACCGTTCCCGTCACGCTTGGGTACACCGCAAGACTACGCTAAGTTAGCCAAGCATATTTTTGAGAATGACATGCTCAACGGCGAAGTGATTCGCTTGGACGGCGCGATCCGCCTCGCACCGAAGTAATTGCCGAAGTAACTCAGGTTTAATCAGCCAAAAGCCTGCATATCTTCGGATATGCAGGCTTTTTTTATCCCAACCAATTGCAATAAAAGCTTTAAACCAAAGATTTATATAGATTGAAAGCGCTAACAACCGTAATCAATGAGCCAACAAGCAACAACAAAGTGCGGGTTTGCAATTTACTGCACAAATACGCGGCAAAAGGAGCCGCGAATAAACCGCCTATCACCAAGCCAGCAACAACCATCCAAGGGCCAAAACCGACCAAAGCCGTGAAAGTGATGGCGCTGCCAAAGGTCAAGAAAAACTCTGCAAAATTGACCGACCCGATGGTGGTTCTCGGGTCTTGACCTGTTCCTACCAAGGTCGTCGTGACAACAGGACCCCAGCCGCCGCCGCCAATAGCATCTACAAAGCCACCTACCAAAGCTAACTTAGCAACATGCTTAGGCTCTTGGCGATTTGCTTTGATTTTCTTAAACACTTTACTGATGATGTAAATGCCCATCACCACCAAGTAGGCGGAAATGTACGGTTTTATGACATTGCCATCGATGTTGGTCAAAATATAAGCACCTGTAACAGCGCCAGTGATGCCAGGCAGCAAAAGTTTAAGAAAAAGCTTTTTGTTGACGTTACCGAGCTTCGCATGAGATATGCCTGAAACGCCCGTTGTAAACACTTCCGCAACATGCACACTTGCTGATGCCATAGCAGGGCTAACACCACTTGCCATTAAAAAAGTGGTTGAAGTAACCCCATACGCCATGCCCAGTGCGCCATCCACCACTTGAGCAAGCAAGCCAACTGCCACAGCGCTCCAAAAAATGTCACTTGCCAACGCTTCACCAAGCAGTGCTTTAGCTGCACCAGTGCCGTTACCAAAAAGTTGTATGAGCAAGTAGCAAGTGAGTAAAACAAGCATGCTGGAGGTCAACCACACAGCGCCGCGAATAACGCTACTTTGCGAGTCCGCCAAAGCGATTTTTTCAACCGACCTTTCTAACGGTGGAATCCCCATTTTTTGGTGTTCGGCATTTAGCGCGTTGTCACTCAAATCGATATCTCTAAACTTCATGATGATTACCTTTTTCATACAAAAGAATGCATGATGGCTAAAATTTATTAGATTGTAAAATCATATTAAATTTGATTGATATAACAAATTAAACATATAAAATTCAACCACATAAGAAAACTATATCTAAACACCTCGCTTGCAAGTAGAATAGTTGGTTCAAAAACACTATAAATTTCATAGCTACTCAGGCAACAAATACGCCGGCTAGAGTCATATTTAAGGGGTAAAAATGACAGTTTTAACTAAATTTGGCTATTCTGCTGCTTTTGCGGCGGTTTTGCTCTCTGGCTGCGCGACAAATCAGCCGCAACTTGCACCTAATTTCTCCCCTACTTTCACCTACACCGCCCCCATCCTGCCCGAAGCCGCCTCTGGCTTTACCGCCAAACCAGGCTGGGCAACTAAGAAATTTGCTGTGGCAGCGGCGAACCCGCTGGCTACCGATGCGGGCTATCAGATTCTGAAAGCTGGTGGCAGCGCGGTGGATGCGGCTGTGGCGGTGCAGATGGTGCTGGGATTGGTGGAGCCGCAGTCTAGCGGGATTGGTGGGGGGGCGTTTTTGCTCCATCAGGATGGTAAGCCAAACGGGAAGATGGAAGCCTTTGACGGGCGTGAAACCGCGCCCGCAGCGGCGACTGAATCGCTATTCATAGGAAAAGACGGCAAACCGATGGCGTTTACTGAGGCGCAAGTGGGTGGCCGCTCCGTCGGCGTGCCGGGCACGGTGCGGATGCTGGAGCTGGCGCACAAGCAGCATGGCAAGTTGCCGTGGGCTACTTTGTTTCAGCCCGCGATTGCTTTGGCTGAAAGCGGCTTCAAAGTCAGCCCACGCTTGCACACACTGGTAGCTGAGTCCAAAACCCTGAAAAATGACCCTGTGGCAGCGGCTTATTTTTACGATGCAGCTGGCACGGCTTGGCCCGTTGGGCATGTGCTTAAAAACCCTGCCTACGCCGATGTTTTGCGCAAAATTGCCAAAGACGGCTCAAAAGCCTTGCACGAGGGCGAGATTGCAGAAAACATCGTTCGAAAAGTTCGGAACCACCCCACCAATGCAGGTGTGTTGAGCTTGCAAGACTTGGCCAATTACGCCCCTAAAAAGCGCGAGCCACTGTGTTTTGGCTACAAAGTTGCCCCCGAAACCTACCAAATCTGCGGCATGCCGCCGCCAAGCTCGGGGGCAATTGCGATTGGGCAGATTTTGGGGATTTTGAACAACACGCCTGCGCCGCACTTGCCGCTGGATTCCGCCACAGTGCCCACGGCTGCCGAATTCCTCAGCCCAGAATGGCTGCATTTGTACCTCGAAGCCTCCCGCCTCGCCTTTGCCGACCGTGCGCAATACGTGGCTGACCCTGATTTTGTCGCGCCGCCAGCGGGCAGTTGGCAGGAAATGCTGAATCCGGTTTACTTGGCGCAGCGTGCCAAGCTCATTGGCGAAAAGAGCATGAAAACGGCCTCAGCCGGCATACCAATGCCCTATGCTGCTATCAAAACCAGTGCAAATTCATCTCAAAACTTCAAGTATGCACCGATGCCAGACCAACCTGAATACGGCACATCGCACATCAGCATCATCGACGCGGCGGGCAACGCACTGGCGATGACGACGACGATTGAGGGCGCTTTTGGGTCTATGCAGATGGTCAATGGATTCCTACTCAACAACGAGTTGACCGATTTCAGCTTCGCCCCTACCGGTGCTGACGATAAACCCATCGCCAATCGCGTAGAACCCGGCAAACGCCCCCGCTCCAGCATGGCACCCACGCTGGTTATCGACAAAACCACAGGCCAAGTCATCATGAGCGCCGGCAGCCCAGGCGGCGCGCTCATCATCCACTTCGCCGCGAAAACGCTGGTCGGCACGTTGAATTGGAACATGAACGCGCAAGAAGCCATCAACTTGCCCAACTTCGGCTCGCTCAACGGGCCCAGTATTTTGGAGGCGAAACGCTTTCCGGCTGCAGTTGTCGAGGCTTTGAAAGCCAAAGGGCATGAGGTTCGGGAGATTGAGATGACCAGTGGGCTGCAGGCGATTGAGCGGACGACTTCTCCTAATGCCACGACCTATGACGGGTTCTTTGGTGGAGCGGATCCGCGGCGGGAAGGGGTGGTAATGGGGGAGTAAAGGGGAGTTAATAGGAGATAACTAACTATTGCATTACTTTTCATATTCCTTTACAATTTAACCTCCTTTACTTTTTAAAAAGGAGTTAAACATGCCTGCAGTAGCCACCTTATCCCCAAAATTCCAAATCACTATTCCAAGTGCGGCACGGCGTGCGCTTGGGCTGGAGGCTGGGCGTCACCTGCAAGTGATTGTCAAAAATGACCGTATTGAGTTGGTGCCGCAAGAGCCGTTTTCTTCGCTGCGGGGTTTGTTCAAGGGGCAATCTTCTGTGGTCGAACGCGACAAAGACCGCGTCTAAGCTGCTCAGAATTTAGCAGCAATGAACATATTAGATTCCAGCGCTTGGTTAGAAGTCCTCGTTGACGGCCCGCATGCAGCAACCTTCTTACCGATTATCGAAGGAGGCAAAGTTTCCGTACCCGCTGTCACCATTTTTGAAGTCACCAAACGCGCCCGCATCATGGGCAGCGAAGAAGATGCACAGCGCATAGAGTCGCACATGCTTAGATTCACCGTTCTCGACTTAACATCAGAACGCGCAAGTGCCGCATCCCTACTCTCTTTGAAGCACAAATTGCCGATGGCAGACAGCATGATTTACGCAGCAACGTTAGAAGTCAATGCGACTTTATGGACGCTGGACGAGGATTTTGAAGGGTTGCCGCAGGTGAAGTATTTTGCGAAGTCTACAACCTAAAATTTACCCCTTAAATATGGCTATAGCCGGCGTATTTATTGCCTAAGTAGCTATATTATTTATAGCGTTTTGTAGCTGCGCAAGCTGGCTTGTTTCCCCCGCTCACCCCCAACCCCTTTCACCCCGCC
>JBEBJY010000028.1:0-31708 GCA_040079635.1 Burkholderiaceae bacterium | reverse complement strand
AGGTCCGGCAGGTCCAGCTGGCCCAGGCGTGCCATGGTGGTCATCATCACCGCCACTCGCCAATGAAGCTGTCGTGTGCAAAGCACCTATCACAAGCACTGCACTAGGTGCTAAGTAAGCGCCTGACAGCATCAACGACGCCAGTAATGCGCTATGAATACGATTTGTTGGTTTTTGAATGCGATGTGTCATTGCTGCTCTCCTCGGTGGTGTTGAATTTGTAACGCTTCTAACTTCAAAACCGCAGAAAAGGGAAATTTGTGCACTTTTTAAGTCACATACTGCCGAAATTAATGCTGTTTGTACTTATTTTGTTGACGTTTATCACATTCAACAATACCCATCTTTTAAGCACAAAGTGTGTGTAGATTTAGCCGACATCAGCTATAAAAAAAGTAGCAAAACTAGTTTTCCTACATAGACAAATGTATACTTTTGTAATCTTTTAAGTAGTTTTTATGCGGTGATGATTTGCCGCTTATGTTATATGTTTCAATTTGTATCAAATGCAACAAACAAAACAACTAAACCTTACCCATGTGGGATAACGCATGAGCTGTCGGGTCTGCATGTGCAGACAATTTTGCGATCAAGAAACGCTGCGAAAGACAATATTTGCTATAAATAATATAGCAATATATACAATAAAGATTTTGGCTAGAGGCAATTAAATCTAAAACTCATCATTTACTATTACTTAGATGATGAAACGCCTTCCGCAGCCCGCTCAGCATAGGTATTGAAGCGCCAAGAAGTGCTTTCCAGCGTGATGCGGTGCCAAGTGTCGCGCTTTTCTACGGGCGACATGCCTGGCCAGTGCTGCACTTCTTCAAAAGTGCGGCCACAGCCTTTGCACATTTCGTCGCCCTGACTGGTGGAGCAGATGGCGATGCAGGGCGTGTCAGGCGTGGTGTCGTACCAAGCCAGCCACGCGGCCATGGCTTTGGACGGGAAGCCATCGCTAGACACCGTATCTTGCCGATAAAACACCATGAGCGCATACACCGTTGCCAACGCCCGAAGCTCAGGGCACAACGTCACGCCATCGGACGATGGGCTGCGTTCGCGCCAGTAGTTGATGGCGGCTTCAATGTCAGTGATGTGCAGGACGGCTTTCACGGTGAAATGACAGTACAACGAGAGATAAACAAGGGAAAAAATATGTATAAAAAATCAGTAGTTACCATCATAGCGCAAAACTTTAACCGCATCAAAGTCCTACATGAAAGACCGCTATAAAAGAAGTTGAAATCTAGTAACATAGCTGTATGAAACTTCTACTCAGATGGCTACTTTTAGCCGCCGCTCTCCTCTTTGTGGCTTATGTATACGACGGCGTGTCGGTGCAAAGCTTCCAGTCCGCCCTGCTTGCCGCCTTTGTGATTGGCTTGCTCAACACCTTTGTGAAGCCGTTGTTGGTGATTTTGACGCTACCAGTCACCGTCATCACCGTCGGCTTGTTCCTTTTCGTCATCAATGCGCTGATGTTTTGGGGTGCGGCTTACTTGCTAGACGGATTCAATGTCACAGGCTTTACCGCTGCATTGGTGGGATCGTTGATTTATTCGGTGCTGAGCTATTTGATCAACACGGCTGTGGATAGCTTGTTTTCTAAGAAGTAACAGTTTTACTATCAATAATATAGCTACTTAGCCAATGAATACGCTGGCTACAGGTCTGTTTTAAGCTTTATTTAGTAGCTTCTTTCTCATCCTTGATCTGCTGTTTCAATAGCTCCTGCACTTGGCGGGTACGTACGTCAATGATGGATTCTTCCATGTAGTCCCGTCCTACCGAAGCTTCCGCCGAGGCGCCGCCGCTCCTAAGCACGTCTTGCGCGGCTTTGAAGCGGTCTAAGGCGGCGGCGTAATCTAGCAAAGCCACCTGCGCCTCAGCCTCAGCCCTTACAGCTCGCAAGTTTTGCCCTGTCGCGCGGTAGGCGTTGCCAAGAAGCTGCCAAGCTGGGGCATCTGCGGGGTTTTTGGCCAACCAAGTTTGCAGATTTTGGGCGGCTGAAGCAGCCAGCACCGTTTGTTTACTTGCAATTTGCACAGCGGACTGCGCGAATAACTCTGGCCGACTCAAACGCTGACCTACCGCTTGCTGACCCACAATGTAAAAAGGAAGCTGTGTGAGCGCAGCATCAACATTATTAGCCGCCAAATATAGCTCAATTGCTATTAATTTAATAGCTTTTAAGGCAATCAAATCGCCGGCTACAGCACTAATTAACCTGTCTTTTTGAGCAGTTGCACGCACAAAATCACGCAGCTTGATATTGGCCAAAATAGCGGCGTATAAACTGGCGACTTGGCGCGATTTGCTCAGGTTCGCAAAGCCCGTACTTTGCGGCTCTGCCGCCCACAGGCGCAGCACATCTATGCCTGGCTCAGCCAACACGCGGGCGCGAGCAGACATCATGGCATGCTGCAAACTTGGCTCATTCTGCGGGGCAAATTTGGCCATATGCTGTTGAATGAGCAAGCGCTGCTGCATGTCGCCCATGCGCTCGGTCGTCATGGGGTGGCTGCGCAGGTAGGGGAAATTGCCGCTGTCGCTGAGCCTAGCGGATTGCTGCAGTTTCTCAAACATGCCCACAAAGCCTTGCGGCGCAAAACCGGCAGGCTGCATTAGCCCCAAGCCAAGGCGATCGGCCTCGCGCTCCATATCGCGGGAAAAGTTGAGTTGACCTTGGATTGCGACGGCTTGCGAGCCTGCCACGACAGCGTTCAAGGCATCAGTGTTGTTCCGCGCTGCCACTGCGCCCAAAATCATCGCCGCAATCATCACTGGCGTTTGCCGCCCCTGCTGGGTGATAGAGCGGGAAATGTGCCGCTGGGTGACGTGGGTGAGCTCATGCGCGAGGACAGAAGCCAGCTCGTCTTGATTTGCCACCAAGCCAATCAGCCCCAAATGCACGCCAAAATAACCGCCGGGCAGCGCAAAAGCGTTGACAGTACGGTCACGCGCCAGCATGACGCGCCAAGCAAAGCGTTCGTCCATCTCCGCTGTTAATTCGCCTTTAGCTCGAGCGGCTTTGAGGAGAGATTGCCAAATGCCGTCGACATATTCGTTCAACAGCGGGTCGTCCAAATAGTCAGGGTCGCGGTAGATTTGTTTGGCAATCGCGTCCCCCATGCGCCGCTCAGCACCCAGGGACAAGTCGCCGTCTTCGCCGACGCCCACAAGCGGCGTCATCTTGCTGGATTGCGATAAGCTGAGATTCGGGCTGAGCAGGCTAAAAATCAGCAAAAGTGAGGTAAAAAGTTGGGAGTATTTGGATTTCACAGCCTTATGATAGCGTTCATGACTAATAATTCCTCGCTAAACACATCTGTAACAAATGGCTTAACCCATTTCGACGCCCATGGCCAAGCCCACATGGTCGATGTGGCCGCCAAAGCCTCCACCCACCGCATCGCAGTCGCGCAAGGTCGCATCACCATGCTGCCAGCTACCTTTGCGTTGATTGAAGCAGGAACGGCTAAAAAAGGCGATGTGCTAGGTATTGCGCGGATTGCAGGCATTCAAGGCGCGAAGAAAACGAGCGATTTGATCCCGCTGTGTCACCCACTGGCACTAACCAGAGTCGCTATTGATTTTGTAGCTGATGAGGCAATAAATACGCCGGCTAATGCCAAAAATAGAGCTATTATCTGCACCGCCACGGTCGAAACCGTCGACCCAACCGGCGTGGAGATGGAAGCCCTGACCGCCGTGCAGGTCGCCCTGCTCACCATCTACGACATGTGCAAAGCCGTGGACCGTGGCATGACCATGACCGATGTGCGGGTGCTGGAGAAGCACGGCGGCAAGTCGGGGAGTTATGTGAATCCGTAACCTCACACGACCTCTTCAAACTCTTTCTACATTTATTTCCTGGCCAAGACCGCCTTCAACGCCACGCCCGTGTGGGTTTTCAGCTTGACCACACCTTCGGGCGTCGTAGCCGCCACCACCTGACCGCCCGCTTTGCCGCCGTCGGGACCCAAGTCAATCACCCAGTCGGCTTCGGCGATCACGTCCAGATCGTGCTCGATCACCACCACGCTGTGGCCGCCGTTGACCAGGCGGTGCAGCACATGGATGAGTTTTTCAACGTCCGCCATGTGCAGACCCACCGTCGGCTCGTCCAGCACATACAGGGTGTGCGGCGGTTTTTGGCCGCGGCGGGTGATGTCGTCGCGCACTTTGCTCAGTTCCGTGACTAGCTTGATGCGCTGCGCCTCACCACCGCTGAGCGTGGGTGAGGGTTGACCCAGTGTCAAATAACCCAGCCCCACATCTTTGAGCAGCTGCAGCGGGTGGCTGATGTTGGGCATGGCGGCGAAGAAGTCCACCGCTTCGTCCACTTCCATCTGCAGCACGTCGCCAATGCTTTTGCCGCGCCAGGTGACGGCCAGTGTTTCGGGGTTGAAGCGGGCACCGTGGCAGACCTCGCATTTGACTTTCACATCGGGCAAAAAGCTCATGGCGATGGTGCGAATGCCCTGGCCATCACAACCCGAGCAGCGGCCATCGCCGGCATTGAAGCTGAAACGCCCTGCAGCGTAGCCGCGTGCTTTGGCTTCCAGCGTTTCGGCAAATAGCTTGCGGATGGTGTCCCAAAACCCGATGTAGGTGGCGGGGCAGCTGCGTGGCGTCTTGCCGATGGGGGTTTGGTCGACTTCCAGCACCCGGTCGACCGTAGCGTAGCCCGATACGTCCGCACAACCCACCCAGACCGGGTGTTTGCCAGCGGCGGCTGCATCGCGCCCCGCTTTGGTGGCCTGTTGCGCCACGGCGGCATTGACGTTGGTCAGCATCACCTCGCGCGCCAGTGTGGATTTGCCGGAGCCGGAGACGCCGGTGATGGCGACCAGACGCTGCAGTGGAATCTGCACGTTGACGTTTTGCAGGTTGTGCATGGTTGCGCCCTGCACGTCAATCCAGGCCTGGGTTTCAGTTTTCTCAACGATTCGACGGGTTTGCAACGGATGCTTGATTGCGTGCATCAGGTAGCGGCCGGTTTGCGAGTCTGCCGCCTGGATCACATCCTCAACCGTGCCCTCTGCCACCAGCCGGCCACCGCGCTTGCCGGCGCTGGGGCCGATGTCGATGATGTGGGAGGCGGCGCGTATGGTGTCCACATCGTGCTCCACCACCACCAGGGTGTTGCCTTTGTCACCCAGCTTGTGCAGGGCGCGCAGCAAAATCTGGTTGTCGCGGGCGTGCAGGCCGATGGTGGGCTCGTCCAGCACGTAGCAGACCCCTTGTAGGTTGCTGCCCAATTGCGCGGCTAGGCGGATGCGCTGCGCCTCGCCGCCGCTGAGGGTGGGTGCGCCTCGGTCCAAGGTGAGGTAGCCCAATCCAACTTCTTCCAAAAACTCCAGCCGGCCCTTGATTTCGGGCAGTAAATCGCGGGCGATGTCCATCTCGCGCTGGCTCAGGCGGTTGGGGACTTGCAATGTGGCGATCCATTGACGGATATCAGTCACACTCAGCGCGGCAATGTCGGTGATACCAACACCTTCTATTTGGCCTTCTTTTTTATCGGAATAAGCACCAAATTTCACCGCGCGCGCCATCAAATTCAACCGTGTCCCGCTGCAGCTGGCGCAGGCGTGGGTGGTGACATCGTCGGCATCCGGCTCGGCAAAGGTTTGCTCACGGCCACCGTTGTCGTCTTTGACCGAGTCATCAAATACCTTGCGCTGGTCCTTGGTGAGTTGCACGCCTGTGCCGACGCAATCGGGGCACCAGCCGTGCTTGCTGTTGTAACTGAATAAACGAGGGTCCAGCTCGGCGTAGCTGGTGCTGCAGACGGGGCAGGCGCGTTTGGTGGAGAACACACTCAGTTTGCCAATTTTTGAGGTTTCTGTGCCGTCTTCCATCGCTCTGCGCAGACCGGCCAGATCGCTCAGCACATAGACCACGCCTTTGCCGTGTTCCAAAGCGACGCTCAGCGCCAGTCTTAAAGCCGCTTCGTTGGCGGCTGTGATGTCCAGACTGGCCACGGGTAGCTCGATGCTGTGCTCCTTGAAGCGGTCAATACGCGGAAAACCGGTGGTCGGCAAAAAGTTGCCATCGACCCGCAGGTGGGTGTAGCCACGCGGGCGCGCCCAGTCAGCCAGCTCGGTGTAGACGCCTTTGCGGTTGATGACCAACGGGGCCAGCAAGCCGATGTGCTGGCCTTTGAAGTTTTTCAGCAACTGCGAGACGATGCTGTCTGGCGTTTGCGGCTGCACGGCGGCGCCGTCATGGATGCAGTGCTGAATACCCAGCTTGACGTAGAGCAGGCGCAGGAAATGCCAGACCTCGGTGGTGGTGCCGACGGTGGATTTGCGCCCACCCCGGCTGAGGCGCTGCTCGATCGCCACTGTCGGTGGGATGCCGTAGACCGCATCCACCTCGGGCCGACCTGCCGGCTGCACGATGCTGCGGGCGTAGGCGTTCAGGCTTTCCAGGTAGCGGCGCTGGCCTTCGTTGAACAAAATGTCAAACGCCAGCGTGGACTTACCCGAACCGCTGACGCCGGTGACCACCGTGAACTGTCCATGCGGGATGTTGACACTGAGGGACTTGAGGTTGTGTTCTTTGGCGTTGACGATCTGGATGTGTGTGTTTTCGGCATGGACTGGCGGTGTCAAAACCTGTGTAGGCATGACCCAGCCGCCTTTTTCTTCCACGCCGTGCGAACCCAGTCCTAGAGCACTGTCGTAATCACGCAAAGCTTTGCCGGTGTGCGAAGTCGGATGACGACGCAAGTCGTCCGGCGTCCCGACAGCGACAATCTCGCCGCCCGCCTCGCCGCCTTCGGGGCCCAGGTCAACCAGCCAGTCGCTGGAGCGGATCACATCCAGGTTGTGCTCGATGATGATGAGAGAGTGGCCCGCATCCTGCAACTTGCGCAGAGCCCGCATGAGCTTGGCGATATCGTCAAAGTGCAAACCGGTGGTGGGTTCGTCGAACAGGAACAGCGTGCCTTTTTTCGCTACAGGTTGCCGACTGGAGCTACCGCTTTTGGCGGCTTCGGCCAAGAAACCGGCAAGTTTTAGGCGCTGGGCTTCACCGCCAGACAGTGTGGGCACGGGTTGACCGAGTTTGACATATTCCAGACCGACATCGACGATAGGCTGCAAGGCACGGATGACGTCGCGGTCGGCGGAAAAGATGTCAGCGGCTTCGCTGACCGTCAAGTCCAGCACATCTGCCACATTCAGGCTCTTGTCCTGACGTTGGATGTGTACTTCGAGCACCTCGGGGCGGTAGCGCAATCCGTTGCAGTCCTGGCAGCGCAGGTACACATCACTCAAAAACTGCATTTCAATATGTTCAAAACCCGAACCACCACACAAAGCACAACGGCCATCGCCGCTGTTGAAGCTGAATTTGGAGGTGGTGTAGCCACGTTGTTTGGCCAGCGGTGCCTGCGCAAACAACTCGCGTACGGCATCCCACGCGCCCACATAGCTGGCGGGGTTGGAACGGGCCGTTTTCCCGATGGGGGACTGATCGACAAACACCACATCGCTGAGGTGGTCTGCGCCCAACAACCTATCATGCAAGCCCGGCGTATCGGTCGCTTTGCCGAAGTATCGGAGCAATGCGGGAGCCAAAATATCCTGTACCAAGCTCGACTTGCCAGAGCCACTGACACCGGTGATGGTCACCAGACGCTGCAAAGGCAGGTCGACCGTGACGTTTTTGAGGTTGTGCTCGCGCGCGCCTTCCAGAATCAGGCGCGGCGTGCTGTCACTCACCAAGCGCTGGAAACCCATGCCGATTTGTTTGCGGCCACCCAAGTAGGCACCGGTCAAGGTGTCGGCATGGCGCAACTGCTCAGTGGTGCCGTCAAACACGATTTGGCCACCACGCTCTCCTGGGCCGGGGCCCATGTCTATCATGCGGTCGGCGGCCAACATCACCGCTGGGTCGTGCTCGACCACCACCAGCGTATTGCCCGCATCGCGCAGACGCAGCATGGCCTGGGTGATGCGCCCCATGTCGCGTGGGTGCAGGCCGATGCTGGGCTCATCCAACACAAACAAGGTGTTCACCAGGGAGGTGCCCAAAGCCGTGGTGAGGTTGATGCGCTGGACTTCGCCGCCGCTCAGGGTGCGGCTTTGGCGGTCCAGACTAAGGTAGCCAATACCCACATCGCACAGATATTTGAGGCGGGTGTTGATTTCTTCATGCAACATCGCCAAAGCTTGCTGGTCACCAGAAGTGGCACTGCGCGAGGTATCCGCGCCAACAACATGCTCTACGACTTGACGGCCAAAGAACAACCGCAGTTTGTCTATCGAGAGCAGCATCAGATCGTGCAGACACAGACCTGGAAGTGCTTCTAATTGATCTCGTGACCACTTGGTACCACTCGGTAAAAACCGCTTGCTTGGCGACAAAACAGCATCTGCATCCGGCTTGCTGCCGATACGCCAGATCAGGCTTTCGGTTTTCAGACGTGCACCATCGCAGGTTTCGCACGTCGTGTAGCTGCGGTATTTGGACAACAACACACGGATGTGCATTTTGTAGGACTTGGTCTCCAGGTACTCAAAAAAGCGTTTGACGCCAAACCAGTGCTGGTTCCACTTACCATTCCAGTTGGGCGAGCCATTGATGACCCAGTGTTTGTGTTCTGCCGTCAGCTTGTAATAGGGCGTGTCGCGCGGGATGCCGGCCGCCTCGGCATGGCGCATCAGGTCGTCCTGACATTCTTTCCAGGCGGGTGTCTGCATGGGTTTGATGGCACCGGCGCGCAGGGTCAACTTGTCGTTGGGAATGACCAATCCGTAGTCCACGCCAATGACGCGGCCAAAGCCTTTGCATTTTTCGCACGCACCTACGGGCGAATTGAATGAGAAAGCCGAGGGAATGGGGTCGGCATAGCGATGGTCGCTCTCTGGGCAATGCAGGCCGGTGGAGAACTTCCACATCGTGCCCCCCACATCACCTATAGCGCCGGCATAGACATTGACACGGCCACTGCCACGTTTGAGCGCCACTTCGATAGCTTCGATGACGCGGGATTTTTCTGTAGTGCCCATACGAAATCGATCAGCCACCACATCCAGCAACTTACGCGGCCCGGTGACCGCTGCAACCTCGCGTTCGGCTTGCACTTTGGTAAACCCACTGGCAGACAACCATTGGGTGACCTCTTCAGCCGTGGTTTGTGCAGGCAACTCTACGGGGAAGGTAACGGCCAGTCGTGGATCGTCTCCCATAGCGGCAGCACGTTCCAGAATCTGCGCATAAATCGATTCTGAGGAATCATGCCGAACCAACAGCGCTGTGTCGCGGTCAAACAACTGTGCAGCCCGTGCGAAATAGAGTTTCAGGTGATCGTTCAGCTCGGTCATGGTGCCGACAGTTGAACGCGAACTGCGGACAGGATTGGTTTGGTCGATGGCAATTGCAGGCGGAACGCCATCCACACGGTCTACCGCTGGCTTGTCCATGCGGTCCAGGAACTGTCTCGCGTAGGCCGAGAAGGTTTCAACGTAACGACGCTGCCCTTCTGCAAACAAGGTATCAAATACCAGACTTGATTTACCCGAACCACTGGGCCCGGTCACAACGGTCAATTCACCGGTGCGGATATCGAGATCGAGATTTTTAAGGTTGTGCTGACGCGCACCGCGAATGCGGATGGTTCCCTGTGCCATGAATATCTTCTTTCCTAGATCGAATCACGATTCTAGGCAAGAAATTAGCTGATGTTTAAAGATTTCTAATTAACCTTCTAATCAATCAAAAATTGAACCTTCAAATACTTCCGCGAAGTGCATTCTCTAAAGCTAGTGATTTTTCTGCACCAGCAGCTTCTTTGATTTTTGGAAACAATTCCACCAACTGAGAATAGCTTCCGGCCGCTTCAACAGCTAAATTTAAACGAAATCCGCGAAACCCCATACTTGCCGTTAGTTTAGTTGCCAATGGATAAGCTACTTTGTAACGCGATTGAGCAGTATCTAAATCTACAAAACCGCCCAATTGTTCTTTCGGCTTGGATTCTGATACAACATTAGTTTTAACCGCATCCAAGACTGGGGAAATCAGTCCCAAAACGATTAATTGATCTGCATCATCTTGTGTAAATCCTAAACCAACCAGCATTAACAACACTTCATCAAGCGTACGCTCACCATTAAAGATTATTAACGCTGAACGTTGCCTTGGACTTAAAGGAATTGAACGATCAGTGATCGCTTTTTTGCCAGCTTCTGTTTTGGTTAATCGCATGTCAATTTCGTAATGTTACCCATAGCTACATTAGACAACAAATAGAACTTTAAACAATGAGGTTTTTCCACTAAATGCAAATTAACAAGTTAATGCAAATTTAAGAAGCAGTTGAATTTACTTGTAAAAAAGTCACAGAACCATGCTTTTCTCCACTCATATCTACGTCGCCACCTTTGCTAAGCAAATAAAGAGCTACGGCTGCAAATAAAATAAACCCCACAACTATTTTCCACATGATATTTTCCTTGTAATGTTAAATGCTAACTTATTTAGTATATGCGCTACTACTTTGCAGACATAAAAAAAGCCCTCCGAAGAGGGCCTTGGAGGAAGTCATAGCGTACCTACAACTTCTTTCCTATGACTTACGTTTGAGAATTAATCGTTAGCGTAGATGTCCACATCTTTCGTTTCTTTAACGAAGAGCATACCGACAACAAATGTCATACCAGCAATGATAATTGGATACCACAGGCCGTTGTACATGTTACCAGTTTGCGCCACGATAGCAAAAGCAGTCGTTGGCAACAAGCCACCGAACCAGCCGTTACCAATGTGGTACGGTAAGCTCATTGAGGTGTAACGGATTCGTGTTGGGAATAACTCAACCAACATGGCAGCAATAGGACCATAAACCATGGTCACCAAAATCACTAAGTAAGTCAGAATTGCGACAATCATCAACTTATTCACTTTAGCTGGATCAGCTTTGGCTGGATAGCCAGCAGCTTTAAGCGCAGCAGACAAACCACCAGCCATAGCAGCTTCCTTAGCCTTCACAGTAGCGCCTTTTGCATCTTTGTCAAAAGCTGCCAATGCATCAGTCGCTTTCTTCAAATCTTCAGGCTTTGCTGCGGCAGCGGTCAAATCAGCAACCTTCTTAGTTGCAGCTTCTTTGGCAGCTGCAATGTCAGCGTCACTGGTTTTTGTTGAGTCATAGCTCGTAATAACCGTTTCGCCAACTTTAATTGTTGCCGGTGTGCCGGCTGGCGCAGCAACGTTGTCATAGCTCACAGAGCCAGCTGACAGTTTCTGCTTAGCCACGTCGCATGAGCTGGTGAACTTGACTGTACCAGTTGGGTTGAACTGGAATGAGCACTCTGCAGGATCAGCAGTTACGACAACTTTGTTCTTCGCTTGCGCTGCAGCCAAATCTGGATTGGCAGCTTCAGTCAATGCTTTGAATACCGGAAAGTATGTAACCACCGCCAACAAGCAACCAGCCATGATGATTGGCTTACGACCAATTTTGTCAGACCATGACCCAAAGATGATAAAGAATGGTGTGCCGATAACCAGAGAAATCGCAACCAAAATATTGGCAGTAGCACCGTCAACTTTGAGCGCTTGTGTCAAGAAGAACAAAGCGTAGAACTGGCCTGAGTACCAAACTACTGCTTGACCAGCAGTCAAACCGATCAAAGCCAAGATAACGATTTTCAAGTTTTTCCATTGACCGAATGACTCAGACAAAGGTGCTTTTGAAGTTTTACCTTCTGATTTCATTTTTTGGAACGCTGGTGACTCATTCATGCTCAAACGAATGTAAACAGACACAGCCAACAACAAAATAGAGACCAAGAAAGGAATGCGCCAACCCCAATCAGCAAACGCTGCTTCGCCGATACTTGTACGAACGCCTAAAATCACCATCAAGCTCAGGAACAGGCCCAGAGTCGCAGTGGTTTGAATCCATGATGTATAGGCACCACGTTTGTTAGCAGGGGCATGCTCAGCCACGTAGGTAGCTGCACCACCGTACTCACCACCTAAAGCCAAGCCCTGCAACATGCGTAAGCCAATCAAAATGACTGGAGCCGCAACACCGATGCTGGCGTAGTTTGGCAACAAACCAACGATAAACGTTGATACGCCCATGATCAAAATCGTCACCAAGAAGGTGTATTTGCGACCAATCATGTCGCCTAAACGACCAAAAATCAACGCACCAAATGGGCGAACAATAAAGCCAGCTGCAAAAGCCAACAATGAAAAGATCGTGCGTGATGCAGGATCGAGGGCTGAGAAAAACTGGTTACCGATGATCACAGCTAAAGTGCCATACAAGTAAAAGTCATACCATTCAAAAACCGTACCCAATGATGAGGCAAAGATAACTTTCTTTTCCTCAGCAGTCATGGGCTTGTCTACTAGTGCTGTTGCCATTGATGCGTCTCCTATAGATAAAAAACTCACCCCGACTGAGGTGATGACTGAATATCTGCGAAACGACTGACCGGATTCTGACAAAGTGTGACAAAAGTCCGCCTGAAACTAGGGTAATCCCTTGGATTTCAAAAGATATTTTTGATTTTTTTCAATTAATTTTTTCGAGCTGTGCCGATTGGGATTTTTCTGACGTCATTCCAAGCCGAATTTGAGTACCAAGAATCGCCATTTAAATAGGCCGCGAGCATTGGCAAAGAATCCAGTCCAAAAAACAATTTTCCATCCACTTCCAATGTAGGAATACCGAAAACATCTTGTTGAATAGCGCTGTCCGTGTGCATTTTCAGCAGTTTTTTAACTTCTATGGTATTTGGTTCTGCCACGAGCTTAAGTTCTGTTTTAAGTATCTCAAAGCGCTGTTCGTCGGCTGCATCTAGCCCGCCAAGCCAGACATGGTGAAACAGCTTCTCAGTCACGTAACGATTGGGCAAGCCCGAAAGACTAGTACACACAGCCAAACGCATTAACGCCAAAGGATTGAACGGATGCGCGGCTGGCAACTGCAATTCAACGCCCAATTCATGTGCCAGCCACTGCACCTGCCGATAAGTCCATTCCCGTTTTGAAGGAATCTCTGCCGGCCCCAACTGACCATGGTGCTTAAGTAAACCTGCGAACAAGACTGGCTTGTAGGTCACTTCATAACTGATACCCTGCAAAGCCTCTGGCAGTTGTTCAAAAGCCAGGTACGCATACGGCGAAATCACATCGAAGTAAAAAGTTATATGTTTCATGGTGTTTTATCGTTCTCACTGGAACCGGAGCTGACAGTAGAACTGGCATCGAGATTCGCAACCCCGTTTTTACGCAGCGCAATCAAAGCCCAAACCTTCTTCTTCTCTTCATCAGAATTCGAACTCCAGGCAACGATTTCATCTATGGTCCGCCAGCAACCCACACACAACTTGGATTCACTATCCATTTTGCATACCGACGTACAAGGTGATGCAACATTCATAGAATATACAAAATACAGCTGTAGCCGGCGTATTTATTGCCTAAGTAGCTATTAAATTTATACCACAACATCAACAACAGGTGCATTCGCTAGCAGTTGCAAGGCTTGTGGACTTACTTCAAACACGGCATTCGGATGGCCTGCAGCAGCCCAAACCGTCTCAAATCGGAAAAGCTCTTTGTCCAACAAAGTCACTGGCGCAGTCAGATGCGCGACCGGTGCTACACCACCTATGGCAAAGCCCGTTTTGAGCTTCACAAAATCAGCATCCGCGCGACCCAGTTTGCCACTGTCATCACAAACCAGTGCTTGGACTTTCGCTTCATCCACTCTTTTATCGCCAGAAGTGATGACCAAAACAGCAGCATTATCAGATTTGCGCTTAAAAATAATGCTTTTAGCGATCTGACCCAGCTCTACACCTAAGGCATCAGCTGCTTGTTGCGCCGTTCGTGCAGCATCTTGCAGCATGTTTGGCATACGCAAATGCCCAGACGTTTGCAAAAATGCAGCTACCCGCTGCACACCATCAGGCAATTTTGAAAGTTCAGCACCACACATCAAAATAACCTCTTGTTGAACAAGGCCTTTGCCGCACGTGAGTTAGTGGGTCGTTGCAAATAGTCGCTGATGAACTGACCCGCATCAATCAATTTATCCAAGTCAATCCCTGTATCAATCCCCATGCCATGCAGCATATAAACCACATCTTCAGTTGCTACATTTCCAGTAGCTCCTTTAGCATAAGGACAGCCGCCTAAACCCGCAATAGAGGTATCGAATTGCCAAATACCCATTTCCAAACAACGCAAGGTATTGCCCAAAGCTTGTCCATAGGTATCGTGGAAATGACCTGACACGTCATTGATGTCATACACCTGCAGTGTGGCTTGAATAGCACGCTGAACCTTGATGGGCGTTCCCACACCAATTGTGTCAGCCACACCGACATGCTGCACGCCAATGTCGCGCATCAACTCGGCAACTTTGGTAACTTTTTCAGGTGCAACATCGCCTTCATACGGGCAGCCCACCGCGCAAGAAATAGCACCCCGTACTGTAATGTGCTTTTCTTTAGCAGCAGCAACGACAGGACGAAAGCGTTCAATACTTTCTTCAATACTACAGTTGATATTCTTCTGGCTAAATGCCTCACTCGCAGCAGCAAACACCACTATTTCTTGTGGCCATAACGCCTTATCAGATGCAACAGCGGCATTGAAGCCTTGCAAATTCGGCGTCAACACGGAATACCGCACGATATTTTTGCGTTGAATACCAGCCATCACTGCAGCGTTATCCGCCATTTGTGGCACCCACTTGGGGGATACATAGCTGGTCACTTCAATTTCTGTCAATCCTGCATCTTGCAAACGGTGCACCAATTCAATTTTGACCTCAGACGGTACGGTTTGCTTTTCGTTTTGAAGGCCATCACGGGGACCGACTTCAACAATCTTCACATAATTTGGCAGACTCATAGGGCGACTCCTAATTTCAATAATTCCGCACCCTCAACCACTTGATCACCAGGCTGGTAGAGCAATTCTTGCACCACGCCGTCTGCTGGCGACGCAATCGTATGCTCCATCTTCATCGCATCCATGACCGCCAGCGCCTGACCTTTAACAACCGTATCACCCGCTTTGACCGAGAATGACACCACTTTACCTGGCATGGGTGCGGTTAAACGTCCACCCTCCTCGTGCGTCTCTCCCGCATGCTCTAACAAATCATTTACTATGATTTGTGTAGCACCTTTGTCAGTAAATATGCCGATTACATCGTTATTTTTGTATGTTTTAGCAATTATTCTATGCTTTTCGAAGCTTATATCAAAACCAGTGTCTGTGTGTGAATAGCTCAATGAACCAGAAACTTTATTCGCAGCATCACCAACGGCTAAATGCAAAGCACCATCATGCAGATAACGCAATTGCGCAGCAACTTTTTCACCATGAAACTCAAACTCAAACGCTCTTGAATGGACACCATGTGACTGCCAGCCATCACTTTTGCTCCAAGGGTCTGTCCATGCAGCTGTAGCTACAGACGCGGATCGCGCAGACTCTGCATGTAAGGTGTGAGCAACCGCAGCGGCAACCGCCAATGCAGCACCTACAGGCTCTTGGTTAAACAGCGCAGCCTCCTCACGGGGAATCAAACCCGTATCCAAATTCGCCTGCGCAAAAGAGTCGCTGCGCACCACATAGCGCAAAAACTGCACATTGGTGTTCAATCCCACAATATGCGTCTTCGCCAGCGCTTCATCCATACGTGCCAATGCCTGTTCGCGCGTAGCACCGTGCACGATCAACTTGGCGATCATGGAGTCGTAATACGGAGAAATCGTATCGCCTTCGCGCACACCGGAGTCAACGCGCACATTCACAGCGGAATGCCCCCCTGCGGTTCGTTCAAAAGTAACATGCTCAGGCAAGCCATAAACTTTCAACTGCCCCGTCGCCGGTAAAAATTGGTTGTTCGGGTTTTCTGCGCATATCCGCGCTTCAATTGCATGACCGGTGATGCGCAGTTGCTCTTGTTTGAGTGGCAAGGGTTCACCGCTGGCCACGAGAAGTTGCCACTCCACCAAATCCAAACCCGTGATCGCCTCCGTCACCGGATGCTCCACCTGCAGCCGCGTGTTCATCTCCATGAAAAAGAAATTCATAGCACCATCTGGTTGCTGTTCAACAATGAATTCCACCGTACCTGCACCCACATACTTCACTGCACGTGCTGCCGCTACTGCTGTAGCGCCCATTTGCTGTCTCATGGCTTCCGACAATCCCGGCGCAGGCGCTTCTTCCAGCACTTTTTGATGCCGGCGCTGCACGGAACAATCACGCTCAAACAAATACACATAGTTGCCCTGCGTATCACCAAACACCTGGATTTCAATATGCCGTGGGCGTTGCACGTACTTTTCAATCAGCACCGCATCATCACCAAAACTGTTGATGGCTTCGCGCTTACATGAGGCCAATGCCGCAGCAAAGTCTGCTGCCCTCTCAACAATCCGCATCCCCTTGCCACCGCCGCCTGCACTGGCTTTGATGAGGACGGGATAAGTCATGCCATCTGCCTGCGCTTGTAAAAAGGCAGGGTCTTGATTCGCACCGTGGTAGCCAGGCACTAAGGGCACTCTGGCCTTCTCCATCAACTGCTTGGATTCCGCCTTCAACCCCATTGCCTGTATCGCACTGGCTGGTGGCCCAATAAAGACCAAGCCCGCTGCTTGGCAAGCTGTAGCAAACGCGTCGTTTTCACTCAAAAAACCATATCCGGGATGAATGGCTTGAGCTCCCGTAGCCAATGCGGTTTCAATGATTTTTTCCCAACGCAGATAGCTCTCTTTGGGGGAGCTGGCACCGATATAAACAGCCTCATCACAACTTGCCACATGCTTGGCGTGTGCATCTGCATCTGAATAGACGGCTACGGTTTTGATACCCAGCCTTGAACACGTGGCAGCGACTCGGCAGGCGATTTCGCCACGGTTGGCGATTAGAATTTTTTTAAACATGCTTTTTGAATACTCACGACAAAATTTTCACAACGAAGCTAAGGCGAAATCACGGCGTCATCGCCAAATCAGTGCTGCTACTAAACCATCCGTTCAGTTTGCGCCAAATCGCTTTTAAGTATTTCACCAACACAACCAATAGCCAAATACTCAAAACTAAGACGATGGCGAGCGTGATGCCAAAAGCGACAGGATGATTCGTCGCCAACCACATCATGCCCATGACGGCGCCGTCTTCGGCCAAACTCACGGCGATATTGCTAAAGGGTTCGGGAGACGTGTTTACCGCAGCACGTGTGCTGGCTTTTGTGGCAAATGACGTCGCAGCCAATGCGCCACCCAACAAACCCGCAACTGAGCCCATGGTGGCACTGTCCGCCCCAAACACACCTGCAGCCAAAGCGGCTCCTGCAGGCACGCGAATGACGGAATGCACCATATCCCACAAAGAATCTACGCCCGGAATTTTGTCAGCAAAAAATTCAACAAACAGCATAAAGCCACTGCCCGCCAGCATGGCAGGATGCTGAAGCACATGCAACCCCGAGGGCAACGGCAACCAACCCAAGCTGCCCGCCAAGCCGGTAATAAACACCACCAAATACAAACGAATACCACTCGCCCAACCCAACGCAGCCGCCAGCGCCATCAGTTGCGCGATATCCATTGTTTTGGTATTCGCCGTCAGCACGCCGCCCGCCGCCGTACCAACTGTTCCAGTTAGTCCCAGCAAGCTGTTCCAAATCCCCATCAAAGTATCCATATTTTCCTTTGAATCAATGTGGACATATCGAGGTCTTACATCCTAAACAGGCCAAACTTTGTCTCCGGTATAGGCGCATTCATTGCAGCACTCAAACCCAACGCCAAGACACGGCGCGTATCAGCGGGGTCAATCACGCCATCGTCCCATAAACGCGCAGTGGCAAAGTAAGGATGACCTTGCACTTCATATTGCTCTTTGATAGGCGTTTTAAATGCATTTTCCTCCTCTGCACTCCACACGCCGCCCTTGCCTTCAATGCCGTCACGCTTGACCGTCGCCAACACACTGGCTGCCTGCTCGCCACCCATGACGCTGATACGCGCATTCGGCCACATCCACAAAAAACGGGGGGAATAGGCGCGGCCGCACATACCGTAGTTACCGGCACCAAAGCTGCCGCCGATGATGATGGTGAACTTGGGCACCGCAGCCGTTGCCACGGCAGTAACCATCTTGGCCCCATTGCGAGCAATACCCTCGTTTTCGTATTTGCGACCGACCATGAAGCCGGTGATGTTTTGCAAGAATACCAATGGGATTTTGCGTTGGCAGCACAGCTCAATGAAATGCGCACCTTTGAGCGCTGATTCGCTGAACAAAATGCCATTGTTGGCAATGATGCCAACGGGCATGCCTTCAATCCGCGCAAAACCGCAAATCAGCGTTGCACCAAAACGCGCTTTGAACTCGTCAAACTCGCTGCCATCGACCACACGTGCGATGATTTCGCGTACATCAAAGGGCTTGCGGGTATCCGTAGGTATCACACCGTATAACTCTGATGCTACATATTTAGGAGCTACTGAAGCAATAAATTCGCCGGCTAAGTGCTTATTTGATGTCTTTTTATTCAGATTTTTGATAGATTGACGAACAATACTCAGAGCATGCATGTCGTTTTGCGCCAAATGGTCTGCCACACCAGACAAACGGGTATGTACATCACCACCACCCAAGTCTTCAGCACTCACCACCTCACCGGTAGCTGCTTTGACCAAAGGCGGACCTCCCAAAAAGATGGTGCCTTGGTTTTTGACAATGATGGCCTCGTCGCTCATGGCAGGCACATACGCACCACCCGCTGTGCAACTGCCCATGACCACAGCGATCTGGGCGATGCCCTCGGCGCTCATATTGGCTTGGTTGAAGAAGATGCGGCCAAAATGGTCGCGGTCGGGGAATACTTCGTCTTGGTTAGGCAAGTTCGCCCCGCCTGAATCGACCAGATAGATGCACGGCAGCTTGTTTTGCTGCGCGATCTCTTGCGCACGCAGGTGTTTTTTGACTGTGAGCGGGTAATAGGTGCCGCCTTTGACCGTGGCGTCGTTGCACACAATCATGCAATCCACCCCGCTGACGCGGCCAATACCGGCAATCACACCGGCGCACGGGGCGCTGTCTGTGCCGTCTTTGTCAGGGTACATGCCGTAAGCAGCCAGCGGGCTGAGCTCTAAAAACGGCGTGCCGGGGTCAAGTAGCATTTGCACCCTATCACGCGGCAACAACTTGCCCCGCGCGGTGTGCCTAGCCCGCGCCACATCGCCACCGCCCAGAGCAGCTTTATCGACTTTGGCGTTCAAATCTTCAACCAAAGCCCGCATCGCGGCGGCATTGGCTACAAAATCGGCTGAACGGGCGTTGAGTTTGGTTTCCAGGACGGGCATGGCGGCTTTATGCAGTTATGGTTAAGGACGTTTAGTTGACGTTGACGTTTACGTAAACGTCAACTAAACGTGGATTGTGCCACCTTTTGGCTCAGCAAGCCAGGCAAATGCAGCATATCTGTAAACGTGTGGCTGGCACCTGCAGCCAACAAAGCCGCATGTTCGGTGGTTTGAAGGTGTGGCGGCGCATAGCCAAACACCATGCAACCCGCAGCCACGCCTGCCATGACACCAGTCACCGTGTCCTCCACCACCGCGCAACGGCTGGGGTGGACGCCAACGGCAGCGGCTGCCGCCAAATACACATCGGGTGCGGGCTTGGAGCGGGGCATTTCGTGGCCGCTGAAGATGCGGCCTTCAAAATAGGGCATCAAAGCTACTTTAGCGAGTTGTAGCTCAACTTTGAACCTATCAGCGCCTGAAGCACAGGCTATCCGCCCATCAAAATTGAGGTGGATTTGCTCTATTGCGGCGTGGATATTCGGGATCGCCTGCAGGTACGCCTCCAACGCCGCGTTGCGCCGCGCTCTGAAGCTCGTCATCCACGCTTCGGTCAACGGTTTGCCCGTTTCTGCCTCAATTCGCGCTTTTTCATCGATAACCGCTTTACCTACAAAATGCTGAAAGCAGGCTTCAGGCGTCAGTTTCCAGCCCTGCTCTTCCAGCATGTCGCGCAACAAGCCATTGGTGATGGGTTCACTGTCGACCAATACACCGTCACAGTCAAACAAAACAGCGTCGAATTTATGTTGTATTTTCACTATCTATTCCACTATACATTTAATAGCGTTTCAGGCAATAAATACGCCGGCTAGAGTCATATTTATGTGGTTTTTTTGATGCTTTTATAAACTATCACCATCAACATAATACCAACAACCGTTTTCGCGCACAAAACGGCTTCGCTCATGCAAGCGGATGGCGCGCCCCGTGCGGTCGCGCTGCCTTGCGACAAAGGTAACTTCAGAGTGTGTAGCGTCAATCTTCGTATGATTTTGAACCTGCAGACCCAGCCATTTGACGTCTGGTTCGAAATCCAAAGTTGCAGGGCGATGACTGGGATGCCAAGTACTGAGTAAATAACCAGCCTCTTCCCATACAAAAGCACTGTAGCGGGAACGCATCAAAGCCTCCGCGTCAGGTGCGACCAGCTTGCCCTGAATGCAGGGAAGGCAACAAACCGTGTCCGCTAAGGCTTGCTTTTTTGTATCCAATCTGCCGCAAGGGCATGGTTTAGTCATCCTAACCCCATGATTTGCTTATGTTTTAGCTTTGCGCTCTTCCAAAGTCTCGGTCGGAGCACCAGCGTTGACCCAAGCTTCGTAGCCACCCTCAATGTGCGCCACATTGGTCATGCCCATGTCTTGCAAGGTTTTAGCAGCCAAGGCGCTGCGCCAACCAGCGCCGCAGAACAAAATGAATTCTTTACTTTCATCCGCCCATATTTTCTTGTGGTACGGCGATTCAGGGTCTACCCAGAACTCCAGCATACAGCGCGGCGCGTGGTAGCTGCCGGTGACTGTGCCATTTCGCAACTCGCGCACATCACGGATATCAACGATTTGCACGACTTTATCGGCGCTTTTATCAGCTGCCTTAGCCAAAACTTCAGCCACGGTGTAGGTTTTCACCTCTGCCATGGCTTGGTCTACTAAGACCCGAAATCCTTTGGTAATTGCCATGTTTGTCTCCTATTTTCGTCAATTCTTAGGTTGAATTTAAGCCAATGAGCGTGTGATGATGATTTTCTGCACATCGCTGGTGCCCTCGTAGATCTGGCACACCCGCACATCGCGGTAAATGCGCTCGACCGGGAAATCACTCACATAGCCATAACCACCCAGTGTTTGGATAGCCACACTACAGACCTTCTCAGCCATTTCACTGGCAAACAGCTTGGCCATGGCGGCTTCTTTCAGACACGGGCGGCCCGCATCTCGCAGGGCGGCGGCGTGCCAGATTAATTGCCGCGCTGCTTCAATTTGGGTGGCGCAATCGGCCAATCTGAAACCAACAGCTTGGTGGTTAAAAATGGCCTGCCCAAAACTCTCGCGCTGCTTGGCGTATTCCAAAGCGCACTCAAACGCACTGCGCGCCATGCCCACGCTTTGCGCGGCAATGCCGATGCGGCCGCCTTCTAAGGCGCCCAAAGCGATTTTGTAGCCTTCGCCCTCTTGCCCGATCAGGTTTTCAACGGGGATACGGCAGTTGTCAAAGTTGATTTGCGCGGTGTCGCTGCTGTGCTGGCCCAGCTTGTCCTCCAGCCGCGCCACCACATAGCCGGGCGCGTTGGTCGGAACGATGAAAGCGCTCATACCTTTTTTGCCTGCGCCTTTGTCTGTCATGGCGATAACGATAGCAACATCACCGTTTTTGCCACTGGTGATGAATTGCTTCACACCGTTGATGATGTAACTATCGCCGACTTTTTTTGCCGTCGTTGCCAAATTAGAAGCGTCACTGCCGACATGCGGCTCGGTCAAACAAAATGCGCCCAACATCGCGCCCAGTGCTAAGGGTGTTAACCACTTTTTCTTTTGCTCCAGATTGCCGTAGCGCATCAAAATCGCGTTGACTGGGCAATTGGTCACGCTGATAGCGGTACTCGTCCCACCATCGCCCGCAGCGATTTCTTCCAAAACCAGCGCCAAAGTCAAGTAATCCAGATTAGCGCCGCCAAATTCCTCCGGCACGCAAATGCCGTAAGCGCCCAATTCGGCCAATCCTTTGTGCACGTCTTTGGGGAAATGGTGCTCTTTGTCCCACTTCGCCGCTTGCGGCCACAGCTGTTCTTGCGAAAAAGCGCGAACTGCGTCGCGGATCATTTCTTGGTCTTGGGTCAGCAACATTGAGCGTTACCTGCGATTAAATCAACTCAATGGCCATGGCTGTAGCCTCGCCACCACCAATACACAGCGTCGCCAAACCACGCTTGAGCCCACGGGCTTGCAAGGCATGGATCAGTGTCACCAAAATACGTGCGCCACTCGCACCGATGGGGTGACCCAAAGCACAAGCGCCACCATTGACGTTGACGATCTCGTGCGACAAAGACAAATCAGCCATTAGCGCCATGGGCACGACTGCAAACGCTTCGTTGATCTCCCACAAATCCACATCTTTAGCCGTCCAGCCTGCTTTGGCCAAGGCCTTTTGGGTCGCTCCCAGTGGGGCGGTGGCAAACCAGTTGGGCTCTTGCGCGTGGGTGGCGTGGCTAACGATGCGAGCCAGCGGTTTGACGTTGCCCTTTTCAGCATGGCTTTGGCGCATCAATACCAAGGCGGCAGCGCCGTCGTTGATGGATGAGCTGGAAGCCGCTGTAATCGTGCCATCTTTCTTAAATGCTGGGCGCAAGCTGGTGATTTTGTCGAGTTTGATCTTGCCTGGGCCTTCGTCAATACTGATAACGGTATCACCCGCACGGCCTTTGACGGTCACCGGCGTGATTTCAGCCGAAAACGCTCCTGATTTGATAGCTTCCTGAGCACGTTCTACGCTGGCTATGGCGAATTTATCTTGTGCTTCACGGGTGAAGTTGTATTTGGCAGCGCAGTCTTCACCGAAAGTGCCCATGGAGCGACCGGCTTCGTAAGCGTCTTCTAATCCATCCAACATCATGTGGTCAAAAATCTGGCCATGCCCGATGCGGATACCACTGCGGCCTTTGGGCAACAAGTGCGGAGCGTTGGTCATGCTTTCCATGCCACCGGCAACCATCACGTCCGCACTGCCAGCGATCAGCATGTCGTGCGCTAGCATAGTGGCTTTCATGCCAGAACCGCACATTTTCGACAAAGTGACCGCGCCAGCACTGATAGGTAAGCCACCTTTAAACGCAGCTTGGCGTGCCGGCGCTTGGCCTTGACCAGCCATCAGGCAGTTGCCAAACAGCACCTCGTTGACCAGATCGCCCGAAATACCAGCGCGTTGAACGGCCGCTTTGATGGCTGCACCACCCAAATCATGTGCTGCCAAGCTGGAAAAATCGCCCTGAAAACCACCCATGGGGGTGCGGGCGGCTGAGACGATGACGATTGATTCAGACATGATAATTCCTAAAAAATAATTTTTGCTATATTATTAATAGCATTTAAGGCAATATTATTGCCGGCTAGAGGCAGAAACAGCCTCTACGGCAGCTAGATAGAGTGTTTCCAAACCATCTGAGCCAGCGACGGTGATTTTCAAATCTTGCAACAAACCATCATGTACGCCGTAAACCCAGCCATGCACGCTGATTTGCTGCCCACGCGCCCAAGCATCTTGCAGCACAGTGCTTTGACAAACGTTTACCACTTGCTCAATGGCGTTGAGTTCGACCAAGGCATCCAGACGTTTTAATTCTGGCAACGAACTCAGCAAGTGGCGGTGACGATCGCGCACATCTTGGATATGTCGAATCCAGTTGTCAGCCAAACCAATTCGCACATTGTCCAGTGCCGCCTGCACGCCGCCACAGCCGTAGTGCCCAACGACCATGACATGTTCGACTTTCAGCATCTCCACCGCAAATTGGATGGTTGACAGCGCGTTCAAGTCAGAATGCACGACGACATTGGCGACGTTGCGATGGACAAAGACCTCTCCCGGCTCCAGACCCGTGATCTGGTTCGCCGGCACACGGCTGTCCGAGCAGCCAATCCACATGTATTTGGGTTTTTGTTGGCTTTTTAAATTGGTAAAAAAACCCGGGCGCTCGCGCTCCATCTCGGCAGCCCATGCGCGGTTATGGGTGAAGAGGTCTGAAATTGAAGTTGGCATGCTTGGTTTATAGGTAAGGGATGAGTGTTTACATTGTCTCAGCAAACAACTCTCGACCAATTAACATGCGACGGATTTCGCTCGTGCCGGCACCAATTTCATAGAGTTTGGCGTCGCGCCATAAACGACCCAACGGGTAATCGTTGATGTAACCGTTACCACCAAAGATTTGCACACCATCACCCGCCATTTTGGTGGCGTTTTCAGCACACCACAAAATCACGGAAGCGCAGTCTTTGCGCACTTGTCGAACGTGTTCTGTGCCCAGCATATCCAAGTTTTTGGCAACGGTATAAGCAAAAGAGCGCCCTGCTTGTAAGAGCGTGTACATGTCGGCCACTTTGCCTTGAATGAGTTGGAATTCGCCAATGCTTTGCCCAAACTGCTTGCGGTCATGGATGTACGGAATCACGTTGTCCATCACAGCTTGCATGATGCCCAAAGGTCCTCCGGTCAACACAGCACGCTCGTAGTCCAAACCGCTCATCAACACTTTTGCGCCGCTGTTCAAACCGCCTAAGATGTGACTTTCGGGCACTTCAACGTTCTGAAACACCAGTTCACCGGTGTGGCTGCCGCGCATGCCGAGCTTGTTTAACTTTTGAGCGACTGAGAAGCCGGGCATGCTTTTCTCGATCAAAAAAGCAGTGACACCGCGCGCACCCAATTCAGGTTCGGTTTTGGCGTAAACCACCAAGGTGTCGGCGTCAGGGCCGTTGGTGATCCACATCTTACTGCCGTTCAAAACGTAATAGCCGCCTCCCGAGGCACTTGGTTCTTTCCATTCAGCTTTTAGCTTCATACTGATCACGTCACTGCCTGCTCCTGGCTCGCTCATCGCCAAAGCGCCGACGTGTTCGCCACTGATGAGTTTTGGCAGGTATTTTTGGCGTTGCGCCTCTGTGCCGTTGCGTTTGATCTGGTTCACGCACAAATTGCTGTGCGCACCGTAGCTCAAGCCGACCGACGCAGAAGCGCGGCTGATTTCTTCCATGGCAATCATATGTGCCAAGTAGCCCATGTTAGCGCCGCCGTATTCTTCCGACACGGTAATGCCCAGAACCCCCAAATCACCCATTTTCCGCCACAAATCCATGGGGAATTGGTCACTGCTGTCGATCTCAGCAGCGCGGGGAGCTATTTCAGCTTGTGAGAATTCGCGTACAGCGTCGCGCAAGGCATCGATGTCTTCACCGAGTTGAAAGTTGAGTCCGGGCAAGTTCATTTTGCGTCTCCATTGGCTTATTTGATTGCAAATAAAGCAATTGACGTTTACGTAAACGTCAATTAAAACGCTATTGTAGCCAGAATCAGGCTATGTCGGCTCGATGGGGTCTACAGGCGCTTGCGTATGCTTGATAAATATCTGCGCTGCCCAAATACCAATCTCATAGAGCAAGCACATCGGTATCGCCAATGCTAACTGCGACACCACATCCGGCGGCGTGACAATGGCTGCGATAACGAAGGCTAAAACGACGAAGTAACCTCGAAAATCCTTCAACTGCTGAATTGTTACCATACCCATGCGCGCCAGCACGATAACGACGATAGGCACTTCAAACGCCATGCCAAAGGCTAAAAACATGCTGAGTACAAAGCTCAAGTACGCTTCAATATCTGGCGCTGCCGTGATGCTTTTGGGTGCAAAACTTTGGATGAACTTGAAAACTTGTCCAAAAACAAAGTAGTAGCAAAACAGCACACCAATGAAAAAAAGCACCGTACTAGAGATGACTAGTGGCAAAACCAGTTTTTTTTCGTGCATGTACAAGCCAGGCGCGACGAACGACCAGATTTGCCACAAGACTACTGGCAGTGCGATTAAAAACGCCGACATCATCAAAATTTTCAAAGGCACAAGAAACGGTGAAATCACAGATGTGGCGATCAAAGTTGCACCTTTAGGAAGATGTACCACCAAGGGTGCGGCCATGATGTCGTACAAAGCCGCAGGCCCAGGATACAAGGCCAAGCCAATCGCCACCACGGCAATGGCAATGACAATCTTGATCAACCTGTCGCGCAGCTCCACCAGATGCTGCACAAAAGGCTGCTCCGTGCCCGCAAGTTCGTCTACTTTTTCTTTGTCGTCAGCCATGAGGTTTTTAACTTAATCTTGTGGACTCGCCATATTGTTATATGGCAAGTTTGTGGTTGGCATCAGGCTAATCTGACTGGGCGAAATTTTGCAACGCGTGCTGCGCCAGACATGGCTTTGGTACGGATGCCTGTTCGCGCTTTGTACCAATTTGGTACGGCACCTTGCTTCACCCGCCATTTTTTCTTGGGGTGTGAATACGTTGGGTAGCTCGTATAGGCGTTGATGTCGGCATCTGATCTGGATGAGCTAGCTTCACTCGTAACGTCTTTCCAATCTTTTTCAAAATCAGTCACGCCGGTATGTATCGAGTTTTCGACATCACTCGCAGCCTCTTGCATGGTGTCTTTCATCTTTTTGAGCTCATCCAGCTCAATAGATTTACTAACCTCGGCTTTCACATCAGATACATAGCGCTGCGCTTTACCCAGCAGCTTTCCTATCGTTCGCGCAGCAACTGGCAATTTCGTTGGCCCAAGGACGACCAAGGCCACCGCACCAATGATCGCTATTTTTGAGATGTCTAAATCAAACACTGTAAATCGGAACTTTTACAGCTTTTGTTTGGCTTCGACATCAATCGTGGTTTTAGCAGCATCAGCAGCAGAACCCGTAACCTGAGCGGCAGGCTTGTCATCAGCGCTAGCACCGCCGTCTTTCATGCCATCTTTAAAGCCTTTCACAGCTCCACCCAAATCACCACCCATGTTTTTCAGCTTTTTAGTGCCAAACACCATGACGACAATCAACAAAACGATCAGCCAATGCCAAATTGAAAATGAACCCATGATGAACTCCTAAAAATTATTGACTTAAACTTATATTGAAACCAAATTTCTCAATGCCTAGATTCTAAGCGCTGAAATCCAAAACGGCAGTTAACCGCGCAGCCAAGGCCTTGGCCCGCCCATGACATGCCAATGCATGTGGTGCACCTCTTGCCCACCCTCGGCACCTGTATTGGAAACAATTCGAAAACCGCCTTCAGGGTACGGCCTGCAACCTTCCTGCAAAGCAAGTTTAGGCGCTAACACCATCATTCGACCCAATAAATCAACATTCGTTGCATCAACTTGCGCCAATGAGGCAATGTGATTCTTTGGCACGATCAAAAAATGAACTGGCGCCCACGGATGAATATCGTGAAAGGCAAAAATATCGTCATCTTCGTAAACTTTACGTGAAGGGATTTTGCCACCAATGATCTTGCAAAAAAGGCAGTTTTCGTCGTGATGCATCGTCAAACCTTTAGCTCCGAATAAATTTAGACGCCAATGGCTTGGCTGTTGTTCATCGCCACCATGCCGCGCACGATGCGGTACAAGAACCAGATTGAAATGATGCCCCAAGCGATCCAGCCTGGAATAACAAACAACAACCACAGAGGAATCGTCACCACATACAAAATACCCGCCCAAATGACGGTACGAATACGCCATGAAAAATGACTTTCTTGCCAAGTTCCCGCTGCATCGCCTTTTTTCACCAAATCAATCACCAAAGCGATGACTAGCAAGGCGACGCCAACGTTCGCACCTGGGACAACGGCAGCCACCGCCACAATCAAATGCAGCAAGTAGCTGACCCAGCCCACCGTTTTTAGATCTTCTGCCTTTTCGCTCACGGCGTTTATTGCTGCGTTTGTGGTTTTGACCGTTACGTCAATCACTTCATCTATATTGCTCATGGATTCACTCCTTTAGATTCACTTATTTCACGATCTTTCGCCTTACGCGACGCTTTTTCTTCCAGCCCGCTGGTACCAACGCGCTTGTCCAGCTCGGCGATGACATCTTGCGGCGACAACCCGTAATGTGCCAGCGCCACCATGCTGTGAAACCACAAATCAGCGGTTTCGCTGATGATTTTTGACTTATCCCCACCGTGGTCAGCATCTTTGCAAGCCATCACCAACTCAGTTGCTTCTTCGCCAATTTTTTTCAAAAACGCGTCAGGCCCTTTGTGCAGCAAACGGGCGGTGTAGCTGCTTTCGGGGTCGCCGCCTTTGCGCGATTCGAGCACGCGGGCGAGTTGGTCAAGAGAGTCGTTCGAAGTCATTGGCTTGGCTAATTTATGTTACTTACTTATTGAAGCACTATTTGTAGATGGTAGATGGGTCTTTCAAGACCGGCTCGGTAATTATCCACGCACCGTCCTTGTAAAGACTAAAAAAACAGCTGTGCCGACCGGTATGACAGGCCAAACCCGGCGTATGCCCAGTTTGGGTGACTTTCATCAGTAAAACATCGTTGTCACAATCCATACGCAACTCATGCACGGTTTGGATGTGGCCAGATTCTTCACCTTTGAACCACAACTTGTTGCGCGACCGGCTGAAATACACCGCCCGACCCAATTCCGCCGTTTTTTGCAGGGCTTCGCGGTTCATCCAAGCGAACATCAGCACATCGTTGCTGCCGATTTCTTGGGCAATCACGGGGACCAAACCGTTGGCGTCCCACTTTACTTCTTCTATCCAGTTATTTAACGATTTTTTGGCTTCTTGCATAAGACTGATTGTAGGCAATTAAACCAATGCCCCATCTAAACTGACGCAAAACAGACTTAAAGCCGAACAGGAATCCCACGCTCAGCCATGCGCTGCTTGGCTTGGCCGACCGTGTATTCACCATAGTGAAAAATGCTAGCAGCCAAGACAGCATCTGCGCCGCCTTGAATGATACCATTGGCTAAGTCGTCTAAATTACCGACGCCACCAGAGGCGATCACTGGCACGCTGATGGCGTCGCTGACCGCGCGGGTCAGATCCAGGTCAAAGCCTGATTTGGTGCCGTCTCTGTCCATGCTGGTGAGCAAAATCTCACCCGCGCCGCGCTCGGCCATCGCTTTGGCCCAAGTCACCACGTCCAAACCCGTGTTTTTACGGCCGCCGTGGCTATAAACATCCCAGCCAGCGCCGATTTCAATGCCGTTCACTAGGCGTTTCGCATCTTCGGCAGAACGTCGCTTCGCATCTATGGCCACCACAATGCACTGCGCACCGTATTTGGCGGACGCATCGGCAATCACGTCGGGGTTGGCAATGGCGGCTGAATTGAAGCTAGTTTTGTCTGCTCCCGCATTGAGCAAACGCCGCACATCGTCCACGGTACGGACGCCGCCACCCACGGTCAAAGGAATAAACACCTGCGAAGCCACGGCCTCGATGATGTGAAAAATCATGTCGCGCGCATCGCTGGTGGCGGTGATATCAAGGAAAGTCAACTCGTCCGCACCCTGCTCGTTGTAGCGCGCGGCGATCTCGACCGGGTCACCCGCATCGCGCAATTCGAGGAAGTTAACGCCTTTGACGACGCGACCGCCGGTGACGTCTAGACAGGGGATGATTCTTTTTGCAAGCACGCTGATCAGCCGTTCAACTCATCCGCCCGCGCCTGAGCAGCTTCAAAATCCAAGTCACCGCTGTAAATAGATCGTCCGCAAATCACACCCTCAACGCCTTCATCTTCCACATCACACAGCGCTTCAATATCCGCCATGTTGGACAACCCACCCGATGCGATGACGGGAATCGTCAAAGCTTGAGCTAGCTTCACAGTGGCTTCGATGTTGATGCCTGTCAGCATGCCGTCGCGGCCAATGTCGGTGTAGATGATGGATTCGACGCCGTAATCTTGGAATTTTTTGGACAAGTCGATCACATCGTGGCCGGAGAGCTTGCTCCAGCCATCTGTGGCGACTTTGCCGTCTTTGGCGTCCAGACCGACGATGATGTGGCCGCCGAACGCGGTGCAAGCATCCTGTAGAAAACCGGGGTTTTTGACGGCCGCTGTGCCGATGATGACGTAGCGCAGGCCGGCGTCCAAATAACGCTCGATCGTGTCTAGGTCGCGAATGCCGCCACCCAGCTGCACATCCACCTCGCTGCCGACTTCTTTCAAAATCTTGCGAATGGCCTGCTCGTTTTTGGGTTTTCCCGCGAACGCGCCGTTCAAATCGACCAAGTGCAGACGCCGCGCCCCTTTGTTGACCCAGCTGCGCGCCATGACCGTGGGGTCTTCGCCAAAGGTGGTTGATTGGTTCATATCGCCTTGAATGAGGCGAACGCAGTGACCGTCTTTTAAATCTATCGCGGGGATGAGCAACATGATGCTGGTAGTTGTTGAATGTTAGGAAAGGAAGGAGAACTTGAAAGGGGAAGATTAAATGCAATGCGCCACGGAATTAGGGTTTCCAGTGTAGAAAGTTTCTATATAGCGATAGACCTTGTGATGCGCTTTTTTCTGGGTGAAATTGGGTTGCAAAAATATTATCTCGCGCAATCGCGCTGGTAAAGCGACTTCCGAACTCAGTTTCGCCCACACTGTGGCTTAAACCCGACATATCATCTGGCAGTTTGGCGTAATAGCTGTGCACAAAGTAGAAATAACTGCCATCAGGCACGTCGCCCCAGATCGGGTGGCGACCATTTGGGTATTGCTTTGCATGATCCGCCACAAACACCTGGTTCCAGCCCATTTGCGGCACTTTGTAGCGGCTGCCATCGGGGGCGATTTGTCCGGCGATGTCGAATTTGACGACTTTGCCCGGAATCAACCCTAAGCACGGCGTGTCCAGCTCTTCGCTGTGGTCCAGCAGCATCTGCATGCCCACGCAGACACCCATCAGCGGTTTGTGTTTGGCAGCGTGCAGCACGGCGGCCAGCATGCCAGAGTCATGCAATTCACGCATACAGTCGCGCATGCCGCCTTGGCCGGGCAGGACGACACGCTCGGCATCCATGACTTCTTGCGGCGTTTTAGCCCAAATCACGTCAACGCCTGCGTCGCTGGCAACGGCGTGCACCGCCTGCGTGACAGAGCGAAGATTGCCCATGCCGTAATCAACCACGGCTACTGTTTTTGTCGTCATATCACTGATCGAATGTGATTTAAATTAAAATCTAAAAAGAAATAAAATAGTGAAAATTGCTATACATTTAATAGCTACTTAGGCAATAAATACGCCGGCTAGATGCATATTTGGCATATGAAAATCGCTATGCATTTTATAGCAATATTTAAAGTGATCCCTTGGTCGATGGAATCATCCCTGCAGAGCGCGGATCCAGCTCCAGCGCCATGCGCAACGCGCGTGCAAAAGCTTTGAACACCGTCTCAGCTTGGTGATGCGCGTTTTCGCCGCGCAGGTTGTCGATGTGCAGCGTCACAAACGCGTGGTTGGCAAAGCCTTGGAAAAACTCAAATGCCAACTGGCTGTCAAACGCGCCAATCATGCCGCTTTTGAACGGCACGTTCATGATCAGCCCCGGACGGCCTGAGAAATCGATGACGACGCGGCTCAGCGCTTCGTCCAATGGCACGTAGGCGTGGCCGTAGCGGCGAATGCCTTTTTTGTCGCCCACAGCTTTGTGCACCGCTTGGCCGAGCGTGATGCCCACGTCTTCCACCGTGTGGTGGCCGTCGATGTGCAGGTCGCCGATGGCTTTGATGTCCAAGTCGATCAG
>JBEBJY010000027.1:0-32503 GCA_040079635.1 Burkholderiaceae bacterium | reverse complement strand
CAGCTCGGCGCGCAGAGCTTTTAAGATGCTCAGGCCGCCTATGCCGCTGTCGAATACGCCGATGGGTTTGTTTTTCAAAGTTAGTTCCGTCGGCTAAAGACTAAAAATGGGGTCAGAGCCCAATTTCGTTCGATATGGTTGTCCGTCGAATCAATCATTGTCCTGAATTGGGATCTGACCCCGTTTTTAGCTTGCTTTCACCTTGATACCTTTGAATTCACCGGTAGCGATGCGCTTTTGCCACTCGGCTGGGCCGGTGATGTGGGCGCTGGTGCCGCCGGAATCAACCGCAACCGTCACTGGCATGTCCACCACGTCAAACTCGTAAATCGCTTCCATACCCAAATCGGCAAAACCCAGCACTTTGGCGCTCTTGATGGCTTTGCTGACCAAATAGGCCGCGCCGCCCACGGCCATGAGGTAGGCGCTTTTGTGCTTTTTGATGGCTTCAATGGCTGTGGGGCCGCGTTCGGCTTTGCCGATCATGGCAATCAGGCCGGTTTGTGCGAGCATCATTTCGGTAAAACCGTCCATGCGGGTAGCGGTAGTAGGGCCTGCGGGGCCGACAACTTCTTCGCGCACGGGGTCAACAGGGCCGACGTAGTAGATCACGCGGTTGGCAAAATCGACTGGTAAAGGCTCGCCTTTGGCCAACATCTGCTGGATGCGTTTGTGCGCCGCGTCGCGGCCGGTGAGCATTTTGCCGCTGAGCAAAAGCGTGTCGCCGGCTTTCCAAGTGGCGATTTCGGCTTTGGACAAGTTGTTGAGGTCCACTGCTTTGCTCTTTTTGTAGTCGGGTGCCCAGTGCACATCAGGCCACAAGTCCAGGCTGGGTGGCGTCAGGAAGGTCGGGCCGCTGCCGTCCATCACCAAATGGGCATGGCGGGTGGCGGCGCAGTTAGGAATCATGGCAACTGGTTTACCAGCGGCATGGGTCGGGTACATGTTGATTTTGACGTCCAGCACGGTGGTCAAACCGCCCAAACCCTGAGCGCCAATGCCGAGGGCGTTGACCTTTTCAAACAGCTCTAAACGCAGGTTTTCCACCTTGCTGAGCGCCTCGCCACGGGACGATTTGGCTTGCAGCTCGTACATGTCGATGTCTTCCATCAGCGATTGTTTGGCCAACAACACCGCTTTTTCAGCCGTGCCGCCAATGCCGATGCCCAGCATGCCCGGTGGGCACCAGCCAGCGCCCATGGTCGGCACGGTTTTGAGCACCCAGTCGACCACCGAATCGCCGGGGTTGAGCATGACGAGTTTGGACTTGTTCTCGGAGCCGCCGCCTTTGGCTGCGACGGTGATGTCCAGCTTGTTGCCAGCAACGATTTCGACATTGATGACGGCAGGCGTATTGTCTTTGGTGTTTTTGCGCTCAAATTCCGGGTCGGACACGATGGAGCCGCGCAGCTTGTTGTCTTCGTTGTTGTAGCCCTGGCGCACACCCTCGTTGATGGCGTCTTCTAGCGTGGTGGTGAAGCCGTCAAAACGCACGTCCATGCCGATTTTGAGGAACACGTTGACGATGCCGGTGTCCTGGCAGATCGGGCGGTGGCCGGTGGCGCTCATGCGGCTGTTGGTCAAAATTTGGGCAATCGCGTCTTTGGCGGCTGGGCTTTTTTCTGCCTCGTAGGCGCGCGCCAAGTGGGCGATGTAGTCTGCGGGGTGGTAGTAGCTGATGTATTGCAGGGCACCGGCAATGGTTTCAATCAGGTCGGCTTGTTTGATAGAAGTTGTGGAAGAGGTCATGAATGGCTCTGGAAGTTAAAAATGAGGTTAGAACTGTGCTTCAATAGGCTCTAAGTTTAACCAAATCAGCCAATGTAGTTTGAATACAGACTGACAAAGCAGGAGTTTGCATTGCTAAAGACGATTCACCGCCGCGCTAACGAATTCATCCACTCGCAATCGGGCGGTGGCATTGTGTTGGCTGTTGCAGCACTGCTGGCGCTGGTCATCAGCAATTCGCCTTGGAGTGGTTGGTATGAACAGTTGTTACAAATACGCGGAGAAGTTCGCATCGGTGGCGATTGGCTGGTGCTCTCCAAACCGCTGTTGGTGTGGATCAACGATCTGTGGATGGCGGTTTTCTTCTTCTTGGTGGGGCTGGAGATCAAACGTGAGTTGCTAGAGGGCGAATTAGCGTCTGCCAGCCAAGCGATGCTGCCCGCTGGTGCGGCTTTGGGTGGCATGCTGGTGCCAGCGCTGATCTACAGCGCCATCAACTGGGGCGATGCCGTGGCTTTGCGCGGCTGGGCGATACCGGCGGCAACGGATATTGCCTTTGCGCTGGGCATTTTGGTGCTGCTGGGCAAGCGTGTGCCAGTGTCGTTGAAGGTATTTTTGACCGCAGTTGCCATCATCGACGACTTGGGCGCGATTGTCATCATTGCTGTTTTCTATACAGCGCAAGTGTCCGTGCCCATGCTGTTGGCAGCGGGTGCGGGCATTGCGGTGCTGTTTGCCATGAACCGGGCGCGGGTGATGAATATCGGCCTGTACGTGCTGGTGGGTTTGGTGGTTTGGCTGTTTGTGCTCAAGTCTGGCGTGCATGCCACGCTGGCGGGGGTGGTGACGGCGTTAGCGGTTCCGCTGGTCAACCCCAGCAAACATGGGCATGGCAAATCACCGCTCAAAACCGCTGAACATGCGCTGCATCCGTGGGTGGCATTTGGGGTGCTGCCGGTGTTTGCTTTTGCTAATGCAGGGGTGTCATTGCAAGGCGTGAATTTTTCGACGTTTCTGCAAACTGTGCCGCTAGGCATCACGGCAGGTCTACTCTTGGGCAAAGCCGTGGGCGTGTTGGGTGCTTCATGGCTGATGATTCGCTTCACTCAGGCACGTTTGCCAGATCAAGCGAGTTGGACTCAGTTTTTTGGCGTTTGCGTGCTGTGCGGTGTGGGTTTCACGATGAGCCTGTTCATAGGTGGGCTGGCGTTTGCAGGGCAGGGCGCGGCGTTTGAGACGCAGTTAAAGCTGGGTGTGCTGATGGGGTCGATTTTGTCTGGCGTGCTGGGCGCGTTGATTTTGCTGCGTCCAAGCAAGCGCTGAGCTATGGCATTGGCATTGAAACCCGCACTTTGACGGGTTTGCCTTCGATGATGTCTTCAGCCTTTCGAACAGCGGCTTTGATGGGTAAAACGTAGCTTTTGTTTTTGCTGTCAGGGAAGAGCGACGTTTGCCAAATGGTTTTGCCAACCTGCACGGTCACTCTTACTGAACCCCAACCCGCGCGTTTGCCGCCGTTGAGCGCTTTTGAGAAATAGGAGATTTCAGCGGCAGATTCTGCGGGCAAGGACACAAAATACCAAGCACCTTTGCCGCTGTAAAGCCAGCAAGGTGCTGTGAACGTGACGGTATGCGTTTGACCAGTCAGCATTCAACAGTGGTTTTTAGTGTTTGCCTGAGCCAGACATCAGCTTGTCAGTGTATGCAATGGCCATGGCAGATAACAAGAACACAACGTGAATGATCGTTTGGTACATCAGCACTTGCTCTGTGTAGTTAGCCGCATTGATGAAGGTTTTGAGCAAATGGATGGACGAAATACCAATGATCGCCGTTGCTAGTTTTACCTTCAAAACACTGGCATTGACGTGCGACAGCCATTCAGGTTGGTCTGGGTGATCTTGTAAATTCATACGGCTGACAAAAGTCTCATAGCCGCCAACGATGACCATGATCAGCAAATTGGAGATCATCACCACGTCAATCAGCGCCAGAACGACGAGCATGATGATAGTTTCGTTGAGGGTCGTGACAGGAACATCTGACTTGTAGCCGATGCTGGTGACCAAAGCCACAACGTCAGGCTGGCTGCCAAAAGCGGCAAAAATGAGGTGATACAGCTCAATGAAAAAATGCCAAACGTAGACGCCTTGCGCCAAAATCAAGCCCAAATACAACGGCATTTGCAGCCAGCGGCTTGCAAAAATCATGTTAGGCAGGAATTGCAGTTTGGAAACGTCAGTGTTGGGTGGTGTTTGTTTGGGTGTAGACATAAAAGTAGTTTAGCAAAATAGCATTTGGATTTTATGACAGTTATGAACTGTTGAAGCGCAGGTGTAAGTTTCGTCTCAGTCAGACCTTTGTAAGTACAAACCCTCACATTACGCATATTCTTGATGCAGAACAAACAAAAGTTAGCTCTGTAGAGTAAATTCAAGACTAAATTTAAGCCTAAAAAGGTTCAGCCTAATTATTAACTTACTGGAGACAAAGACCCATGAGCACACCTTCCTCAGCAATCGAATCGAACTTGGTAGAAAACCGCGTTTTCTTCCCAACCGAAGCGCAGCAAAAAAATGCTCGCATATCAGGCATGGAAGGCTATAAAGCTTTGTGCGTTGAAGCTGAGAAAGATTTTGAAGGTTTCTGGGCGCGTTTGGCACGTGAAAACGTGATGTGGAACAAGCCTTTCACCAAAACTTTGGACGAATCCAATGCACCGTTTTACAAATGGTTTGACGATGGCGAGTTGAACGCCTCTGCCAACTGCCTAGACAAGCACATGGGCACACCGGTGGAAAACAAAACAGCGGTTATTTTTGAAGGTGACGACGGCAAAGTTACTAAAACGACTTACAAAGAATTATTAGCACGCGTGAGCCAGTTTGCCAACGCGCTTAAAGCCGATGGCATCAAAAAGGGCGACCGCGTGTTGGTCTACATGCCGATGACGCTGGAAGGCGTGATCGCTATGCAAGCCTGCGCCCGCATTGGTGCAACGCACAGCGTGGTGTTTGGTGGTTTCTCTGCCAAAGCGCTGCAAGAGCGCATTATTGATGCTGGCGCAGTTGCAGTCATCACCTCCAACTACCAATTGCGCGGCGGTAAAGAGCTGCCACTCAAAGCGATTGTGGACGAAGGCTTGGCATTGGGCGGCTGCGAATCCATCAAAACCGTGTTCGTCTACCAACGCACGCCAACGGCTTGCAACATGGTTGCAGGCCGCGACAAAACCTTTGATGAGGCGATTGCCGGCCAAAGCGATGTGTGCGCACCTGTGCCTGTGGGCGCAGAGCACCCGTTGTTTATCTTGTACACCTCCGGCTCGACCGGCAAACCAAAAGGCGTGCAACACTCCACCGGTGGCTACCTGCTGTGGGCGAAGTTGACCATGGATTGGACGTTTGACTTGCAGCCGTCAGACATCTTCTGGTGCACGGCAGACATCGGCTGGATCACTGGTCACACCTATGTGGCTTATGGCCCACTCGCTGCGGGTGCCACCCAAATCATCTTTGAAGGCGTGCCAACCTACCCGAATGCTGGCCGTTTCTGGCAGATGATTGAGCGCCATAAATGCACGATTTTCTACACCGCACCGACTGCTATTCGTTCCCTCATCAAAGCCGCTGAAGGCGACGCTGCCGTGCATCCTGACCGCTCAGACCTCTCCAGCTTGCGCATCTTGGGCAGCGTGGGCGAGCCTATCAACCCTGAAGCTTGGATGTGGTACTACAAAAACGTCGGTGGCGAGCGCTGCCCGATTGTGGACACTTTCTGGCAAACCGAAACCGGCGGCCACATGATGACGCCGCTACCAGGCGCTACACCTTTGGTTCCAGGCAGCTGCACATTGCCACTGCCAGGTATCATGGCTGCGATTGTGGACGAAGTCGGTAACGACATGCCCAACGGTTCAGGCGGCATGCTGGTCGTGAAGCGCCCATGGCCATCGATGATTCGCACGATTTGGAACGACCCAGAGCGCTTCAAATCAAGCTATTTCCCACCAGAAATGGGTGGCACGATTTACTTGGCTGGCGACGGCGCTGTGCGCAGCGTTGACCGTGGCTACTTCCGCATCACCGGCCGCATCGACGACGTGTTGAACGTCTCTGGCCACCGCATGGGCACGATGGAAATCGAATCAGCATTGGTCTCCTGCGCACATTTGGTCGCCGAAGCCGCTGTTGTCGGTCGTCCTGACGATTTGACCGGCGAGGCGATCTGCGCCTTCGTCGTGCTGAAACGCAGCCGCCCTATCGGTGACGAAGCCGTCAAAATCGCCAACGAGCTGCGCGCTTGGGTGGCGAAAGAGATTGGTCCCATCGCCAAGCCAAAAGACATTCGCTTCGGTGACAACTTGCCGAAAACCCGCAGCGGCAAAATCATGCGCCGTTTGTTGCGCTCTATCGCCAAGGGTGAGGAAATCACGCAAGACACATCAACGCTAGAGAATCCGGCGATTTTGGTGCAGTTGGCGGAGAAGATTTAAAGAGCAATCTTTAAACAGAAATCAGCTTCTTAAAGGCAGTCAATCGTAAGGTTGACTGCCTTTTTTGCTATTTATTTTGTAGCATTTTAGGCAATAAATACGCCGGCTACAGTCATTTATTGCCTTATTTAAGGGCTGTAGCGCGGTTTTACGATGAAATATATAATGAAACCATGCAAAATCTCACCAAAAGCCCAAACCCCGTCATCAACCTCCACCCGCTAGGCGCTAGCCCAACGCCGTGGCCGACGATGGATCCATTTTTGTTTTGTGTTTACCACGACGACAAATACCCAGCGGGCAATAGCAATATGGCGCCCAGTGCTTCGCTGGCAGGTCGTCAAATCGGACAAGATTTCAGCGGTAAAGACGGCTGGAGCATGTATCACGGGCAGACCGTGCCGGGCTTTCCTTCACATCCGCACCGAGGCTTTGAGACGGTCACTATCGTCCGCAAGGGGCTGATTGACCATTCCGATTCCTTAGGCGCGACCGCTAGATTCGGCGGGGGCGACACGCAGTGGCTGACGGCGGGTGGTGGCATTGTGCATTCTGAGATGTTTCCGCTGATGGATGCGACTAGGCCTAATCCGCTGGAATTGTTCCAAATTTGGCTGAATTTACCCGCCAAAAGCAAAATGGTACCCGCGCATTTCACGATGTTGTGGAACGAGAAGATTGCCCGCCACACCGCCACCGATGCGAATGGCAAAACTGCTGAAATCGCGGTGATTGCAGGCTCGCTGATGGATGGTGTTGGCGCTAAAGCCTTGCCGCCGCCGCCAGATTCATGGGCGTCTCAGTCTGAGAGCGATTTGGCGATTTTGACACTGAAACTTGCCCCAGGTGCGCGTTGGAAGCTGCCAAAGGCCGCAAAACAGGACACAAAACGGCAACTGTATTGCTTCAAAGGCAGCAAAGTCACCGTGGCAGAGCAAGCCGTAGGTTACGTGATGGCCGAGTTACGCGGGGATGTGGAAGTTGAAATCTTCAATGGTGGCAACGAGTTAGCCGAATTTTTGCTGTTGCAAGCCCGCCCGATTGGCGAGCCCGTTGCACAATATGGCCCCTTCGTCATGAACACCCAAGCCGAAATCCGCCAAGCCATCACCGACTACCAACGCACCCAGTTCGGCGGTTGGCCGTACAAAGACGGCGCCCCCGTGCATGGTCGCGACCCAGCACGGTTTGCGAAGCATGTGGGTGGCAAAGAGGAGCGGCCATAAAAAAGCCCCGCAATCATTTGCGAGGCTTTGGGTGTTTAAAACTAAAAACCGGTTTTTTTACTTCAAAGACATCACCCAAGTTGCCAACGTTTTACCTTCCGCAGCGTTGACTTGAGCGTTTGCCGGCATAGGAATAGGTCCCCAAACGCCAGCGCCGCCTTTTTGAATTTTGCCTGCCAGCATGTCAACAGCGTCTTTTTGACCAGCGTATTTTGCTGCAATGTCTTTGTAGCCAGGACCGACGACTTTTTTGTCTACAGAGTGACAAGACATGCAGTTTTTGTCGGTTGCTAGCTTCAAGTCCGCCATGGCAGGCATAGAAGCAGCAAATGCGGCTAGAGCGGTCAAAGTTATGGCAACTAGTTTTTTCATCTTATTCCTGTTAATTGTGTAAACGTGTGAAGTGTTCTTGCGCATTTTTAGTTTTTTTATTGCGCCAGTCCGTGTTAATCTAACGCGATTCTAATGTTTTGGTTGACGTGGGGTAATTATTATGTATTTTTTAGGCCTTGGTTTGTTGCTTTTAGCAGGCAAATACTTTGAAATCAGCCCAGTGGTCAACTGGTCTTGGATGTGGGTACTGTCGCCGTTTGGTGCAGCCGTGCTGTGGTGGTGGTGGGCGGATTCATCGGGTTACACCATCGCACAGCAAGAGAAAAAAATGGACATTCGCAAACAAGCGCGTATCAACAAAAACAAAGAAGCGCTTGGCATGCCTTTGAGCAGCCGTAATAATAGTTCTGGCAGCAACAAAAAGACAAACAAGCGCTAATTTTTGGTCGCTAGGGTTTGCCTAGCAACTTTCCTAGCCGCGAAATACAGCTTAGTAGTTATCCAACACCGCACCCTTACTGGCGCTGGATGCATTAAACGCAAACTTAGCCTGCACACCACGCAGGTAGCGCGGCTTAGGCGCTGTCCACGCAGCACGGCGTTTGGCGATTTCTTCATCGCTGACGTTGAGTTGCAAAAGCAACTGTTTGGCGTCGATGGTGACCGAGTCGCCTTCATGGATGAAGGCAATCGTGCCGCCTGCAGCCGCTTCAGGTGCAACGTGGCCGACGACCATGCCCCACGTACCGCCTGAGAAACGACCATCGGTGATCAAACCCACAGACTCGCCCAAACCTTGTCCAATCAACGCGCCTGTCGGTGCCAACATTTCTGGCATACCGGGGCCGCCCTTAGGGCCTAAATAGCGCAGCACCATCACATCGCCCGGCACAATTTTGTTGGCCAAAATGGCGGCGAGGGCGGTTTGCTCGTCGTCAAACACGCGTGCTGGGCCAGTGATCACTGGGTTTTTCAAGCCTGTGATTTTGGCAACTGCGCCCTCAGGAGACAAATTGCCCTTCAAAATTGCCAAATGGCCTTGGGCGTACATGGGTTTGTCGATAGGGCGAATGACGTCTTGGTCTGCGCGTGGCACATCTGGCAAGTTCAGTGAATTCAGCATCTCGCCAATGGTTTGGCCAGTGATGGTGATGCAATCTGTGTTCAACAAGCCAGCCGCCATCAATGTTTTCATCACTTGAGGAATGCCGCCAGCAAGGTGCAAATCGACTGCGAGGTATTTGCCAGAAGGCTTCAAATCGCACAAAACGGGAATCTTTTTGCGCATGCGCTCAAAGTCGTCAATGCTCCATTCCACACCCGCCGCATGGGCGATGGCTAAGAAATGCAGCACCGCATTGGTTGAGCCACCGGTCGCCATGATGACGGCTACTGCGTTTTCAATCGACTTCTTAGTCACGATGTCACGCGGTTTGATGTCTTTTTTGATGGCTTCGATCAACACACGGGCCGATTCAGCAGCTGAGTTGAGCTTTTCGTCGTGCGGATTCGCCATTGTGGACGAGTAGGGCAGGGAAATGCCCAGTGCCTCAAACGCCGAACTCATGGTGTTGGCTGTGTACATGCCGCCGCATGAACCTGGGCCAGGGATGGCGCGGCGCTCGATTTGTAGCAAATCTTCATCGCTCAAACGGCCAGCGGCGTTTTCACCCACGGCTTCAAAAACGCTGACGATATTCAGGTCTTTGCCTTGGTATTTGCCCGGCAAAATGGTGCCACCGTAGACGTAAATTGCTGGCACATTGGCGCGCAGCATGCCCATCAGGCCGCCCGGCATGTTTTTGTCGCAGCCACCCACCACCAGCACGCCGTCCATCCACTGGCCTTGCACGCTGGTTTCGATGCAGTCAGAAATCACCTCGCGGCTGACCAGCGAGTACTTCATCCCCTCAGTCCCCATCGCCATACCGTCAGAAATGGTCGGCGTGCCAAACACCTGCGCATTGCCGCCAGCCGCTTCAATCGCATCAATCGCCGCGTCCGTCAGCTTTTGCAGCCCAGAGTTGCAAGGCGTGATCGTGCTGTGCCCATTCGCCACGCCCACCATAGGTTTCTTAAAATCCGCCTCTTCATAGCCCATGGCGTAATACATAGAGCGGTTAGGCGCACGAGACTTGCCTTCGGTGATATTTCTAGAGCGTGGGTTCAGGATGGTCATGGTCGGATGCTTTTGGGGTTAAAGATGCTTCTATTATAAGAAAGCTTTGGAGATCACAGTGAGGTGAAAATTACTATCAATTTAATAGCACTTTAGGCAATAAATACGCCGGCTAGAGGTATATTTTTATGGTAAAAATGAAAAAAGGAGGCCAAAGCCTCCTTTTTAGCGAAATAGCAGTAATTTACTTACGAATAGTCACTTCCACACGGCGTGCTTCTGAGTTGCTCAAAGCCGAACCTGTTGTATCCGCTGGCTTTTCGAGCAGCACGCGGTCTTCGGCAATGCCAGCTGCTTTGAGGGCTGCTGCTACGCCTTTGGCGCGGTTTTTAGACAATTCAGCATTAGCCGTTGCATTGCCCGTTGGGTCGTTGAAGCCAGTTACCACGGCTTTGCTACTTGCGTTGGCTTTGAGGTGTCCTACCAATTCCTTAGAAGTTTCCGCAAAACCCGCTGCAACGGCAGTTTTACCGGAGTCAAAGTAGACCTTCAAAGCTGGTGCACCGTCGTGTGTGAAGGCAACCAAGCCTGAACCAGCAGGTGCAACTTCGGCGGCAGTCTTTGCTGTAGCAGCTGCGGCAGCGTCTGCGGTTGCTTTAGCAGCGGCTTCAGCATCTGTTTTGGCTTTTGCTGCGGCGTCGGCAGCGACTTTTGCGGCATCTGCCGTAGCAGTTGCAGGTGCAGAAGCCGCAGCGTTTTTAGCGCCATCAGCGGCTTGCTTAGCAGCGTCGCCACCTTTGTTGCAATAGCTGAGCAAAAAGAGAGCTGCTATACCCGCTGCCAACCAAGGCAACCATTTCATCAAACCGCCACCAGCTGAGGCAGCAGCCGAAACAGCGCCAGCACCTGCGTTAGCTGCAGAACCTACTGCGTGGCCAGCAGAACCGACCACTTTGCTGGCTGCAACGGTGGCAGCACCTGCAGCGCCAACTGCTCCTGCAGCAGCGCCAGTTACGCCTTTGGTTAGCGCAGAAGCACCACCTGTGATAAAGCCCATCACGTCGGTAGACAATGATGTTGGAATAGAGCCACCTGGGGTGAGCTTGCCAATAATCATAGGCAACAAAAAGCCCAAAGCTGAAGAAGCGGTCGAACCACCAATACCCAATTTAGATGTGATGCCGCTGAGCAAGTCACCTTGACCACCCAGCAAAGATTCGATTTGAGATGAGCTCACTGGCAAAGCGCTAGCGCCACCGCCAAGCCATGATTTGGCGATGTCACCCAAACCACCTGAAGACAGTTTGGACATGAAGCCAGCGATGCCACCTGTGTCTTTGTTGGTGATGTAGGCCAAGAGCATTTGCACCAGTGGGCCAGCTTTGTCGCCAAGACCAAAGCGTGATGCTACTTCGCGGATGATGAGGTCAAACATGGTCGAATCTCCCTAAATTTTATGTATTGCGTTGAATAGTGATAAACATCATGCAATAGTGCATGAGTTGTGGATTTTAGATAGCTGGTTAAGAGTTGATTAACTGATTTGCTGCGATTTCTAAACGAAATAGAAATACCAGAAATAGTTGGCACGTCACTCTCAAAAAAGAGTCAAAAAGGTGTAAAAAGTCTGCATTCAAGTTCGCACTATAGTTGTCTCATCTGCTGCTAACATCACAACCATGCTAATTCACCCCCAAATCAACCCCGTCGCGCTGCAACTTGGCCCTTTGGCCATCCATTGGTATGGTTTAACTTACCTTGCTGCGTTTGGTCTGTTCATGCTGCTGGGTTTCAGGCGGCTAAAGCATCAACCGTACGCGCGACTAGCGGGCGACACCACTGGCAAATGGTCAAAGCGTGATGTGGAGGATATTTTGTTTGCGGGTGTCATGGGCGTGATTTTGGGCGGGCGCATTGGCTATTGTTTGTTTTACAAGCCAGCCTATTACGCGTCGCATCCGCTGGAGATTTTTGCAGTGTGGCAGGGCGGTATGAGCTTTCATGGCGGCATGCTGGGGGTCATTGCCGCGATGGTGTGGTACGCCTATTCCCGCAAAAAGCCGTTTTGGCAGGTGATTGACTTTGGTGTGCCATGCGTACCGACAGGTTTGGCGGCAGGGCGTGTGGGGAATTTCATCAATGGCGAATTGCCAGGACGTTTGGCTGACCCATCACTGCCATGGGGCATGGTTTTTAGGGGCTATGGAGATGCACCTCGCCACCCTTCGCAGATTTACCAGTTTTTGCTTGAGGGCTTGCTGTTATTCGTGTTGCTGTGGCTTTATGCCCGAAAAGAGCGCAAGGAGGGGCAAGTCGCTGCGGCGTTTTTCATGGGTTATGGCGTTTTGCGCTTTACTGCAGAGTTTTTCCGCGAGCCAGACGCGCATTTGGGTATCTTGTCGCTTGGCATGAGCATGGGGCAGTGGCTGTGCGTGCCGATGATTGTTGGCGGTGCGGCTTTGTGGTTATGGGCCAACAACCGAAAAAACGAACGCAACACAGGCGTCAATTAGAGCGTCTGGCCGGTCGCGATGCGGCGAGTGGCCGCAGTTGGACAGTTCTAGCAGTTGGGTGTCAGGTAATACACGCTTGATGCCGTGAATTTGCTCAAGCGTGCCATATTCATCATCCAAACCTTGAATGGCCAACAACGGGCAGGTGATGGTTTTGATCGCTTGCGTCAAATTCCAATGCCTGAATGCGGGGTTGAGCCAGATATCGTTCCAGCCCCAAAAGGCAGAATCAACATCATCATGAAAGCGTGCAAGCTTGCTGCGAAGTTCGGTCGTTTGGTAGGCGATTTTCGCTTTTTCAATGCTGCTGATGGAAACTTCTTCTACCAAAATATGAGGTGCTAAAACGATGCTACCCGACGTATTGTTTGGATACTTTGCTGCAAAAAGCAGAGCAATAGAACCGCCATCGCTATGCCCAAATAACCACGGTTTTTGCACTTCGGTGTTGATGTCTAGTGCTTTTAGCAACGTTGGCAAGACCTCGAAAGCTTGGCGATGCATGAAATCGGGTTGCCAAGCAACGTCTGCTGCGCGAGGCGTCGATTTGCCATAGCCGGGACGGGAATACACCAATCCACGACAATCTGCAGCTTCGCACAGTCGCTGCGGAAAGTCTTTCCACATGGCTACCGAGCCCAAACCTTCGTGCAAAAAGATGATGAAAGGTCGCTCAGCATCAGCAGAACCCAGCCATTGGTATTCGATACTGACGCTTTTACCAGTCCAGTCGATGTTGACGAATTGACTCGTAGCCATCAACGTTATTTCGCAGCTTCGCTGTCCCGTAATTTGAAACGCTGAATCTTGCCAGTTGCAGTTTTGGGCAGTTCTGCGATGAATTCGATCGATCTTGGGTATTTGTATGGCGCTAAACGGTCTTTAACGAAGGCTTTGAGTTCCGCTTCAGTGGCCGATTGCCCCGCTTTGAGTACGACATAAGCTTTGGTTTTGGTGAGTCCATCGCTATCATTCACACCAATCACGGCGGCTTCTAGCACGGCTGGGTGCTGTACCAGAGTAGATTCCACCTCGAAGGGCGACACATAGATGCCGCTGACCTTGAGCATATCGTCACTGCGACCTGAGTAGGTGTAAGTGCCGTCGGCGTTACGGACGTATTTGTCGCCACTTTTGGTCCAAGCGCCTTGAAAGGTTTCTCGTGATTTTTCGCGGTTACCCCAGTACAAAAGCGCTGCGCTAGGGCCCTTGATGAACAAATCGCCTGTTTCGCCGTCGGGTACAGGCTGGCCATCGTCACCACGCAGCTCAATGTCGTACCCCGGTACTGGCCAGCCGGTTGTTCCGTAGCGTACTTTGCCGGGTCGGTTCGACAGGTAGATATGCAGCATTTCAGTGGAGCCGATGCCGTCCACAATCTCGACGCCAAAATGCTGCGTGAATTTTTCGCCTAATTCGGCAGGCAAAGCTTCACCTGCCGATGAGCACATGCGTAATGCAACATCTTTTTTTGCGGGTAAGTTAGGCGATGCCAGCATGCCTGCAAAACCAGTGGGTGCACCGAAAAATACGGTGGGTTGCGGGCCAAATCGTGTGTCTGTCCAACGTTTGAATGTTGCGTCAGGCGTGGGGCGCTCTGCCATCAAAACCACGGTAGCACCCACACTGAGCGGGAAGCTCAAACCATTGCCTAGACCATAAGCAAAAAATAACTTGGCTGCTGAAAAGCACACATCTTTCTCAGAAATGCCCAACACAGGTGTTCCATAGAGTTCTGCCGTCCAGTAGGGGTTGGCGTGGGTGTGTAGCGTGCCTTTGGGGCGACCGGTGGAACCTGAGGAGTAGAGCCAAAAACCGGGGTCATCCGGGCTGGTGTTTGCTGCCTTTTCAAGGGGAGCATGTTGCCTAATCAGGGCATCTAGCGACACCGCGTTGGCCGGCAAGGTGGCATCTGGTCGTGAAACAATCATGGTTTTGACTTCGTGATCGCCTTTGGCCATTGCTGCTTGCAAGGTGGGCAGCAGCGCCTGTGACACCATCGCCACTTGCGCACGGCTGTGTTGCAGCATGAAGTGGTAGTCATCCGCGCTGAGCAGGGTATTGACTGCAACCGGCACAATACCTGCGTAAAGCGCTCCTAAAAATGTAGTAGGCCAGTCGCTACAGTCATGCATCAGCAAGAGGACGCGCTCTTCACGGCGTACGCCTTGGGCAAGGAGGGCAGCGGCCACACGGCGAATTCGGTTTTCTAATTCACCGTAACTCAAACTGCCTTGATCGTCGATGTAGGCGATCTTGGCTGGGCGGCTGGCGTTTCGCTCAATCAGATGCTGTGCAAAGTTAAACGTTGCGCCGGGTGCTTGAACCTGTGGATGTTCACTCATGATGGTCTCCTGATGCTGTATTTTTATTGTGAAAATTAGCTAATCGCTTTAGCCGCTTTAGCTTGTGGATTCAGACAGCGCGGATAGCACAGCTGTACTGGCCTGGACGGCGCTACGGCGGTGGTAAAAATTCAAGGCACGTAAACCGCCCAGTTCTTCACCGCCACCCGCTCGGCCCGGGCCACCGTGCAGGGACTGCGGCATCACGTTGCCGTGACCCGTGTGCAGTGCGGCAACATCGGGTGAAATCACATGCACGCGGCCATGGCTGTCGGCCAGTTCCAGCGCTGCAGTTGCCAACGCTGCTGGGTCGCTGCCATACAGGGAGGTCACCAGTGAACCTTGGCCACGACGGATCAGGGCCAAGGCGTGTGCGATGTCGCGGTAGGGCAGCAGGGTGGCAACCGGCCCAAACACCTCGGTGTCGTGGATGCGGTCGGCGCTGTCGCTGCCGGTTGCATCACGTGTACCTAATAAAGTGGGACCGACGCAGCAGGCGATGGCAGCATCAGCATTTACCAGCGCGTGCGTTGCGCCATCGTGCAGGACTTCGGCTTGTTGTTTGAGGTAGTCCAAACCTTCACGCACGCTAGCCAACTGTGCGCGGTTGACCAGCGCACCCATACGGACAGACTCGTTGCGCGGGTCGCCTACGGTGGTTTTGGCCAGCCGTGCCGAGATGGCTTGGGCAACGGCTGTGTACATGGCTTCTGGTACAAAAACGCGTCGAATAGCGGTGCATTTTTGCCCTGATTTGACGGTCATTTCGCGGGCGACTTCCTTTGCCAGCAGGTCAAACGATTCGCTGCCCGGTGCTGTATCAGGCAACAAGAGCGCTGAATTCACGCTGTCGGCCTCAATGTTGACACGCACCGAGCGTTGCGTCACGGCAGGGTGCGAACGAATGACCGTGGCGGTTTCTGCCGAGCCGGTGAATGAAACGACATCAAAAGGCTGCAGTGCATCCATCAACCCCGCCGAACTGCCGCACACCACGGACAGCGCGCCGACCGGAAAGATACCCGCATCAACCACGTCTTTGACCATGCGTTGCGTCAACCAGGCCGTAGCAGTGGCGGGCTTGATGATGACGGGAACGCCCGACAACAGTGCCGGAGCTGCTTTTTCCCACAAACCCCAGCTGGGGAAGTTGAAAGCGTTGATGAACAAGGCCACGCCGCGCGTGGGTGTGAGCACATGTTGCGACTGAAACAGCGGGTCTTTGCCCAGGCGCGCCGCCTCGCCATCCAGCATGAAGTGTCGATCACCCAAAGATTCGCCCAGTTTGGCGTAGGTTCCCAGTGTGAAGATGCCACCATCAACATCTACAGCCGTGTCGTTTTTAACTGTACCGCTGTTGGCGGTGGCGATGTCATAGTAGGCGTCGCGGTTGGCTTGCAATACTTTGACCGCTGCAGCCAGCATGCCAGCGCGCTGGCGGTAGGTCAGGGCACGCAGGGCAGCACCACCTTGCTCACGGGCGAAGGTAAAACCGGCGGCTAAATCTAGGCCTGTTGCGTCGACGCTTACTAATTCTGTGCCAAGGATGGGGTCAAACAGGGGCGTTCCAGCGCCGGTGCCAGTTTGCCATTGGCCGCCTAGGAAGTTGGGGAGTTTTTGTGTCATGTTTAGTTTTTGGATGTATTTGGTTGTTTGGGGCGTTCGGGCGGCTTGTGTAGGTTTTCCGCTTTAACGCGTGAAGTCAATGCGACCTTCAGGTAGCAGGTAAAGTACTAGAGCTCTGCCTTGGCTCACGGTAGGACGATGCGCCGTGCCGGGTGGATACACCAGCCATCCCGCTGAGCGGCTGTCAAACTGGGCGTCACCACCGATGGGCATGATCAGGTCAATCTCGCCCAGCGGATGTGCATGGTGCGGGCCGGCAATGTCCTGCATGTCCACCACGTCAACTGAAAAGCCATTTAGTTCAGGCGCAGGTTTAAAAATACGACCATAACGAATGCCGCCGCCTTCACGGTCGCAGAGCCAACCCTCAGCGACACCGGCTTCGCAACTGGCTTTCAAGCGTTCAAAGGTGGCACTTCCTGCGCCATGTTCGGTATTTAACCAACTATCTAAAGCAGCATCCAGCGGTCGTCCCGCGAGTAGGACGGTGAGTTCTGCGATCTGTTCGCGAAATTCGGTGGGCGACATGTGCCAATCTCCATGGTTACAATTATTTTGCTTGCACATTTCAATAATATGAATTATTGTGCTTATTGAAATATGCACGAACGATAAAACTTTTCTTAAATCATGTCAAGCACTATATTGCATAAAATTAAACCATCAGAGGTTAAGCTGAAGTCATTCTTAAATATCGATCAGGCAACTCCATTACCTGTTTCGCAAAACTCACCAGGCATACAAGACGTTGAGCGTGATCCTTTTTTAACAGCTTTGGGTGAACGCGTCCGCGCTTTGCGCTCTCGTCGCGGTCTGACTCGCAAAGCCGTAGCTAACATGGCTGATGTGTCCGAGCGGCACTTGGCTAATCTTGAATACGGTACTGGCAACGCTTCTATTCTTGTGCTTCTGCAAGTCGCCGGCGCGCTGCAATGTTCACTAGCCGAACTGATTGGCGATGTTACGACCTCATCACCCGAGTGGCTGATGCTGCGGGAATTGTTGGAACATCGTGATGACGCGACACTGCATCGGGTGCGCGTGGCTGTAGGAGAATTGTTGGGCACAGGCGGTGGAAATGCAGCACGGAGTCCCCGTGTCGCCTTGATTGGGTTGCGCGGTGCAGGTAAATCCACGCTGGGGCAGTTGCTTGCTGATGATTTGGGTTTTGCCTTTGTGGAATTGAGCCGTGAAATTGAAAAATTTGCGGGCTGCAGTATTTCGGAAATCCAGGCGCTCTATGGAATGAATGCCTACCGCCGCTACGAGCGACGTGCGCTAGAAGAAGCCATTCAAATCCATCCCGAGGCGGTCATCGCCACGCCAGGTGGCCTGGTGTCCGATCCTGCGACATTCAATCTCTTGCTAGCGCATTGCACCACCGTTTGGCTACAAGCCGATGCTGAAGACCATATGCAACGTGTTGCCGCTCAGGGGGATTTACGCCCTATGGCTGCAAGTAAAGAAGCCATGGAGGATTTAAAGCAAATTCTGAATGGTCGAGCCGCTTTTTACTCGAAAGCTGACATGAAACTCAATACCAGTGCGCAAGAACTGGATGCTACTTTTAAAGCTTTGAGCCACATGGTGAGGGAGGCTTTGGAGCAGCCGATTTGATTTTTTGCAAAAAAATGCATATGTTGTTGACTTGCTTTTAAAAATGCACTATGATGCATATATACATTCAAAACAACATGCAATATTTTGCATATAACCTACGGAGCTTTAACAATGAACACTGCGCCACAAGTTGAGTACCAAACAGACCCTTCCCAGTACAAACACTGGAAACTCAAGTTCGATGGCGCGGTCGCCACCTTGTCTGTAGACATTGATGAAAACGCAGGTTTGCGTCCTGGTTATAAGCTCAAGTTAAATAGCTACGATTTGGGTGTCGATATTGAATTGAACGACGCCATTAACCGTATCCGTTTTGAGCACCCTGAGGTACGCACAGTTGTCATGACCAGCGCCAAAGACAAAGTTTTCTGCTCAGGCGCCAACATTTTCATGCTGGGTGTCAGCAGCCATTCCTGGAAAGTGAATTTCTGTAAATTCACCAACGAAACACGCAACGGCCTGGAAGACTCTTCCAAATACAGCGGTTTGAAGTTTTTGGCGGCAGTCAATGGCGCGTGCGCGGGCGGCGGCTATGAATTGGCTTTGTCATGTGACGAGATTATTTTGATTGATGACCGCTCTTCTGCGGTGAGTTTGCCAGAAGTGCCTTTGCTCGGCGTGTTGCCCGGTACCGGCGGCTTGACTCGCGTGACCGACAAGCGCCATGTGCGCCATGATCTGGCTGATCTGTTTTGCACCAGTGTTGAGGGCGTTCGCGGTCAAAAAGCCAAAGACTGGCGCTTGGTGGACGATATTGCCAAATCTTCCGTCTTTGCGCAAAAAGTGCAAGAACGCGCCCTGCAATTGGCAGAGCAAAGCGACCGTCCTGCAGACGGCAAAGGTGTCACCTTGACCCCATTGAAGCGCACTATTGAAGCAGATGCCTTGCGTTATGGTTTTGTCACTGTTGAGATTGACCGTTCAAAGCGCGTGGCGACGCTCACCGTCAAAGCGCCAGAAGGCGATATATCTAAGCAGCCTCAAACAGCCCAAGCTATCTTGGAAGCTGGTGTGAACTGGTGGCCATTGCAAATGGCGCGCGAACTGGAAGACGCCATTTTGCAAATGCGTACCAACGAGTTGGACATCGGCATGTGGTTGATCAAAACGCAGGGCGACGCCGCTGAGGTGTTGGCGAGTGATGCGGTGATGTTGGCCAACAAAGACAACTGGTTCGTCCGCGAAACCATCGGTTTGTTGCGCCGCACGTTCAGTCGTTTGGATGTGTCATCACGCAGCTTGTTTGCCCTGATAGAGGCTGGTTCTTGCTTCTCGGGTACGCTTCTGGAGCTGGCCTTGGCTTGCGACCGTAGCTACCAATTGATGCTGCCAGACGATGAAGCCGCTTCTCCCAAAATCACTGTAGTGGATGTTAATTTCGGCATGTTCCCGATGGTGACAGGTCAAAGTCGCTTACAGCGCCGTTTTTATGACGAAGCGCCTGCGCTGGAAGCTGTACGCGCCAAAGCTGGCCAGGCACTAGATGCCGATGCCGCTTTTGCGGTAGGTTTGGTGACATCAAACCCGGACGATATTGACTGGGCAGATGAAGTGCGCATTGCCATCGAAGAGCGCGTATCCATGTCGCCCGATGCCCTGACTGGTATGGAAGCCAATTTGCGCTTCAATGGTCCGGAAAATATGTTCACCCGCGTTTTTGGCCGTTTGACCGCTTGGCAAAACTGGATTTTCCAGCGTCCCAACGCTGTTGGCGAAAAAGGTGCTTTGAAGGTCTATGGCAAAGGCGAGAAATCTGTCTTTGACTGGAATCGCGTTTAAAAATTATTCATTCATTAATTTATACACACTTGGAGTTACTAAATGAGCAGCATCAATTACAGCGAAAAAATCCCAAACAACGTCAACTTGAGCGAAGACCGCACCTTGCAACGTGCTTTGGAGCAATGGCAGCCGAACTTCATCAACTGGTGGGATGACGTCGGTCCGACCGGTTCGACGGACATGGATGTGTATTTGCGTACAGCCGTCAGCGTTGACCCACAAGGCTGGGCCCAGTTTGGCCACGTCAAGATGCGGGACTACCGCTGGGGCGTCTTTTTGAACCCAGGTGAAGCTGATCGTAAAATTCATTTTGGCGACCACAAAGGTGAAAAAGCTTGGCAAGATGTGCCTGGCGAGCACCGCGCCAATCTGCGTCGCATCATCGTGACCCAGGGTGACACCGAGCCAGCATCGGTTGAGCAGCAACGTCACCTCGGCTTGACAGCACCCAGCATGTACGACCTGCGTAATCTGTTTCAGATCAACGTCGAAGAAGGTCGCCATCTGTGGGCGATGGTTTATTTGTTACACAAACACTTTGGTCGTGACGGCCGCGAAGAAGCAGATGCTTTGTTAGAGCGCCGCTCGGGTGATGAAAACAACCCGCGCATTTTGGGTGCCTTCAATGAAGCCACCCCAGACTGGCTCAGCTTCTTCATGTTCACGTACTTCACCGACCGCGATGGCAAATTCCAGCTCTGCGCCCTGGCTGAAAGTGCGTTTGACCCGCTGGCACGCACCACCAAATTCATGCTGACCGAAGAAGCGCACCACATGTTTGTGGGTGAAAGCGGTATTTCTCGCGTCATCACACGCACTGCGCGCGCCATGAACGAACTCAAAACCGACGATGTGAACAAGCTGCGCGCCGCTGGTGTGATTGATTTGCCAACCATCCAGCGCTACATCAATTTCCACTTCAGCGTGACGATTGATCTGTTTGGTGCAGACGAGTCCAGCAACGCGGCGACCTTCTACAGCACCGGCCTGAAAGGTCGTTATGAAGAAGGCAAACGTGTCGACGACCACGTGCTCAAAGGTCAAACCTACAAAGTGCTAGAAGCCCGTGATGGTCAACTGGTTGAAAAAGAAGTACCTATGCTCAACGCACTCAACGAAGTGCTGCGTGATGATTACATCGTCGATTCAGTCGCAGGTGTTGGCCGTTGGAACCGTGTACTTGAAAAAGCAGGTATTCCGTTTACCCTCAAAGTACCACACAAGGCATTTCACCGCAATATCGGCGCACTTGCTGGTGTTAAAGTGTCACCAGATGGCCGCGTGGTGTCTGAAGCCGAGTGGAAAGCCAATGTCGACAAATGGCTACCAAGCAGCCAAGACCGTGCCTACGTCGCCAGCTTGATGGGTCGTGTGGTCGAGCCAGGCAAGTTTGCCAACTGGATTGCACCACCGGTCATGGGCATCAACCGCCAGCCGGTTGAGTTTGAATATGTGCGTTTCAATTAAGGTATCTTTGTAAGGTATTTATCTATGGACATGGCAACTTCCGCAACCACCGCTGTGATTAAGCAACATCTCATCGACCCCGAGATATGCATACGCTGCAACACCTGCGAAGCGATTTGCCCGGTGCAGGCTATCACGCATGATTCGCGCAACTACGTGGTTGACGCCACCAAGTGCAATCTGTGTATGGACTGCATCTCGCCATGCCCCACAGGCTCGATTGACAACTGGCGCATGATGCCACGTAATGCGGCTTATTCGCCAGAAGTGCAGTTGACTTGGGACGATTTGCCTGCGGAACTGAGTGCTGACCAATTGGCTGAACAACTGGGCATGGATGCTTCAGAAGTGTCGATGGCGGTGGCTGACACTTCGTCTGCCGTAGTTGACACTGCTTTTCAAACCAATGCTGGCGCTGCTGTCTCTGTCAACTACGGTGCAACTATCCCACCGTGGTCGGCGGCGCATGCCTATACCAACTTGTATGGCCCAAAAGCGACTGTTACGGCTACAGTCGTTGGCAATGTGCGGGTAACAGAAGTTGGCAAAACCAGCGGTGCGGACTACGACACTCACCACATTGTGCTAGATTTTGGCTCTATGCCTTTCCCCGTATTAGAGGGCCAATCCATCGGTGTTTTGCCCACAGGTGCTGATGCCGATGGCAAATCCCACCATGCTCGCCAATACTCGATCGCCAGCCCGCGTAATGGAGAGCGACCTGGCTACAACAACTTGTCGCTAACTATCAAACGCGTGCTGGAAGATCATCAAGGCAAGCCAGTTCGCGGCGTGGCTTCAAACTATATGTGCGACTTGAAAGTGGGCGATACCGTTCAGGTCATCGGCCCGTTTGGCAGCAGCTTTTTGATGCCCAACCACCCTAAATCCAACATCGTGATGATCTGCACCGGCACGGGCAGCGCCCCCATGCGCGCCATGACCGAGTGGCGTCGGCGTTTGCGCCAGTCAGGCAAGTTTGACGGCGGCAAACTGTACCTTTTCTTCGGTGCTCGTACCAAAGAAGAATTGCCATATTTCGGTCCGCTGCAAGGTTTGCCCAAAGATTTCATTGACAACAACTTCGCCTTCTCCCGCACACCCGGTCAACCCAAACGCTATGTGCAGGATTTGATGCGCGAGCGCGCTGCCGACTTGGCACCCTTGCTGGCCGATGCCAACACCTGCTTTTACGTCTGCGGCCTCAAAAGCATGGAAGAGGGCGTGCTGTCCGCTATGCGTCATATCGCCGAAGAGGCGGGCTTGTCTTGGGATACAGTAGGCGCAGCGCTCAAAAAAGAAGGCCGCTTGCATTTAGAGACGTATTAAGATTTCATACACTTCAGCCTGATTAAGCTATTTTCACTATTGAATTAATAGCTGCTCAGGCAGTAAATACGCAGGCTACAGGCTGTTTTTAAAACCACATTAAATCGGGATATTTTATGTCACAAGCCTACATCATCGACGCCATCCGCACTCCTTTCGGCCGCTACGGTGGCGCATTGTCATCAGTTCGCACTGACGACTTGGGCGCCATTCCTATCCGCGCCCTGATGAACCGCAATCCCAGTGTCGATTGGGCAGCCGTCACCGACGTGATTTATGGCAACGCCAACCAAGCTGGCGAAGACAACCGCAACGTGGCGCACATGTCGTCTCTGTTGGCAGGTTTGCCCGTTGACGTACCCGGCGCGACTATCAATCGCCTCTGCGGTTCAGGTCTAGATGCCATAGGCACAGCAGCCCGCGCGATCAAGTCCGGCGAAGCCAGCATGATGATTGCTGGCGGTGTCGAAAGCATGAGCCGTGCCCCGTTTGTGATGCCCAAAGCCGAATCTGCCTTTAGCCGTACTAACACCGTTTATGACACCACCATCGGCTGGCGCTTCGTCAACAAAGCGATGAAAGCCCAATACGGCGTCGATTCCATGCCTGAAACAGCTGAAAACGTCGCTGCCGATTTCAATATCAACCGCGCAGATCAAGATTTGATGGCGATGCACTCGCAGACAAACGCCGTCAAAGCCCAACAAAATGGCTTTTTCAACGCTGAAATCACACCAGTCACGATTCCACAAAAGAAGGGTGACCCCCTCATCGTCAGCCAAGACGAACACCCCCGCACCACCACCTTAGAAGTACTCGCCAAGCTCAAACCTATCGTTAAACCCGAAGGTTCAGTGACAGCAGGCAATGCATCTGGCGTCAACGACGGCGCTTGCGCTTTGTTATTGGCCAATGAAGAATCCGTCAAAAAGTACAACTTAAAACCCCGCGCCCGCGTGGTCGGTATGGCGACTGCTGGCGTCGCACCCCGCATCATGGGTTTTGGCCCCGCACCCGCTACGCGCAAAGTGCTGGCTCTGACGGGTTTGACACTGGAGCAGATGGACGTGATCGAACTCAACGAAGCCTTCGCCGCGCAAGGTCTAGCAGTTTTGCGCGATTTGGGCATTGCCGACGACGACGCCCGCGTCAACCCTAACGGTGGGGCGATTGCACTCGGTCATCCGCTGGGGGCGAGTGGGGCACGGTTGGTGACGACGGCTTTGAACCAGCTGGAAGTCATCAAAGGCAAATACGCGCTGTGCACCATGTGTATTGGTGTGGGGCAGGGTATTGCGCTGATTATTGAGCGGGTTTAAGGGTTGAGTATGCCGCTAGCCGGCGTATTCGTTGCCTAAGCAGCTATAAATATAGTAGCATATATCGCCTTATGTTAGTCCTGTCTCAGGCATTAATTAGAATCTGACCCTAATTAAATTTAGGGTAAACACCAGCTATTTAATTGATCTTGCTGTTGAATAATTTTCTGTAATTACGTGGAATTATCAAAAATAACACGCAATTCATAGCAAAATAAAGCAATAAACACCATGCGCCTCGTCCCCAACTCCTTACACATGCAGGTCGCCAGCACCCTGCGGGAGCAGATTTTTTCTGGTGAATTGGCTGCTGGCGCATTTTTGGACGAGCTGGCCTTGTGCGAAAAACTCAGCATTTCCCGCACACCGCTGCGCGAGGCGCTCAAAGTGTTGGCTTTTGAGGGGCTGGTGCGGCATGAGCCGCGTCAGGGGTGTTTTGTGAGCCAAGTTACTGAGAAGGACTTGGACGACATCTTCCCTGTGATTGCGCTCCTGGAAGGGCGTTGCGCTTTTGAGGCGGCTAAAAATGCTAATGATGCGGATTTGGCTGCTTTGGATATCTTGCATCAGCGCCTAGCCAGTCACGCTGAAGCCAAGCGGATTGCTGACTACTACCAAGTCAACTACACCATCCACGAGGCCATCATCACTTTGGCGAACAACCGCTGGCTGGCGCAGGTGATTGGTGATTTGCGCAAGATCTTGAAGCTGGCGCGTTTGCAATCCTTACACGCGCCGCGCCGCTTGGGGCAAAGCCTCAGCGAGCATTTAGCCGTATTCGCAGCACTCAAAGCCCGTGACCCTGAAGGCGCGGAAGCGGCGATGCGCACCCATTTGACGCGTCAGCGCGTGGCTTTGCGCGATTTGGCTGAGCAGCGTGACAGCTTGAGCAGCAAATTAGACGATGTTATCAATGCTGCAACCCAACATCAAAACCTACCAAAACAAGAGGCCGCATGAAAACAACTGAGTGGATCAGTAGCAAAGTGAGTAAATTGCAAGAGGCCATCACGCCTTTGCTGGTAGCCAATGCCTCTAAGCGCACGCTTGAGGAACTCAAAGCCATCATCGACCCCAGCGTCAGCGAAGTGGAGGGTGGCAAACGCGCCAAACGCGTGGCAGATTGGTACGCCAAAGCGCCGATTGAGTACAAGCGCGAATGCTGGCTGTTGATGAGTGAGCATTTCAAAGCCGACCCCATCGTTGCCAAAACCGCACAAGCCAAATTTGCTGCCGCCATTGGTACGGCTGAAGAAGCCGTGGCCGAGGTGCGATTGCGCAAAAGCACGGTGTCGCCGCGCCGTCGCCTGTTGCAACGCTTCAGCGTGTTCCCAGATGGCATCCAGTTTTTGGTCAACATGCGGGCGGAGATTTTGCCTTCGCTGAAATCAGACAAACGCTTGCTGGCGTTGGATGCTGAGATGGAATACATGTTTTCCACCTGGTTTGACGTGGGCTTTTTAGAGCTGCGCCGCATCAGCTGGGATTCGCCTGCGTCCTTGATTGAAAAACTCATCAAATACGAAGCGGTGCACGATATCAAAAGCTGGGCCGATGTGAAAAACCGGCTGGACAGCGACCGCCGGTGCTACGGCTTTTTCCACCCACGCATGCCCAATGAACCGCTTATTTTTGTGGAAGTGGCGCTTTTGCACGACATCGCTAGCAGCATATTGCCGCTGCTCGACGAGTCTGCCGACGCGGAAGATTTAAACAAATCAACCACCGCTATTTTTTACTCCATCAGCAACACGCAAGCCGGTTTGCGTGGTGTCAGTTTTGGTGATTCTTTGATTAAAAACGTGGTTGAAACTTTGAAAATGGAGTTTCCCAAACTCAAAATCTTCGCTACGCTGTCGCCCATTCCAGGCTTCAAGGCGTGGTTGTCTAAAAACGCGTCAACCATGCTTGAGCAGTTGGACGAGAAGGAACTGACTAAGCTAGGCAAAGCCGTCGGCTTTCAGCCACCCACGGCTGAGCATTTCATGTTTGCGCTGGATAAAGTGTCGGAGCTAGATGCTAAGTCGCCCGTTGCCCAAATTCTGCAAAGCTGCGCCGCCCACTATTTAGGTCGCGAAATGAACGATGGCGAGCCGGTTGACCCTGTTGCTCGTTTCCATTTAGGCAACGGCGCACGCATTGAGCGCTTAAACTGGGCGGGTGACCCATCTGTCAAAGGTTTGAAACAGTCTTATGGCTTGATGGTCAACTATTTGTATGACCTCAAACGCCTCGACAAACACCGCAATATGCTGGCGCAGGGGAAAATACCTGTATCTAGCGATATAGAAGCTTTGTATATTTGATGCCTAGCAAACGATTTGACCGATTTGAGCTATTTACTAACTAAAACCCGAAGGAGACAATTTATGAATCAACCGCAACAATTTCACGCGCAAACGCTTATCAAGCGCCGCTCCATCCTGCAAGCCGCCGTTGCCTCAGCGCTGCCATTTGCAGCCGCCAGCAGCTTCGCTCAATCTGCTTGGCCCGCCAAACCAGTCACCTTGGTTGTGCCTTTCCCCGCAGGTGGTGGCACAGACGCATTTGCTCGTCCGCTGTCTGGTGCGTTTTCAAAGTTAGTCGGTAAACAACTGGTTATCGACAACCGTGGCGGCGCGGGTGGTACGCTGGGTGCGAGCATCGCGTCTAAAGCGCAGCCCGACGGCTACACCTTGTTCATGGGCGCGGTGCACCACGCCATTGCGCCAAGCATGTACCCCAAGTTGGATTACGACATTGAAAAAGACTTCGTGCCGTTGATGCTCCTAGCCAATGTGCCGCAAGTTTTGGTTGTGAATCCTAAGAAGTTCCCTGGCGATTTCAAAGCCTTTTTAGCCGCTGTTAAAGCGAAGCCTGGTACGTACAACTACGGCTCTGCAGGCGGTGGCACATCGCACCATTTGGCGGGCGAGTTGTTCAAGCAGCAAAGCAAAACCTTCATCACCCACATCCCTTACCGTGGCGCTGGTCCAGCGCTGCAAGACTTGATGGCTGGCAATGTGGACATGATGTTTGACGGTTTGGGTTCATCCGCTGGCCACATCAAAGGCGGTCGTATCAAGGCGCTGATGGTGTCTGGTTTGAAGCGCAACCCAGCGTTTCCAGATGTGCCATGCGCGGGCGAGCTGGGTTTGCCAGACTACACCGTCACCACTTGGTACGGCCTGTGGGCACCCAAAGGCACACCTGCAGATGTGCAAGCTGCCATCGTGGATAACATCAAAAAAGCAGGTTTAACCGACGAAGCCAAGCTAGCGTGGGCGAACAACGGCGCAGAGTTTGGCAATTTGACGCCTGCGCAGTACGGCGCTTTTGTCAGCGCTGAGGTGAAGCGTTGGGCTGCCGTGGTCAAGGCTTCTGGCGCTAAATTGGATTGAAGAAATCTGGATTGATGCAAACCGGAGAAGTTCAGCTGCGGTATGAAGGCGAGGGGCGTTTGGCGGTGGTCACACTGTCCAACCCCGCCAAACTCAACGCCATGTCACGCCACATGTGGCAGCAATTACGCTATGTTTTTGACAGCATCTCAAGCAATAAATACGCCGGTTGCGTGCTTATTTTAGGTTATCCATGCGGTGTAAATAACGACAGCTTGAAGGCTTTCAGCGCAGGTGGTGATATTTCAGAATACCCCAGCTTTCGCTTCAACGAAGCAAGCTTGCGTGACTTCCATGAAATCGACGTGTGGGGCGGATTGCAGGCCATGTTGAATTGTGACGTGCCCATCGTCGCGCAAATTGACGGCGCTTGCATGGGCGCGGGGTTGGAAATGGCAAGTTGCTGCGATATCCGCATCGCAGGAGCTTCCGCCAAATTTGGCGCGCCGATTGCCAAGTTGGGTTTCCCGATGGCTCCTAAAGAAGCCGAAGTTGTCGTCCGCGCTGTCGGTGAACTAACCGCGCGTGAAATGCTGCTAGAAGCCGCTGTGCTAGATGCGCCCACCATGCTACAGCGCGGCTTTTTGAACCGCGTTGTTGCAGACAATGAAGTTGCAAGTTCCGCTATGCAATCCGTCAACCGTATCCTGACGCTCGCCCCACAGGCGGCTAGACTCAATAAACAGACATTTAGAGGTCTAAATATGCCTCTAGCCGGCGTATCTATTGCCGATACAGCTATTAATTCGATAGTAAATCCGGCGGTTGACAATCCCTATGCTTATGCCGAAAGTGCAGAGCATCAAGAAGGCATCAGTGCCTTTATAGCTAAGCGAAAACCTATTTGGAATCAGGAAACCTGAAATGACGATCTAGCCTAAATTCTGTCATTCCCGCGAAGGCGGGAATCCATGGTGGCGCTTGTGGATTCCCGCCTGCGCGGGAATGACGGATTAATAAAAATTGCTTTGAAATAAGAAAAAATAATCACCATGAACCAGAACCTTTTCACCGCTTTACGCGCAGCATTCCCAAAAGACCTAGACGCCATCGCCGTCGAGTCCGTCATCTCAGCCGACAACAGTTTGAATTACAGCTGGCGGGACATCGACCGCGCCACTGCCATGATGGCTAACTTGTTGGAATCATTGGATTTACCCAAGGGCGCGCGTGTAGCCGTGCAGGTTGAAAAATCCGTCGAAGCCATGGTGCTGTACTTGGCAACTTTGCGCGCTGGCTACGTGTTTTTGCCGCTCAACACAGCTTACCAAAGCGCTGAGATCGAATACTTTGTCGGTAATGCAGAGCCATCTGTCGTAGTCTGCAGCCCCGCCAACTTCGGCTGGGTCAGTAAAATCGCCTTTAAAGCGGGCACGCAAAACGTGTTCACTTTGGGTGACGACCGCACCGGCTCGCTGCTGGACCGTGCCGCGCATTGCAGCGACCAGCACACGCCAGCCGTCTGCCAAGCCGACGACTTGGCCGCTATTTTGTACACAAGCGGCACGACAGGACGCAGCAAAGGTGCAATGCTGTCGCACAACAACCTGCTGTCCAACGCGCAGGTGTTGAAGGACTACTGGGGTTGGCAAAAACCTGGAGCCTCGCGTGAGCAAGGCGGCGACGTCCTCATCCACGCCTTGCCCATCTTTCACGTTCACGGCCTGTTTGTGGCGCTGCATGGCGCGTTGCTGAACGGCAGCAAGATGATCTGGCTGTCCAAATTCGACCCCAAAGTCGTCGTGCAAAAGCTGCCCGAAGCCACCGTTTTCATGGGCGTGCCCACGCTGTACGTGCGTTTGCTGGCTGAAGCTGGCTTGACCAAAGACGCGGTGCGCAACATGCGTCTCTTCGTTGCAGGCTCTGCGCCGTTGTTACTGGAAACCTTCAACTTATGGCAAGAGCGTACTGGGCATACTATTTTGGAACGTTATGGCATGAGCGAGACGGCGATGCTCACGTCCAACCCATACGCAACCAAGGACGGCGAGCGTAGGGGAGGAACGGTAGGTTTCCCTCTCCCACAAGTCTTACTCAGAGTTCAAGATGACGAAGGCGCGACTTTGCCTGCAGGCGAAATTGGCGGTATTCAAGTCAAAGGCCCTAACATCTTCAAAGGCTACTGGCGCATGCCCGAAAAAACCGCTGAAGAATTTACCTCAGACGGTTACTTCAAAACCGGCGACGTCGGCAAAATCGACGACCGTGGCTACGTCACCATCGTAGGCCGCAGCAAAGACCTCATCATCAGCGGCGGCTACAACGTCTATCCCGCAGAGATTGAAGGCTACATCAACGACATGCCCGGCGTAGCCGAGAGCGCCGTCATCGGCGTCCCGCACCCAGATTTTGGCGAAGTAGGGGTGATAGCTTTGATTTTGAAGCCCGGTGCGAGTTTGACGGCTGAGGCAGTTTTGGCAGATTTGAAGGCTAAGTTAGCCAACTTCAAAATCCCGAAACGCTGCTTTGTGCTTTCAGAATTGCCACGAAATACGATGGGGAAAGTGCAGAAGAACTTGTTGCGGGAGCAATATAAGGGTTTATTTGCCTAACCTAGCCCGTTCGGACTGAGCTTGTCGAAGTCTTTTTGCTATAAATAAAATAGCTGCTTAGGCAATAAATACGCCGGCTAGATGCTTGAATGGTTGGTATTTTTTTGAGGTGTTAGGCGTCACTGGTGTCCGGGTTCAGTGGAGATGAATTCGATACAATTTTCTAAAACCTCAGTCTCGTCCGGACTCTGCCACATGTCGCTGGCGATCTCAAAGATTGGCTCAGGTACGACCATCGAGAATGTCGCCCCTCTCTCGATGTTCCGACGCTGTACGCGTTCACGTCGGGTTTCTCGTGATGCCTCAAGTACGTAGATTTTGAGTTCAATACGTGCTTCACGTGCCCGTTGATAGAACTCCTCGCGACTCTGCCGCTGCACAAGACCAAGTTCCAAAACAGGCGTTGCTCCCGATGCGAGCAGTGTTCGGGCGTGGCTCCAAATATGGTTGAGAAGTCGCTCCTTCCGGTCAAGATACCAAGGAACAACATCCGTACTTGGTCGATCTGGGCTGAACAGCTTCGCGAACCAGTCATCCAGTGCAATGTGGACGCCGCTTATGCGAGTCGCGAGCGACATGCTGTACGTTGACTTCCCGGCGCCGACCGGGCCTTCGACAAGGTAAATTTGCGGAATTGCCATGGGGTAGTTTGTGACGCCTAACGTGCGAGTTAACCGGAGCAGTGGGGTATGACGGCGTCTGGGCCATAATGAAATGGAGGCCCAAACGGCGGCATGCCCCATTGCTTCCGGTTGAACGAATGGTTAGGCCTCATGGCACGCAGAAATGAACTGCCTACCGAACGCAGTGACATCAATAGTACCTCTCGTCGCAGACACCTTCTTATTGGAGTTTGGTGGGGCGCTGCCTTCGAGCTGTTTTAGCCACAACGATTCCAACTCAGCGTACTGAGGCTCATCCTTCAATTGCCCATCATGATCAAGCTGCACCAAGCCTAGACCCGCCAGATTGCTGAAGTACGCGGATACGTTCTCTGGATAGGCGAGTGTCTGCGCGACATTCTCTGGAATCACAACATCTTTTAAGACCTGATAGCCCTGTCCAGTATCACCATGTATCAAGTCAACTCGCGCAAAAGGTAGATGATCACGGCTCATGAAGACTTGAAGTAACAAGGCCTCATCTGGGGAAAGATTGTTGATCACATTCACAAAGCTTGGGTGAGCTTTGGCAACCGACGTCACTGTTGATGCCTTGGCGAGAAGTTCGACATATAGGCTGGTGAGGCCAATATCATTGACGTAGGCGAGCTTTTCAGCGATGGGGACGCCAATCTCAGGTGCAACTTGAATCACGTCCTTTTCGGGTACGTTGACCATCCTCTCACGATAGGCCTGAAGATTCTTGACCAAGGCGATACGTGCGCGCTCGTTGGCCAGAGCGACCGGCCACAGGAGCGTGTTGCCGAGTCCTAGCACCGTTTCCAACGCTAGACCTACTTGGCGTACACCAGGGCGGGCTAGATCGCCGTACACCTCAACCAGCAAGCCAGGCACCTTTAGCCCCTCTCGAACAACCTCCAGCCAACCTGCCGACATAAGTGCAATCTCCTCGCTTGAAATTTGAGGCCTAACGTAATTTATACCGTAAAACTTGCAACATAATCTGGCGGTTGCGGGATAATCTGGTCATCTTCGTCTCCTGAGAGTGGCTTGTTTCTTGGGTTGTTCGTTGGATAGTTTTGATATCGCTTACTTGATCAAATAAGAAAGCAGATTCGTTACCTTCACTATAACTTAAGTACAGAGAAGACTTACTTGTGTTGGGTTAAATTTTTTCTGCATTGGCACAGGTGGCACGGTGCAATGAGGGTAGGCGGTGTTTTGGGCAAGACGGGCTTTTCTGCCTTTCTCACTCAATGTTCTGCCCAATGCGCCAAAGAACACCTGATGGATCGTAAAGACAGAAGTCCCGCATGCGCCACGGCTGATCTTCTAGTTCTGTCATTTTGACTCCGTATTTTGCGACAACGCCACTCTTTTTGACTTGGTTCCACCATGCATTTACATCTTCGACCAGGATATGCATCATGAAATTCTCGGCAAAAGATACAGCGCAGAAGTCTTGGAGTAGGAAGCTGACATGACCAAAGTGAAAGTAGGCGATGCCGCCACCTTCAGAGGCCATGGTGAATCCGAGGTCTTTGTAGAACTGCTTTGATAGCTCGAAGTCCTTTGATGGGACGAAGGCCTTGATCTCTGTGACTTTTAGGTTTGGCATCTCTTGTTTATTTGTGCGTTGGCATGGGTAGGGTGGTGAAAAAATAGCATTCTAGGCAATGAATCTAAAGCAAAAGGGCATAAAAATCAACGATCTCGGGTTACCAAAGACAGGGTCATTCCACGCATGGGGCGTTGTCCTACAACCAAACTCACTTATCCCCGATACCTCAATTTGGTCGATATTGATTCAATGAGCAATTGATTGTTTTTTAACCCAATATTGCTACTAATATGCCCGTTCAGTCTTCCCCAATTCAGTCCTCCCCAAACCAAAGCGCCCATCCCGCTGCCCCATTTTTTTATAAGCAACGTGTCACCTTGCCTGAAGAAGCCATTACCCAAACCTTTGATGTCGATTGCGTTCTGAATTATGAGGTGAGTGGGCCTACTGATTTTGTGTGTCAAATACACGCCCTAAATGGCATG
>JBEBJY010000026.1:0-33526 GCA_040079635.1 Burkholderiaceae bacterium | reverse complement strand
GCGGCCTCTTGGGCGGCAAGAACAATATCGTAGAGTGCACGCTGCGGCCCAGTGAACTTGCCATTGGCTGGGAAGGTGCGGGTGATGTCGCTGGCGTAGCCGTCCAGCTCGCAGCCGGCGTCTATCAACACCAAATCGCCACTTTTCACTTGGGCAGCATCGGCGCGGTAGTGCAGCACGCAAGCATTTGCACCTGCTGCAACGATGGCGCTGTAAGCAGAATATTGCGAGCCCTGCTGGCGGAATTCGTGCAGCAGCTCGGCGTCCAAATGGTATTCGCGCACATCCTTGCCTTCGCGCAGCATCTGGGCGCTTTTTTGCATGGCGCGGATGTGACCAGCCGCGCTGATTTGTGCCGCGCGGCGCATCGTCGCTTGCTCTGACGCGTCTTTGAACAGGCGCATCTCGTCCAACACCGCGCAGGCATCGCGCTGGGTTTCGGGGCACAACGCGCCAAAACGCACCCGAGCGCGAACTTTGCTGAGCCAGCCGTCCACCTGCGTCTCCAGCCCCGGATAGGTCGCAAAGGGGTAGTAGACAGCGGATTTGTTTTCCAGCAACTTCGGCAGCAACGCATCCAATTCAGCTCTGGAATACGCCGCATCTACACCCAAAGCGGCTGGTGCTGCCGTGGGGCCGAGTCTGAAACCGTCCCAAATCTCGCGCTCCATGTCTTTAGGGGCGCAAAACAAGTTGGATTTGCCATCACCCGTGATGACCAGTGTGGCGTTTGGCTCGGTAAAACCCGTTAAATAGTGGAAATAGCTGTCAAATCGGTACAAAAAGTCGCTATCGCGGTTGCGCTGACGCTCGGGCGAAGTGGGGATGATGGCGATGCCGTCGGCACCTAATGCGGCGGCAAAATGGCTGCGGCGCTCCGCATAAATTTCGTTTGTAACTGTGGTCATATATTTACGATTGGTTATTGATTTGCGACAGGCGCTCAGGCGTCCCCACATCTGTCCAAGTACCAGTGTACAACTCGCCACTCACCAGTTGTGCGGCAATGGCTTTTCTGAGCAACGGGGCTAGGGCGGCTTTGATGCCATCCGGATTACCCGCTGGAATATCGCAATAAGGCAATGAAAACAAGGACTTGCGGTATAGCGCGATGGTGCTAAAGGTGTATTTTTGCCCATCTGAACCCGCATCGTTCATCACTTGCCCGTCAGCTCCCAGTCCAAAATCGCCTTTGAGGTTGTGCTCCGGGTTAGGGACAAGCCAAATGTGCGCCAGCTTATCGCTGGCTTTAAAGCGCTCTACTGCGTCTTGCGAAAACACAAAATCTGGCGCAAACACGTCGCCTGCCAGTACCCAAAAGACGTCATCTTCAGAATCACACAGCATAGGCAGCGCCCGAGCGATGCCGCCAGCCGTCTCCAACGCACCGCCAAAGTCTCTGCCTTCGTGGGAATGGCGGATGTTTACGGCGACAGAATTGCCATCTTCTTTGCTCTTTTTTCGCTCACTTTTTAATAGCATCTCAGGCATTAAATACGCCGGCTGCAGTCTTATTTTTAGATCAATTTTTCTACCGAAATGAGTGCTTATTTTCTCACCCAGCCAAGCCGTGTTGATGACGAAATCGGTAAAATCACCCGCCGCCAAAGCCTGCATCGCCCACTGCATGAGCGGCTGGCCGCGCACTTCTAGCAGCGGTTTGGGGGTGTGGTCTGTCAGCGGGCGCATGCGTTCGCCGCGTCCGGCGGCCAAAATTAAAGCTTTGATAGTCATGGTTTCAGTCTAGGGTTCAATGTTCCACGGTGCAACTCATGACGATCCGCATTTTCAGGCTTGAAAACCGCCAGCAGCGTGTCTATCAAACAGTGCGCCTTAGCGGAATGGTCGCCGCCGAAGTTGCAGACGTAGACATCTAGCGTCACCGCCTGCAGTTCTGGCCATGTATGGATACACAAGTGTGATTCTGCCAACAGCACCGTAGCCGTCACGCCGCTTTTTATGCCGCCCACAGCAGGAAATTCATGCGCCAACTGGTTGACCGCTTGCAAACCAGCAGTTTTCACGGCGTTGAGGCAAAGTTGCAACAAAGCAGTTGCATCGACCAACAGCGCGGCATCGCAATGGCATTGGTGACAATCAGCGGTGAGGTGTAGGCCTTGCATGGTTTATTTTATGTTGCCCGCAGCATGCCCCATCGCAAAGGCTTCTTCAAAGACGGAATACCCTGCCCAGTCACCGTGGGCAAACAGCAGACGTTGATTTAATGTCGAATTTTGCTCTTTTTTTAATAGCTGCTTAGGCAATAAATACGCCGGATGAGTGCCGATTTGACCACTTAAATTAGGGATTGGAATCGCCATCGCATGCCCATAGCGGGTTATGTCGATTTGGGTGGTTTTTGATGCCAAATCTGGATGCGCTGTGGACAATTCTGCCAATATCTCATCGCGCCAACTACCCCAAGAGCGCTCCAAAAGCTGTTTTCTGACATCTTTTAAATCCCCCAAAGCGCGGTAATAGGTCAATACAGTTGCTGAGGGAACGGACTGCAGGCTTTGGTGTTTGGCATCGACATAGCCCAAACCAGCCGCGCCGTAGAGCACATTGTCCCAGCTGGGCGCTGCGCCACCGTGGTCAAGCAGTGGTTTGTCGATATGAATATTTGCTACCAACCATGGCGCGTAATGGGTTTGCAGGGCGGCGGCTTGCAGCATGGCGGGCGGGTTGCGCACCACCCGCGCGGCCACAAAAACAGGTAACGCGACGATGCAACGCTCGGCCTGCCAGCGCTCGGTTTGCTGTTTTGATGGGTCAGTGGCATCAAACACATCAACTTCGACGCCGTTTTTCGTCTCTTCGATTCGAGTAACGATGCGTTTTGTGAGTAAGCGCTCACCTAGCGGCAATGCCATGCGCTGGGTGATCCAGCCGTTGCCTTCGGGCCAAGTCAGCACGCCATCGCGCTCTGCAGATTCAGTGCCGGGCGCGTGGAATCCGTGGCGGCTGGCGAAGTAGTGCATGCCGGCCCAAGCGGAGACGGTATGGATGCCAGCGCCATAGTCATCGCGGCAGCAGTAGTCCAAATACCAGCGCAAGTGCGGATCGGTCAAACCATTTTGCTCCAAATACACTATAAAAGTTATAGCTTTTAAGGCAGCATCTACGCCTGCTAGAGTCGAATTTGAGGCCGGAATTGCCCAATGGCTGCGTTTTCTGGCTTCTTCAACCAATTTGGCGAATTGGCTGTATTGCGCCAGTGTGTGTGCGCTCACATCCTGCATAGGCAAGAGCCCATCTTGCCAAGCGCCGTTGAAAAACAGGCGTTCTTGTGGGCTGTGGCACAGGTAGCGCTCATCGTATTGCCAGCGGCCTGAGACGCGCTGACGCACACCCAGCTCTTCGAGCAGATCGCGCAAATCTGCGGCTTGGGGAGCTTGCTCAGACGGCATAGGCAGGTAATGCGCACCCAGCGGACACGTGATGCCGTTGACTGCACCACCTTTGCTGTTGCCACCAGCGCGGTCTTCCAGCTCCAGCAGCACAAAGTCGTTGATGCCTTGCAGCCGCAAGGCGCGGGCAGCGGCTAAGCCGGAGACACCACCACCGGCGATGATGATTTTGGTTTTGCGGGTTTTGCTAGGAGCGCTGCTCACTTTTATATCCCGCAATAAATGGCCGCGCTCAACATTTACCCCAGTAAAACCGCCTTGGATGTCTTCAATTCGACGCGATTGCTCGCAACCTAAAAGCGGCAAAGCGCTGGCTGCTGCGATAAATTGGCGGCGTTTCATGAGGGAGCGATTCTCAAGAAGCCCGTTCGCCCTGAGCTTGTCGAAGGGATTAAGAAGACTTCGACAGGCTCAGTCCGAACGGCGAGGATTCTAGTGCGCAACTTTGCCCCACTCTTCCTCATACGTGGTCACCAGCACTTGGTTGGAGAGGCGATTCACCTCAGCAGGCACACGCGCCATGTCAAGCGGGAAGTCGAAAAGAACAGGCAAGCTGGGAAGATCTAAAAACCGCATGCCCACAGGCAAGGATTTGGGTTGGTGCCACGGCCTGCGGCTGGCGATGATGAAGCCCCACTCACCAAAGCTGGGCACATGCGCGTGGTAGGGCGTGGCGGTGAGGCCGACAGATTCAATCGTTGCCGCCACTGTCCAAAAACTTTTTCTAGCGACTAACGGCGAGGTGGTTTGAATCACCGCGTAACCACTGGCGGAGATGCGTTTGTCCAACAGTGCATAAAACGAGTTGGTGTAGAGCTTGCCGATGGAGAAATTGGTCGGGTCGGGAAAATCCACAATGATGACATCGAAGGTGTCTGCGCTGCTCTCCAACCACCCAAACGCATCGGTATTGACAACTTTGACTTTGGGCGATGTGAGTGCGCCGCCGTTGAGTTTGACCAGTGTGGACTGCTCAGAGAATAATTTGGTCATCGCCGGGTCAAGCTCTACCAAGGTCACAGATTCCACACTGGCGTACTTTAACACCTCGCGCACGGCCATGCCATCTCCCCCACCCAGCACGGCGACGCGTTTGGGGCCACCAGCTGAAAAAGCTGCCATTGCCGGGTGTACCAAAGCCTCGTGGTAGCGGTATTCGTCACGCTCGGCAAACTGCAAGTTGCCGTTTAAAAACAATCTGTGCCCCAGCTTGCCCTGCGTCACCACAATACGCTGGTAGGGCGATGCGGCAGTAAATACGATGCGGTCTTGGTAAAACTTATCTTCCGCCAAGGTGGTGATGCGGTCTGCACCCGCGAAGGCTGCCGCAAGTGCTGCTAACGTCAAGCCACAGGCCAGCGCATGCGCTTTAAACTGCCGCAGCTCAAATCGAAACAGCCACAGCGCCCAGATTGCGACTGCCGCGTTCAACAGCCCAAACAGCAAACCGGTGCGAATCAGCCCCAAGTGAGGCACCAAAATCAACGGAAATGCCACCGACACCGCCAGTGCGCCCAAATAGTCAAACGTCAGCACCTGCGAGACCACATCTTTGAAAGCCACATTGCGCTTCAAAATGCGCATCACCAACGGAATCTCTAAACCGACCAAGATGCCGACAACGCCCACCATGCCATACAGCACCCAGCGAAAACTGCCAGGAACATACGCGTTTGCTAAAAACAAAATCGCCGGTAACAACCCACCCGCCAGCGCGACAAGTAGTTCTATGCGTAAGAAATGCGCAGGCAGCTGGCGGTCAAAAAATTTAGACAACCACGACCCAACGCCCATGGCAAACAAATAGCAGCCAATAACCGTGGAGAACTGCAAAATCGAGTCCCCCAACAAGTAAGAAGCCAGCGCTCCAGCCGCGAGCTCATAAACCAACCCGCAAGCCGCGACGACAAAGACGCTGGCAAGCAAAGTGATTTCAAGTGGACTAGCCTTAACTGCCTTCACAAGATACGAGCCGTAGAAGGCTAGCCATTCTCAAACCATTAAATGAAGCTCCCCTCTTTCGCCCGACGGGGCGAGAGAGGGGTTGGGGGAGTGAGTGGGGGAAAAAGCAACGTATAAAAACCACTTTAGCCATGAATAGCAGCTGCAACAATAATACAAACCCCCAAACTCATAGCCGCCACCACAACCCCCAGCGCCACGTTTTGCTTCTCAACAAGCTCACCCCATAAATCGTAAGGCGTGAGCTTATCGATGATGAGAAAACACAACCAAAAAATCAGAACACCAATCAAAGCGAACACGACCGAGCCGACGATACCAGCGATTTTTAATCCCATAAGTTCCATTTTTTACTCCTTAAAAGTGTTGATGCTGATGTTGGGGGACTACTTGTGTCCGCCGCCCGAACTGAACCCACCGTAAGAACCACCCGAACTTCGCGACGATGAGCAATTTTCCACCCTCGGGTCGCAACTGGCGCAGCGGCTGATTAAAAACAAAAACAGCAGCAAAACAAGTATCAAAATAATAATCGTGCCACAGCCCATACCGGCAATACTGCTCATGGGTTTTGCATCCGCCGCTTTGAACATGTCTCTTCCAGAACCGCCTTCCAAAGCGCCATCTTTCAAATTGAACGATTTGGCCACAGCATCACTGCTCAGCTTGCTGCCCATCGACCACGTTACCTCGTTCGGTGTTTCTTCTCGTGACAGCAGCACGGCACCTTTTTCAAAATCGGTGTTATTGCTCTTTTGTCCACGTTCGACACGCCAATAAAACTCGCCAGCCACATAAGTGGTTTCAGCTTTGTAGCTGTATTTTTGGGTGTATTTGTTGCTCAAATACGTGGCTGTTGAGCCATTAGATGACAGCGTAGGTGCGCCTGTGGTCGGCGTTGCCAAGCTCCAGCCTTCGGTTGAATCCACCAAAAAGGTGAAGCCGCGTTTTTTGTTGTAAAGCAGATATTCGGTCCAGCCGAAATGCTCATCGGGGTCGTCTACCACATAACCCATACGGTGCTGAAAACCCACGAGTTGCCACATCAGCCCTTGCAATTGCCCAGAGCTACCCAAAGCAATCAAAGGCGCAACCGGTTCAGACTGCAACGCATAAGTCAGCTGCGCTGCCGCGCCCCCATTGACGCCACCGGACACATCAATGATGCTGTTGCAACTTTTGCAGGTCAGGCTTTTGGTGGATGTAAGCGTCACTTGTAATGACGCAGCACAGTTAGGACAAGCAAATTTCTGACCAGATTCGGTTTTGGTTTGCTCGTCTTTCAAGCCTTTAAGCTGTAAATCTTCTAGCAAAACAGCACGACCACTAGACAGAGCTGGCGGCTCAGAACCGTAATCAATGCTGATCACATCGCCTTGGTCGCCACGCAACTCAACCATGTTGAACGCGGCGTTCAGCGGCGGCAACTTGGGCAGTTCACCCTGCGCGGATATCAAAAAGACGTTGTTGTTTGCCGCGATGGAAAAGGTTTTACCGTTGATGGCAGTGGTGTGCCCCACCTCAAATTGTGCTGCGATAGGAACAGGGCTTTTGCTTGTAAATGCGGTAGAGAAAACAAACGCACCGTTGTCTTCACTCAAGCTGCCCGTGCTGCCGTCGTCAAAACCGGCAATCCACTCACTCCACGTGCCTTGGGCGTATTTGTATTGCAGGCGACCAATCAGCGTAAATGGCTTACCGTCCCATTTACCTGAAGCCATAAGTTGCAACGGGCTGAAGTCTTCAAACAGCTCAGACATTTTGCCGGTACGCGCCAACGTGTCGCCACTGCGCACCACCGTGCTTTGGCAGTAGCCGCACACGGCATGTGTAGATTGTGCGCTGCGAAACTCAACTGGCGCGCCGCAACCTGGGCAGGGCGCGCGATAGCTGCGCTGAAGGGATTCAGTGGTCAAGGGCTAAATCAAAAAATCTAAGTTTCTAGAACCAGTGCTATACCAATTTCTTGAGTAGCTCTGCCTTCTTAGAATCAAATTCTTCTTGGGTCAAGATACCCTTGGTTTTTAGTTCGCCCAACTTTTCTAACGTCTCCATGATGTCGTCAGGTTTGACCGTCGCTGCAGCAGCGGCAGCGGCTTGGTTCGCGCCTGAATTCAGCCCCGCTTGCAAATTCTGCGCCAACACCTGCCCAAGAGCCACGCCTGCGCCCAGTCCCATGGCGTCGCCAGCAATACCGCTGCCACCGCCTGAACCTTCGGCGAACTTCGGAATTGCCTGTGCAGTTTGGTATTGCATGAACTTACCCATGTCGTTGCCGACCATGCCCATGCCGATTTTTTGATCGAGGATTTTTTGCAGCTCTTCTGGTAGTGAGACGTTTTGCACCGTCATGCCTTCCAACTTCAAGCCGATTTTTACAAATTCAGGTGCCAGTTGCGTCGTTAAAGCCTGCGCAAACGTCATCTGGTTAGATGCCAAGTCTAAGAACGGAATATTGCTGCTGGCAATCGCGTTGCTGATGTTTTGCAACACCAATCCACGCAATTGGCCATCGACTTCTTCAACGCTGTAGCTCTCACGCGTGCCAGAAATTTCGGTATGGAACAACTTAGCGTCCGCAATGCGGAAGTTGTAATTACCAAATGCCCGCAGGCGCACCGCGCCAAAGTCTTTGTCGCGAATGGTGATGGGCTGTGGGGTGCCCCATTTTTGATCGATTTGCTGGCGGGTGCTGAAGAAGTAAACATCGCTCTTGAAGGGCGAATCAAACAGCTTGTCCCAGTTTTTCAAATTCGTCAAAAGGGGCAAGTTCTGCGTGGTGAGCTTGTAGGTGCCAGGCGCAAACACATCTGCCACTTTGCCTTCATTGACAAATACCGCAAGCTGCGATTCGCGCACGGTGAGCGAAGCACCGTTTTGAATCTCCATGTCCGCCATCGGGAAGCGCCAAGCCAATGTGCCGTCGCCCTCCTCTGTCCATTGCAGTACGTCAATAAACTGCTTCTTGAGAAAGTCCATCAATGCCATGGGTGACCTCGCTTTAGAAATGGGTGAAAGAGAAAATGACTTCGGAAAATCAAGAAATAAAAAAAGAAAATGAATGGTAACTGATTCAGCGCAGAGAAGATTAAAAAATCAGCACAAAGCTACATCAATAATTTCATGCTGAATTTTAATAAACTCAGCTAAGTGCTTGATTTGTATACCCGTAGGTGGCTACCTACATTTTCTGTGGATAACTTTGTTGATAGCTCCTGATTAGCGCACTGAAAGCCCCATAAATCAAGGCTTTAGACAAACTGCTCAGAAATCGGGCAGCAAATTAAACCTATATAAATCAATGAGTTAGCAATGCTATTCGTTTGATAGCAATTTGCAACGCCTTTTTGTTCAAAATGTTGCGGGGCACCATTTTTTGTTGACAACTCAAGAAAAAATTTTGAAATTTTTCCTATTTTTGTGCTAATCGTTGTGCTTTTGAGTGCGCATGTACAGCATCCACCAGCACTGCTACATTTTCAGGTGGTGTGAACTGGCTGATTCCGTGGCCCAAGTTGAAAATATGTGTAGCACCGGTGGTGGTTTTGTCGGTATGCGGCTGGCCGAAGCTATTTAAAACCTTGGCAACTTCGGTTTGAATCACCGCTGGCGTGGCAAACAACACATTCGGGTCGATGTTGCCTTGTAGCGCCTTCCCCACACCTCCCGTTTGTCCGCCGACCATGGCACGTGCTTTGGTGAGATTTGCCGTCCAATCCAGCCCAAGCACGTCGCAATCCAAACCACCCATCTCGTCCAGCCACAACGCGCCGCCTTTGGTGAAGACAATTCGAGGAATGACGACGCCGTCATGGCTTCTTTTCAATTGAGCCAGCACGCGTTTGGTGTAAGCCAAGCTGAACTCTTGAAACGCGCCATCGGCCAGCACGCCACCCCAGCTGTCAAAAATCATCACCGCTTGTGCGCCGGCCTCGATTTGGGTATTCAGATACAAGGCGACTGAGTCCGCATTGACGGCCAACATGCGGTGCATCAAATCTGGGCGGCTGTACATCAGGGTTTTGACGTGGCGGTAGTCGTCAGAGCCAGCGCCTTCAGCCATGTAACACGCCAGCGTCCACGGGCTGCCCGAAAAGCCGATCAACGGCACGCTGCCGCGCCCATCTGCCTGCGTCAGCGCCTTGCGGATACTGGAGACCGCGTCAAACACATAGCGCAGCTTGTCCATATCCGGCACAGCCAGCTTGGCAACAGCGGCCTCGTCGCGCACGTTATGCGCGAATTTGGGGCCCTCGCCCAAGGCAAAGCTGAGGCCTAGGCCCATCGCGTCAGGAATAGTCAAAATATCGCTGAACAAAATGGCGGCATCCAGCTTGTAGCGGGCTAGCGGTTGCAAAGTCACCTCGGTGGCGTAATCGGTATTGGTCGCCAGCCCCATGAAGCTGCCGGCTTTGGCACGCGTTTCGCGGTATTCGGGCAGATAGCGGCCTGCTTGACGCATCAGCCACACAGGGGTGTGGTCAGACGCTTGGCGCATGCAAGCGTGCAGAAAGCTTGGGTTTTGTACGTGGTCGAAGTTATGGATATGGTTAGGCGAAAAAGTCATGACCGCATTATCTCAGGCTTGAACAACGCCATACTTACCCACGCTTAAATCAGCTTAAAGCAAATCTTAAAGTAAATGCTTGAGCCGTCGATGCTCAATCAACAAACAGCGATTCTCAACAACCGCTAAACATGCAGCCGTAGCTTGCGTTTTCGCAGCCTCGTTCTCAATCCCCAGCTGCATCCACAACACCTGCGCTTTGATTTGCACCGCTTCCGTAGCGATGGGCGGAATATCGGCACTGTTGCGGAAACAATCGACCATGTCTATTTTTTCGACTTTGGCAGCCTCCACCAACGTGGCATAGACCGTTTCACCCAATATTGGCGTTTTCGATGCAGCGGCAACAGGGTTGATGGGAATGATGCGGTAACCCTGCGACTGCATGTATTCAGCCACCTCGTAGCTGTCGCGGTGCACTTTGGGCGACAAACCGACCACAGCGATGGTTTTGCAGGTTTTGAGGATGTGGAGGATGTCGGGTTGATTCATCTCATCAGTATAAATTTAAATTTTCCCAAGTGCCACTTTCACATCATCCACGCTGATGATTTCAGACAACACCTGCGGTGCTTTGCCTGGTGCGTACAGCACATAAACTGGCACGCCGCTGCGGCCTAGGTCTTTCAAGGCCGCGCCAATAGCGGGGTCGCGCCGCGTCCAGTCGGCACGTAGTAATTGCACTTTTTTGGCCTCAAACTCAGCCAACAGTTCGGGTTTGGACAGAGTTGATTTTTTGTTGAATTGGCAAGTCACACACCACGCGGCGGTGAAGTCCACAAATACAGGCCTGCCGCTGGCCAAGAGCTGATCGACCCGACCTGGCTCCCAATTTTGCCAAAACTCCCCCGATTGAGGTGATGCTGCTGCATCAATATTTTTAGTGATATTTATACCTATAGCCGGCGTAATATACGCCAACACAGCTATTGAAATGATAGCAAAATACAGCTTTGACTTGCCATGCAAGCTCAGCGCCCACAGCAGCATACACAGCATCAGCAATATCGCCAACAATGCACCCGCGCCGTCAATGCCGCTTTGCTGCCCCAGCACCCACACCAGCCAAATCACGGTGGCAAACATGGGGAAGGCCATGAACTTTTTGAACGTGTCCATCCATGCGCCCGGCCTAGGCAGCGTCCGCGCCACGGCGGGTATAAAACTAGCGGCTAGATACGGCAACGCCATACCCACGCCAATGGCGGCAAAAATCAGCAGAGCCTCAGCAACCGGCAGCCCCAGCGCAAAACCCAGCGATGCTCCCATGAAAGGTGCGGTGCAAGGTGAAGCGACGGCTACTGCCAAAACGCCGGATAAAAACGAATCAACCGTAGGATTTTTAGACCGCGCAGCAGCGATGCTGGACGGCAACACGCTGCCAAATTCAAACAATCCCGCCAAATTCATACCCAAAACCGTGAAAAGCACCGCCAAACCCGCCACCACCAGCGGGTTTTGCAGCTGAAAGCCCCAGCCCAGTTGCTCGCCACCCGCACGTAGCGCTAAAAATAGTGCACCCAAGGCCACAAATGACAGCACCACGCCCGCGAAATATGCCAAACCGCTGCTTCTTAGGGCCGTTTTGTGCGCTGCTTTGTCGCCCGCATGCTGCGTGAAACCCACCACTTTGAGCGCCAAAACAGGGAAAACACAGGGCATGAGGTTCAAAATCAAACCACCCAACAGTGCACCCAGCAAAGCGGCAAGCAGGGTCAAGTTGACTGGTGCAGCGGTTAAATTGGCATTCTGCACAGCAGATTTGTTCTCGGCCAAAGCAGCCGCCAAGCCAGGTGACACCGTGGCTACGGCAGCAACTTTGGGCCATGCGCCTTGCACCGCCACCTCGGCACGCCAAGATTGTTCGCCTGATTTAAGTACCAGTGGCATGACTTCAGGGCTTTGGCTGCGCTGGCTGGACAAAGGCAAAGTCAATCGCCACACTGCACCCTGCCAATCTTGCTGACCTGGCGCGCTGTTTTCAATCACTTCTGCCGTTTCGGGGTAAAAATCCAGTGTTTTTCCGCGCAACTCAACGGGTAAACCTTGCAACTCAAACTTCAACACATTGCCATCAACCAAAGCACTGCTGCTAGGCAAGCCACCGCCTGCTTTGGCAACGACGGGCTTGGGCTGCGCTTTGAAAGCGGCTTCAAACGCGGCGGAATTGATTGCTGTTGAGCCCTTGGTTGGGACGCTCAGCGCAAATTCGCCCTCTTCAGGGATACATTCTTCCTTACATACCAACCACTGCGCTTTGAGCTTAATATCCAAATTACTGTTCAACAGTGAGGGTTTGAACGCCGGTGTGATCGTCAACGGCACAGCGAGCAAAACAGTGCCTTCATAGCCAAAATTCGTCAAACTACCGATTTTTATCTTTTTAGGCGCCGGCCAGGCAATGTCGCCAGCCATGACACCCACGGGCAGCGTCCACGATAGCTGCGTGGGCAAGCCCGAATCGCCAGAATTCTTCCAATACGTGTGCCAGTGTGGTTGATGAGCCAGATGCAAACCAACCCAAACCGTGTTTGGCGTGATTTTGTCGTCCGAACTAGCGGTAATACCCTGCGGCGCATGTGCTAGCAGCTCGGCACGGACGCGTTCTGTCGTTAAAACGTTCTTAATTGATGAATTTAACTCAATTTGAGCACCATTTTGAGCTGTAGCCGGCGTATTTATTGCCTGCATAGCTATAAAAACAATAGTGGATAGCGTTTTTAAAATAATTCTAGACATCAACATATGAAAGGTGAGAGGCGCGAAGGGCAGCAAAGTTCAGTTCATCAGTCGCTCAAACGGGACAACTTATTACAAAGCGATCTTAAAACTCAATATTACAAATCAATATCACATGATGATATTGGCATGATGGTTCGCACCAAACGGACTGAATACGCATTATCGCGGTCGTTGGTGCCTTGGCTGCCAGAGCCGAAATACACGTTGCAAGCCTCGCGCCCGCCTTCTTTGACGAGTGTGGACGACCAAAACAAGGTGGCAGGCGCATTGGGGAAGGCTTCGCCGCAAATGGTGGGGCGTTCGTCGGTGCGAACCAAGCTTTGCAGCTCTTGCAAACTTGGCAGCCGCCAATCGCTGTACCCCGCAAAACCACCGCGCAGATTTAAATGGTCAGGCAGTCGCATCGCCATCTCCCACGGGTACTGCAACACCTGCCCTTCACAGTGCAAACCCTCTTGCCCTTCGGCGCATTGCATCCACATCAGACGGGTGGTGGTATCCGATACCGTGCCATCGCCATGCGCGACATAGCCAGCGACCGAGGCCTTGTTACGCTGCAATTGCGAGTTTTCAGCTTCGATTTGCGCTAAAACACGTGCAGCATGTGCCTCGCTCACCTGTTTTTGGGTGGTTTGCGACAGTTTATGAAACTTGGCAACCAAGGGTGTAACGGTGTGTGACTTCATTTCCAGCACCAATTGCTGGCCATACGTCATCAACTCAGCTTGAAGTATGTCGTTTCGGGCAATCACCTCATCAAGCTCTTGTAGAAACAAAGTTGCTTCTGCCAAAGCGGGCTCGTATTTGGTGAGCAAGGCCTGAAAATCGATCCATCTGTCCCAAGTTTTCAACGACAAATAAGCGTTGATTTCACGGTTAAAACTCAGCAAACGCTCTAAGCAAGCGCGATTTTTAACGGCCAACGCCCACAGCGCAGAAAGCCCCAGCTTCATCTGCGCGTATTGCTGTTCGGTGAGCGTTGAATCGTCTACATCCATAACTGACTCCGTCTGTATTGCTTGCCCTGCACAAAGCAGATTTACGATGTACTCACTATACAAGGCTACAGCGCCAAATGGAACATGCGACTAATAAAGTTCTTGTTGTTTGTCGACTTGAAAAACAGTGGGTAATTTGGTCGGTGCGGTGATGCGTAGCTGTTTGTTGACATTTTCCTGCCCAAATACAACTTTAATATTAGCCACAGGCACACCAAACAACGGCGCTAAAAACCGCACCATGTGGTCAGTCGCCTTGCCGTTGATGGGCGCTGCGGTCACGCTGATTTTGAGTTGCGTCCCTTTGGGTTTTCCAATCGCGTCTTTGCTGGCGCTGGGTTTGCCCAAGATATTGACGACCAACACATCGCCTTCCCAAGCAAAAAAGGAATCGCCCGTTGAATTGCGGGGTCGCTTGATAGAAGAATGGATAGAAGAATGCTTGGAAGCCATAGCTTGTCATCATAATAGGGGCATGTCTGATATCGTCCTTTGCACCCTCAACGCCAAATACATCCACGCCTCACTGGGGCTGCGCTATTTGCTGGCCAATATGGGCGATTTGCAGCCTGAAACAGCATTGTGCGAGTTCACCATCAACCGTAAAACCGAAGAATTAGCCGCTGAATTGCTGGCTTTCAACCCAAAAGTCATCGGTTTTGGCGTGTATATCTGGAACACCGTACAAACCTGTTCGCTGGTCAAACTGCTCAAATCACAGCGCCCAGACATCAAAATCATCCTAGGCGGCCCCGAAGTGAGCCACGAAACGTTGGAACAAGAAATTGTTCATCTGAGCGACCACGTCATCACTGGCTGGGGCGATGTGAGTTTCCCCAAACTATGCCAAGCGCTGATTCATGGTCCCAAACCGCTGATGAAAGTCATAGCCGGAGAGCAACCGCCACTGGCCGAAATTGCCTTGCCCTACGATTTGTACACCGACGACGACTTGGCGCATCGCCTCTTGTACGTCGAAGCCTCGCGCGGCTGCCCGTTCAAGTGCGAGTTTTGCCTGAGCTCGCTAGACAAAACCGCTTGGGCGTTTGATTTGGAGCTGTTTTTGGGCGAACTAGAAACACTGTACGGCCGTGGCGCGCGCAACTTCAAGTTTGTGGATCGCACTTTCAACCTGAAAATCGACGCATCGGTGCGGATTTTGCAGTTCTTTTTAGACAGATTAAGTAGCGATTTATTTGTGCATTTTGAAGTTATACCGGACCATTTACCTGACAAGTTGAAAGACATGATCGCCCAGTTTCCACCGGGCGTGCTGCAGTTTGAGGTGGGTATTCAAAGCTTCAACGTCGAGGTGCAACAGCGCATCTCGCGCCGGCAAGACAACGACAAAACCGTGGCGAATCTGGGGTGGCTGGTGAACGAATCCAACGCGCATTTGCACACCGATTTGATTTTTGGCCTACCCGGTGAAAGCTTGCAAAGTTTTGGCGAAGGTTTTGACCGCCTGTTTGCCATCAAACCGCACGAAATCCAGCTCGGTATTTTGAAACGCCTACGCGGCACGCCTATTGCGCGGCACACGGTTGAGCATGGCATGGTTTATGACGCGCTGCCACCGTACCAAATCCAGCAAACTAACGCGGTGAGTGCAGTGGATATGCAGCGGTTCGCACGGCTGGCACGTTACTGGGATTTGGTTGCCAATTCGGGGCGTTTTGGTGGCGCGATGACGTTGTTGCTCCAAACAGAATCACCCTTCTGGTCATTCATGGATTTCAGCGATTGGCTGTGGGAAAGTTCACCCAAAACCAAGGGCAAAACCAGCGGCATCACGCCGGAAAACTTGGTCGATGCACTGCACGCTTACCTCATCGACGTTCGAAAACTCAACGCCGAACTCGTCACAAAAACCCTGCTGGCCGACTACATCGCCAGCGGCGCACGCGCGCGACCCGATGTGTTGCGCAGTTTGATTCCTAAGTTACCGCTGCCGCAAGTCAAAGCAGGAAAGCAGTTGAGCGCACGACAAACGCAGCATATTCAACAACATGCGCAAACGGCAGAGATTTAATTTCAAGCATACGTCACCCAGTCCGGAAACTCCTCCAAATGCGGCAAGGTGTTGTACGTCACCAGCATGTGGCGCTTGGGGGTGAAGGCGAATTCGGTGATGGAGGCGTTGCGGATGCGCAGGTTTAGCTCGATGGTGGTTTCGGGCGTGGTGCCTAGGATGTGACCAACCGCTGTTGAAATCGGACCGCCGCTGGAGACGATGAGTACATTGCCTGTTTTTTCACTGGATTTTTCAGCATGGTTTTTGCGAACATGGTCAAGCGCGCTAACGACACCGTGCTGAAAATCGATATAGCTGGGCATGCCAGCGGGGCTTACAACGCCGTTCATCCACTGCGTCAAACCGTCTTTCAGCAGCCGGAAATGGTGACGATACATCTCTGGCGTATCTGGCTTTTCCAGTTCTCCGGGGTGGATGGTGGCGATGACGGCATGGCTATCGTACTCATTCAAGCCCGGCCATTGCAGTGGTTCGTGCGCAAAACCTGCGCCTTTGGCGATGCCCTGCCAGGTTTGCGTGTGGCGGCGCAGCGTGCCGGTGATGACGGCGTCAAACTGCATGTTTTTTTGTTTGAAATACGCCCCCAATCGCTCAGCCTGTTGGTGGCCAAGTTCGCTCAAATTGTCGTAATCTTCCGCACCAAACGAAGCCTGGCCGTGGCGTATTAGATAGAGATTTCCCATGCAGGCATTGTCAACGTCTCTACGAATTTACGCAGTCGCAGCCACGACAGCCAGTTGCCCCGCTTGCACGCGAACCGTGATTTTTCGGCTGCGACCCAAATACTCACCGTCCGCAGCGATAGGAACTGCTGATGCCGCTTCAATCTGCATGTATTCAAAGGGCTGTGAATGTACCTTGGGGTGGCTCAAGTGTTTGCCAACCAACAAACGGGGCAACAGCAGCAGCGTTTGCACTAGGCTGATGTCGCGTGCTAAAAGCAAATTCAACCGCCCATCGTCAATCCGCGCATGCGGCACAGCGGGCATGCCTGCGCCGAAAGTACGGGTGTTGAGCGTGGAGGCAAACAGCGCACGACCCATATGAACGTGCTCGCCATCAACACTGACGTCCATGCGCCATGCGCGAAAGTTCACCAATTCCCGTACGGTTGCCAGCAGATAACGAGGCAAACCGCGCAGCCACTTGGGGCCGTTGATGGCACGCAGCCCTACGGAAGAATCGAAACCCGTGGTCAAGCTGGAAATGAAAGGGATTCGGCACGTTTGTGGCTGACCATTTACTTCAGTATTTGCATCGATATTTCCATCGATAGCAAATTCAGCCAAACCAAGGTCGATCTGGCTTGCAGCACCCGCCAACCCATGCGCCAACGCCTTTTGCCACGCCAAACCATACAACCCCAGCGCACGCGCCGTGTCGTTGCCACTGCCAAACGGTACGAGTGCTGTGGTGTGCAAACCGCTTAGCAAACTGGGCAGAAGTTGATTCAAGGTGCCATCGCCGCCCACAACGACGACACGGCTGGCTTGCGGCAAAGCATCAATCAACAGTCTGGCTTGGGCAACTGAATCTGGAATTTCTAACGCAATTTGCGGTGCATGTTGCACCAACCAACGCCGCATGGGTTCGGCCAATGCAGCCGCTTTACCGCCAGCGGCGTGTGGGTTGAGCAGGACAATCGTTTTTGTCATGCCGACAGGGGTTAAATGCCGTGGCTTTGCAGCTCTACCAAGCCTTTGGGCGTTTTCAGCGTGACGGTGATATTGGCATCGCCCTCACTCAAAGTCACACCCGCTAACCCAATCGCCTCATACGCGGCTAGCAGCTTTTCAGGCGTGGGCGAGGAAACCGCCACGCTTTGCAACGACACGCCAGAGCGGGGCAAGGTGTTTCTGGGGTGCAAGCGCAGCGGCTCTTCAGCACCAGATTTACCCCATTGAATCAAACTGGGCAATGCACCGTTGAACAAACGCTGACCATCGTCGCGCACAGTGATTTTCCATTCCAAGCGGCCTTTGCGAGTTGGGCGGCTGGCTTCCACGGCGGCACCACGGTCTATACCTACCGCTTTCAATGCCGCACGGCCAGCTTGGATGTCGTCCGTATTCGCCACGAAATGCACCAAGCGTGGCTCTTTGGCGACAGCGGCTTGCAGCGCTGCGTCGTCCATATCGAACCAGCGGCTCTTTTGAGCCTCGTTTTTACCATTATTTTGACTCTTATTTTGACCATTAGCCGGCGTATTTATTGCCTGAGCAGCTATTTTTTTAATAGCAATAATTTCAAAATAAGCGAGTGGAAAATTGGGTGTGGCAATCTTAAAGATGCGGTTATGCGTTCCAAACTGAGGATGGTCACCGCCCGGCTGCGGCGTGATGCCCAGTGTGGCTTCGCACCAAGCCACACCTTGCTCTAAGGTTTGCGCGACGACGACGATGTGATCTATTTGTGCTTTTAATGTACTTATGTTCATAACTTAACCATACCATCGATACACGTCACCACGCTGCCACCCACCCAAATTTGTCCACTGGCGTCGCGTTCGATATTGACGCGGCCAGCGCGGTATAGGCACATGCCTTGGGATGCCGTGTAGCTTTCGGGCAAATAGCCGTCTTCTATCAACCACTGCGCAAAACTAGCGTTCAGGCTGCCGGTAACGGGGTCTTCGCAGGACTGCATGAAGGCGCGGACTTCGATGTCTGCTGTTTCAGGCTCTGACTTTGATGCTGCCGAAGCCGACTGGGCTGCCTGCGCTGCCTGCGCAGAAAAAGCACGTGAAAACGCACGAGCCTCGCGGCTTGATTTTGCTATCAATTGCGTAGCTGGTAAGGCAGCATATACGCCGGCTACACCCACATCTAACCTTAAATTTTTCAAGGTGATGTAATTTGGCGTGATTTGCAAAACCGTATCCGTGCTGTCCAGCAACAAACCCAGCCACTGCGCCCCGTTGTCTAAAAACTGCGCCGCAATGATTTGCTGCGAGCTGATGCCCAATGCGCCAGCTACTTGCGCTAATTTGCTGGCAGAGATAGCGCTGCGTTTGAGCGCTGGTGCGGCAAAAGCCAAGGTTGATGCGGTTTGCAGAATCCGCACCAAGCCGACCGCAGATTCTTGAACAATCAAACCTTTTGTTTTTGGCTCACCCCCGGCCTCTAGCCAAGCATGGCACGACCCCAGCGTGGGGTGACCAGCGAAGGGCAACTCACTGTCGGGCGTGAAAATGCGAACGCGGTAATCGGACTCAGGCTGCGTGGGCGGCAGTAAAAACGTGGTTTCGGACAGATTAGTCCAACGGGCAAACGCCGCCATCTCAGCATCACTCAGCCCCTCGCCGTCTAGCACCACAGCCAGCGGGTTGCCTAAGTACGGCGTGGCCGTGAAAACGTCTACTTGCTTGAAAGCACGCTGTTTCTTAATTGCAGTTAAGTCAGTCAAGGCTTTAAACACCTTTTAAATCACCCATCTCACGCCATGTTTTCACGAATTGCATCAGCCAAGGCTTTGATACCAATGTTGATTTGATCGACCGACGCCGTCACAAAGCTCAAACGCAAGGTGCGCGGGTCAGCGTTGTCGGCGTAGAAAGGCGAGCCGGGCACAAAGGCGACGTTTTTATCGACCGCTTTTGGCAGCAGAGCAACAGCGTTCATGCCTGCAGGCAAACGCGCCCACAAGAACATACCGCCGTCGGGTGAATTCCAGGTCACGCTTTTGTCCGGGTTGCCCGGCGTCACGGGCATTTCACGCGCCAAGGCGACCAACATCGCATCGCGCTGCGATTTATACAACTTGCGAATCATGGGCACATGACGGCTTAAAAAGTCGCCTTGCATCACTTCAGATGCCACGCGCTGGTTAAAGCTTGGCGTATGCAAATCAGCCGCTTGTTTGGCTTGCAAAATTTTGGGATACAGCGCCTTTGGCAACACCATGAAACCCAAGCGCAAACCGGGTGCCAGCACTTTGCTGAAAGAGCCCAGATAAACGCAACCATCCGGGTTACGCGCGGTCAAGGGCAGCGGTGGGTGTTCGTCAAACCACAACTCGCCATAGGGGTTGTCTTCCACGATGGGCAAACCCATCTCAGCCGCTGCAGCACTGAGCTGCGCGCGACGTGCCTCTGTCATGGAGCGGCCGGTCGGGTTTTGGAAGTTAGGTAGCACGTACAGAAAACGCGCATCTTTGCCTTTGGCTTTGAGGTCAGCAATATCAATGCCTTCTTCGTCGCTGATCACGGAAACGACTTCAGGCTCCATCGGCGTGAAAGCTTGCAGTGCGCCTAGGTAAGTGGGCGTTTCGACGATGATTTTGCTGCCTTCGTCGATCAAAATCTTGGCCAGCAAGTCCAAGCCCTGCTGCGAACCGGTGGTGATCAAAATTTGATCCGGGTCAACGCTCCAAGGCAAACCTGCCGCGACTTGCGCGCGCAGCGGTGCGAAACCTTCGCTGGCGGCGTATTGCAAGGCGGCTTTACCGTCTTCCGTCAGCACTTTGGCGCAGGCGGCGGCGAACTCAGTGATCGGGAACGTGAGCGGTGATGGCAAACCGCCCGCAAAGCTGATGATGCCGGGTTTGTCCGTCACTTTCAGGATTTCGCGAATCACTGAAGGGTTCATTTTTTCGGCGCGTCTGGCCTGTTTCCACTGCATGCTCATGTTATTTCCTAGTTCTTATATAGTTTGAATTTTAAATCACCCTTGAAACATCGGCTGCACGATGGGGTATAGCGATGCCACCAACAAAATTGCCATCGTCCAGTTGAACAACTTCAGTTTCTTAGGATCTTGCAAAAACTGTCGCATTGCGCTGCCAAACCAGCCCCAGCAAGCGACCAACGGCAAGTTGATTAACCCAAAAATCAGCACCACCAGCAAAACCTGCACCAACTTTGAGCCACCGCCTGTTGTGGACGCGTAAGTGGTGATAGCGCTGATCGCCATGAACCACGCTTTCGGATTCACCCACTGAAACGCCGTGGCCGCCCAAAAACCCATAGGTTTCGCAGATGTACCCTCTGTAGCACTGGACGACGGGGATGCTGAATGCGCAATTTTCCACGCCAACCACAGCAAATAAGCCGTTCCGCCATATCTCAAAATAGTTTCTAACTGCGGCACCACGGTAAACATAGTCTGCAAACCCATGCCCACGCAAAAAATCATGAAGCAAAACCCCAGCGTAATACCCATCAAATGCGGAATCGAGCGCTTCATGCCGAAATTAACCCCAGAAGTCAAAATCATCAAGTTATTCGGTCCCGGCGTGCCAGATGACACGGCGGCGAAGACGGACAGGGCTAGTAATTGGTCGGTTGTCATTTCATTATTCTCATTTCTCCCACGGGCATCTTCTTCCCCACAAACACCGTCGCAATCACCGCCAGCGCAAAACCCAACGTCATCGTGTCGATTTTTTCACCCAACAGCGGCACGGCGAACAGTAAACTCAAAAATGGTTGAACGAGCTGGACTTGGCTGACGCGGACGGCGCCGCCCAGTGCCAAACCGCGGTACCACGCGAAAAAACCTAGCCACATGGAAAAAACGGCCACATAAGCAAACGCCCACCAGCTGCTGGGGTGGATGGCGGCAAGGTTTGGTGGCAAATTCAGCCACGTCATTGGGACAGTTATGGGTAGTGATAGCACCAAGACCCAGCAAATCACACGCTCCGCACCCAAAGACGGTGTTAAGCGTGCGCCGCCTATGTAGCCCAACGATGCGCTGAGCATGGCAAGCAGCAAAAATACATCTGCAGTGTGTAGGCTGACATGACCAGTCGCATCTGCAGATCGCAGCACCATAAAACCCAGCACCAAAAGCGTGCCCAAGACCGCACACAGCCAAAAACCAGTACTTGGCTTTTGCTTGAACCACAGCGCTGCAACGACCGCCGTGGTCAACGGCAACAAACCCGTGACCACCGCGCCATGCGTGCTGGGCACATATTGCAACGCCAAGGACATGAACAGCGGAAAGCCGACGACCACGCCAAGTGCCGTGAATGCCAGCAAACCCCATTCAGCGGCAGTAGGGAGCTTCCAAACCATTTTTTTGACATTTTTAGGGTGTAAATCTGGCTCTAGCCGGCGTATATATTGCCTAAGCAGATATAAAATTGATAGCAAACCTGCTACGGCAGCGCGGCCAAAGGTGATGAACCAAGGCGTCAACTGCGGGTCTGCAACCGTGCCGACGGCCAGCTTGGTCATGGGCAGTGTGGCGGCAAACAGTGTGACGCCTAGCAGCCCTAACCACAGGCCAGCTTTGACGTTTTTTGCTGATATTTGTGCGGCGTTCATGCTAAAAAGTCGCCATCCAAGCGGCAGTTACAGCCAAAACAACGGCCATGAAGCGGTTAAACCACGCCAACCTATGCCCAATTTGCAACCATTCGCGCAAAAGTGACCCCATGGCGGCGTATGCCAAATTACTCGCGAAGGCGTAAAACAACAAAATGGGGAACATCAGTAAAAAACGGCTAGCCGCGTCGGGCTTGCCTGCAATCCAGCCAGCGACCAGCGCCAGCGCCAGCATCCACGCCTTGATGTTCAAAAATTGCAGCATCACGCCCTGAAAAAACGTGACGTTCAAGCGTGAATTGTCGGCCTCACCCAAGGTGCGAGACATACCGATTTTGTAAGCCAGCCACAGCAAGTAGCCCACGCCCAGCACTTTGATAGCCAAACGCAAGGCAGGTATAGCCACCACCAAAGCGCCCACACCGCCAGCGCACAAACTAAAAAGCAGCCCCCAGCCGACGGGCACAGCGCAGACAAAGGTCATCGCCCGCTTCAAGCCATAGTTGGCCGCCAGCGCGGTGGACAGCGTGGTGTTCGGCCCCGGCGTGAAGCTAGCGGCGGTGGTAAGTGCCAACAAGGCCATTAATTCTGTGGCGTTCATTCAGAAGTGTTCATTATTGATTTCAAGATTGACAATGTACGCCATAAAACAATACACTAGCAATACAGTACAGCAGATCAGTTTATTTCAGTGTACTGTCATATTTATCAATACACAACCATGCAAGAAAAGCTAAATCCTAGCGCGGCTATGACCTTGGCGGAGCAGCTCAGTAGCCGCTTCGCCGAACGCATCAACAGCCGGCTGATGGCACCTGGCTCGCGCCTGCCCTCGGTGCGGCAATGTGCGCTGCAGCAGCAGGTCAGCCCCTCCACCGTGGTGGCCGCTTACGACCAGTTGTTGGCTTTGGGCTTGGTAGAGGCGCGCAAATACCGTGGTTTTTTTGTGCGTGAAGCGACACAATATATCTCACAAAATGGGAGTAAAAATACGCCTCTAGCCGGCGTATTTACTGCCGAAACAGCTATAAATAACATAGCAAAATTGCACCCGCCACAACCCTTAACCAGACCCGTCAATGCCGCCATGCTGATACGCGGCATGTTCGTGCAAGGCAGTGGCAAACCGCAGCCTGGCATGGGCACGTTCCCACCCGAGTGGCTGGCGTCTGGCTTTTTATCAAGTGCGGTGCGAAAAGTCACCAGCCCGGCAGAATTGCAACAATTTTCGCTGTCTTATGGCGAACCCTTGGGGGATTCTGCACTTCGCAAATCGCTGTCAAACAAGCTCGCTGGTATCAACATATCTGCCAGCCCCGAGCAAATCATCACCACCGTGGGCGCAACGCATGCGCTGGACATGGTGAGCCGCACGCTACTAAAAGCAGGCGATACGGTGATGGTGGAAGAACCCGGCTGGGCGATTGAATTTGCTCGCTTGCAAATGCTGGGTTTGCGCATCTTGCCAGTACCGCGCGGCCCCGATGGGCCCGATTTGGCGGTGATGGCGCAGTATTGCGACGCTTACAGAGGGTCTGAAAATCGCCCCAAACTCTTCGTCAGCGTCAGCGTGCTGCACAACCCCACGGGTTACAGCTTGTCGCCCGCCAGCGCGCACAGTATTTTGAAGCTGGCGAATCAATACGACTTTCATATCGTAGAAGACGACACCTACAGCCACATCGCCCCCGCGCACGCCACACGGCTGTGCGCGCTGGACGGCCTGCAACGCACGATTTACGTGAGCGGTTTTGCAAAAATCCTCGCCCCCAACTGGCGGGTGGGCTACTTAGCCGCGCCGCCCAACTTGGTGGAGCAATTGCTGGATACCAAATTACTCGCCACGCTGACCACGCCATCGCTCTTAGAAAAAGCCGTCAGCCACTGCATAGACCAAGGCCAACTGCGCCGCCATGCCGAGCGCATCCGCACCCAACTTGATGCAGCACGTGGTCGATCGGTGAAGTTAGCGCTTACTCATGGCTGCACTTTGGCGGCAGAACCTGCGGGTTTGTTTGGCTGGGTGGACACGGGTGTTGATACTGATGCGCTGGCACAACGCATGCTAGACCACGGCTACCTGCTCGCGCCAGGCGCTTTGTTTTTAGCTGACCGAAGGCCAAGCACCTTGATGCGGATTAACTTTGCAACGACACAGAATGCAGAGTTTTGGGGGGTGTTTGCCAAGGAAACGGCGAAGATGAAGAGTTGATGCGAGACGCAAAACGTCAAGATCAAGCGCACAAAAGAAAACGCCCTTAAAAGTCTTTCAACTTCTAAAGGCGTTCAAGTCTTATGGTGCGGCTGGCAGGAATTGAACCCACGACCCTCTGGTTCGTAGCCAGATACTCTATCCAACTGAGCTACAGCCGCACAGCATGTAGATTATAGCCTGAAAACGGCTTTTTGCTTGAGTTTCACCAACAATCGCCTAAAATTATAAGCACTTTTGACTGCAGCCAGCGTATTTATTGCCTATTTAGCTATTAAAAACATAGCAAAATTTGGTCTTTAAAAACTTAACTTTGTCGTTTAAAATTTTTAGCTACGCCACTTTTCACGACAAACCATGCGGATCAACACATCACGTTTTAAACTAGCTTTTAAAGCAATGACCATTCATTTTGGACTAAGCTTGCTCGTAGCCGCAGTTGTTGCATTGCTCGTTTTTACGCTTTGGTTCCCATATCCATACCGTGAGCTTGCTGGTGGTAGAGAGCTTTTTATATTGGTGATGGCGGTAGATATTGTTTGTGGACCACTTTTAACGTTTGTACTTTTTTCACCAACAAAGCCCAAAAAAGAACTAATCACAGATATTTCGCTCATTGCGGTAATCCAAATTCTTGCTTTGTGTTACGGAATTTGGACTGTCTGGCAGGTTAGACCGCTGTTTCTGGTACAAGAAGCTGATAGATTCAATATCATATCTACTGCCAACATTGAAACCAAGGACTTGGAATTACTACCTGCAAATTTGAGACCTAGCTTATTTAGTGGCCCTATCAAAGTCAGCCTGCGAGATATGTCACCCTTAGAGCGGGAAAAACTGAACGCTCAAATCAAATCAGGCGAAAAAGACGCTTCACAGCTTCCAATTTATTATGCCAATTATCAAGGAATAAAAGCATATCAAAACGGGCACGAACTGCGTGAATTACTTATTGTCCATCCCGAGCATAAAGACACGATCACAAGTTTGATGAAAAAATCAAACGGTGATGATAGAAATAAAATGCGCTACCTTTACATTGCAGGTCGTTACTATTGGATAGTGATAGTGAATCAACGTGGTGATTTTGTGACGTATTTAGAAAATAAATAATTCATTTCAAATATTCACCGATTGTCAACAACCACCTTGTCCAGGCTTTAGCCCTCTGCTTGCGTCACAAATCGTACCTGATGCCGCCCAGCGCATAGAAGACGTACTGCCTAAAGTAGCTTGAAGCACATAATTCATATCAACGCCTGCACTAGTAGTTGCACCCGTAACTGCAGTGATTACAGTTGTAGTTGGTGTTTGAACCACACTCGTCAAAGACTTCAGATTTTGAGTTGGTGTAATTCCAGTGGGTATTCCGTTAGTGCCTAACCCGCATCCGTTAAATGAACCAGTATCGCCAGCACAAACTAAGAATGAATTTTTGAACGAATCCATTTCCAATGCCGCCGCCGCCGCTCGCGTACGCGAGACGTAATCAGAATACTGTGGTATCGCTATCGCAGCTAAGATGCCAATAATTGCCACCACAATCATTAACTCGATGAGAGTGAATCCTTTGAGTTTCTGTTTCACACTATGCCCCTCCAAACTTAGGTTGAAAATAATTGTGTCTAATGTTAGCAGATGTAAGTTGAAATGAACACAAAAAAACCTCTCGAAAGAGGTTTTTTATTTAATTAATTTAAATTAAGGGCAGTTGCCTTGACCTGGCTTCAAACCACGAGTTGCGTTGCAAATTGTTCCCGCACCAGCAGTCATTGCCCATGTCATCGCTGATGAACCCGCAGTGAAAGTAGGTGTTAAGGTAAATGTCAGTGCAGTACCGTCGGCAAGAGTAGCGCCACTAGTGCCAGCAATAACGCCATCAACTACAGTTGTACCGACAAGATTTGTGGTAGCTGCAACAGAAGGTACGCCATTTGCACCACCATCGCAAGTAGTCAACACACCGCCAGCATCTGATGCGCAAACGCTAACGCCATTTTTGAGAGAAGCAAGTTCTGCTACGGTAGCAGCAGCACGTGTGCGTGATGTGTAGTCAGAGTACTGAGGAATAGCAATCGCAGCCAAAATACCGATGATCGCGACAACGATCATCAACTCGATCAATGTAAAACCTTTTTGTAGGTTACGTTTAACTTGGTTCATATAAAACTCCAATAAAAAATAAGTTGAGAAAACAAGATTGAGGAAAAATGAAGAAGGTTTAGATTTAAATGTTTAGATTTATGTTCTTAGCTTCTTCGATCCGCCCCAACCGGGGTCAGAACCTAGACTTTATCTGAAAAAAAACCCTTTGGAGAAGAATTTATTGCATTTGATGCCAACTTGCTACAAATATTTACATTTACGTGCTGTTTTTCACGAAAAATGTGACGAATTTAATTGTGGCTTCATTGGCTTAACAGGCTTAAGAAAACAAATGCAGTCTTAAATACACATACGCTTTTATTTTGCTTCCCAATGGAAAGTGTTGATGCTTCATTAGAAATGAGACAATTTTTAGCTCGTTATTTGATGCAAACACTGCGCACTTGTTTGAGGTCAGTCAACCCCTGCAAGACCTTGGTCATACCGTCCATTTTCAGGGTGTGCATGCCGCCTGCAACAGCGCTTGAGAAGATCGTGGAGACGCGGGCGCGCTCTTGCACTAGTTTTTTAATGTCATCATCAGCCAGCAGCAGCTCGTGCAAGCCCACGCGGCCTTTGTAGCCGGTTTTGGCGCATCTTGAGCAGCCTACAGGTCGGTACATGGTGATGCGGCCACTTTCGCCGTAGTTTTCTACCCAGCTTTGGTAGAGTTTTTTGGCTTCACCAGGCGCATCAGCCAGCCAAGCTGGGGTGTGCCGCAGTTCTTCAGCATATTCACTGATAAAAGCTTGTAGCTCTGGACCAGCGGGAGAGTAAACCTCTTTGCATGAACACAAGCGCTTGGCCAAACGCTGTGCCAAAACGCCCAAGAGTGCATCTGCAAAGTTGAAGGGGTCCATGCCCATGTCTAAGAGACGGGTAATGGACTCAGGTGCGGAGTTGGTGTGCAGTGTTGAGAACACCATGTGCCCCGTCAGCGACGCTTCAACACCCATGGACACGGTTTCATGGTCGCGCGACTCACCCACCATGATGATGTCTGGGTCGGCACGTAAAAACGACCGCATGAGCATGGCAAAGTCGATGCCGGCTTTTTTGTTGACCTGCACTTGTCGCAAGCCTTTTTGGGTAATCTCGACGGGGTCTTCAGCCGTCCAAATTTTGGTGTCTGGCGTGTTGAGCGTTGCCAAAATGGAGTGCAGCGTGGTGGTTTTACCTGAGCCAGTTGGGCCGCAAACGTAAAACAAGCCGTAGGGTTTGTGAATCACGCTTTGCAGGCGTTCCATATTGTGAGGTGTTAAACCTAGTTGCTCCATGGGAATGGCTTCACCACCGGCCAAGATACGCATCACGACGTCTTCAACGCCGCCGGCGGAGGGCAGCGTAGCGACGCGAAGCTCAATATCTAAGGGGCCGAATTTTTTAAACGGGATTTTGCCGTCTTGCGGGCGACGTGTTTCTGAAATATCCAAATCAGACATGATTTTGATACGGGCAACGATGGCTTGGCGCAAATGGCGTGGTGCATCAATGTAGGGCACCAAGCTGCCGTCAATACGCAAGCGCACGCCGACATTGGCTTTGCCTTGTCCGGGCTCGATGTGGATGTCGGAGGCCTTCTTTTGGTAGGCTTCCAAAATAACTTTGTTCACGAATTTGACAACTTCGTTGTCAGCGGTGGAGCTGGCTAAGTAATCTTCTTCTTCGCCCTCTTCCTGCATAGGGCGGCTAAGGTTGGCCAAAAGGTGATCAATATTGCCATCGCCGTCTGCATTGCCAAAAATCAAATCTAGGGTTTGGCTGAATTCAGATTGTGAGGTAACGACGTATTTGAACTTGGTCTCGCGCGGAAACATATGCTGCACGACATAGGTGCTGCGCACGTTTTCGGGGTTGATGCACATGACGAGCAAGCCCTCAAACGACTCTTCAAGCGGTATCCAGCCTTGCTCAGACAGAAAATCGCGCTTTAGGGCGCCATGCAGCTTTTCAGTATTGAAGCGTGCTTTGCTATACGGCTCGTAAGCTACGCCGAAAAACAAAGCCAAAGCTTGTCCTATTTGAGCGGGTGTGACTTGGTGCTCGTCAATCATGAGCTGCTCAATGGTGCCATCTTTGTCACCACGCTTAGCTAAACAGTCTTGTAGCCCAGCTTTGCTGATGGCACCAGCGTTTACCAAGCCATCATATTTACTAGGTTGGCCAAGGCGTTGGGGGGCAGCTTGCGTTGTCGCAGGCTTCGCTGCAGTGCTTGAGGTTGGTGGTGCTTTTGTAGTCGTTGCCATCAGAGGTGCGCTTCCAGATTGCGTAGACCGCTGCAATGCAGTGGCCACTGTTTTGGACAGCCGAGTACTGGCTTCGAGTTGAAGTTGAGAAAAAGGCTGGCCATTTTTATTGTTAATTACTTCTAAAACACCTAGCATGGCATCACCTGCCATGATAGGACTAACTATCATTTGGACACTTCGAAAACCCGTGGATTTGTCGATTGCATCCGCAAATCTTAGCTCAGGATGGATAACCTTCAAAGCGCTGGCGTCGTTGACATCAGCGATATTTAGCTGCCTTTTGCTCTGCGCAACGAAACCCGCTAGACTTTTTGGGCTGATAGGGAGCTTTATTCGGAGCGTCGCGGACACACCAGTCGTTACTTTCGAGCTGATGGTGACACCATCTTCATTGGTAAGGAAGAGCCCGACGCACTCTGCCGACAAAACGTCACATGCTGCCAAACACCATTCTTGAATGATTCCATCAAAGCTAACAGCTTGTAACAATTTAACATCTAAAGCATCAAGCTGACTGCTCAAATTTGTTTCGATACTCATTGTTTAAGGCTGATACCTTTCAGTTGAAGCCGCATCATATTTCAAAATTGCGCATTTCAATTTGTATTTGGATCCGCAAGGGTGAATACCGTGAATATGTCATGTTTCCCTACCAGTTGCACTTTGTCGACCTCTATCCAGTCAAATCGGGATGCACTTGCCATGGTGCTTGCCTTGGTATCAGGTCCCACCAAAATAGAAACCTCATAATTTTTGGTGAGGTTTTCAAGGCGAGACGCAATATTGACAGCGTCTCCCACCACGGTGTAACTGCGACGCATGAATGAACCCATATCACCCACACACATTTGCCCCGTGTTGATACCAATACCTAGCTTGACAACTGGCAAGCCTACAGCACGATGCTCTTGGTTAATAAGTTTGATTGTTTTGGTGATGTCCAGCGCCGTTAATACGGCTAGCTCTGCATGATTTGACATACTCAAAGGGGCACCCCAAAAGGCCATGACACAGTCACCCATGTATTTATCAACAGTACCACGTCGGTCAACGATCAACTGCGTTAAGCGACCAAAAACATCATTCAGCATGTGCTGCAGCTGGGCTGGCTCAAGGTTTTCAGCGAGTTGCGTAAAGCCCCGCAAGTCGCAAAACATGACGGTCAACTCTTTATTGACCGCTTTCATCGTGTGGTTTGCAGGCTCAAGAAGCATTTCATCGACCAATTGCGGCGGCACGTAGCTGCCAAATAGCTTTGTCAATTCGCGCTTAGATTTGCTCTCCACGAAATAGCCGTAACTCATATTGAGCGTATACGCGAAAAGAGACATCAATATCAGCGTACCCATTGAAAATACCAAACCGTGTGCAACAAAAAAATAAACATTCAATGCCGCCGGTATGACTAATGTTGCCAAGCTAAGCATCAAAGCCCGCATAGCTGTCAGTGCGGGCAAGACAAATGCAAGGGATAACCCGACTAACAGTAAATATGCCACTTCAACACCCAAGGCGTAGTCGGGCACAACAATGGCTTTCTCATCTAGCATGCTAGATAGCAAATTAGCGTGCGTTTCTACGCCAGGATAAGTTTGTCCAACAGGCGTGACGCGCAGGTCTAGCAGTCCAGGTGCACTAGAACCGACTAATACAATTTTGCCGCTCAACGCTTTTGTATCAATACGTTTGTTGAGTACATCAGTCGCAGATATGTACTGAAACGAGCCCCCAGCGACACCCCCCAATCCGCGATAAGGCACCAACACGGCGGCTCGGTCATCGACCTTGATTGTCTTGATACTGGCACTCGAAGCGCCATCAATTAATTTAAGGCTTTCAATATTGCGTGATGTACTTGAGTTGGTATAACTAGGCATTACCACAGGTGAGTTGAGCGTTGCGCGATACAGTGCTAACGCCAATGACTCGTAATAATCACCGTTATAGGTGGCAACCAAAGGAACGGATCTAACAACACCGTCGTCGTCTGCAATTGCGTTGAAAAAACCTGCACTTGGCGCTGCCTTTGATATTTTTTCAATGTTTGAGCCATAGCCGTCCCAAGCCGTTGCTCGAAACGGGATGCCACCCAAATTTTTTTGAGTGATAACCGGTTTTGGTAAGACCCCGTTTGTTCGACCTTGGCGGTCACTCGTGAAGTAGTAGGACAACACGACATTTCTTTGCTTTAAGGCTTCTGCAAACTGTGCATCAAAATCAAGCGAAGACGCTAAGATTTTGTATGAAGATTGGAACGCTGTATTGCTACTCAGTTCATTTTCTGCGAGTAGCTTGAGTTGCGGCAAACCAGAGCTGCCATCAGTCTCTGCAAAAACCAAATCAAAACCAAGCAATGCAATTTTTTGGTTTTCAAACAACTCGTGGGTTAATGCTGCCAGCTTATTCCGACTCCAAGGCCATTGCCCCATTTCAGACAAGCTCTTTTCATCGACATCAACAATCACAATCCGCGAGTCAAGCGTTTGCGGCATGACTGCGCGTAATTTTGTGTCGTAAATGATGTTATCTAGCGTTTGAGCAAAGCTGATGTTGAGTACATTCGTTGCGTGCCCCAAAGCAAACAACAAAGGCAACAGTGACACGGCTATACGAGCCCAGTGCTTTGCAAAAAAAAACTTCATGCTGTCGAACGATCGCCGCTAAGTATCAAGCGACTCGAAACCGGATTAGTTTTGTATAAACTGCATCACGGTACCGGCGAGTTCAAACAAATCACCGTTTTTGAGCGGTACGGCGTCAATGCCGAACGTTACACCATTGAGTGATGGGCGCGTGGCACCTTCTACGTGCGCCACCATATAACTTTTAGGGCGCTTGGTAATAGCAATAACAGCTTCACCAGGTTTGCCAATAGTTGTTACGATTTTGACAAGGGGAAGCTCTTTACCCGTAGATGCGCCAGACAAAATTTTGATGGCGACATAAGCTTCAGCAAACTTAGTTTGCTCAAACAAAGGCTTCTTTTCTTCGACAGGTTTTTCTTCGTTGGCATTCAAATAGGCGTTTGCAGTATTGAATGCCGTCGATTGTGTACTGACGCCATCTTGAACATACTTTATGGCGTACTTACCAATTTCGATGGTATCGCCATTTTTTAAAATTTGACGCTTAACTTTTTGTTCATTGATGTAGGTACCATTGGTGCTGTTCAAATCTTCAATGAAGTAATCACGACCAATCACTTGAAGTGCGGCATGCTCGCCGCTCACAGCCAAATTATCGACCACGATATCGTTGTACGGACGTCTCCCCAAAGTCATGCGATCTTTGTTGAGCGGGACAACCTTGATGAGGTTGTCATCCAAACTGACGATAATTTTTGCCATGGCACCTTACTTTACAAATCGATCAATTAATTTTTGAATTGCTCAAATATGTAACGAGTTTAGCTGATTAGTGCACTGTTTGGTTACGTTTTTGTAGCCAAGTGCCCAATGCGACCACCAAAATTGCACCCAAGATGCCCCCAAACAACACGTTCTGTTCTCCGATGACCCCAAAGTGGCTCACGACAGCAGGATCGGTCAGTAACATTTCACCAGCCAAGAAGCCCAATAAAGCCGCGCCAATAGTAATGATGATTGGAAAACGTTCCATGACTTTAGTCAGCAATGTTGCACCAAACACAATCAACGGAATACTGACCAGAAGACCAAGCACCAACAATGGTACATTGCCTTTAGCTGCAGCGGCAACTGCCAAAACGTTGTCTAGACTCATGACCAAATCAGCAATTAATATGGTACGGATAGCGGCACCCAAACCACTGATTTCTTTACCGTGACCGTCTTCATCGCCACCACCCTTGAGCAAATCTACTCCAATGTAGACCAACAAAACTGCGCCGATGAGCTTTAAATAAGGCAAAGTGAGCAACTGAATTGCCACAATGGTGAGCACAATTCGCATCACGATGGCGGCAGCACTGCCCCAAAAAATGGCTTTCTTTTGCTGCTCAGGCTTGAGCGTGCGGGCTGCCATGGCAATCACCACGGCGTTATCGCCAGACAACACAATATTGGCCAACATGATTGAACCAAATGCGCTCCAAAAAGCAGCTGAAGCTAGATCTAAACCGAAAAACATAGTTATCCTTATATTTGAAAAGTGCGATAGTTTAATCTATCGCACTTTTCAATTTCAGAGCATGGCCTTGAGCAACTTCGCCATTTCTGAAGGATTGCGCGTGACTTTAAAACCACACTCTTCCATCACAGCCAATTTAGCGTCAGCTGTATCCGCACCGCCGGAAATCAACGCACCTGCGTGACCCATGCGCTTGCCTGCAGGTGCAGTCACACCAGCAATAAAGCCGACGATAGGCTTTTTCATGTTGTCTTTGCACCAGCGCGCGGCTTCTGCTTCGTCTGGGCCACCAATTTCACCAATCATGATGACGGCGTCGGTGTCTGGATCATCATTGAACGCCTTCATCACGTCGATGTGCTTCAAACCATTGATCGGGTCGCCACCAATGCCGACAGCACTTGACTGACCTAGACCGATTTCAGTCAATTGCGCCACGGCTTCGTAGGTCAACGTACCAGAGCGGCTGACCACGCCAATGCGACCTTTACGGTGGATATGGCCTGGCATGATGCCGATTTTGATTTCGTCAGGCGTGATCAAGCCTGGGCAATTCGGGCCAAGCAACAAGGTTTTCTTGCCGCCAGCCGCTTCTTTGGCGCGCATACGGTTGCGAATTTCCAACATATCGCGGACAGGGATGCCTTCGGTGATGCAAATCGCCAAATCCAAGTCAGCTTCAACAGCTTCCCAAATGGCTGCAGCTGCGCCTGCTGGTGGCACGTAGATCACTGAAACCGTTGCACCCGTTGCGCCAGCCGCTTCTTTGACAGTCGCGTAAATTGGGATGTTGAAAATCGACTCGCCGGCCTTCTTAGGGTTCACGCC
>JBEBJY010000025.1:0-36519 GCA_040079635.1 Burkholderiaceae bacterium | reverse complement strand
AGGCCATGGCTTGTTTCCTTTGCTAAGACAAAGAAATTAAGCCTAAAAAGTGTTACCTATGTCCCCGCACACCTGTTACCTATGTCTCCGGTCTATACACACCCAGCGGGGTGAGAGGGGCTGGTGGTGAGCGGGGAAAACAAACCAGCTTATGCAGTAAAAATGCTATAAATAAAATAGCTGCTTAGGCAATAAATACGCCGGCTAGAGTCATATTTGACACTATTTTTATCACATCCACAACGCCCGCCACCCGATCACCACATAATCCAGCTTTGTCAGCTTGGGTCGCTTCTCCAGCATCGCATAATCCAGCGCTTTAATTTTGTCCAGAATACGCAATCCGCCTTGCACGACGAATCTCAGCTCCCAGCCGGCTCTGCCTGGGATTAAATGCACTAATTGAGAGCCTTTTTGCATCATAGCCAGCGTATTTACTGCCTGAGTAGCTATCAAATCAGTAGTGTTTTTGGTTTGCTTTAAGTTATTCAAGTCTGCGCGGGTGACGTTGAATTGGGCGCAAGCGGCGTCAGAAAGGTAAAACCGGCCACGCGGGATGTCTTGGCTGATGTCTTGCCAGAAGTTGATGAGTTGCAGGGCGGTGCAAATGTTGTCGCTGTAGCCGAGTGCGACTTCGTCATTGATTCCATAGAGACGTAACAGCAAGCGGCCGACGGGGTTGGCGGAGCGGGCGCAGTAGTCATGCAATTCGGACTCGTTGGCATAGCCTTGGCCATCGCGGGTTTTGCGGATGTCTTGCTCGAAGGCGCTGAGTAAATCGTCTAAGTGATTGATGGGTAAGGAGAATTTGGCGATGGCGGCTGCTAAGGGGGTGAAGACTTGCGGCCAGCGGGTGGATGCGGATTGGCCTTTTGATGCGGCCATCAAGTCATTGCGGAAAGCGGCTAGGTCATCTAGGCGTTGCTGCGGCGTGGCATCGCCCTCGTCAGCCAAGTCGTCTGCCGTACGTGCAAACCAGTAAATCGCGGCAATGGCAGGGCGCAAGTGGGGCGGGCAGAGCCAGCTGGCTACGGGGAAATTTTCGTAGTGGGTGATTTCTTGGGCGGATTGCGGGGCTGGCATGGGGATAGTTTAGTGGCGTATTTGCTTACTTAAGGGTTTCGACAGGCTCAACCCGAACGGTATTTGCAAGTTGCTATGAAGAGGGCTTAACGGTCAAAGTTAATCAGGTTAAAATAGAGAGCTAACCAATTTTGAGGGCAGGCTTGTAATCAACCAAGCTGCATAGTTTTAAGTTTTTTCGATGCGCGGGTGGCGAAATTGGTAGACGCACCAGGTTTAGGTCCTGACGTCCGCAAGGATGTGGGGGTTCGAGTCCCCCCCCGCGCACCATCGATAAACTATTTTTTGACCTAATGAAGTGAGACCGACATGGCTGTAACTGTTGAAACCCTAGAGAAATTAGAGCGCAAAATCGTTTTGTCGCTCCCTACCAGCGTGATTGCAACTGAAGTCGATGCGCGCTTGAAAAAGCTCGCCCGTACCGTGAAACAAAACGGTTTCCGTCCAGGCAAAGTGCCTTTGAGCGTGGTCGCGCAGCAATATGGCTACTCTGTCCATTACGAAGTGATGAACGACAAAGTGGGCGAGGCGTTTGCCGTTGCCGCTAACGAAGCCAAATTGCGCGTGGCTGGTCAGCCAAAAATCACGGAAAACGAAACCGCCACAGAAGGTCAAATGACGTTTGACGCTGTGTTTGAAGTGTTTCCAGAAGTCAAAATCGCTGATTTGGCAACCGCTGAAGTCGAAAAGTACTCGGCTGAAGTGACCGACGCTGCCGTTGACAAAACACTGGACATTTTGCGCAAACAGCGCCGTACCTTCGCACAACGCGCTATCGACGCTGGTGCGCAAGACGGTGACCGCGCAACGGTTGACTTTGAAGGCAAAATCGACGGTGAAGTGTTTGCAGGCGGCAAAGCTGAGGCTTACCAGTTCATCGTGGGCGACGGCCAGATGTTGAAAGAATTTGAAGAAGCTGCCCGTGGCATGAAATCTGGCGAAAGCAAGACTTTCCCATTGGCCTTCCCAGCGGACTACCATGGCAAAGACGTGGCAGGCAAAACAGCTGACTTCATGTTGACTATCAAAAAGCTGGAAGCAGCCCATTTGCCAGAAGTGAACGATGCCTTGGCAAAATCTCTCGGCATTGTTGACGCAACAGTCGCTGGCTTGCGCTCAGACATCAAGAAAAACCTAGAGCGCGAAGTAAAAGCGCGTTTGTTGGCTAAAAACAAGCAATCCGTGATGGACGCTTTGGTCGCCAAGGCTGAGTTGGACTTGCCAAAAGCCAGCGTCAAAGCTGAGTTGGACCGCATGGTTGAAGGCGCACGTGCTGATTTGAAGCAACGCGGCATCAAAGATTTCGACAAAATGCCAATCCCTGAAGACATTTTCCAGCCACAAGCTGAGCGCCGCGTGCGTTTGGGTTTGGTCGTTGCTGAGTTGGTAAAAGCCAACAGCTTGCACGCCAAGTCTGAGCAAGTCTCTAGCCACATTGAAGAACTCGCTGCTAGCTACGAAAAGCCAATGGACGTGATTCGTTGGTATGGCAGCGACAAAAACCGCATGGCTGAAGTTGAAGCCATCGTCATCGAAAACAATGTGACCAACTTTGTGCTGTCAAAAGCCAAGGTCACTGAAAAAGCGATCACGTTTGACGATTTGATGGCGCAACAGTAATTTACTGATTTACCTGTATAAACTGGGGCTTGTGTTTTCGGACGCAAGCCCCATGTCTTTTTGTGACCATTCTTTTGGTACAGTCTGTCTGTTGTCAACCTGTTGTTAGCTATACCGTTAAGAACGCACTTTGACTTGGACATTTTATTAACTAGGAGCTTTCATGAGCAATATTTATTCGCAATTCGGTCATCAAATGGCTTCATACACGCAAGAAATCCAGGGTCTGGGCATGGTGCCTATGGTGATCGAGCAATCTGGCCGTGGCGAGCGCTCGTACGACATTTACTCACGCCTACTCAAAGAGCGCGTGATTTTCTTGGTGGGTCCGGTGAACGACTACGTCGCCAACTTGGTGGTGGCACAGTTGTTGTTTCTTGAGAGCGAGAACCCAGACAAAGACATTTCTTTTTACATCAATTCCCCAGGCGGCTCCGTGTCTGCCGGCATGGCGATTTTTGACACCATGAACTTCGTCAAGCCTGAAGTGTCTACGCTGTGCACGGGCATGGCTGCCAGCATGGGTTCGTTCTTGCTGATGGCGGGTGCGAAAGGCAAGCGCTTTTCGTTGCCAAACTCCAAAGTCATGATTCACCAACCATCAGGTGGTAGCCAAGGCCAAGCAACTGAGATTGAAATTGCAGCGCGTGAAATTTTGAAAACACGCGCACAATTGAACAAAATCTATTCAGAGCGTACGGGTCAAACACTGGCAAAAATTGAAGCGGACATGGAGCGTGATTTTTATATGACAGCGGATGAAGCCAAAGAGTATGGCTTGATTGATGCTGTGATTTCAAAACGACCGTAAAAAGCCTATAAAAAGGCCTTTTATAGGCCTTTTTAGGGCTATTTCAGTACCTTTTTGGCATATCATCAAAGCAAGATTGCTTATTATTTGAAAAAGGTGCTTCTATATGGCCGAGAAAAAAGGCGCATCTGGCGAGAAAACATTGTTTTGCTCGTTTTGTGGCAAAAGCCAGCATGAGGTTAAGAAACTGATTGCTGGTCCGTCGGTGTTTGTGTGCGACGAGTGTATTGAGCTGTGCAACGAGATTATTCGAGACGAGCTGCCCGTTATCGCGGCAGACGAAGCGCGCAAAGCGCGGGGCGATTTGCCCACCCCAGCTGAAATCAAAGCCAATTTAGACAATTATGTGATTGGTCAAGACGTCGCCAAGCGCACGCTTGCTGTGGCCGTCTACAACCATTACAAACGTTTGCAACACAAAGACAAATCTAAGAAAGACGATGTTGAGCTGGCAAAAAGTAATATTTTATTGATTGGGCCTACGGGTTCTGGCAAAACGTTTTTGGCACAAACTTTGGCGCGTATGCTGGATGTGCCGTTTGTCATGGCGGATGCCACCACGCTGACTGAAGCCGGCTACGTGGGTGAGGATGTGGAAAACATCGTCTCCAAGCTGCTTCAAAGTTGCAACTATGAAGTTGAAAGGGCACAACGCGGCATTGTTTACATCGACGAAATCGATAAAATTTCACGCAAATCAGACAACCCATCGATCACACGTGACGTGTCGGGTGAGGGCGTACAGCAAGCGCTGTTGAAACTGATCGAAGGTACGATGGCCAGCATTCCCCCACAAGGCGGACGCAAGCATCCGAATCAAGACTTTTTGCAGATCGACACTACCAATATTTTGTTCATTTGCGGCGGTGCATTTGCGGGTTTAGAAAAGGTCATCGAAAACCGCACAGAGGCCTCCGGTATTGGCTTCAGCGCCATCGTGAAAAGCAAGGAAGTGCGTAGCATCACAGAAGTGTTCAACGAGGTGGAGCCAGAAGATTTGATCAAGTTCGGCATCATCCCTGAGCTCATCGGTCGTATGCCTGTGATTGCCACTTTGGCTGAGTTGACTGAAGATGCTTTGATGCAAATTTTGACTGAGCCGAAAAATGCTTTGGTCAAGCAGTACAGCAAATTACTGGCTATGGAAGGCGTGGATTTAGAAATTCGCCCATCCGCATTGAAAGCCATCGCTCAAAAAGCCCTGAAACGCAAAACTGGCGCACGCGGTTTGCGTTCCATCTTGGAATTGGCACTGATAGACACCATGTATGAATTGCCTAACCAAACCAATGTTGAAAAAGTAGTCATTGATGAATCAACCATCAACGAAAACAAACCACCGTTGATGGTTTATCGCGATCTTGCCAAAAAAGCCTAAAAACTTTTTTGGTATTAGTTTTGAATTTAATCAAGGATATTGATGTCCGCACCTATTGCATTACCTGCTGAACCTCTAGATTTACCGTTGCTGCCATTGCGCGATGTGGTGGTGTTTCCGCACATGGTTATTCCACTGTTTGTGGGGCGCCCAAAAAGTATCAAAGCATTAGAGCTGGCGATGGCGGCTGAGCGTCGCATCATGCTAGTTGCGCAAAAAACGGCTGCCAAAGACGAGCCCTCTGTCGCAGACATGTTTGATGTGGGCTGTGTCTCTACCATTTTGCAAATGTTGAAACTACCAGATGGCACAGTCAAGGTGTTGGTTGAAGGTCAGCAGCGCGCGACTGTGAACCGCGTTGATGATGCTGAAACGCACTTCACCGCCAATATCACGCCGATAGAAACACAAGACCTCAAGCTGAATGCTAAAGGCGAGAAAACACCTGAAATCGAAGCTTTACGCCGTGTCGTGATGCAGCAGTTTGACCAATACGTCAAGTTGAACAAAAAAATTCCACCAGAAATTTTAAGCTCTATTTCTAGCATCGACGATCCAGGTCGTTTAGCTGACACGATTGCGGCACACTTGCCTTTGAAGCTTGAAAACAAACAAGTCATTCTTGATTTGTCTGACATCAAAGCACGCTTGGAAAGCCTGTTCGAGCAAATCGAGCGTGAAGTTGATATTTTGAATGTTGACAAGAAAATCCGTGGTCGTGTCAAACGCCAAATGGAAAAAAATCAACGCGATTTTTACTTGAACGAACAAGTCAAAGCGATTCAAAAAGAATTAGGTGATGGCGAAGAGGGCGCTGACCTTGATGATTTGGGCAAGAAAATCAAACTTGCCAAAATGAGCAAGGAAGCTTTGAAAAAGGCTGAGGGCGAGCTCAAAAAACTCAAGCTGATGTCGCCGATGTCAGCTGAGGCTACCGTGGTGCGCAATTACATTGATGTGCTGATTGGCTTGCCCTGGGCGAAGAAAACGAAAATCAAGCACGATTTGCCAGAAGCAGAAAAAGTGTTGAATGCTGACCACTTTGGTCTAGACAAGGTTAAAGACCGAATTTTGGAGTATCTCGCGGTGCAGCAGCGCGTTGATAAAGTCAAAGCACCGATTTTGTGTTTAGTCGGGCCACCAGGCGTTGGTAAAACGTCCTTGGGTCAATCGATAGCCAAAGCAACCGGTCGCAAATTTGTGCGCATGGCTTTGGGTGGTCTGCGTGACGAAGCAGAAATTCGTGGTCACCGTCGCACCTATATTGGTGCTTTGCCAGGAAAGGTATTGTCAAATTTAAGCAAAGTTGGCACACGTAACCCGCTGTTCTTATTGGATGAAATTGACAAGCTGGGTACAGAATACCGTGGTGACCCTTCAAGTGCCTTGCTTGAGGTATTAGATCCAGAGCAAAACCATACCTTCGCAGACCATTATGTTGAAGTTGATTTTGATTTGAGCGATGTGATGTTTGTCGCCACTTCAAACTCCATGAACATTCCGTCGGCTTTGTTGGATCGTATGGAAGTGATTCGTTTGGCGGGCTATACCGAGGACGAAAAAACCAACATCGCTATCACGTACTTATTACCGAAGCAAATGGTAAATAATGGCGTGAAAGTTAGCGAATTGAAAATCCCGTATGAAACTGTGCGTGACATTGTTCGCTATTACACGCGTGAAGCTGGCGTCCGGTCTTTAGAGCGTGAGTTGTCAAAAATTTGCCGCAAAGTAGTTAAAGGCTTGTTGCTCAAAACTTACAAAGCGCCGGTTACGGTGACGCCCGACAATCTCAACGATTATTTGGGCGTGCGTAAATTCAGCTATGGTCGTGCAGAAGAGCAAAACCAAGTTGGTCAAGTGGTTGGTTTGGCGTGGACTGAAGTGGGTGGCGACTTGCTCACCATTGAAGCTGCCATCATGCCTGGCAAAGGCGTGATCACGCGCACGGGTTCGCTGGGCGATGTGATGAAGGAATCTGTCGAAGCGGCACGTACCGTGGTGCGTAGCCGTGCCAAACGCTTGGGCATCAAAGAAGAGATGTTTGAGAAGCGCGATATTCATATCCACGTCCCGGATGGTGCCACGCCTAAAGATGGCCCAAGCGCTGGTGCAGCGATGACGACGGCATTTGTTTCTGCGTTAACTGGCATTCCAGTACGCGGTGATGTGGCGATGACAGGTGAGATTACGCTGCGCGGAGAGGTTACTGCGATTGGTGGTTTGAAGGAAAAATTACTTGCTGCTTTGCGTGGTGGTATCAAGACCGTTTTGATTCCAGAAGAAAACGCCAAAGACTTGCAAGAAATTCCTGAGAACGTGAAAAACGGTTTAGAAATTGTGCCAGTGCGCTGGATTGATAAGGTGTTGGAGTTGGCACTTGAGCGCATGCCAACGCCGCTAGTTGATGTTGATCCAATCGTTGATACTGTGTCTGCTTCAGCAAACTTGTCAGCGGCTCAATCTGTATCGACAGAATCTATCAAACATTAATTCGAAAATTTTAAAAAGGCGAAAAAAATAGGCTATAATTCGTCTATCGATATGCGGGAATAGCTCAGTTGGTAGAGCGCAACCTTGCCAAGGTTGAGGTCGAGAGTTCGAGACTCTTTTCCCGCTCCAATTTTTCAAAAAGGGAAGCTCAGGCTTCCCTTTTTTGTATTAAATTAACGTATTGAATAACGATACTTTCAATCTTTAGCTACTGCTAAAATATTGGCTCGTTAGTGAAGTTTTTGGCGCAGTAACAAAGCGGTTATGTACCGGATTGCAAATCCGAGTAGGTCGGTTCGACTCCGGCCTGCGCCTCCAAATTGCTCGGCTATGTGTTTTTATGCATGGTTTGACAGCCTCGATGGTGGAATAGGTAGACACAGCGGACTTAAAATCCGCCGCTTTCGTTCATAGCGGGCGTGCCGGTTCGATTCCGGCTCGAGGCACCACCAACAAACAATCAATTCTTTGCAAAATTCACATCGAAAATAAATTGAATATTCGTATTCAATATCGATGTATGATTTGCATAATCATTTGCTCAACCTTAGTTTTATGACCCGCTACAACGCTCCTTTTGAAATTCATGTGCATGGCCAAGTTGCACTGCTGCCTAGCGTCAAATTTGAGCAAATTCAAGATGCGTTGAAACCGCTTTGGAGCTACTCGGGTGCGCGCTCATTGTCAGATGGCGCAGGTAGCTCGTATGAAGAAGAGCCAGGCATCAAATTTGATGCAACTGAGCATCTACTGCAAATGTGCTGGACCGTACCAGGTGACGAAGATTTTCGCCAGTCGCTAGACGAAATGTGCATGAATCTGAATGAAATTGCAGAAACCGGCGCAGCGATTGAAGTGACGTTTTACGACACCGAGTTTGATGACGAAGACCGTGAAGAAGATCCGAGTGTTGAAGATGATTCACGCGATGATTTTTTGATGTTGTTTGTTGGCCCAACACCAGCTGCGATCATGCAAGTGCAGCGTGATTTGTTGGTACAAGACGTTGTAAACCTGATGGAGCGTCATTTTGATGGCTCCGAATTGGCCGGTGTCGTGGCAGAGGTTGATAAACTGTTTACAGAGCGTTTTGATGCCTTGGTCAACTCTCTTGAATTGGGTAAACCACCGCGCGGCAGTGGCGGCGCTGGCGGTTCAGCGCATGGCGGCGGTGGTCGTCGCCCAAAACACTTGCATTGAAGTTCATACCGAAGTAACTAACCTCAAATAATTCAGCTGTGGCGCTCTTCTCCCAAGACTCACTGAACCCTGGCGTTAAAAAGCGCGAAGTTTTTGGCTGGGTGATGTATGACTTTGCAAACTCCGGCTACACCACTGTCGTTATCACAGCCGTATTCGCAGCTTATTTTGTGGGTGGTATCGCGCAGAAAGCGGAATGGGCGACTTTTGCGTGGACGGCTGCACTCAGTGTGTCTTACGCCATCGTCATGCTGACCATGCCCAGTCTTGGCGCGTATGCCGACAGGTATGCAGCGAAAAAAAGATTATTGATTTTAACGACAGTTGCATGTGTCATTGCCACTGCAGCCTTGGCTTTTGCTGGGCCAGGCAGCATTGCGTTAGCTATTGTGCTGATTATTCTGTCTAATACCTTTTATGCCTATGGTGAGTCATTAACAGGTGCTTTTCTGCCTGAGTTAGCCAAACCAGAAGCTTTTGGCAAAGTTAGCGGCTGGGGCTGGAGTTTCGGTTATTTTGGTGGCATGTTAGCTTTGGGTATCAGTTTGGCTTATGTACTTTGGGCGCAAAGCAAGGGAATACCTGCGGATAAATTTGTGCCAGTGACGATGTTTATCACCGCAGTGATTTATGGGGCTGCTGCTTGCGTGACTTTTTGGTTATTGAAAGAGCGCGCAACCCCAAACCCAGATGCTTTGCGTAAAAGCGGTTTTAATGCTTCATTTTCACAGTTGAAAACAACTTTTAATCAGGCGCAGCGTTTCAAGGATTTCATGTGGTTTTTAGCCTGTGGCGTGTGTTACCAAGGCGGCGTTGCTGTTGCAATTACTTTGGCTGCCATCTACGCAGAGCAAGTGATCGGCTTCAAACCGCAAGAAACCATGGTGTTGATTTTTGTACTTAATGTTGCAGCAGCTATTGGTGCTTTTGGATTTGGTTATTTTCAGGATAAAGTAGGTCATAAAGTTGCCTTAGGCATCACCTTGGTCGGTTGGATTGCGACTTGCGTTATCGCTGCCATCACCACAACCAAAGGCGGTTTTTGGTATGCGGCAGCCATTGCAGGCTTTTGCATGGGAAGCAGCCAGTCTGCGGGACGTGCAATGGCCGCGATGTTTGCACCCCCCAAACAAGTGGGTGAATTCTTTGGGTTGTGGACATTTGCCACGCGTTTAGCCAGCATTATTGGGCCGATTAGCTATGGCGCGATTACTTGGATGACGGGTGGAAATCAACGCATTGCCATCATGTCCACGTCTGTGCTGTTTATTGCCGGTTTGTTGCTGCTAATTCCCGTGAATGTTTCGCGTGGGCGCGCAGCGGCGTTGAATGCAGCTTAGTTTAAAAATGAATCAACCCACTTTAAATTTCGTCAATTGTCCAGATGCGCAAGGTCAACATCGCATGGCTTACTGGCAATGGGGCGATGCAACTAGCGACCACATCATCATTTGCGCGCATGGTTTGTCGCGCCAAGGGCGGGATTTTGATGTTCTAGCGCAAGCGCTATGTGAAGCGGCGCCTGGAAAATTGCGGGTTGTTTGTCCCGATGTTGTCGGTCGTGGCAAAAGTGATTGGCTGAAAGACCCTATGGGTTATCAAATTCCGCAATATGCATTAAACATGGTCGCATTGATTGCACAATTGCAACCGAAAACGCTAGATTGGGTTGGCACCAGCATGGGTGGCTTGATTGGTATGGTGATTTGCGGACAGCCAGATTTGCCATTGCCTGTGCAAGTACAAAAACTTGTCTTAAACGATGTTGGACCCGCACTTGAGTGGTCGGCCATACAGCGCATTGGTCAGTACATCGGTAAAACGGGTCAATTCGAAAGTGTGCAACAAGCCGCTGATGCGATGTGGGCTATTTCTAGCAGCTTTGGTCCGCATACGCCTGCGCAGTGGTTAAGTTTATCTCAAGCCATGGTCAAGCCGAGTGGCGCTGGATTTACTTTGCATTACGACCCAGCACTGGCCACGCCCTTCAACTCAGCAACAGAAGAATCCACCAAGCAAGGAGAAGCCATGCTGTGGACGCTGTACGACAATATCAAAGCGCAAACCTTGATCACTCGCGGTGCAGAGTCAGATTTATTGTCTGTTGCAACCGCGCAGGCCATGACGCATCGCGGTCCGAAATCCCAATTGGTCGAGTTTGCTGGCGTTGGCCATGCGCCCACCTTTGTTGTACCAGATCAAGTGAAAGTAGCTGTTGATTTTTTGCTAGGAAAGTCTTAAATTTTGGCAGACATCACCCCACAAGCAACGCTTGAAAGCGCTAAAGTTTTTGCCGAGCCTTTCCTTCGCTATGCCACTTTAGAAACAGGTGAAAATGCTTGGCAGCATGCACAATCTGTTTCACAAATTTTACTTGATATTGGTGGCTCTGAAGCCATGCAAGCGGCAAGCTATTTGGTTTACACCTGTGAGCATTTGAACAAACCGCTTGAAGTGATTGGTCAAGCGTTTGATACTAATTTAGCATCGCTGGCTGTGGAAACCACCAAGCTGATGCATATGCAAAAGCAGACTCGCGCAGTTACGGCCACTGCACACACCGAAACCGTACGCAAAATGCTGCTGGCGTTCTCTCGCGATTTGCGGGTGGTCATGCTGCGTTTGGCATCGCGCCTGCAATCATTGCGCTACTTTGCAGCCAGCAAAACCGACGTTTCCGAGAGTATTGCGCGTGAGTCGCTGCAAGTGTTTGCGCCATTGGCAAACCGCTTGGGTATTTGGCAGATCAAGTGGGAAATGGAAGACTTGTCATTTCGATTTCTTGAACCGCAAACCTATAAAGAAATAGCGCGGTTATTAGACGAAAAACGCACGTTGCGTGAAGATTATGTTGAGCAACTGCGTGAGCAACTGCAAGTTGATTTAGCCAAACAAGGCATCAAAGCCGAGGTACAAGGCCGTCCTAAGCACATCTATAGCATTGTCAAAAAAATGCGCGGTAAAGCGCTGGGTTTTGACCAGGTGTTTGATATTCGCGCTTTGCGTGTGATTGTTGCTGAAATTGACGATTGCTATGGCGCACTCAGTTGGGTGCATGCGCAGTTTTCACCAATTGCCGATGAGTTTGACGATTACATTGCCAAGCCCAAAGCCAATGGCTACCAGTCTTTGCATACCGTCGTGCGAGATGCAGCTGGACAAGCCATTGAGGTGCAAATTCGCACCCAAAGCATGCACGACAAGGCCGAGTACGGTGTCGCAGCCCACTGGGTTTACAAGGAAGCGGGTGCCAAAGGCTATGCCGGCGTGTCAGCGACAGGCAGTTATGATGCCAAAATTGCCGTATTGCGACAACTACTGGCTTGGGAGCGTGATTTAACGCAAACCGAGCAAGCACAAGCCAGCCAAGAATCAGCTGCAATACTGAGTGACCGCATCTATGTGCTCACGCCAGAAGCAGCGGTGGTTGAGTTGCCGCAAGGAGCTACAGCTGTCGATTTCGCCTACACCCTACACACCGACCTGGGCCACCGCTGCCGAGGAGCCAAGTTAGATGGCGTGATGGTACCGCTCAACACGCCGCTTAAAAACGGCCAAACGGTTGAAATCAATGCTGCCAAAGAGGGCGGCCCGTCGCGGGACTGGCTCAACGCCGATTTGGGTTATTTGACCAGCAGCCGTGCCAAAGCCAAGGTAAGGGCTTGGTTCAATGCCTTAGCCATGATGGAAACCATTGCGCGTGGCCGCGAAGCGGTTGAAAAGCTGTTACAGCGCGAAGGCAAAACAGCCATCAAACTGGTTGATTTAGCCATACAACTCGGCTTCAAATCAGCCGACGAATTGTTTGAAGTGGTCGGTAAAGACGAATACTCGTTGCGAACCATTGAAGCATTTTTCAAACCACCCGAGCCTGAATTAAGTACCGAAGAGCTGCTGCACAAGCGTGCCAAAGCTGAAAAGACACCGACAGGCGGCATTTTGGTCGTGGGTGTTGATTCACTTTTAACGCAACTTGCCAAATGCTGCAAACCCGCACCTGGGGACGCCATCGGCGGCTATGTGACACGCGGTAAGGGTGTCAGCATCCATCGCCAGAGTTGTACTAACTTTCAAGCTTTGGTGGCGCGCAATGACGCCAACGACGAAGGCCGCGTGATTGATGTGGCTTGGGCTAAAGACAAATTGGCAAGTACAAACACTGCATCCAGTGGCGGCTCAAACGATGTTTACCCGGTCGATGTGGTGATTGAGGCTGCAGACAGCCAAGGCTTGCTGAAAGCGATTTTGGAAGTGTTCTCCAAAGACAAGCTCAACGTCATTGCCGCCAACACCCAGTCGCACCGCAGCAGTGGCGGCGACACGGCGGTGATGACTTTCACCGTTGAAGTGACCAATTCAGCGCGTTTGAATAAAGTGCTGAGCCAAGTGCTTGAAGTGCACGGCGTGCGCTCTGCGCGCAGACGATAAGAAATAGATGAAAACAGATGCCATTGCGAGAGAAAGCATGCTTTAGCCTGCTATAATTCGCATTGTCGAACAGACTTTTAGGCGCGTAGCTCAGCTGGTTAGAGCACTACCTTGACATGGTAGGGGTCGTTGGTTCGAGTCCAATCGTGCCTACCAATTTCTCAAGCTTGTAAATCCTTGTAAATCAAGGGCTTACAGGCTTTTTTGGTTTTTGGACATACGCTTGGCTTCTCTTGACACATATACCGAGTAGGTAATGACGGTAATCGTAACCACCACCATCAGCAACGTTGCTGCCGCATAGATCGAAGGGTTCACCCCTCTTCGTGCGTAACTGAAAATCACTTGAGGCAGGGTGGTCACGCCCGGGCCGGAGAGGAATTCGGAGACGACAACGTCATCAAAGCTGAGTGTGAACGTCAGCAGCCAAGCGGCCAAGAGCGCAGGCACGATGTTGGGCAACGTGACTAGAAAAAACACTTGCCCAGGGCGGCAGCCTAAGTCCATCGCGGCTTCCTCTAGTGAGCGATCCATTTCTTGCAGGCGCGATTGCATCACCACGGTGGCGTAGGCCATGCCTAGCAAAATATGCCCCAAAATGATGGTGAACATGCCGCGCTCTGGCCAACCTAGCACCCGTTGCGTTCCCGCCATCAACAGCAGTAATGACATCCCGATGATGACTTCTGGCATGACCAAAGGTGCATTAACCATGCCGGAGAAGAAGGTGCGCCCTTTGAATGCGCCTAATCTGACCAGCGCATAGGCAGCCAGCGTCGCCAAAACCGTGGCTAGCGTCGCGCTGACGAGTGCGATTTTGAGCGAAAGGAAGAAACCATCCACCAAGCGCGGGTCGCTGGCCAGGGCTGTATACCAGCGGGTTGAAAAACCAGTGAATACAGCATCTTGCCGTGTGCTGTTGAACGAAAAAATCACCAAAAACAGCAGTGGCGCGTATAAAAACACGAACACTGCGCCTAACCAAAATTTACTCACATGCTGCCGCAGCCAGTTGTTCAGTGCGCTCATTTGCGTTTTTCCTCTTGGCCAGAAACCGTTGTCGCATGCTGCAGCCACAAAAGCGGCGCGATGACAACCATGATCATGATGATGGCCAGTGCCGAGGCGCGTGGCCAGTTGTTGGCTGAAAACATTTCATCCCAAACCACGCGCCCAATCATGATGTTGTCTGCCCCACCCAACAAAGACGGGATTACAAATTCACCCACGCAGGGGATAAACACCAACATACAACCAGCGACAATACCTGAGCGTGACAACGGTACTGTTATCAACCAAAACGCTTTCCATGGCCCTGCACCCAAGTCATGCGCAGCTTCTAGCAGGCGGACATCCATCTTCACCAAATTGGCATACAGCGGTAGCACCATGAAGGGCAGGTACACGTATGTCATACCGACCAACATCGACACATTGGTGTAGAGCATGACAATCGGTTGGTCGATTAATCCTATACCCATCAAAGCTCTGTTCACCACGCCTTCATCTGCCAAAATGCCTTTCCATGCATACACACGCAGCAGAAACGATGTCCAAAACGGCAACATGATCAAAATCAAATAAATTGGTCGATGCTCAGGTTTTGAGCGAGAGATGAAGTAGGCAAACGGATAACCGATCAGCAGACAAAGGACGGTGGTGAAAAAAGCATAGCGAATGGACAGCCAATAGGCTTCAACATAAATGGTGTTCAACCAAGGTGAGCCAGGTTCTTCACGGAAGATCGACAGATAGTTCTCAACCTTCAGGATCAGTCGCCATTTGCCATCTGTGTTGAACAACATTTGGGCAAACGGGTCAATTCCGGTGCCCATGTCTGTGAGGCTGATACGCAGCAAAATTAAGAAAGGCAGAGCGAAGAATATGATCAACCACAGATAAGGAATACCCAGTACGCTGCGGTTCCCCAGCTTTAGCCTATTGCTTAACGACGCCAATTGCTCATTCATGATTCTTCTCACGACGTTAAGGCCACAGGCGCAGACTCATCCCACCAGCAATAAACGGTGTCGCCCCATGAGATATGACCTGGGTCGTGGCGGGAGAGATTGGCTTGCGTCACCTTGATCTTGGTACGCTCTGCAACCAATACTTCATAGGTGCTGTAGCTGCCTGAGTAGGCAATCTCATGAACTTTGCCTTGCAAGAGGTTGTGGCGCTGCTCGGGTGCTTGCAAGGAGATATGCATTTTTTCGGGGCGGATAGCCACAGCCAATTGCATCCCTTGTGTACCCGTGATGCCGTGGCTGACATGTACCACCGTATGCTCGGTGGTGATTTCACATCGACCCGCTTCGTCCAGCGTGAGCTCACCTTCCAAAAGATTCACGTCACCAATGAAATCTGCCACAAATCGGCAGTTTGGAGTCTCGTACACGTCACGCGGATTACCCATTTGCAGAATCTGCCCCTTGCTCATGATGGCAATGCGATTCGCCATCGTCATCGCTTCGTCCTGGTCATGCGTGACCATCACACACGTGACGCCTATGGATTCGATGATATTGACCAATTCAAACTGCGTTTGTTCGCGCAATTTTCTGTCCAGTGCGCCTAAGGGCTCGTCTAACAACAGCAGCTGTGGCTTTCGCGCCAAGCTTCGCGCCAGTGCAACACGTTGTTGCTGTCCGCCAGAAAGTTGATGTGGCTTGCGCTCTGCAAAGCTGTTCAGCTGAACCAAATCAAGCATCTCGCCCACGCGTTGAGTGACTTCATTTTTAGGCATACCCATGCGGTGCAAACCAAAGGCAATATTGTCTGAAACGGTCAAATGCGGAAACAGCGCGTACGACTGAAACATCATGTTGATCGGGCGCTCATACGGGGGAAAGGACGCGATATCACGGCCGTCCAGATAGATAGCGCCAGCACTGGGTGTTTCAAAGCCAGCTAACATCCTCAGCAGTGTGGATTTGCCGCAGCCTGAGCTTCCAAGCAGGGCGAAAATTTCACCTCTTGGAACATCTAGCGTCACATTGTCCACGGCTGTGACGGCGCCAAAACGCTTAGTCAAGCCCTCTAGGCGAAGATAGGCGATTGGGTCAGAGGCAGAAGAAGTCATCATTGAAGTAACCGTTGTCAAAGTAAAAAAAGCTGTGCACACGTAGACATGCGCACAGCTCCCATTTCAGGTCTTTGCCTCAAAAAGGGGGCTTATTTGCCCTTTTTGAATGAGGTGTAAACGGCAGAGAGCGATTCGCGTCCCGCATTGTCAAAGGCTGAGGGCGACACCATCACAGCCATGTCAGCGGCGGGTGGGAAAACAGCTGTGTTTTTGGCTGTTTCTGGCGTGACTTTCTCTAAGCTGGCTTTGTTGGCTGTAGGGTAACCCAACTCGTTAGTGAGTGCGGCAGAGACGTCAGGACGCAGGAAGTAGTCGATAAAAGCATGGGCGTTGTTCGGGTGCTTGGCATCCTTGGTGATCGCCAAGTTGTCAAAGAAAATCAAGCCGCCCGTTTTTGGCAGCAGCACTTGCAACTCTTCGCCATTCTTGTTCTCAATAGCGCGGGCTTTAGCAATATTGAAGTCACCCGCCCAGCCCAAGGCAACGCAGGCTTTTCCGCTCGCAAAGTCGTCAATCATGGCGCTGGTGAAAATACGAATATCTGGGCGAACTTTAGCCAGCATATCGGCAGCTAATTTGTGGTCAGCCGCTGCGTTTGAATAGGCATCTTTGCCAACGTAGTGCAGGGCAGGAGGCATGATTTCTGTGGGTGAATCTAAATAAGCAATGCCGCAAGACTTCAGCTTGTTGGTGTATTTGGCATCAAATACCAAATCCCAGGCATTTTCAGGCATCGGCATTGAGCCCAAGGCTTTGGCGACGCGCTTGGTGTTGATGCCAACGGTGGTGAAGCTCCATGCCCATGGGATCAAATGGTTGTTACCAGGATCCACTTTTGACAGCTTGCCCATGATGTCGCTGTCCAGATTTTTGACATTAGGAATCTTGGCTTTATCAAGCTTTTGCAGCAATCCCGCTTCAATTTGGCTCTTGGCAAAAACGGCACCAGGTACGACGATGTCATAGCCAGAATTGCCTGCAACCAGCTTGGCTTGCAAGGCTTCGTTGTTTTCAAAGGTTTGGTAGTTAACCTTGATGCCAGATTCTTTCTCAAAGTTAGCCAGCATGTCTTTGGCAATATAGTCGGGCCAGTTGTAGACATTGAGCACTTTTTCTTCAGCGTTAACTGCAGGCGCTGCGGCTACAGTCGTAGCTGCTGATGTGGCTGCTGGGGCTGGCTCAGACTGTTTGCCACAGGCCGAAACCAGCAAAGAAACAGACAACAACAGCCAAAGTTTGCTAACTTTCATGAGAACACTCCAAGTGAAGGTGGTTAAAAATTAAAAGCAAATTGTAAAGCAAGAGGTCAATTACCCGTTGCCAGACGTCCCTGAATTTACAGCACTATAGCTAACTTAAAGCGAGCCAAAAGCGAGCCTTAGGCGAACCTAAAAGCGAACTAGGCAAGAATTGGTTTTTTGGCGGCGTCAGCGATAAGCGCCTTGCCCGGCAGCTCCAATCTGAAGGTTGACCCAACGTTTGGCGCGCTTTCTACAGTGACGGTGCCGCCATGGGCCTCTGTAAACGTCTGCACAATAGCCAGTCCCAACCCCGTGCCATCATTTCGGGCGGTATCCGTTTCACCTTTGTCGAAGATCTTTTGCAGCATATCCTCTGGAATACCTTTGCCGTTGTCGCTCACCCAGCAGGCGACTCGGTTGTCCTCCGCCAGGTTTTTGGCACCGATGGTGATGATGCCATTTGGGGCATATTTCACGGCGTTGGCTATCAGGTTTTGCAAGATACGTCGCAGCAAACTGGCATCGGCATAAACGACCAAGTCATCCGGGACAAGGTTGACGATTTTTGTCCCAGCAGATTCGGACACAAGCGCGATGTCATCCATCAGCGCCTCGACCAGAGGCCACAAATCGAACAAACGCCGTTCCAGATGGATGCCGTTGTCCGCTTCAGGGTGTGTGTTTTCCTCCAGCACTTTTTGCACCAATCCTTCAAGCTGCTGAACGCTGCGGCGCAGCGATTTCAGCATTTGTGCCGCATCTTCGCCATAACCGCGTTTGGGCAGCGATTGCTCCAAAACGCGACCCGCCAATGAAATGGCAAACAAGGGTGTTCGCAGGTCATGCGCAACAAACGCAAGATACTCTTCTCGTCGCTGTTTCACATTCAGGGCTTGTTGGCTTGCATAGGTCTCCAAGGCCAAGCCGATAGCATGGTCAAACACCCGGTTGATCACATGAAAAGGTTGACCCTGCAGGTTAATGTCGTTCACCGTTGCCAAATCATGCAGACAGCCACGCAAAATGTTGTACTCAGCCACCACCTCTTCAATGTCAAAAGCTTCCTGCAGGCGCTGCAAGCCGTGGGCAGGTGGGCTTTCTTCAAGCAAAACTTCAGGAATTGTTAATTTTGAATTTGATTTCAGCTCCGTAGCCAGCTCATCCAGAAGGCCGGGCATATGGTCGTTCAGTGTCGGAATATCCAGATGCCGCGCTGAAGGTAGCTCCCGCACCTGTAGTCGCCACTGTGAAAGCAGAGTTTGTCGCTCTTGCTTGATGAGACCCGCTAGTTTGTTCAAATTCGTCATCAGTCACTTATACACCCGTTTATCAAGCGATTTGGTCACCGTCCCTATATCGCCCTCAGCTAAGGGCGCGCCTGGTGTTGAGCGTCGAATGCATTTCCAACTTGAAAATAACTAATTCAGTTCAAATTATGCCAGTAGCCGGCGTATTTATTGACTAAGGTGCTATGTATAATATAGCAAATTTTGCAACTAAATTTGTATTGCTTAAGTTGACCCAGCTCAAGATATGGCATTTTCGTGATGAAATCGTGTCTTATTCCGACACCTAGGCAGGGTAATCCTTAGCTCTGTATATCTTTTGCTTACTTAAAATGTGCTGCGCTGCAATAAAAGTTGCACAATGACAGATACGAAATGACAGAGACTAAGCGACACCTCCCCAAGCCATGACAACTAAAAAAACAACCGCAGCCGCTGCTAAAACTGCAAAACCTGAAAAGCAAGCTGAAAAAGCGCCTAAAAAAAGCCTGCGTGTGATCAAAAAATACCCGAATCGCCGGCTGTATGACACGGACACCTCAAGCTACATCACCCTGGCAGAGGTGAAGCGCTTGGTCATGAAAAGCGAGCCATTTATGGTGGTGGATGCTAAAACCAATGACGATTTGACGCGCAGCATCTTGCTGCAAATCATTTTGGAAGAAGAAGCAGGCGGCGCACCTATGTTTACCGAGGCCGTACTGGCCAATATCATCCGCTTTTACGGCAATTCCATGCAGGGCTTCATGGGCTCGTATTTAGAGAAAAACGTACAATCTTTCACCGATATGCAGTCCAAAATGAAAGAACAAGCCCAAGGCCTCAGCCCCGAAGCTTGGACCACCTACATGAGCCCGCAAAACCCGTTGATGCAGGGCATGATGGGCACGGCGATGGAGCAAATGCAAAAGCAAACCGAGACTATGCTTAGCGCTTTTGGTTTAAAACCTAAGTGAGAACCGAAGGAAAACCCTAAAGCTGGGATAATAGGAGGATGAGCGCTGTAATTTCTTCCCCAATCAAATCCCCTAATTCCATTCCCAAAGTCGGCTTCGTCAGCCTAGGTTGCCCCAAGGCGCTGACCGATTCTGAGTTGATCCTCACCCAGTTGAGTGCCGAAGGCTACCAAACTTCCAAAACCTTTGAAGGCGCGGACTTGGTCATCGTCAACACCTGCGGTTTCATCGACGATGCGGTCAAAGAAAGCCTGGACACGATTGGTGAGGCTTTGGCCGCCAATGGCCGTGTCATCGTCACCGGCTGCCTGGGTGCTAAAAAAGAGGGCGATGTCGCCGGCACCGAAGGCAACTTGATCCGCCAAATGCACCCCAGCGTGCTCGCCGTCACCGGCCCGCACGCCACGCAAGAGGTCATGGACGCCGTCCACACCCACCTGCCCAAGCCGCATGACCCGTTTGTCGACTTGGTGCCCAATTCCTTTGGCGTGGCGGGCATCAAGCTCACGCCACGGCATTACGCCTACCTCAAAATCTCTGAAGGCTGCAACCACCGCTGCACGTTTTGCATCATCCCATCCATGCGGGGTGACTTGGTGTCGCGTCCGATTGGCGATGTGCTTTCAGAAGCGCATGCCCTGTTCAGAGGCGGCGTGAAAGAGCTGCTGGTCATCAGCCAGGATACGTCCGCTTACGGCGTCGATGTCAAATACCGCATGGGCTTTTGGGACGGCAAGCCCGTCAAAACCCGCATGCTGGAGTTGGTGCAGACGCTGGGCGACATTGCCGAGCAATACGGCGCGTGGGTGCGTTTGCACTACGTCTACCCGTACCCAAGCGTGGACGAAATCATCCCCTTGATGGCCACCGGCAAGGTTTTACCATACTTGGACGTGCCGCTGCAACACAGCCACCCCGACGTGCTCAAACGCATGAAACGCCCCGCCAGTGGCGAGAAAAACATGGAGCGTATCCTGCGCTGGCGCGAAGTCTGCCCTGAAATCGTCATCCGCAGCACCTTTATTGCCGGCTTTCCAGGCGAAACCGAGGCCGAATTCGCGCATCTGCTGGATTTCATGAAAGAAGCCAAAATCGACCGCGCTGGCTGCTTTGCCTACAGCCCGGTCGAAGGCGCCACCGCCAACGACATCCCCGGCATGCTGCCGCTAGAGCTGCGCGAAGAGCGCCGCGCCCGCTTCATGGAAGTGGCCGAAGCAGTCTCCGCCGCCAAACTGCAAACCCGCGTAGGCGCAACCATGCAAGTCCTGGTAGATTCCGCCCCTGGTCTGGGCAAAAAAGGCGGCATAGGCCGTACCTACGCCGACGCCCCTGAGATCGACGGCGTTGTCAAACTCCTGCCCCCCGAGAAAATCAGCAAAACCCTGAAAGTAGGCGAGTTCACCAAAGCCCGCATCGTGGGTACGCAGGGACATGATTTGGTGGCATTGCCGATCTAATTTGCTATATTTTAAATAGCTATTAAGGCAATAAATACGCCGGCTACAGCCATAAATAGCATCTAAATCAAAGGGCTAGCTACACCCGTCTGATGATGCGGCACATCTTTCAGGGTTTTCAGCCACGGCATGGCTGAATTTCCCCAGATTTGAATGGTGGGCGCTAGCTGGGCGCGTTCGTTGACGCAGCCTAGGCGGATGCCGTAGAGTTTTGGCGATTCTGGCTCGGTGGCGTAAAGCTGGGTGCCGCAGTTGCCGCAAAAGCCTTGGGCGCGCGGGTTGCCGCTGGCTGCGGTTTTGACGTAATGTTGAGCTGTACCCGTCATGTGGAAGTTTTCGGCGGTGGCGAAAGCAACGGCGCGGTAGGGTGCGCCAGAGAAAGTTTGGCAATCCGCGCAATGGCAAGCGACGACTTTTGCTGGGTCAATCAGCGCAGTGAAGGAAATAGCGCCGCAATGGCATTGTCCGGTGATGTTCATGTTTGCGCCTCGCTGAGTCAAAGAATGAACTATAACGCATGATGATAGGGTGAAAAATGCTATATTTTTTATAGCTACTTAGGCAATAAATACGACGGCTAGATGCCAATTTGTTCCTATTTATTCGATTCTTTCACCAATTATGCACGCTTCTACCAGTTTGGCAAACCTAGCAGCTCTGGTTTCGGCTCGTTTCGCGGTGGTGATCCTGTGAAGCATTTGTTTTTTGTAGCCGGGCGGGCAGGCTTCAAAGTAAGCCCAGGCTGCTTTTTCACGCTTGAAAGCGATGAGTTCTTCTGCAGACAGCTCGGCGGTCTCGGCTTGTTCGAACGCGTAAATCCTCGATTTGGCTTCTGTACGGTGAGAGAAGGCTTTTTCGCCAGCGGGCGTCATGCGGCCTTGTTGCTGCAAGTCCTTGATTTTGTTGATGTTTACCGCGCTCCAGATGGAGGTTGTCTTCCTCGGGGTGAAGCGGATGCTGTAGGACGCGTCGTCAACACGCTTGCGCACGCCGTCTATCCAGCCGTAGCACAGCGCCTCGTCGACGGATTCTGACCAAGTCATGCTGGGGTGGCCTGAATTGACTTTGTAGAAGCCGACCAGTAATTCCAGTTCAGTCGCTGAATTAGCGGCTAACCAGCCGTTAAAGTCTTGCGGGGTTTTGAAAAATCTTGGAGCAGGCATTGCTTAAAAAAAACTACGTTTTTAATAGCACCTTAGGCAATGAATACGCCGGCTACAGTCATTTTATGGCTTTAAATGTCCCAAAATGCCGCTGACTATAAACCAAGCTCTCACCGTCGTGGCTGCCGAAATCTATCACGCGGCCAATCAAAATGTCGTGGTCGCCAGCGGTGACGACTTGCTCTAGCTTGCAGTCAAACCACGCCACGGCGCCTGAAATAAGAGGGTGTTTGTGGGTTTTGCTGCGTTCCACCGGCACGTTATGAAAGCGGTCTGCCTGCGTGCCGTGGGTAAATTGCATGGCGACGGCCTGCTGGTGGCTGGCTAAGACGCTGACCATGTAGCCACCACCGTTATTTGTACGATTGGTAAAAGCGACGTGGCTGTGCGATTCTTTGCGAATGCTCCACAGCACCAAAGCGGGCTCTAGCGACACGGTGCTGAAGGAGTTGCAGGTAATGCCGTAATCTTGCCCCTCAAAATGCGTGGTGACCACGGTGACGCCAGTGGCAAAGTGGCTCATGGCGTCGCGTAAAAGTCTGGTCATGGTCGGCTATTTTTAGGCTTATCGTCGGTGCAAGATGATGTGAATCGCAGGCTGCAATGATAGTGAATTAATTTGCGCCTAGAATCTACTTGAATGAAGCATATTTCAGTAGATATTTTGGTGCCCAGGAAGGGACTCGAACCCCCACGAAGTTACTCGCTAGTACCTGAAACTAGTGCGTCTACCAATTCCGCCACCTGGGCCCATGATGTCCCAAGTGCAAAGTGCACTGAAACAAAATTTTGAATTTCAGGAAAAGGGTGATTGTATCAAAACACAAAGCATGAATCGGACGAATAGCACCGAAAGTACAGTTGGAAACGTAGGTAAGGGTTTATTAGCTGAAGTTTCCGGCATCGCCCAAGGCCACAGAGACGGCCACGGCTTTGTGGTGCGAGACGATGGCGAAGCTGATATCTTCTTACCCGTCAATGAAATGCGGGGTATTTTGCACAAAGACCACGTCAAAGTCAGCATAGTCCGGCAAGATAGGCGCGGCAGACCCGAAGGGCGTGTGACGGAAATTTTGGAGCGTTCTGACCAGCCTATTATTGGTCGGCTGCTGCAGGAAAGCGGCGTTTGGATCATGGCACCGGAAGACAAACGCTACGGGCAAGACGTGCTGATTCCCAAAGGCGGAACGGGCGGCGCAAAAACCGGCCAAGTCGTGGTGGTGGAGCTAACCGAGCAACCAGCGCTGTTTGGCCAACCTGTAGGCAGGGTGATTGAAGTGCTGGGTGAGGTGGACGACCCAGGCATGGAGATCGAAATTGCCGTGCGCAAATACAGCGTGCCGCACATCTTTTCAGACGCCTGTTTAGCGCAAGCCAAGGGATTGCCCGACAAAGTGCGTCCGCAAGACAAAAAAGACCGCGTTGATTTGACCGATGTGCCCTTGGTCACTATCGACGGTGAGGACGCCCGCGACTTTGACGACGCGGTGTATTGCGAGCCCGCCAAGGTGGGTCGTGGCAAAGGTTGGCGCTTGTTGGTCGCCATTGCCGATGTGAGCAACTACGTTGAAAACGGCTCGGCCATCGATATTGACGCTTACGACCGCGCCACCAGCGTCTATTTCCCGCGCCGTGTCATTCCCATGTTGCCTGAAAAGCTGTCCAACGGCTTGTGTTCGCTCAACCCCGATGTTGAGCGCCTGTGCATGGTTTGCGACATGCTGGTCACCGCCAAGGGCGACGTGCACGCCTACCAGTTTTACCCAGCGGTGATGTTCAGCCACGCACGCTTCACCTACACCGAAGTCGCCGCGATTTTGAGCAACACCAAAGGCCCAGAAGCCGCCAAACGCAAGGCGCGGGTGCAGGATTTGCTGAATTTAAGCGATGTGTACAAAGCGCTGCTGTCGTCTCGCGCTGTGCGCGGCGCGGTTGATTTTGAAACGACAGAAACGCAAATTGTTTGCGACGAAAACGGCCGTATTGAAAAAATCATTGCCCGCACCCGCAACGAAGCGCACCGCTTGATTGAAGAAGCCATGTTGGCGGCCAACGTCTGCAGTGCCGACTACATCGCGAGCAGCAAACACGCCGGTTTGTTCCGCGTGCACGAAGGTCCTACGCCTGAAAAGATTGAGACGCTGCGCAATTACCTCAAAGCCACTGGCTTGCCGCAAACGATTGGCGACGAGCCCAAACCGGGCGAATTCCAAGCCATCGCCCTGGCCACCAAAGACCGGCCAGATGCGCTGCAAATCCACACCATGCTGCTGCGCTCCATGTCGCAAGCCATTTACACGCCTAGTAACAGCGGGCATTTTGGTTTGGCTTACGACGCGTACACGCATTTCACCAGCCCGATTCGCCGCTACCCAGACTTGCTGGTACACCGCGTCATCAAAGCGATTTTGACCAACAGCAAATACAAGCTGCCTACATTACCGACCCCGGGCGAAGCGCAGGATAAGTTAGCGAAGCGCTTAGCATCCCGAGTCAAAGCACCGACGAATAAATTAGAAAAAACAGTTGCCCCCACCAAAGAAATCATGGCCTGGCAAGCCGCTGGCCTGCATTGCAGCGCCAATGAGCGCCGCGCCGATGAAGCCAGCCGCGACGTGGAAGCTTGGCTCAAATGCAAGTACATGCGCGAGTATTTGGGTGAAGAGTTCGACGGCGTGGTCAGCTCTGTCACCAGCTTTGGCTTGTTCATCACCTTAGACGCCATGTATGTCGAAGGCTTGATCCATATCACCGAGCTGGGTGGCGAATACTTCAAGTTCGACGAAGCGCGCCAAGAACTACGCGGCGAGCGAACTGGCATCAAATACGCCATTGGAACAAAAGTGCGGGTGCAGGTCAGTAAAGTTGATTTGGACGCACGAAAAATCGACTTTAGATTTGTTCCGAAGGGCGACGATTTGCTGGCGCGCGCGATGAAAGACAAGGGCTACGGCGGCGGTAACGAGAAATCTGCATCTTATGGTGCACCGCGCTCCGACAGAAGCAAAGCCAGCCACGCAAGCAGTGGCAAAGCGCCTAAATCTGCGATTGCTGACCGCAAAAGCAAAGCCAAAAAATCCAGCAAATCAGCCTCTGCCGTCAGTAAAACGGGTCTTTCCAGCTTGTCCGGCCCCGGTCCAACGAACTCAATGAAAAAGAGCAGCGCCAAAGTAGCGGCCAAGAAGGAAAACAACGCTGGCGCGTTTAAGAAAAAAATGAAATCAAGAAGATAAACAAAAAACTAAACAAAAAACTAAACGGACATTTAGAAAAGACATGACTACAACTTCAAATTCAAGCACTGCACCTAAAACAGCCATCGTCACAGGCGCAGGCTCAGGCGTCGGTAAAGCCGCCGCACTGGCGCTCTTAGCCGCTGGCTACAACGTCGTTTTAGCCGGCCGCCGTGCCGAGCCGCTGCAAGAGGTCATCACCGAATCGGGCGCTGGCTCAAGAGCATTGGCTGTGTCGACAGACGTGTCCAAAGTCGAATCCGTACAAGCGCTCTTCGCCGCCACCGTCAAAGCCTTTGGTCGCGTTGATGTACTTTTCAACAACGCCGGCGTCGGCAACCCGCCCGGTTCGTTTGAAGACTGGACGCTAGAGCAATGGCAAAACGTGGTGGACATCAACCTCACCGGCATGTTTTTGTGCATCCAGCAAGCCTTCAAAACCATGAAGCTGCAGACCCCTCGCGGTGGCCGCATCATCAACAACGGCTCCATCTCATCCACCACTCCGCGCCCCAACTCCATCGCCTACACAGCCACCAAGCACGGCGTGCGCGGTATGACCAAAACAGCAGCCTTAGACGGCCGTAAATACGACATCGCCGTCGGTCAAATCGACATAGGCAACGCAGCCACAGAAATGGCCGCCCGCATGGCCACAGGCATCTTGCAAGCCAATGGCAATATCGAGATTGAACCATTGATGGACGTCAACGTTGTAGGTCAATCCGTGGTCTACATGGCCAGTTTGCCGCTGAACGCGAATGTGCTGTTCCACACCGTGATGGCGACGAATATGCCGTTTGTGGGGAGAGGGTGATTTTTGCTATTTATTTGATAGCTGATTAGGCAATAAATACGTCGGCTATCGGCATATTTAGGCTGAATTTAAATGCCAAATAAAACCACTAAAAACATGAAACCACTTTCCGAAGCACGTGATTTAGATGTCCGTCACGTCGAAGCTGCGTTGAAACGTGCATCAGAAAGTGCTCGTCGGTTAGCTGAGCAAACACATACGCACCTGGTAATTGTAAATAAAAGAAATTCGACTTTAGGTAACGAGCAAACTGTGCAAAATTAATTAATTAATTTATTTAGGTAGAAGCATGATTCATACTGTGATGGCTACTAATAAACCGTTTGCGGGGCGAGGGTGATTCTGCTATTTATTTGATAGCTACTTAGGCAATAAATATGCAGATTAGATATGGTTTGCATCTTTGGAATTGGATTTCCTTGGAAAACTACATTCAAAAGTAAACTTTTCTCGCTTTGAGTGCAATCATGACCAAAATTGATTCCATGTATTCGGTCAACGCGAAAGGTGCGTTTTTGTTTGCGGAGGCTGCAATATCCCAAAATATAGAAGCGCGAGTTACTTATAAATACTTCCTCAATAAGAATATCTCTGGTTGTAGAAACTCCATCGTGCCCAACATACGCTAATGCAGCGGGACAATTCAGTCCATTTACATAAATATCCCGATTAGCCTCCCATACGTCTGCATCGAATGGTTCGCGAGTATGAGATGAATTTTCATTTATAAATCCATTCGAAAAAGCCTCACCTAGTATTCTTCGTTTATTTTCAATTTCTTCTTCGTTGTCCGGATTTTCTGACGAGTACACCCGCAATAATCGCCATTTCTCTTCTAGGTGTTGTCTTAATGTTGAGAAGGTTCCGAATAAGTGTCGAAGCTGTGTGATAACTTCGTCAGTAGTCGATGAGTGCCGATTTTCTTTGTCGCCTCGAATTGCGTTTATTTTGTGTCTGCATATCTTTTTCTCTAGCCCAAGTGAGCAATTACAATTTATGCTTATCGAATGTCCTTCAATCTTAATAGTTACTTCAAAGGGCGACTTATTTGCATTTCGGGAGTAGTAAATGATATCGTTCATAGGAGTAACTTTAACAGAACGTCTGCAATGAAATATGTGACAAAATTTCATGCATAAAATATGCCAATAGCCGGCGTATTTATTGCCTAGAATGCTATCAAAAGTATAGTAAATTTGATGCTAATTGGTGGTTAACTATTCGCCCGTTTCTTCAGCCACCGCATCAGCGCACCCACTACGGGCAGCTTTTCGTACAGCTCTTCCGCTGCATCCCAATAATCTCGGTGAGATATTATTTTGCCTTCCGCATTGAGTATCAAATGCGAGCCGCCGCGTATGGTTTGCTCTTTGGTTTTGTCGTAGCTCTTCATATAAAACTTGAAATCCCAAACGAGAAAGCACGCATTATCTTCAACGATTCTGTTGCTAATAATAAAGCGCGGTTTGTCTAGCGCTGTGTACATATGGGCGAATATGTGTTGAATATGTTTGACGCCGCGCACTTCGTTGAAGGGGTCTTTGAAATAGGCGTCTTCAGCATAATATTCGGATAATTTAGATACTGACTCCTCTGTCAAGGTTTCAAAGTAAGTAACGATATTATCAACAATGGTTTTATTCATCATAATCTTGGCATCATAAACCTGTGAATTTCTTAATCGCGGGGAAATACAAGCGGTAGGGTAGCATTCTGATGGCTTTCATCCATTGGGTGAAGCGTTTGGGGAAATGTATTTCAAATTCGCCTTTGGCCCAGCCTTTGAGTATCTCTTGCGCGGCCTCGTCTGGGGTGATCAGGGCGGGCATGTTGAATTTGTTTTGAGCGGTGAGGGGCGTGTCTACAAAGCCGGGGCAGATGAGGCTGACGCCTATGTTTTTGCCATGCAGATCTAAATACAAAGTTTCGGCTAGGTTGATGAGCGCCGCTTTGGTGGGGCCGTAGGCCATGCTTTTGGGCAGGCCGCCGTAGCCGGCGACGCTGCTGACCAGGCTGATGTGACCGCTCTGGCGGGCTAAAAAGTGGGGCAGCACGGCGTCTAGCATGTGCAATGCGCCTAGGTAGTTGATGCGCTGGTGCTCAAGCATGGTTTGAAGGTTAAATTCGGTGGCGCGCAGCTCTTTGTAGGTGCCAGCGCAGTAAACCGCAAAGTCAATTGGGCTGGTTTTGAAGATCGTCTGTGCAGCTGCTTGCACGGCGCCGTCTACGCCAGCATCTAACGGCAGCGCCACGGCTGTGGGTAAACCAGCGGCAGTTTGGCCGGGATGGGCGGCCACAAAGTCGTCTAGGGCTTTGGCGTTGCGAGCCGAGACGATGACGCGTGCCCCCCGCGCATGCAAGGCGCTGGCGGTGGCGCGGCCTATGCCAGTAGATGCGCCTATGAGCCAGACAGTTTTTCCATGCCAATCTTGCATGTGAGGGTTGAGCGACATAGCTTATTTCCAGTTTGTTTTTCGATTTATTTTTATTGAATTTTTAGAACGAAATCAGCGTTTGGTGAACGACAGAGTGACTTCACCCAGCTTGATGCCAAACTTGCTCATGGTGGCTTTGTTGAGCATGACTTTGTCTGTCATCAGATACATCCAGTCGTCAAACTGGACTTCATAGACTTTGTCGTCCACGGGTAAGTTGAGCGTGTACCCCCACTGAAATGCGTTGCCGCGCTCTTGTCCGTTGGCGATGCCGACCACGTCATCCGCACGTCCTATGTAGCTGCCGTCCGCGCTGCGTTGTAGTCGCCAAATGCGCTTTTGTTTGGTGCCGTCTGAGTAGGTGAAGTCTTCGTCCAGCACGCCAGATTCTTCACCCGGCTTACCCGTCCAGCTACAAACCATCACCACGGTGAAGCGTTTCACCACTTTGCCGCTGCGGTCGGTGAAGACGCCATAGGCGTCTAGCGTGCCGTTGAAGTATTGGCGCAGGTCGAGAACGGGCTTTTCAGCGGCATAATCGGCGATATTATTCGTCGCGCAGCCCGTGAGTTGAAGCGCACCCAAAGCGATAGCGGAGGTGGTCATGCTGGAGAGGAGGAGGCGTCGTTTCATGGTATTCTCTCAGTTAATAAAGTGGAGGGTTGCGTAGACGATGGTCGAATCATCAGCATATACAGTGTCAATGCAGCTACTACTTTGATAGCGATTGGTACAAGACAATAGACAATCGTCAGCGCCGTCAATGCCTCTGGCTGCTGCGTACCAGGGGTGTAGCCCATCAGCCCTAAGAGTGGCAAAGTCAAACCAGCAGCCATGGCTAAATTCAACTTGGTGGCAAAGTTCCACCAGCCAAAGTAAGCGCCTTCTGCGCGGCCTCGGTCACCCGCGTCGGCAATCACACCAGCGAGCAGGGCGCTGGGAATGGTTAAATCAGCGCTTAGCGCGATGCCAGACAGGGCGCAAATGACGATAAACGCAGTCGTGTCGCCAGTGCCAAGCTGCATCGCCCACACAAATATCACGATAGACAGCACCATACCGAGCAGCCAAGATTTGGTTAAACCCATCCGTTTGATACCTTGCAACCAAAGCGGTACAGCCAAGGCAGCGCAGACAAAGTAAGCGCCTAAAACCGCTGCTTCCATCTGCTTGGGCGCTTGCAGGCGGTCTTGCACGAAGAATAAAATCAGCGTCGCTGGCACAGCGCTGGCGATGCCGTTGAGCACAAAAACGGCGAACAGGCGTTTGAATTCAATGTTTTTAAACGGTTTGAAGATGCTGTGAGTGGAAGTATTTGCTAGACTGGGAAAGCTTGAAATCGGTTTGACAGACTGCGTCCATGCTACCCAAGCGACAAAAATAGCTATGATAAATATAGCTGTTGAGGCAACTAATCCGCTGGCTACAGGCAGAATTGAGGCCAAAATAACACCTATTAATCCTAAGGCTTCGCGCCAAGCCACCAAGCGGCTGCGTTGTACCTCGGTGCCGCCCAACATCGCTCCCCACGATTGGTGAGCGATGCTCAAAGCGCTGTAGGCGGCATAAGTGATAAGCAGCATGCCAGCCGCCCAAGCAATCAGCGTGGACTGCTGCTGCCGAACTGCCAAAGGCGGAAAGAACAGCAAGACAAAGCCTGCCGCCAGAAAAACGCCGGCAACCGCGCCAAATGCCAAGACCGATTTGGCAGAGCGGGCAAAGAGTTTGTCGCTGAGTTTGCCCAATAGCGGATCAATAAACGCGTCGAACAAGCGTGCAAATAGCAACACCAAACCCAACGTCGCCAACGGCATGCCAAATTCACGTGCGTAGTGGTTGGGCAAAATCACATACAACGGCAACGCCACAAAAGCCAGCGGCAAACCCAGCAAACCATAGCGCCAGCCGTTGCCTGCGCTGAACGCGGCATCTTCTGGCACTGGGCTGATGACTTGCTGGTGGGTCATGTTACAAGTTGACCTTGCCTAAAAGCGCTTGTCTGAGCTTGGGCTCTGAGGTTTTGGGAGACAGCCAAATGCCGAAGAACTGCCTTGAAAAATCGGCATCACGAATCTCGCCAGTGCGTTTGCCGTTGTGCCAAAAGGTGACACCAAAGCCGGGTTTGTGAACGCCCACAATGCGATCGCCCTTTTTGACATTGGGGAAGGCTTCGCTCAGCGTTTTGACCCAAAGTGCTACTTTTTGATCAGGCACGGGTTCTATGCGCTGCATTTCTTCAATGGAGCGTTTGGCAATATCTATAGCGGTAAAGTTGCGCAAATAATGCAGTTCAAGCGCGAAGTTGTGATTTTCAAAAGATAAGCCTTTGAAGCTGGGCGTTGTCCACAAGCTAGATTCGTAAACTTCTAAACCGAAGAAGGTGAGTTTGCCTTTGCCAGCAACTTCAGCGCTGGGTACGGCACTTGCTACATCAGGAGGTAGTTCTGGCTGCGTTGTTTGCGCGTAAACGTTCGTTGCAATAAGTTGAAATACAAGCAGTGTCGCAAAGTAACTTGTCAACCAAGGTTTAGAGGATTTCATATTTTTTGCAATGTGAACTGCACCACATCTGTATTTTTCTTGGCAAATGCAGCTTCACAATAAGCCAAATAAAACTCCCAAATGCGGATGAAGCGTTCGTCAAAGCCGAGTTTCAAAACCTGCTGCTTTTCTGCCAAAAACTTGTCGCGCCACAGTTTCAGTGTGTAGGCATAGTCCATGCCAAAGGCGAATTCGTCGACGACTTTGAAGCCAGCCAAACCCGCTTGGCGCTTGAACTCGCGCGGGCAGGGCAAGCAGCCACCTGGGAAGATGTATTGCTGGATAAAGTCGGTCGAGCCCACGTAGCGGTCAAACAAAGCGTCGTCAATCACGATGCTTTGAATACAGACTTTGCCATTGGGTTTGAGCAGCCTGTGAATCGTTTTGAAGTATTCTGGCCAATAGGCTTGGCCTACGGCCTCAATCATTTCTATGGACACAATGGCGTCGAAAGGCGCGTCGTTGGTGGTGACCCCAATGTCACGGTAATCTTGCAGGCGTAGGTCGGCTTTGTCTGCCTCGCCTAGTTTTTGCATACGCTCGTTGGCGTAGGCAAGCTGTTCGGTGCTCAGCGTCACGCCCACCACACTGGCATTGAACTCTGTCGTGGCTTTTTCAGCTAGAGCGCCCCAGCCGCAGCCAATCTCAAGAACGTGGTCGCCAGCTTTGACGTCTGCCATGTTCAATGCGCGGCGCACTTTGGCGTGCTGGGCCAAGACCATGCCGTCGTAACTGGTGTGATCCATGCCTTTTTCAAACAGTGCAGACGAATAGTTTTTGGTATTGTCCAACCATAATTCGTAAAACGCATTGCCCAAGTCGTAATGGGCGTGGATGTTTTTTTTGCTGTTGGTTTTTGAATTGCGGTTCAGCAGGTGTTTGATGCGAAACAACAAGCGACCAGCCCAAGTGCCGTAAATGGCGTCTTCAATCACAGCACGGTTGCTGATGAAGACTTTGATCAAATCCGTCAAGCTAGGTGTGGACCAATCGCCAGCGATGTAGGTTTCGGCAAAACCGATGTCGCCAGATTTCAAGACTGCTGAAAAGACGTTCCAGTTTTTCAACATCAGCGTGGCGTGTAGGGCGCTAGGGTCTTGGTCGCCAAAGCGGTGCATGCTGCCGTCGGGGAACTGCACAGTCAGCGCGTCGTGGCGAAGTTTGAGCAGCAGCTTCAGTGCGCTGCGAGCGGCTGCTGGCGCGTTGGCGGGGATTTCAAATCTAGGGGCTGTGGCAGAGTTCATGGTTTTAAGTTTTACTGCGAGTGGTAAACAAATCAGGCGGCGTGGGTTTAGAGACGTAAGCGACTTGCTTGCGCCACAGTTTGAAAGCTTGCCAGTGGATGCGGGCTATGACACCAAATGTCATCATGGGGTAGCGCCACAGTGCTTTTCGTATGCTTTGCGGGGTGATGGTTTCTAGTTCACCGCTCACATTGGTTTCTAGCAGTGGTCCCGTAGCATCGTCGTAATCCACCCGAGCGAGGGTGTTGTGGTCCGTCGTCATGAAACGAAATCGGTAGCTGCCTTCGACATGGTTGAAGGGCGAGACGTGGAATACTTTTGTGGCAGTTTGCTCAGTCCCAAAAACTGGTTTGTCCAGCAAGTAGCAATGGCGTTCACCAAAAGTGTTGTTTACTTCAACCACAATGGCGCGCAGTGTGCCGTCTAAACGGTGGCAATACCAAAAGCTGACGGGTTTGAAGGTGTAGCCAAACACGCGCGGGTAGCTGTGCAGCCAGACTTCGCCTGCGGCGTCGTCAATGCCTTCGCTATGCAGCAGCTCATCAAGCCAAGCCAAAGCATCTGCGCGACCATCTCCATGGTCTTTGTCATAAAAACTCAGAGCAGCCCAACGATTTCGTTTAATAGATGTTTTTGCCATGCTTGACGACTTCGCCATTGACCGCATGGGCAGCATCAAAAAATACGTGGCATAAGCAAACGCATGTTCAACAGGCTTGACGCGCTTGTGCCGTACTTGGCCAAAGCCAATGTGGGGCACTGCTGGCAAGTTTATGCTGCTGCTTGCCATTGTGAGTCTTCAATTAGTTGCTTGGCTGCGGCTAAGCCAGATTTCAAACCATCTTCATGGAAACCATAGCCCGTCCAAGCACCGCAAAAATAGGTGTTTTGAAGGCCTTGCAAGGCTGGAATATCGGCTTGCGCTTTGATGGCGGCTAGATCAAAAACAGGGTGCGCGTATTCAAAGGTGCCTAAAACATGCTCGGGTGCGATAGGTTTAGTCGGATTGAGCGAGACGACAACAGGCTGCGAAAACGGGATGGGCTGCAACATGTTGATGAGGTAATGCAAGCACACATTTGAAGTGTCTGGCTGGTTAGGGTCTGACTGCACGCGCTCGTAATTCCAAGCTGCCCAAGCCGATTTGCGCTGAGGTAAAACGGTGGCATCTGTATGAAGAACAGCGGTGTTTGCTTGGTAATTGATAGCAGACAAAGCTTGTTTTTCAGATTGGCTGGGCTGCTGCAACATCGCCAAAGCTTGGTCGGAATGGGTGGCGATGATGACTTTGTCGAACTTTTCTGTACCAGCGTTGGTGATGATGTGTGCGCCTCGGCTGTCGCGTGTGATGCAATGCACGGGTGTGTTGAGCCGTTTGTCAGCAATATTTGCGACAATTTTCTCTACATAGTGCTTCGCACCGCCTGCCACCGTCCACCATTGTGGTCTGTCATTCACTTGCAGCAAACCGTGGTTATGGCAAAACCGTACCATGGTTGCGACGGGGAATTGCAGCATTTGAGACGTTGGACAGCTCCAAATGCAGCCCAACATCGGCAGCAAATACCAGTCTCTAAATTCATTGCTAAATTTATTGGCTTGCAAAAACTCCGCCAACGGCTGCATCAGCTGCGCGTCGATATTAGATTTGGCAATACTCGTGGCGAGCTTGTTAAAGCGCATCAAATCTACCAACATGCGCCAAAACCGTGGGTTAAGCAGGTTGCTGCGTTGCGCAAACACAGTGCTCAGATTTGAGCCACTCCATTCCAAGTTGCCATTTGCTTGCGGGACTTGAACTGAAAACGACATATCCGATTTGGCTGTCTCAACGCCTAGATCGGCAAAAAGTTTGATTAAGTGCGGATAAGTTCGTTCGTTAAATACCAAGAACCCCGTATCTATGCCGTGCGTAATACTTTTTGAAGTAGCGCCTTTTGCAGTGGGCAGGGTGATGTCTACCGTGTGCGTATGCCCGCCAAAGTACGAGCCCGCTTCAAATAAGGTGATATCAGCACATCCATGTAGAGCATGTGCTGCTGCCAAGCCAGAAATACCCGAACCGACGATGGCAATTTTTCTATTCATCTGGATAGTATATACCCAAACGTATAAATTGATACTAAATAGTAATTAAATTACTTTCCGTTATGTAATATCGACTTCATGGACTTCAAACCTACCTAAAGCTTTGTCAGCAAAGTATTTTTCTAAAGTCACTTTCACAGTTCTGAAGGCAATCTCGTCCCAAGGAATCTCGGCTTCTGTGAATAGCTTGGCTTCTTGGGTTTCATAGCCTGGGTCAAACTGGTCGCTGGTCAACTTGGCGCGGTAAAACAGATGAACTTGCCCGACTTTGGGTACGCTGAGTACGCTGAAAAGCGCTTGCATCTCGAACTGTGCGCCAGCTTCTTCGGTGGTTTCGCGGGCTGCGCCTTCGGAAGTGGTTTCGTCCAACTCCATAAACCCAGCGGGAAGCGTCCATTTGCCTTTGCGTGGTTCGATGTTGCGTTTGCACAGCAGTACTTTGTCGCCCCAAACAGGCACAGTACCGACGACGTTCAGCGGGTTTTCGTAATGCACGGTGTTGCAAGCAGGGCAAACAGCGCGATTTTTGGTGTCTCCATCGTCTGGCAGACGGTAAACCACAGCTGTGCCGCAGTTTTTACAGTGTTTGATGGGCGTTCTATAAATCATCCCCGCAGTTTAAGGGGAAATGTAAATGCCATGTTTATGTCACGAAAAAGCCATAAAAAAGGCCCTAAGTTTTCACTTAGGGCCTTTAGAAATTTAAAAGCAAAGAGTTGCTTATTTTGTAGTTTTAGTGTGCTTCTCGATCAAAGCCTTAGCGCCATCAAGCAATTTTTTGCCGTCAAAGCCCTTCTTGTTCATATCTTCAACCCATTCCAGTTCAATGGATCGAGACAGGCGACGGAAGTTTTGCGCTTCAGCGGGCTTGATGGTGTAAATTTTATTGTTGCGGTCGCTGGCAGATTTGCGTCCAGGCACATCACCCGCCTGTTGTGCTTTGCCCAGCCATGCTGAGGTTTCCATGCCTGAGTTGTTGTCGATGATTTTCTTCAAATCAGCCGGCAAGCTGTTGTACTTGGCTTTGTTCATCGCCATCACGAAGGTAGTCGTGTAAAGTGCGCCGCCAGCTGGGTCAAATTCTGCGTGGAACTTGGTCAACTCGTGCACTTTAACGGCTGGTACGACTTCCCATGGAATCACCGCGCCTTGAATCGTGCCTTTTGAAAGCGCATCAGGAATGCCTGGCAACGGCATGCCCACTGGCGTTGCACCCAAAGCAGCCAACAGTTTGGTGACTTGGCGGGTTGGGCCGCGCATTTTTAAGCCCTTAACGTCGTCAACAGTATCAATAACTTTATCAACCGTGTGAATCACGCCTGGCCCGTGTACTTGCAGAGCCAATACTTGAACTTCTTTGAACTCATCAGCCGCAAGGGTTTGCACATATTCCCAATACGCTTTTGATGTGGCTTCAGCGTTTGACATCATGAACGGAAGCTCAAACACTTCAACGCGTGGGAAGCGGCCAGCTGTATTGCCCGGCAGTGTCCAAATAATATCAACCACGCCGTCTTTGGCTTGGTCATACAGCTGTACTGGTGTGCCGCCCAATTGCATGGCTGGATAAGCTTCAAACTTGATGCGACCGCCAGATTCTTTCTCAACCTTGTCCATCCACGCTTTGTGCATGTTGATCCAAACATTGGACTGCGGTGCCATGAAGGTATGAAACTTCAAAGTCACAACGGGTGCTTGCGCCAAAACTGCAGCACTGGATGTTGCGACCGCTGCTGCAACGCCTGTTTTCAAGAGGGAACGACGATTAATCATGCAAATGTCTCCAAAAATTAATAAGATTACTTAGATATAACGCACACAGACCGAAAAAGTTTACTGCATATAGCGCAGTACATACAATGAAATAGCTGGGAAAAACAGCAAAAGCAAGGTGCGAATGGTGTCGCTGATCAAAAACGGCATCACGCCCTTGTAGCTTTCAGCAATCGGAACGTCAGGA
>JBEBJY010000024.1:0-36591 GCA_040079635.1 Burkholderiaceae bacterium | reverse complement strand
GGCAAAGGCGCTTTCTTGATTTACCAAGAATCCAGCTTGGTGATTCGCGCGATTCGCGATTACTTCAACTCTGACATTGGCGACATCTTGATCGACACCGACGACGTGTACGAGCAAGCACAACAGTTCATGGCGCACGTGATGCCAGAGCACGCCGCCAAGGTCAAACGCTACCGCGACGACGCGCCGCTTTTCAGCCGCTTCCAAATCGAGCACCAAATCGAATCCGCCTACGCCCGCACGGTGCAACTGCCTAGCGGCGGCGCGATTGTGATTGACCACACCGAGGCTTTGGTGTCGGTGGACGTGAACTCTGCACGGTCTATACGCGGTGGCGACATTGAAGAAACCGCTACCCGCACGAACTTGGAAGCAGCAGAAGAAGTCGCCCGCCAAATGCGTTTGCGCGACTTAGGTGGTTTGGTCGTGATTGACTTTATCGACATGGACGAAAGCCGCAACCGCCGCGACGTTGAAAACCGCTTACGCGATGCCCTGCGCCAAGACCGTGCCCGCGTCCAGTTTGGCACGATCAGCAAGTTCGGCCTCATGGAAATGAGCCGCCAGCGCTTGAAACCAGCTTTGTCTGAAGGTGCGTCTATCCCTTGCCCACGCTGCGGCGGTGCCGGTCATATCCGCGATACCGAGTCCAGCGCGTTGCAAATTTTGCGCATCATCCAAGAAGAGTCGTTGAAAGACAGTACCGCTTCTGTGTTGTGCCAAGTACCAGTCGATGTGGCTTCGTTCCTGCTGAACGAAAAGCGCCAAGAGATCGCCAAAATCGAGCTCAAACAACGCATCAACGTGTTGATGGTGCCCAACAAAACGCTGGAAACACCTAACTACCGCCTGGAACGCCTGAAACACGACGACCCACGCTTGGAAAACATCGAAGCCAGCTACAAAATGGCCGATGAAATCGAAGACCCAACGGCAGTGACTCGTCGCTCGCAAGAGCCAACCAACAAGCAAGTGCCTATCATCAAAGGCGTGTTGCCTGATGCACCAGCGCCTGCTGCTGCACCACGCCCAGTGGCCACAGCGACTTCAACAACGCCTGTTGCAGCGAAAACTGCACCAGCGACCTCTAAAACTACCAAACCAGCTGAAACCGGTTTCTTTGCTTGGGTCAAAGGTCTGTTTGGCGCTAGCAAACCAACGGTTGTTGCACCTACGCGTCCAGCAGCTGATGGCGACAAACGCGACGGCCGTGGCAACTCTGCACAACGTGGCGAGCAACGCAATCCACGCGGGGAACGTGGTGAGCGTACTGAAGGCCAAGGTCAAGGCGAGCGTCGTGACGGTCGTGGCCGCAACACACGCGGTGGCCGTGGTGGTGAACGTACTGGAGAACGCGGTGCTGAGCGTACAACTGAGCGCCGTGACGAAGTTCGTAGCGAAGCCCGTCCAGAAGGTCGTACCGAAGGCAGAAACGAAGGTCGCGGCCCTCGTCCAAACGGTCGCAATCAGCGCAATGAACCTCGCGTTGATGCTGAAGGCAATCAAATTGCTACAAATAATATAGCGTCACAGGCAGATAATACGCCGGCTGACGGCAATATTGACACTCAAAACAGAGCTCCTCGCCAAGGGAGCCGTCCTCCACGCGGTGAGCGCGCTGAACGTGGCGAGCGTCCTGAACGCGCGGAGCGACCTGAGCGTGGTGAGCGCCGCGAACGCAGCGATCGCAGCGGCTCTGAAGCAGTTGCCGGTGTTGCCGGTGTTGCCGCAGCTGGTTTGGTAGGAGCAGTTGTTGCAGATCAAGCCGGTGCACAAACGGGTTCTGAAGCCCAAGGCATTGCCCAAGAGGGTGCGCCAGAAGGCCAACGCAATGAACGCCGCAGCCGTGACCGCTATGGTCGTGACCGTCGCGAACGCAATGGTGATCGTCCAGAGCGTGCTGAGCGTTCGGCAGAACAACAGTCTGCAGAGCCCATCGCTCGTGATGGTGCTGCTAGTGCTGCACCAGCGCAAGCCGAGTTTGTAAATTCACGTCGTGATGCTGCTCCAATTGCGGAAGTTGCAGAAGTTGCAGTAGCAAGGCCAGTTGCAGCTGCGCCAGTCGTTGTTGCGCCTGTCGCAGGTCCGACTGCGGTAATTGCTGCAGCCAGCATGCCAGCGGTCGCCTCGTACGCTTTGCCAATGGCAGATTTAGAGCAAGTGGCAACAACATCAGGTTTGCAGTGGGTAGGATCTAATGCTGCGAAAATTGCAGCCGCTCAAGCGTCTATCGCTGCCGAGCTGGCTAACGCTCCCGTGCATGTGCCACGCGAGCGTCCACCAGCTGTGGTAGTTGAAGCTGCTAGCTTGGTGTTGGTAGAAACAAAACGCGATCTGCGCGATATGCAGTTGCCATTTGAAGCACCAAACGCTTCATAAATAAGCTTCATAAGCAAAAGTAGCTCACCATGAAAAGGCCGCTGTCGCGAAAGCACAGCGGCTTTTTCGTGGACAATATTATGGCCAATTCAAGCGGTTGAAAACAACTTGGTTTATCTTTAAAATTTATCGCTAACTCACTCACAAAGATCACACATGTCAATTTACACAAAACTCGAAACCTTAGGTATCGTATTGCCTCCTGTTGCCACTCCTGCCGCCGCCTATGTACCTTTTGTTAAAACAGGAAACCTGGTTTTCCTAAGTGGTCATATCGCCAAAAAAGACGGCAAAGCATGGGTCGGTCAATTTGGCAAAAACATAACGACAGAAGAAGGCAAAGCGGCTGCGCGCAGTATCGCCATAGATTTGCTGGGCACTTTGCATGCGGCCGTGGGAGATTTGAACCAAGTGAAACGCATCGTCAAAGTGATGAGTTTGGTGAATTCAACGGGTAATTTCACCGAGCAGCATTTGGTGACGAATGGTTGCTCTGAGCTGATTGGGGAAATTTTTGGCTCTACGGTCGGCGCACACGCTCGCAGCGCTTTTGGTGTGGCTCAAATTCCGATGGGCGCTTGCGTAGAGATTGAACTGATCGCCGAAGTTTAAAAGAATACTACAAAGTCATCGGTGTTTACCCTCAAAAATTCATGATGCGAAATGCGCTTTCGTAATTGAAGGTGCAAACGTTTATCATCGAGCCAATTTGTGACGAAACGCTTTTTACAGCGATAGCTACGTCATGCGCCGGTTTTTAAACTCTGGGAGAACTTCTGTGAATGGATTACTAAAACTCGCCTTTGGCGTGGATTGGATCAGTGAGAAATTTGGCGTCTTAGCTTCTTGGACAGTGTTGTTTGCTGCGTTGATTTCTGCTGCAAATGCATTTGTCCGTTACGGTTTCAATTGGAGTTCTAACTCATTTACTGAGCTTCAGTGGTATTTATTTGCTTATATGGTGATGGTGGGGGCACCCATTGTACTGAAACTCAATGAGCACGTGCGAGTGGACTTGATTTACGGCAAACTCAAAGGTAATCGCCCTGTTTATGTTGATTTATTTGGCTTGGTATTCTTTTTACTGCCCGTTATCAGCATGTTGGCTTACCTGTCATGGCCGTATTTTTTAAACGCATTTACGACTGGTGAAATGTCGCAAAACGCTGGTGGCTTGATTCGTTGGCCTGCTATTTTGGCCTTGCCTCTTGGCTTCGCACTCATGTGGTTTCAAGGTTGGTCTGAAATCATCAAGCGTGTGGCCTACCTCACAGGTCATTACCAAATGGATACCCATTACGAAAAGCCGTTGCAATAAGCGCTGATGTATTTACACAAAATACATACACAAACAGCTATTCAACTTAATGCAATTAAATTTTAGGACTTAAAAAATGGAAATGGTCAATTTCGCACCCGTCATGTTTGCGGGGCTTATCGTCATCATGCTGATCGGGTTTCCGGTCGCCTTCTCTCTAGCCGCTTTGGGCTTAGCCAGCGGCTTGTACGCTATCCAAATGGGTTGGTTTCCTGCAGCTTTCATGGGCAACTTGCCTATTTCGTTGTTCTCTATCTTGAACAATGAGCTGCTCCTAGCGATACCATTCTTTACTTTCATGGGCACGATTTTAGAAAAGTGCGGCTTGGCTGAAGACATGCTTGACTCTATGGGGCAATTATTCGGCACCAAACGTGGTGGTGTTGGTTATTCCGTCATTATTGTCGGTTTTGTGCTTGGCGCGATTACGGGTACTGTTGCTGGGCAAGTGATTGCGATGGCATTGATTTCACTGCCCGTGATGATGAAGTACAACTACAACATGCGGTATGCCACTGGCGTTTTGGCCGCTTCTGGCACCATCACGCAGCTAGTACCACCGTCTTTGGTTTTGGTGGTATTGGCTGACCAGCTGGGCAAACCCGTTGGTGATATGTATAAAGGTGCTTGGGGTCCATCATTGCTGCAAGTGGGAATGTTTGTTATCTATACATTTGCTCTTTCACGGATCAAGCCAGACTACTTACCAGCTATCCCGCGCAACGAGCGTACTTTAGACGGATGGGCGCTGTGGAAGAAAGCCTTGCGCGGCATCGTTCCATCTGCTGCCTTGATTTTCACGGTCTTGGGTTCAATGGGTGGTTTACCTGGACAAAGCGTTGCTATCGCCACGCCAACAGAAGCAGGTGCTATGGGCGTAGTTGGTGCAATGCTATTGGCTGCTATGTCTAAACGACTAACCAAAGCGCTTATGTGGGAGGCTATGTCTGGAACCATGCGCTTGACTGCCATGGTTGTGTTTATTCTCATTGGTTCACGTGTTTTTAGCCAAGTATTTCAAGGCGTTGATGGCGCGGTATGGGTTGAGCACTTACTGACGGGGCTGCCTGGTGGGCAAGTCGGCTTTTTGATTGTTGTCAATATCTTTGTTTTTTTCTTAGCTTTCTTTTTAGACTTCTTCGAAATCGCCTTCATTATTGTGCCTATGCTGGCACCTGTTGCGGACAAACTGGGTATCGATTTGGTTTGGTTTGGCGTACTACTTTGTGTTAATTTACAAACAAGTTTCATGCATCCACCCTTTGGGTTTGCTTTGTTTTACTTACGCGGTATTGCAGATACTTTATTCAAAGACAAACGAATTCCAGTCCCAGTTAAGTCTAGCGACATTTACATGGGTGCGATTCCATGGGTCATCATGCAAATCATTTTGGTTTTCGTAGTTATTTTCGTACCGCAGTCCGTGACGATGTTTTTGGACAAAGAGATAGTCGTTGATGTTGATAAAGTCAAAATTGAGATTCAAGCGCCAAACGAATCGAAATCAAACATGAGTGATGCCGAAGAACAAAAGAAAATGGAAGATTTGTTCAAAGCCTCTACTCAAAAATAATTTTAAGAATGGATGCAAAAGGTTGGCCTTTACCACTTGAATTAGATCTAGAACAAGATCAAGTAGTGAGTGGTAAAGCTTTTACGGTGAGCTTCCGTATGTTAGCTTTACTTCTGATAGAAGGCGTAGCATGGTGGGCTTATGTGCTGTGGAGTAATGGCAAGCTTGGCACATCTATTACCAGCGGCCAGCTGTGGTTACTTGCGGCACTGGCATTGATGTTTATTACCGTTTTCTACGTTTTTCGTAGTGTGTGCTCAGTAAGCAATACACACTTAAAACAAAGCTGGATATGGAACAAAGAAATGCTTATTTCGGATTTAGCCTATGTGAAGCTAATCCGTCTGCGTGGTTTTGATTGGTTGATTGCGCCTAGACTGTACGCGAGAACGCATGGTGGAAAATTTGCTTCGTTTTATGCTTCTACACCAGCAGTGATTGAACAGTTTGAAAAAATAAGCAACAAGCTTAGTTACCGCTAATTTTCTCTCCGAAATTTTACAAACCGGTTTGACAAAAAAAAGCCCCGCATGCGGGGCTTTTTTGCTTCTATAACTTAATTAAAGTTTTTGCTGTTGCATGAAATCGTCAAAACCTGCTTCAGTGAAGCGGAACCAAGTGTTTGCATCTGCACGGAATTTAGAATAATCAGCGTAAATTTTCTTCCACTCTGGATTCTTTGTATTCAGCTCTTCATACAAAGCCATGGATTCTTTGAACGCCAAATCCATAATATCTTTAGGGAAACGGTGCAATTTTGCGCCAGCGCCGACCAGTTGCTTTAAAGCAACAGGGTTTCTGCCGTCATATTTTGCTTGCATGTCAACGTGAGCGTAGGCAGAAGCTGCTTCAATAATCGCTTTATTTTCTGCAGACAACGCATTAAATGCTTTTTGGTTGATGAAGAAGTCCAATTGCGGACCACCTTCCCACCAGCCTGGGTAGTAGTAATGTGGCGCAACTTTATTGAAACCAAGTTTCTGGTCATCATAAGGGCCGACCCACTCTGCAGCATCAATCGTGCCTTTTTCCAAAGCTGTATAGATTTCGCCGCCAGGAATGTTTGCAGGAACACCACCCATACGTTCAAAAACGCGGCCAGCAAAACCGCCGATTCGCATTTTCATGCCTTTGAGGTCAGCAGCTGATTTGATTTCTTTACGATACCAGCCACCCATTTGTGCGCCTGTGTTGCCACCTGGGAAGTTGATCATGTCGTACTTGGCATAAAACTCGCGCATCAGCTTCAAGCCGTTACCTTCGTACATCCAAGCAGTCATTTGACGGCTATTCAAACCAAATGGAATAGCACAACCGAGAGCGAAAACCTCATTCTTACCATGAAAGTAATAAGGTGCCGTATGGCACATTTCAACTGAGCCTTGTTGAACTGCATCAACAACACCAAACGGAGGTGTGATTTCGCCACCAGCGTGGACTGAAATCTCAAACTTACCGCCAGACATCGCTTTGACCTGCTTGGCAAATTCGGTTGCACCACCAAAAATAGTGTCTAGTGCTTTGGGAAAGCTTGATGACAGGCGCCAACGCACTGCTGCCTGGGCATTAACAACTGCAGGTGCAACACCAGCAGCTAGAACGCCAGCGATACCAGCGTTTTTAATTAGGGAACGACGATCCATGTAATTTACTCCGAGAGGTTAAGTTAAGTAATCCGAACACCTTATGAGCGAACGAAGACCAGTAGTGATCACCTACGATTGTAGGAAACTTCATGGTAACTTTGGTGCGGGTTTTCCCTTGAAAAGCTCAAAGTTCTTAACTAAAACGCTCTCAAAAGAATGGTTAATCGCTCCAGTTAAGTGCGCTGTTTGAATGCGTGAATAGACGCTTCAATGCCAGCCGCATCTAGGCCTTGCATGGATAGCAACTTCGCATGGTCGCCATGCTCTATGAAAGCATCCGGCAAACCGAGTTGAAGCAAGGGTTTTAATAACCCCATCGTTTGCAAAGCTTCACCCACGGCACTACCAGCTCCACCCATGATAGCGCCCTCTTCAACCGTGACTAGTAAATCATGTGAGGTCGCAATTTGCTTCAACATTTCCACATCCAATGGTTTCACCCAGCGCATATTGACCACGGTAGCATCTAGCTTATCTGCAGCAGCTAATGCTGGCTGCAATAGTGTGCCAAACGCAAGAATGGCTACTTTTTTATCTTCACTTGCGCCTGCACTTGAGCTTTTACGTCTGATTTCGGCTTTGGCATACGGCAAAGCTGTCAATGACGCATCAACCGTAGCACCTGCACCCGCACCGCGCGGATAACGTACTGCAACCGGATGGTTTTGCTCAAATGCCGTGGTTAGCAATTGACGGCATTCACTTTCATCTGCAGGACATGCGATGCTCATGTTAGGAATACAGCGTAAAAACGGAATATCGTAAGCACCAGCATGCGTCGCACCATCCGCACCCACCAAACCAGCACGGTCTAATGCAAACACAACGGGTAGATTTTGCAGCGCCACGTCATGAATCAACTGGTCATACGCGCGCTGTAAAAACGTGGAATAAATCGCGACGACGGGCTTCAAACCTTCACAGGCCAAGCCCGCAGCAAACGTGACCGCGTGCTGCTCCGCAATACCCACATCAAAATAGCGCGCAGGAAAACGCCTCTCAAACTCAACCATGCCAGAGCCTTCGCGCATCGCAGGCGTGATGCCGACCAAGCGCTTGTCTTTCTCTGCCATGTCGCATAACCATTGACCAAATACTTGCGTGAACGTCGTTTTGGCTGGCGTTGTGGCTTTTTGCAGACCGATACTAGGGTCAAACTTGCCTGGGCCGTGGTAGGCCACAGGGTCAGCCTCAGCCAACTGATAACCTTGGCCTTTTTTCGTGACCACGTGCAAGAATTGCGGGCCAGTGAGGTGCTTTATATTTTCTAGCGTTGGAATCAATGACTCTAAATCATGCCCATCAATCGGGCCTATGTAGTTAAAACCAAACTTCTCAAACAAAGTAGCTGGTACGACCATGCCTTTGGCGTGCTCTTCCAAGCGTTTGGCCAATTCAAACAAAGGCGGTGCCACTTTCAGCACTTGTTTGCCTGCATTTTTGGCTGCTGCGTAAAACTGACCACTCATCAACTGCGCCAAATAGCGGTTTAGCGCACCCACTGGCGGGCTGATACTCATGTCGTTGTCATTCAAAATGACTAGCAAATTGCAATCGGCCACGCCGCCATTGTTCAGCGCCTCAAAAGCCATGCCAGCCGTCATCGCGCCATCACCAATGATGGCCACCGAATAGCGCTGATCACCTTTGATTTTTGCAGCCAAAGCCATACCCAAGGCTGCAGAGATACTTGTGCTGGAATGTGCAGTACCAAAGGTGTCGTACTGGCTTTCTTTGCGCATGGGAAAGCCAGACAAACCACCCAACATGCGCAGGGTATCCATACGATCGCGTCTACCCGTCAAAATTTTATGCGGATAGGTTTGATGACCCACATCCCATACCAAGCGGTCTTCTGGTGTATTGAAAACGTAATGCAAAGCAATCGTTAACTCAACCGTGCCTAGGTTAGAGCTGAGGTGTCCACCGGTTTTGGAGACGCTGTCCAACAAGTAAGCGCGCAGTTCTGTAGCGACCGTCTTGAGTTGGTCGCGCGGCAGTTTACGCAAGTCTGCAGGGTCGTTGATCGTCTCTAACAAAGGATAAGTTGTCGGCAGTGGGAAGTTCATTTGCTATAAATATAATAGCAGCTTAGGCAAATAATACGCCGGCTACATTCATATATTGAGTATTTATTGGTGAATATTAAACGTATTTAAAAGTATTAAGTAGCTCTATTGACGACCATATACGCCAATGACTGAAGCGCGCGCGTATTACTCAACTCAGTTCGCGCCAACGCTGTTAGTGCTTGCTGTAACAGCTTATCAGCATACGCTTTTGAGGCATCTAAGCCCATCAATGACACAAATGTGGGCTTGTCCTGTTCGGCATCTTTGCCTGCGGTTTTACCAAGTGTTGCCGTATCAGCGGTCACATCCAACACATCGTCCACCACTTGAAACGCCAAACCAATAGCTGCGCCGTATTCTTGCAACCCCAACAGCGCCGCTGGCGAAGCCGCCCCACAAACCGCCCCCATCATCACACTGGCTTGCAGCAAAGCGCCTGTTTTTAGACGGTGCATGGTGTGTAGTTCATCAACTGCGAGACGTTTACCAACGCTCGCTAAATCAATCGCCTGCCCACCGGCCATACCGTGGCAACCTGCTGACAAGGCCAAAATGCGACAAAGCGTCGCCTGCACAGCCGTGTCCACGACATCAGGGGTGGGCGTTAACAGCTCAAAGGCCAGCGCCTGCAAGGCATCGCCTGCTAACAAGGCTTGTGCTTCGCCAAATTTCACATGCACGGTGGGTTTGCCGCGACGCAAAATGTCGTTGTCCATGCACGGCATGTCGTCATGAACCAAGGAGTAAGCATGAATCAACTCGACCGCACAAGCTGCTCTAAGTGCTGCTTGGCTGGCTTTTTCCGAAGAGGCCTCAACGGACTCCGCAGCCGCCAGCACCAGTAAAGGACGCAAACGTTTTCCGCCATCCAGCACGGCGTAACGCATGGCTTGGCTCAAAACAGGAGCTAAATCTAAGGTCAAGCTTGAATTGACTGAAGCATGGGGAGCAACCCAGTCTGACAGCGCTTGCTCCACGCGCAGAAGTTGGGCGCTCATCCACGCCTCGTGCGCTGCAGCTAAATGGTTCGCTGAATGACTCACTTTTGCTCCCACGCATTCAACTGGTCGCCATCAATGACGCTGATTTGCTGTTCAATCGCCTCTAGCTTGCTTCGGCAAAACTTGAGAAGCTCAGCGCCACGTTGGTAGCCGGACATCAGTTGGTCCAGCGGCAACTGCCCGGATTCAAGCTGTGCTGCCAATTGCTCCAGCTCTTGCAAAGCAGCTTCGTAACTGACAGGCGAAGTCGTTTTCAAAGCTTTAGCAGCTTTTGAACCGGTTTCTGGCAATAAAGATTTGGTTGCCATGGTTATGAAAAATTGGTGGTATTCAAGATAAATGCAAAATTAAAGGTCAAGACCCAAATAAGCCTTAACCTTGCATTTTATGTGATACCCGCCATCAACCTAGTCCGATGAGTAAAAGCACTCATTTTGACTATTTTGTCATCAAGCTAGGCAGCCACAGTGAAAAAGCGGGTACGTACGTCACCAAGAACAAGGTGGCAATCAAAGCCCCATAAAACGGCCAAATGGTGCGCATCACTTGCCCCACCGATATACCGCCTATGGCGCAGCCTACAAATTGCGTGGTGCCGACAGGCGGTGTATTTAAACCCAGTGCGCAATTGATCAGCATCATGACACCAAAAGTCATGGGGCTCATGCCAAATTGCATGCAAATAGGCAGAAAAATAGGTGTGCAAATCAAAATGGTCGCAGCCATATCTAAAAAAGTGCCTAATATGAATAGCAACACATTCACCATCAAAAATATCAACCAGGGTGAATTTGTCAACGACTTCATCCAATCACCAGTCAACTGCGGCACTTCGTAAAGCGCGATGAAGTAGCCAAAAGCTGCGGAAATACCAATCAACAGCAGCACAACACCTGTGGTTTTACATGCTTTGGCGCAGGCTTTTATGAAGTGGTTAAAGCTCAAACTTTGATAAACAAAGCCAGTAACCATCAACGCCCATAAAACCGCCGTAGCAGCCGATTCAGTAGCTGTAAACACGCCCGACAAAATACCCGTCAAAATAATAACGATGATCATCAAACCTGGCAATGCGGCTGCGAAAGCTCGCGCCACCTCGCCCCAGCCCGCAAAATCACCCCGTGTTGGATAGCCGCGCTTCACGGCCACCAAATAGGCCGCCGTTAAATTACTGATGGTCAGTATCAATGCCGGAATCAAGCACGCCAAAATCATGCCAAACACGCTCACCGAGGCAATGCCCGCCATCGACAGCACCAAAATAATGATGTTGTGCGAAGTTGGCATCAGCGCCCCAACCAAGGAGGCATGGGTCGTCACGTTGACCGCGTAGTCTGCGTCATAACCTTCTTTTTTCATCAACGGAATCATCACCGAGCCCATGGCTGAGACATCCGCCAGAGGTGAACCAGCAACACCACCAAACAGCGTACAACCAACGACGTTACTCATACCCAAACCACCACGCACATGTCCGACTAGGCTGTTGGCAAAACGCACAATGCGGTCAGCGATGCCGCCGTATAACATCAACTCACCCGCGAAAATGAAAAACGGAATAGCAAGAAAAGAAAACACCTGCATGCCGCCGACCATTTTTTGAAAAACCACCAATATCGGTAGTCCCGCATACAAAATGGTGACGATTGAAGACAACCCAATCGCAAAGGCAACGGGTACGCCAATTAGCAAAAACAGCGTGAAGGTGATACTTAATAAAATCAATTCCATGATGGCACCACCTCTTGTCCACGCACCAAAGCGATGATGTGTTCTGCAGAAAACAGCACGATAAGCACGCCTGCGATAACCAAGGGAATATAGTCAACCGACTCAGGCACACTCAACATCGGCTTTTTCTCATTCCACTTCAACGTAGACCACACCCAACCGCTATAGGCCATCAACACGCCAAAAGTTGCCACAAGCAGATGAATGACAACTTCCAGCTTCAAGCGCCAAGATTCTGGCAGCAAAGACACAATCGATTCCAAGCCGATATGCCCCGCATCACGCACCCCCACCGCCACGCCAAGCGCGGTGACATACATCACCAGCAGCATGGCCAACGCCTCCGCCCAGGTGGGCGAACTGTTGAACACATACCGGCCAATGACTTGCCACTGCACACTGACAATGACCACCAACAGCAACACAACTGCCAACATCAAACTGAGTTTGGACAGCTGCGCGCAAAATCGCGTGTACCTATCTGAGAATCCTGATGCTTGAGCTTGCATTTTCATGTCTATGTCTATTACTTGGTGTCCTGCACCGTTTTAACCAAACGCTTGAGGTCAGGCGTGGTCATGAATTTATCGTAGACAGGGCCCATCACCGCTTGGAACGATGCTTTGTCAACATCCACAAACTGTGCGCCTTCCGCTTTTACTTTTGCCAAAGACTTGGCTTCCTGCTCATCCCACTTTTGACGCATGAAAATCACAGAGTCTTTGGCTGCCTTACGCACCATGTCTTGCTCTGCTTTTGGCAATTTGTCGTAAACAATTTTGCTCATGACCAAAATTTCAGGCGCCATGGAATGCTCAGTGCGGCTGTAAAACTTCACCGCTTCAGCGTGTTTGGCGGTATCGAAGGATGGAATATTGTTTTCAGCAGCGTCAATGATGCCCGTTTTAAGCGCGGTGTACACCTCACCGTAAGGCATAGGCGTTGCATTGGCACCCATGGCGGAGATGAGAGAAACCCACAGGTCTGATTGCTGCACGCGGATTTTCATGCCCTTCACATCAGCCACCGTTTTGATTGGTTTTTTGGAATAAAGCGAACGCGCGCCGCTGTCGTAAAAAGCCAAGCCAATAAAGCCATGCTGCTCGCAGTCTTTCAAAATTTCATCGCCCACGGGGCCATCTAAACTCTTGCGCATGTGCTCTACAGAACGGAACAAAAACGGCATGGTGGGCACTTGTGTTTTGATACAAATATTGTTCATAGGGCCAACATTCACGCGGGTAAAGTCAAGCGCGCCAATTTTCACTTGGTCAATGGTTTCTTTTTCGCTACCCAGCGCTTGTTTGTTGAATACTTTGATGCTGTGCTTGCCGCCAGAGGCTTTGTTCAGCAATTCACCCATGTGCTTGACGGCGACAACGGTAGGGTAATCGTCCGCATTGTGCGTATCGGCAGATTTAAATTCTGTTGCTTGGCTATTGGAAAGCCCCATCAGCATCAAAGCGGCTACTGAAACTGAACTGACCAGTGTTTTTTTAAATTCCATGATGACTCCTAAATAGTTGAATTGAAAATGACTAAGCAGAATAAGAAAAACAAGGCTCGACTTGGCCTTTTACATTTAGCTCAACACTAAAAACTGCGCCACTCAAACCTGCTTCGTTGCCTACAGCAACAGCAGGTTGTATCGATGTGACAAAAAGAATATTCAAATCTGGCCCGCCAAACGCACACATAGAAGGCTTTGAAACGGGCACATTTAACGACGTTATCAATTCACCTTTTGTGCTGAATTGGTGAACTTTTCCAGCATCGTTAGCGCAAATCCAATAGTTGCCATCAACATCAACCGCCGCGCCATCAGGACGGCCAGGGTGCGCTGTCATATCGACAAACTCTCGCCCATGCGTTACCTCGCCAGTATCAGCATTGAAATCAAACGCCCAAATTTTTTGTACGGTTGGGTGCGAGTCCGACAAATAATAAGTTGCGCCATCTGGGCTAAATGCCATGCCGTTTGGTGTGATCAAACCTTCTACTTTTGGCGCACCTAAGCCGTTCTGATCAAAACAATACACCGCACCCACCTGCTTGGCTGCCGCCATGTCCATGCACATCGTGCTGATCCAGAAACGACCTTGGCTGTCGCAGCGCCCGTCGTTGAAACGCATGTTAGCAATCGGGTGCTCTATAGCAGCTAGCAAATGTGCTTTTGTTTGCTGATTTGCCAACAATTCAACTTCAAAAATGCCAGTTTCCATCGCAGCAACTATGCAGCCAGCTTTTTCTACCAAAGCCATGCAACCCACACGCTCATCCGTTATCCAAGTTTGCTGCGTTTTGCTTTGCCAGTCGTAGCGGTGGATGTGCTTGCCTTCAATATCTACCCAATACAACGCCTGCTCAGCAGCTGACCACACAGGGCATTCGCCCACGCGGTCGCGGCTATTGGTTAGTGGCTTGAAAACTTGCATAACGACTAGAACGGCCCAGCCACTACAAAACCACCGCCTTGAAACTGCGCCACAGGACTGGTCAAATCCGGCGCTTGCGTGCGGGCGTAGACGGCATCTTTGAAAATATCCGAGCTGTCTTGCGGTTTGTAGCCAATATGGTTAGCTTGCGAGTTGTCCCACCACGTCACGGCGTTGTTTGACATGCCAAAAATAATACTGTGCCCCAACACTGGAGTGGTCAAACAAGCGGTGATGAGACGGTGCAAATCGTCAAAACTCAGCCACGTTGCCAACATGCGTCGGTCTTTGGGCTCAGGGAAAGACGAACCGATACGCACGCAAGCGGTTTCAATACCGTATCTGTCATAGTAAAAGCGCGACAGGTCTTCGCCAAACGCTTTGCTGACACCATACAAACTGTCTGGGCGTGGCGGATGCGAGGCATTGATGGTTTCAGACTGCTTGTAAAAACCTGTCACATGGTTAGAGCTGGCAAACACAATGCGTTTGACGCCCTGCTTGCGTGCGGCTTCGTACAAGTTGAAAACGCCCAAAATGTTGCCCTGCAAAATCGGCTCAAACGCTGCCTCGGTAGACACGCCGCCCAAATGCACCACGGCGTCAACGCCTTGCATCATCGCCATCACGGCGCTGGCGTCAGCCAAATCGGCTAAAACCAACTCTTCTTTCTCGCCCGCCAAGCCAAATTCCACACGGTCAGCGCTGCGCAAAATATGGCAATTGGCTTTGAGCCGTGGCCGCAATGCTTGGCCCAAGCCACCTGCTGCACCGGTTAATAACAGTCGGTTGTGTGAAAGGATGCTCATGAAATTACTTTAAGTTGCTTAAAAGGGCGACGAGATGGGCTAAGAGAGTAGACATTTCCAATAAATTTGATACAGTCTGATGGCAGATACTTATCAGTTGTTAGTTATCAGACAACAAGCTAATGTATGACCCGCCATTTAAACTGTCAAGTGCACATAACCCTAGGCAAACCCTTAAGCTTTTGAATTAAGCTCTTAAATTATGCTCGTCAACACTTTTGCTGAAAATGCCCCCGCTCCGCAGCGCCGTCCGCGCGGCTTGGTCACTGAAATCGTCGAATCATTAGCCGCCAGCATCCGTGCTGGGGATATTAAACCTGGCGACAAACTGCCCACCGAAGCCGCCATCATGTCGCGGTTTGACGTCAGCCGTACCGTTGTGCGCGAGGCTTTGTCTAAATTGCAAGCCTCTAACTTGGTTGCTACGCGTCATGGTATCGGTACTTTTGCATTGGAGCAAGTTGACCCCAAAACCTTCCAAATCAGCCCCGTAGATTTCGCCACCGTGAACGATGTGATCTCGGTTTTAGAGCTGCGCATCAGTTTAGAGACCGAATCTGCCGGTCTGGCCGCGCTTCGCCGCACGCCTGAGAACCTGAAAACACTGCAGCAAGCGCTGGACACCTTTGAAGATGCCGTCAAGCACAACTCCGAAGCCGTGCCCAGCGACTTCCAGTTTCACCTAGAAATCGCCAAAGCCACGGGCAACCGGCATTTTGCGGATTTGATGACCTATTTGGGTGAAAACATCATCCCCCGCACCCGCGTTAACACCCCTGCCCGCGCGCAACAAGACCGCGCCAGCTACTTGCGCCGCGTCAACACCGAGCACCAAAACATCTTGACCGCCATTCGCAGCCAAGATGCAGAAGCCGCCCGCGCTGCAATGCGCTTGCATTTATCAAACAGCCAAGAGCGTCTACGTAAAAGTCAAAGCAATTGATCAGGCAGTTTAAGAATTGAGGGGCGGGGTAAAATCAAAATATGTCTGAGCAAGCGTTAAAACATCTTCTTTCCCCCGAAAATTCGCCATTTTCTCAACTCTCCCAGTTATCTGTAGGAAGCTACTTTGACGAAGCACTTTTCAAGCTGGAGCAGCAAACCCTGTTTCAAAACGGCCCGCGCTACGTCGGCCACCGCCTTGCCGCCCCCAATCCTGGCGATTTTTACACCTTACCGCAAGAAAACGCTGGTCGTGCGCTGATTCATGGCAAATCAGGCATCGAGTTGGTGTCCAACGTCTGCCGGCATCGCCAAGCCTTGATTTTGCAGGGCAAAGGCAGCATCGCGTCCAATGCCTCGGGCGGATTGGGCAACTTGGTTTGCCCGCTGCACAACTGGACCTATGACACCAGCGGCCAGACAGCCGGGAAACCCATGGGGCAACTGATAGCCGCGCCGCATTTTGAGTGCGACCCCGCTTTGCATCTGCACAATTACAAGCTGCAAGAGTGGAACGGTTTGTTGTTTGAAGACAATGGTCGCAACATCGCCGCCGACATGGCGCAACTCGGCCCACGTGCCGATTTGGACTTTTCGGGCTACAAGCTAGACCATGTGGAAATGCACGAGTGCAACTACAACTGGAAAACCTTCATCGAGGTGTATTTAGAGGACTACCACGTCGGCCCTTTCCACCCCGGCTTGGGCAATTTTGTGACCACGGGCGACTTGCAGTGGGAGTTCAAGCCCGATTATTCGGTGCAAACCGTAGGCGTGGCGAACCGCTTAGGCCACGCCGGCAGCGCGATTTATGAGCGCTGGCAAAACGTTTTACTGAATTACCAAAAAGACAACCACAACGGCGCACCGCCAAAATTTGGCGCGATTTGGCTGACTTACTACCCGCACATCATGATCGAGTGGTACCCGCATGTGCTGACGGTTTCCACCCTGCACCCGATTGGGCCCCAAAAAACCATCAACATGGTCGAATTCTTCTACCCCGAAGAAATCGCTGAATTTGAGCGCGATTTCGTCGAAGCCCAACGCGCTGCCTACATGGAAACCTGCATCGAAGACGACGAAATCGCCCTGCGCATGGACGCAGGCCGCAAAGCCTTGATTCAACGCGGCGACAACGAAGTCGGCCCCTACCAAAGCCCGATGGAAGACGGCATGCAGGAGTTTCACCAGTGGTATAGACGAGCGATGCAGCCGGCAAAAGCTATCAAGTAACTCGTTTACTTGCCGTCAACTTTAACATCAAATTTGCTATTATTTCAATAGCTACTTAGGCAATAAATACGCCGGCTAAATGCCAATTTAACGCTTATTATTTAATAACAATTTATAACCATATTACCTATGCAAGCCCTATGGATGGTTTTAGCCTCGTTTTTCTTTGCCACCATGGGCGTGGGCGTCAAAATCGCCTCAAAAGACTTCAATACCTTTGAGCTCGTTTGCTACCGTGGCTTCATCAGCATGCTGTTCATGTGGCTGATCATGCGGGCGCGCGGCGTGACGCTGACGACCAAAGTGCCGATGATGCACGTCTGGCGCGCCACTATTGGCGTGCTGTCGCTAGGCAGCTGGTTTTACGCCATCGCCCACCTGCCGCTGGCGACCGCCATGACGCTGAATTACATGAGCGGTGTGTGGATTGCGGCGTTCATCGTCGGCGGAGCGATGTTTTACAGCTCAGCGAAAGACGCCAAATCACAGGGTCCGCTCTTGCTGACCGTATTATGCGGCTTTGCCGGTGTGGTGATGACGCTGCGCCCGACGATTGACCAAAACCAGCTGTTTGCTGGCGTGATCGGCCTGCTCTCCGGCATGGGCGCGGCGCTGGCTTACATGCAAGTGACCGTTTTGGGGCGTTTGGGCGAGCCGGAGGAACGCACGGTGTTTTACTTCGCACTCGGCTCGGCCATCGCAGGTGGCATTGGCTTGCTGTTTACCGGCTTTTCACCTAAGTCTAGCTGGAGCAGCGTGGGCGCTTGGTGGCTCATTCCTATTGGCATTTTGGCCTCGCTCGGCCAGTGGAGCATGACCCGCGCTTACAGCAAGGGCAGCACGCTGGTGGTGGCGAATATGCAGTATTCGGGCATCGTTTTCGCCGCCATTTACAGCTTGGTGCTTTTTGGTGACAATATTAGTCCATTAGGCTGGTCGGGTATCGCGGTCATCTTGGTCAGCGGCATGGCGGCCACGGCTTTACGTTCGCGCGCTTTGCCGAACACGCCGGCCGAGGAACATTGATTTTTAAGGAACCCAGTCTTGTTCAGCACCCTCATTTCTGCAGAACTGCTGCATCACTTTCTCAACAGCAGCGAGCCACGCACGCACCTAGGCAAACCCATCATGGTGTTTGACTGCACGTTCGATTTGATGAAGCCCGAACTCGGCCAGCAGCAGTTCGACGAAGCACATATCCCTGGTGCGATTTACGTCAATTTAGATCAACATTTAAGCGCCAAAAACGACCCCACTGCCGCCTCAGGCGGTCGTCACCCCTTGCCATCCCGCGAAAGTTTCGCCAGATGGCTTTCCAGCATCGGCTTCACCAACGCCCACCAAGCGGTTGTTTACGACCGCAACGGCGCGAACTACTGCGGCCGCCTGTGGTGGATGCTGAAATGGGTAGGCCACGAAGCCGCTGCCGTACTGGACGGTGGCTTGCAAGCGTGGCAAGCGGCGGGCGGCGAGCTTGCCAGCACCGTAGCCGTGAAAAAATCTAAGAAAACTGCTTTTTCACGCTTTAATTATTCTCTAGCCGGCGAATTATCTGCCTTAGTAGCTATTAATACTGTAGTAAATAATCTCCAAAAACAATCCCAAACGATCATCGACGCACGCGGCGCACCACGCTTTCGCGGTGATGTCGAGCCGCTAGACCCGGTGGCTGGGCACATCCCAGGCGCGTTGAACCGCCCCTTTAGCGACAACCTAGGCGCAGACGGCAAGTTCAAACCCGCCGATGTGCTCAAAGCCGAATTCACAACATTGCTAGACGGCCGCGACCCAACGACCGTCGTCCACCACTGCGGCAGCGGCGTGAGCGCCGTGCCCAACGTGCTGGCGATGCAGATTGCAGGATTCGGCACAACCGGCTTGTTTGCGGGCAGCTGGAGCGAGTGGTGTAGCGACGCTAGCCGGCCTGTGGCTAAGGGCTAAGGGCTAAGGGCTAAGGGCTAATCACAAGTCCAGCTACAAGGTTAACCCTCATTAGTCTCGCAGGTGACAAATCGGCTTCGCGGCTTGATTCATCATGCTGGTTGTTATTTTCAGGAGACCACTTAGATGAGCATTTCTCGCCGTACCGTTCTACAAACTGCCGTTAGCCTAGCCGCCCCAGCCATCATCTCAAGCAGCTGGGCGCAAGACAAATTCCCCAGCAAACCCATCACCCTGATTGCGCCGTGGCCTGCCGGTGGAAGCAGCGACGCTGTCATGCGCGCGTTGGCCGAAAGCGCTGGCCGTGCGCTGGGTGGCACGATTATTGTGGAAAACAAACCCGGCGTAGGCGGCACGTTGGGCGCAACCGCCATGATGACGGCCAAGCCCGACGGCTACACTCTCACGCAGCTGCCGCTGGGCATCTACCGCCTGCCGCACATGCAAAAAATGGCGTTTGACCCGGTCAAAGACATCACCCACATTGTTGGCTTGACCGGCTACACCTTTGGCTTAGCCGCCACTGCCGATGCGCCGTACAAAACCCTGAAAGAAATGGTCGCTTACGCCAAGGCCAACCCTGGCAAAGTCAGCTACGGCCACACTGGCACGGGTACAACACCACATTTGGCGATTGAAGAATTTGCGGGCAAAGCGGGTATTGATATTGTTGACGTACCGTACAAAGGCTCTGCTGAGTTGATTCAGTCCATCTTGGGCGGCCACATCACGCTGATGAGCGGCACCACAGAATTTGCCCCGCACGTCAAAAGCGGCAAGCTGCGCCTGCTGGCGACACTGGGACGCGAGCGCAACAAAGCCTTTGCCGACGTGCCGACAGTCAAAGAAAGCGGCTGGGACACCATCACCGAATCACCCTTTGGCATTGGCGGCCCGAAAAACATGGACCCAAATTTGGTGAAAATCTTGCACGACGCCTTCAAGAAGACGCTGGACGACCCCAAAGTGCAGGAAACCCTAGACAAGTTCTACCAGCCCACCATCTATATGAACACCGCTGACTACACGGCCTACGCTGCTCGCACTTTTGCGAGTGAGCGAAAAACGATTGAGCGGCTGGGGATGTTGGCGAAGTAAATTTTTGCCAACTTGACAGTAAAAAAGCGCCAATTTAGCGCTTTTTTAAGTTATTCCTGTCTCATTAATGTCATTCCCGTGTACTCGCCGTCATGTCCGCGTAGGCGGGAATGACGGTTGAGAAAGCGGGATAGAGAGGGATTTTACCCGTATTTACTATATTTTTTATAGCACTTCAGGCAATAAATACGCTGGCTAGAGGTATATCTAATGGGTAAAAACCGCTGCTAAAGCCGTTTTATGCGTTACATCCCCAACTTGAGGTCGCAAATTGTGACATCAAACGTTCAAAAACCAATTAAGATCACCCCATGCGCGCCACTTGGAACAACACTTTGATTGCTGAAAGCGACGACACCGTGCTCGTGGAAGGCAACCATTACTTCCCCGAAAGCGCGTTGAACCGCGATGTGGTGACCTTCAGCAACCACAAATCTAGCTGCGCTTGGAAGGGCGAGGCGAGCTATTACAGCTTGAATGTGAATGGCGAGCTGAACCCCAATGCGGTGTGGTACTACCCCAACCCCAAAGACGGCGCTGAGGCGGTGAAGGGGCGTGTGGCGTTTTGGAATGGCGTCAAAATAGAGCCATAATCACCTGAAATACGCTTCTAGCCGGCGTATTTATTGCCTAAACAGCTATACTATTTATAGCAAATATCGTTAATCCGTTAATATCACAACGCAATATCGACCAATCCGGATGATTTATTTGTCGTCAAGCTGCGCACTTGTGCGAGCAGGTCGGCGTCTTGGTAGGGCTTGGTGAGGTACACGTCAACACCGGCTTTGAGGCCTTCGTCGCGGTGTTTGGCGCTGGTGCGGGAGGTGATCATCACCACCGGAATGGCTGCCCACTGCGGGATTTCTTGCATGCGGCGGGTGAGCTCTAGGCCGTTTAAATTGGGCATTTCAAGGTCGGTGAGCACCACGGCGGGGATTTTGGCGCGTAGGCGTTCTAGGGCTTCGAAGCCGTCGGCAGCGGTGGCGACGTCGTAACCGGCGTCTTCCAAGAGCTGTTGCATGGAGCGGCGCACGGACCAGGCGTCGTCAACCACCAGCACGCGGGTGCGCTCAACCTGCAGGCGCTTGCGCAGGGCTGTGGTGGATGCTGCATTTAAGGCACGGTTGTCTTGTTTTGCAGTATTTTTAGCCACATTTACCGCACGTTGCAGATCAGACACGCTGAGCAAGAAGAGCGGTCGACCGTCGGCACGCAAAGCGCCGCCAACGATGCCGCGCACGCGGCGGGTGAGCAGGCCGACGTCTTGCAAGATCAGTTCGCGGGATTCTAAAACAGCATCGACCAAGAGGGCAACGGGGCCGGTGGCGCCTTTGGCCAACACGATGATCCACGCTTCAGCGCGTTGCAGGATGTCGGCTGGGCTGACGTCGTCTAAGTCTAGCCATTGCGCGAGTGAAAAGGCGGGGTAGGTTTGGCCGGCGTATTCAAGTTGGACAGCGGTATCAATGATGGAGAATTGCGCCAAACCGGCGGCCACGATGCTGTCGACCTGCTCCAGCGGCAGCGCCACCGACTCGCCCGCGCACTGCACCACCAAAGCGTGCGCCACGCCGCTGGACACCGGCACATGCACGGTGAAGGTGCTGCCCAGGCCGAGGCTGCTGTCTATCTCTAAACGGCCTTTCAAGCCGGTGATGCGGTCGTTCACAATGTCCATGCCGACGCCACGGCCCGAGGTTTCGGTCACCGCGTCGCGGGTGCTGAAGCCGGGTTGCAAGATCAGGCGCTGCAAATCGGCCTCAGACAAACTGCCGGCAGATGCTATCAAACCGAAGCTGAGGGCTTTGGCTTCGATAGCTGCTAGGTCGAGGCCACGGCCGTCGTCGCTGACGCGCAGCGCCATTTCTTCGCCATCACGCTGAAAATCGAGGTAAATGTTGCCCAGCTCAGGTTTACCAGCTTCTAGGCGGTCGCTCGGCAGCTCAATGCCGTGGTCAACGGCGTTGCGAAGCAGGTGCAAGAGCGGCTCGGCTAGGCGGGAGAGCACGTCGGCATCGACCACCATGTCTTCACCAGTGACTTGCAGAGCGACTTTACGCTGGGTGGCAATCGCCGTTTGGGCGACGGTGCGTTTCAGGCGCGGGATGATGGTTTTGACGGGCACCATGCGGGCGGCCAGCAACTCTCTGTGCTGGTCATGCAGGGCGTAGCCTTCTTGGCGCAGCATGGCGACGGATTGCGCGGTGGACTCGCGGGCTTGCTGCGCCATGGCGGAGCTGTCGCGGGCGGCTTCGCCGATGAAGCGCGACAGGCCATGCAAGGCGTCGTAGCGGTCTAGTTCTAGCGGGTCGAAATCGATATTGTCAATTTGCTGCGCTTCTTGTTGTGCATCGCGCAATTGCACGACTTGGCTGTTCACCATGGCGTCCAGCTCCCGCAAGCGCGCAGCCATTACTTGGTTGCTGCGCTCCATCGCAGTGAGCCAGCCTTCGGTGTCTGACAACAATTTAGACAAGCGCTCAGTATGCACAATCGACTGGCCAGCACGGCGCAGCAGACGGCTAAGCTGGCTAACGCCTAGGCGCAGCACAGCAGATTCTTGCTGTTTGGCGGGTGTCATTTGCGCTGTAGACGGCTGTGGTTGCGTCGATGAAGCGCTTTGAATTGGCTGTGAAATGTCAGCAGTGGTAATGTCGGCAGTTGGAATGGCTGCAGATGTACTGTCGGCAGCACCTTCAAAACTATCAATTTCGCCACTGCGAATTAATTTGACCCAATCGAGCAAGTTTTGCAAGACTGGCTTGGCGTTGCTAGGTGCCTCTTCGGTGCCTTGCAAATAGCTGACCATTTGCTGCAGGCAGTGCACCGCTTGCAACACATCGCGGCTCAAGGCTGCGGGCGGGCGATTTACTTCGCTTTGAAACTGCGCCATCTGAAGACCTGCAAACGCATATTCCAAAATATCTTCCAAGCGATGCGCCAAACGCGCAATGCCAGGTAAACCGATGATGCCACCACTGCCTTTGAGCGTGTGTGCACTACGCAGCGCTTCTTGCATGTCGCTTTCCGAGCAATTGCCAACGCTCCAATGGGAAACCGTTTGCTCTAGCTCGTCTAGCTGTTGCGGTGCGTCGGCCAAAAGGGCATAAAGCAGCTCAGGGTCAACATCGTCTGTGGGTAAGGCAACGTCTTCGTCTGTGGCGGGCTGCTGCAAAAGCGCCAGCTCATCCGCGTCATCGTCCGTCATGTTAGGCAAGACCAGCAGCAGACCGGCGATGTCCAAAATATGCTCATCCGTTAACGGCGCAGGGCACATACTGAGATAGGACACCATGCTTTCGACCACGGCGGCGTTGGCAGGATGCGCCAGATAGGCATTGACTTGGTCAGCCCACTCGCCCAGCCAGATGACGTGCATGGTTTGGTCAGTCGCAGATAGGATTTGCTCTTGACCCGCAGAACCTTGCGCCAAATTCTGTGTGAACAAATTTTGCGTAAAGGTTTGGATGACAGAAAGATAAGCCCCTAGGCCCTCAAACCCAACCGTTTCAACCGCTTGCCTGAATCGCTCCAGCAAAGACAGCATGTCTGCCACGTCAGCAGGCATCTGAGCTGGCTCGGCTTGCCACTGCACGAGTGTGTCGCGCGTGGCGGGCAACTCTTGCGCAAACTCGTCACGCAAAAGCGCAGTCATGTCTGCGATCATGTCATGGATCATGGCAGCGTTATAAAAAGGTAACGCCGCTGTTTAAGCGACCTTGAACTGACCAACTGAGTCGTTCAAACGTTTCGCAAACTGCACCAAAGTGCTGGTTGCGTTGGTTTGCTGCTCGATGGCGGCATTGGTTTGCGTGGTACCGTCGTTCATGCCTTGCACCGTCTTTTGCAGCGCTTGCGCCATCTCTTGCTGCTGCACAGAGAAGGCAGCGATGCGCTGCACCAAACCGACCAGTTCGCCCGTAGCGGCTTGCGTTTGCGTCATCTGATGACCGGCACGTCGCGCCAGCTCGGTTTGTGCCACAACGTCTGAAATCAGGCGGTTCATGGTGATCAAAGTTTCGTTGGTTTCAGACTGAATGTTACTCACCAGCTGGGCAATTTCACCTGTGGCTTGGCGCGAGCTGTCAGACAAACGCTGCACCTCTTGCGCGACCACAGCAAAGCCACGACCGGCTTCACCGGCTGTCGCCGCTTGCATGGAAGCGTTGAGCGACAGCACGTGTGTGCGTTCAGAAATCGTGTTAACCAAAGCCACAGCAGATGAAATCTCTTGCGAACGTTCGCCCAAACGTTTGAAGCGTTTTTCAGTCTCAGAAATAACTTCTCGCAGCGAATCCATACCGCGCATGGTGCCCTCTACCGCAGCCTGCGCTGCTTTGGTAGCGTCTGACGTGCGGGCGGCGGCGGCGCCTGAGGCGGTAGACAACTGAGCCACTTCATTCATTTGGCGGGTTGCTGTTCCCAAAGTTGTCCCCATGGATGCCAGCAAAGTGCGCTCACGCTCAGCAGCGCCCTGCACCAGAAAACCTTGCTTTTGCGCCGCATCCGCAGCGCCACGCACCTGACCCGCAATTTCTTGAACCTCAGCCAGAGTTTGCGCGGTTTCATCGGCAAACTGGTTGACGGACGAGGCAATCGTTCCCACGATGTCGTCGCTCACATCGGCACGGGCTGTTAAATCTTTTTCAGAAAGTGCATAAACGGATTGCAGCAAATTGATGGCGGAATTGTTGATGTTTTCGTTTTCGCGTATTTTCTCTTCTAACATAGCGATACGCTCATCTAGCAAGGTATCAAAGCTTCGACCCAAATGACCAAGTTCATCCCTAGAAGTAAGCAAGGTTCGTGCGGCAGAGTCACCCGCGTTTACTTTTTCAATTGTTGTCTCCAAGGTGTTTAAACCGTTCGTAATTGAACGATAAATTCCGATAGCAGACAAAACTAAAACAATCAAACCTAAACTGATAACACCAATCATTAGATTATTTGAGAGCTGAATTGCAGCTGATGAAAGCTCTTGCGTCTTAGCCAGTTCTTTTTCCAACCAGCTATTTGATTCTGCTTGGTTTTTTTCAAGGATGGAAAACTTTTGATTAAAATCAACTCGTTTTACTTCTAGCTCAGCCACATCCATTGAGCCAGATGCAGCAATATCTTCAGCTGATTTTGCGTAAGCATTGAATTCAGGCAGCAGTTTTACGTAAAAATCTTGCGTAGTTTGTCCAATATTTTTGACGGCAACCAAGCTTTGCGCTAATTCTCGAAGCTTCTTTGCACTGGCTTGAAGCTCTTTAGATGATTCAGTAATTCTTTCTGAGTTTTTCGCAACGGCTGCGCTATTGTATTTCTCAACCAGTCCGCGTAAATTATCATGATACATATCAGCCAAACCAGCAGACTGCGCCACAGCACCGTATGTGGCTGCGCGTGTAGCTGTAGCTTCGAGTTGGTTGTTACTATAAACGCCAGCTGCTGCAATCGCTATAGCAACAAAAAGTGCCAGCAACACCAAAGCAATCAATTTTGCGCGAATTGTATTAATCATAATTTCCCTTAAACCAATTTACTTTTTTATCTATATCAAACTCATCGATAGAAAATCAACAAATTTATCTGTATTCATCTCAAAGTGGACTTTACCAACACCGCCGCCTGCAGCAGGGGTGTTGCTTTTTGCCATATCTAGGCTTAGCTCACGCAAGCGCTCTGGTATCACATGTGATGCGTCCATCGCCTCACGCGTGTATTGAATTTGCAAGGGTAAGCCATTGAACAAAATCGCAAAAACGCTGTCATTGGCGGCTGCGCCTTCCGCGCTCTCTTCACGCTTGCCACCTACGAGAATGCGGTGGTGCCTATCAATCACCATCGGGGCAGCATTGGGCACAAAATAGACCGACAAATCAACCACAGGAATGATGCTGCCGTCGATATTGACTGCACCTATCAGCCAATGGGGTGCGCGTGGAATTCTCACCAACTCAAAGCTATCCACAATCGTATTCGCCCACTGCATGTTGATGGCGAGTGACCAGCCACCGCAAGTGATGGCTTGGCCAGTGAAAACCTCAGCATTCATAACGCGACACTCAGGGACTAAAGCCAGCGCTTAAAGCAGCGCTAAGATCTGTTCTGCGACGTAAGGCTTGGTGATATAGCCTTTCGCGCCCAACATTTGGGCAAACACGCGGTCAACTTTTTGGTCTTTGCTGGTTACAAACACAACCGGAATCACTTTCGTTTCAGGCGCTTGGTTGAGTTTACGAGCAGTCGCGAAACCATCCAAATCAGGCATATTGACATCCATCAAAATCAAATCTGGTTTGTCAGCTTTGACTTTCTCGAGCGCTTCTAAGCCTGTCGCAGCGATGGTTACAGCGCAGCCAGCATCTAACAAAATGCGTTGCAAGTTTTTGCTATCAACGGGCGAGTCTTCAACGATTAATATTTTTTTCATAAGGCTGGTATTTTTTAAAAGGCAGATTAAGACGGCTTACAAATCGCCCGAACGACAATGCTTGATTATCGTTAACTCTGAGTTTGTATGTTTAAGTTTTACATCTCAAACCGGGGCAATCAACGCAATCGACGAATTCGTTAGCGACTTCGTGGTACGTAAGTGTCAACCAAAGGTTGACGTGGATTAGCCGCCTCCCAGCGCTCAGTAACTGTTGAATCATCATATTTTGTCAAAACTACTGCCAACTTTTTGTCGTTGAGGGGTTTGGTCAAATAAGCATCACAACCAGCCATGCTGCCACGAATTTTGTCTATGGCGCCACCCTTGCTGGTCAGCATGACGACCACAGGTGGGGGACCGCGGCGTGCTTTGTTGTTTTTAATGGCTTTGCAGGTTTGGTAACCGTCTAAACCCGCCATCATGACGTCCAAAAACACAAATTGGTAATTGTGTGTGGCAACCAAGGCCAATGCTTCTTCGCCGCTGTGAACCAATTCACACTCGTAGCCAAAGTGACGCAAGCGGTTTTGCATATATTTCAGTGCGATGTCGCTGTCGTCGACCAACAAAACACGACCTAAAACGGCATTCGATGTTTCGCGCTGGGTGCGAATAAGGCTTGTAATGAGCGCATCTTTGAGGCTGCCATCCACGAAACTAGGTGCTTCGTTCAAGGGAATTGAAGCTTGTTTGACAGTTTTCGCAATCTTTTCAATCTGTGGCGCTGGTTTTGGCGCGGTACGTTGCGTCACGGCGACCTGAGATGTGATGTTTGCAAACACGTCTGTCATGCTGGGATTGGCGATAACAGGCGCGAGCAAAGCAGGCACAGGTTGCATAATATCGCTGGTTTTAAAGTTAGCAACATCGTCGAGCAAACCTAAAATCGCAGTTAACTTGATGGGACGCGGCAATACGGGCCAGCCTGTGCCGAAATCTGAACTGCCAACAATGATGACCTTTTGCCATGAAGCGACCAGCGAGCGAAAATTTGCAAAATCTAGCTCTGAAGTGGCGTTAAAAAGCACCACCCGAGCTTCGCCTGAGCGCGTTGTTAGCGCCCAATGCGGTGCGCGTCTACCCGCCAAACGGAAGAAGGTCTCAATCGTCGATTTTTCATAGCTAGAAAAACCGATAGGAAGAATGTTGTAACCGACCATGTCTCGACCACCCTTGTTTCATTTATTTTAATAAGGACTAACACCCATAAAACACCGCTGCAAGCACGCTTAAAGTTTATATGCTCATACGAAAATTGGTCTATACGCCAGTTAGATTAAAGCAACTTGAAGATAAATTATTTCAAAGATCACAGAAAATTGCAAGTATTTGTGTTTATATGTAAATTGTATACACTCTTCACAGGCATTAACCCTGGGTTTGCTTAACTGCACCACATATGAGCGGATAGCGGTAATTTGCCCTAAAAAGGTGCAAAATAACAACAACAAGAAACACAAACTTGACTATAAATACAACTTATATAGTCAAAAAACAGTACAAATCCAAATAAATTAATACTAAAGTATTTAATTTTCAGAGCTTGGGCGTGACGACTTTTCCCATGAAAGTATTTTACGACTAGAAAATCTTTGTAGCCAACGTATTTACTGCCTATATAGCTATGAAATATATAGCAATATAAAAATAAATGATTTCAAAACTCACCAATTAGTGACCGTGTGAAACACCGCTAACCAGGGTAACCATAGCTATACCGATGGCGAGCCACGCTATTTGTGCAGCAGTTTGTTTGAAGTCGAGACGCTTCTGCAACTGCGGAATCAAATCAGCCAAGGCAACATAAATAAAACTGCTGCTAACAATAACCAAAAAGTAAGGTAAATAATCTTCCAGCTGGTTTACCAGCCAAAATCCAGCCAAACCACCTATGACAGTAATTGAGCCGGCGAGGGAGACTTTGATCAAGGCGATGCGCTTGTTGCCACTGCTATGGTTCAGCACCACCAAGTCGCCCATGTGGTGTGGGATTTCATGCGCCAGCACGGCCAGTGCGGCGACCCAGCCTAGGCGGATGTCTGCCATGAAGGCGGAAGCGATCAGCACGCCATCACCAAAACAGTGCACGCTGTCACCTGTCAGCAGCGCCCAGCTACCAGGCTGTGGGATGTGGCTGTGGTGATGAGCATGGTGCTGATCGTGCCCATGCGCTGGTGCGGCTGTGCAATCTATCGCGTTGTGCGATATGAGAGGTGAAAAAGGCAGGATCGCGGGGGATGCGGCGGCTTCAAGGTCATGGTGGTGTTCATGACCGTGGTGCCACAGCTCGGCTTTGTCGAGCAAAAAGAAGAATATCAGCCCCGCAAGCAGGGTGACAAACAGCTCTTTAGCGCCAGCTTGTGCCTCAAACGCCTCTGGCAGCAAGTGCATGAAAGCCGTGGCCAACAGCGCCCCAGCGGCCAAACTGAGCATGTGCTGGGTGTAGCGGGCAAAAGCGCCAAAACTGAGCGCCGCTGCCACCCAAACGCTGCCAATACCGGCAGCTAAAGTGGCCAAAATGATGTAAATCAGGGTCATAAATAAGATGAAATGTGTTGCAAGAGCTGTTTTTTAAACTATACGCCCCGTGTCAAGCCCCCATTATGCGGGGCAGGCATAGATTACCTGAGTCAAGTTTGGATTAAATACGCTGCGACAAGCCGCTGGCTGTCAAAGTTTGGTCTGCAGGCCACTGATCTGCTGCAGCGCCATGGCGATAGGTAGCGATGCAGGCGGCTGAAAATGCAGTTTCACCCGCTGCCAACACCGCACCGACAACACCCGCCAACACGTCCCCCGTACCCGCCGTCGCCAGTTTTGCATTGCCGCTGGCGTTGATGTGCGGCGTTTGCCCAAGCGAGGCAATGACGCTACCAGCTCCTTTGAGGATGACGACACAAGCAAAACGATCCGCCAGCGTCTGCGCCGATAAAAGTCTATCGGCTTGCACTTGTGCCGTTGACATACCCAACAAACGTGCTGCTTCTAGGGGGTGCGGGGTCAAAACCGTTGAGAAACCCACTGATTTACCACGTTTTGAACGGGCTAGTAGCAGTGTTTGTAGTGATGAATCCACAGCAATCGCGTTCAGCGCATCCGCATCCAGCACCAAGCGCGGCGCTTGCGACAGCACTTGCGGCAACACATGGCGCACCGCGTCGCCGCCACCGCAGCCGCAAACCAGCGTTTGCAAGCGCAATGGCAGTGTTTCAAGCGACCTGAACATCAGCTCTGGTTGCAGTGGGTCTACCATCATGCGGTGTTCGCCCAGTTCCGCATCCAGCAAAGCCACAAAAACCCGCCCCGCCCCCGCATGCAAAGCGGCTTTAGCAGCCAGCAGAGCTGCACCCGTCATGCCAGCAGCGCCTCCCACCACAACCACATCGCCAAAGCTACCTTTGTGGCTGGCGTGCAGACGTGCTGACAAACTGGCGCGGTCTGCGCCTAAGAGCCAAGCGGAGGGTTCAGATGTGTTGATTTCGATATCAACGCCTAAATCGTCAAACCAAACATCTCCCGCTGCGTCTTTGCCGTGAGCGGTGAACAGGCCGGGTTTTAAAGTGAGCAAGGAAAGGCAAAAAATAGGTGTATTTTGGCCTCTAGCCTTCGTGTTTATTGCCTCAACAGCTATATTTTTAATAGCTATTTCAGATTCTGTATAGTTACCAGTATCTGCATTTAACCCACTAGGCACATCGACACACAGCACAGCGGGCGCTGTAGCTTGCATGTGACGCAACCAATCGGCCAACACGCCGGTCACGGGTTTGCTTTGGCCAATGCCTAAAAGCGCGTCGATGGCGAAATCGTACTCGGCGGGTGGTTCAGCTGCAAAGGTAACGCCCGCTTGGCGCGCTCGGTGCAGCGACAGCAGCGCGTCCGCTGGGCAGCGGGCTTCATCGCCCAGCCACGTCACCACGGGGTTACGTCCCCACTGTTTCAAATGCATGGCCGCTTCCAAGCCATCGCCACCATTGTTACCTGGGCCGCAAGCCAGCCAGATGGTTTGCAAGTGCGGGGCGAGCGCGCAGGCTAGCCGCGCGACGGCTAAACCAGCGCGTTGCATCAAGCTGTGTGGTGCAAGTTGCGCGGCGGCGGCCAGCTCGATACTGCGGGTGGCGGCTACGCTGTGGAGTGCGTAGCTGGTGTTAGGGTTGAGACGTATGAGAGGCATGGTTGGCTCATCATAGGCGTATTATTAAGTTGCTTTTTTAGGCGCTTTTTTAGCTGCGGCTTTCTTGAGGGGGGCTTTCTTGGCTACAGCTTTCTTTTTTGCCACTTTCTTAGCGGCAGATTTAGCGTCTACCTTGATTTCAGCAGGTTCTGCCGCTTTTACGGGCACTGCTGGGGCAACAACAGGCGTAACAACTGGCGTAAAAGCCAGCATTTCATCAAACGTTTTTTGCATGTACTTGGCAAGTTCTGGCAAATCTGGCATGGCTTTGCGGCAGGCAATGAGACCAAAATCTAGCGAGCCGTTGTAACTTTGCACGGTCACGTTCAGCGCCAAACTGTGCGTCACGATGGAAACGGGGTAGTAGGTAAGCATTTTGGCACCGGCCAAATACAACGCCATATTCGGACCAGGCACGTTGGAGATGGCCAAATTGGCCAGTGGCGCCATGTTGTTGGCCAACTTGGAGCGGCCAAACAGAGCAGCCAAACCGCTCAAAATCCACGGTACACCGAGCGAGGGAAAATCGGTCGGCATGACGGCGTTCATATTGGCAGATGCAGCTTTGGCGGCTTTGCTGGCTTGGTTGATGGCCATCAAACGGGCTTTGGGATCTGCGATAGTGCTGGCCAGGCTGATACGCATCATCGAAGCCTGCGTGTTCATGTCCGTGTTGCCCGCTTCGCGCAGGCTCACGGGCACGGCTGCGAGCAGAGAATGCTCTGGCGTGCAGTGCAAATCAGCCAAGTACCTACGCAACGCGCCTGAGCAAATGCCCATGACCACATCGTTCAGCGTCACGCCATTGCCTTTGGCGATGTGTTTGATACCTGCTAAGGGAAACGACAGGCTAGAAAAGCTGCGCTGGTTGGTGATACTGACGTTGATGGGCGTTTTAGGCGCAAACCAGCGGTTTTTTTGCGGGCTATCCACCAGTTCTAAACCTGCCACACCCAAAGTGGGCTCTTCACTTTTGGGCGGGCGCAGCATGCTGTAGGCGGCACGCGCTAGACCAGGTAGATTTTTAGCCAGTTTGGCGCTTTGCACGGCGGTGTTTTTGATGCCCGCGACCGCCAGCTCGGCAATGCCGAAGTTATCGGTCGCCATGGCACGGCGATTTGGTGCGGGGCGAACGGCGCGGGGAATAGCGGTCACATCCATGATGGCGGTGGCCAAAGCCACGCCTGCAGCACCATCCAGCGCGGCATGGTGAACTTTGGAGTAGAAAGCAACGTGGCGTGTGCCAGCGGGCGCATCTGCTGGCGACTGCAAACCCTCAATCACATAAAACTCCCACAGCGGACGGCTGCGATCAAGCAGGCTGGAGTGCAACCTGCCCACCAATTTATCAAGCTGGGCGTGGGTGCCAGGCTTGGGCAGCACGGTGCTGCGGATGTGGTATTCCATGTCCATGTCGTCGTCCAGCGCCCAAATCGGGTTCGCCAGTTCAAACGGCATGTTCACTAGTTTGCGCCTAAAAACTGGGGCTAAATGCATGCGCTGGGTGATGTGGGCGCGAAGGTCATCGACAAAATCGCCGTCATAACCGGCAGGAAGCTCAAAAACATTCAAACCACCCACATGCATGGGCTGCTCGGGCGTTTCTAGGTAGAGAAAGGTGGCGTCAAGGCCGCTGAGATGGTCCATACAAAGTCTCCACTAGAAAATTAACACGCTGATTTGAACAATTACTCTGGAAATTCTGGCGCTGGCTTCAAGGTTGACAACGGCAAATCGCTGATTTCTTTTAACAAATTAGCCAACTGCAAACCTGCCGCGTCTAAGAGCGCATGGCCTTTGGCTGCTGTGGCTGCCGCCGCATTACCCGCCGCACCTTGCGGGTTGTAATCTTGCATCTGCCAGCCTAGCTTGGCACTGGTTCCATTGCCCAAGACGGCATATTTATCGGCGCGATCTTGCGAGGTACTGTGGAAATTTTTCGCCTGCGTCATGTCAATCCCTTTGACACCTGACGTTTCTTGCAAAGCCAACATCATTGACGTTTCAATATCACCCGCGTGGATGCCAAAGCGGTGCTCTTCAGCGGGGAAAAGTCCCATCACCGCATCGCCCAAAGGCAGGTTGTACCAATTGGCGGAGTACACAATCAAATCGTGCTCTGTGCGCAAATCACGCGCAACGATATCCATGATGCTGGCTTGGCCGCCGTGGCTGTTCAAAATCAGCATTTTTTTGATACCACTACGAGCCACGCTGGCACCAATGTCCATCCACAGGCTGATCACAGTTTGAGCAGACAAAGTGAGCGTGCCCGGAAAGCGAATATGTTCGTTGCTTTTGCCAATTTGCTGCGTGGGCAGAAACAAAACCGGTAAATCGGCTGGCAAATGCGCTAAATGAGATAGGGAGGCGTTCACCACGCCATCCACCAGCGCTGTATCCACACTCACCGGTAAATGCGGGCCGTGTTGTTCCGTCGCTGCGACTGGCAGCACCGCAACGACTTGTGCGATATCTTTACTTACTGCCAATTGGGCAAACTGGCGGGTCGTTAAATCTGACCAAAAATGAGATGAAAGCTGCATCAAAGCATCTTATCAAACTATTAAGCAATAGCGATAAGACATACTCCACCTAGCGATCACATGCAATCAGAGAAATGCCGTACTTATCTTAAAAACCAAGCTAATGCACTCGTAATTTGAACACGTGCACCTTGTTGAATAATGTTGTTGTGAGCCAAAATAACACGTTGAAATGGCCATTTAAGAATACGTTGAACACTTGTTTTTGCCGCCAATCGATCTTTAACAACCAACTTTAAGGTGCGTGACGCGGCCAAACCTTCACGTGCACACGTGAGTTGCTCATACATTCTTGCTTGGTTTGGTTTGTCTGTGTCGGTCCACTGACACAAGTCAGTAAGAATAAGAGTAGCTGAGGGCTTGTGTAACCAAACCGTTTCGTTTAGAACGGGAATACCATCGACAAAGACTTGATCTAAATCATCGCTCCACCCTGGTTCAGGATTTGCTTGTAGTATTCGCATACTGGTCAAATCCGGTCTTTTAATTTGCAATCCTGGCGCACCAAATAACGCACTCTGTGGGAATGCTTTGAGCGCATCTGAAACGTAGAGATGATGATAGCGATTTGGAGCAACAATATAGCGAACTGGTCCAAGCTCTGAAATATCAGACCGCATTCTTCTACTAAGTGGAATCGGTGAATGCATCCAAATATCGCCGTTGCGTAAACGAACAATCGTCATCCGCGACGAGGATTCTTTTCCGTCGACATTGAATTTATAAGCAGTACACCAAAGATTGGGGGCAATTTGATGAAGCATCTGAATAATCGCAGTAAGAACTGTTAAAACTTAAACCACAGGGTCAGTAGCGCACCAGTCATTTCTGTTTAAGATTCTGTGAAAAATACCGAATAAAATTTCTTCAAGATGCGCACCGCATTCATGCTAGCGCTACGGCAGGACTTTGAGATTAGGGTTTACTGAAGCATTGCGATTTATACCGTGTAAAGCCGTGTATTCAATCGATTTAAGTCCCGCTGCAGTTACAGTTCAATTTAGTCGCTATTTTTTGTCAACTTATTGCTTATTATTATTTAGGAAACATTTATGAAATTAAAAGACAAAATCGCCATCGTCACCGGTGCCGCCAGCGGCATTGGCAAAGAAATCGCCATCACCTACGCCAAAGAAGGCGCAAAAGTGGCGATTGCGGACATGAACAAAGACGCCGCAGAAGCGGCAGCTGCCGAAATCCGCACGCTGGGCTTGCAGGCCATGGGCGTGGCGATGGACGTGACTGACGAAGCACAGGTCAACGCCGGTGTCGCTGCCGTCGTGGCTGCTTGGGGCACGTTGGACATTTTGGTCAGCAACGCAGGGATTCAAATCGTCCACCCCGTGGAAGAATTCAGCCTCGCCGAGTGGCGCAAGATGCTGGCCATCCACCTAGACGGCGCGTTTTTGACCACCAAAGCCTGCCTGCCGCACATGTATGCCGGCAAGCGCGGCGGCAGCGTGATCTACATGGGCTCAGTGCATTCGCACGTCGCGTCCATGCTGAAAGCGCCCTACGTCACCGCCAAGCACGGCTTGATGGGCTTGTCCAAAGTGGTGGCCAAAGAAGGCGCAGCCCATGGTGTGCGCTCGAATGTGATCTGCCCCGGCTTTGTGCGCACGCCGCTGGTGGACAAGCAGATCCCAGAGCAAGCGGCCAAATTTGGCATCACTGAGGCTGAAGTCATCAAGAACATCATGCTGAAAGACACCGTGGACGGCGAGTTCACCACCGTGCAAGACGTAGCCGAAGTGGCGCTGATGTTTGCGGCCTTCCCGAGCAATGCGTTGACAGGGCAGTCCTTGATTGTTAGCCACGGCTGGACGATGCAATAGCAGTCGTTTTATTACCGTCATTTGCTATTATTTTTATAGCTTATTAATCAATAAATACGCCGGCTATAGGCGTATTTTTATCTAATTTTTTGCGTGTTTCACACTTAGTTTCACGTGACACCACTTCTAGTAGTGGTGCTGGGGTTTGAACCGCCGCCTCTGGGGTCGCCGACGCGCTGAAATTCTTTTGGGCGAAATTCTTCTAAATGATTGTTGAGAATGGCTCGGATTTTATCGGCGATTCTATTTGCATATGCTTCTTGGCCTTTTAAATTTGGGTGTAGCAAACCATACCAATCGCTTTGCTTTAGAAAAGATTCGCCAGCCCCGACAAACCAAGGGCTATCAGAGCAATAACCGTGGGTTTCAAAATCGCGATCAATGTTGTCAACGATATGCCAGTCAAAATGCCGTTGATTCGTCGCACTCAGTTGATTGATAAGTTTGTTGCGAATATTTTGATTGGCCACACTTTCACGGAGCTTGGTGTTTAGCAATATCGCTAAGTTTTTGATAATCTCTGCTTCTTCGATATCAATACCTATCAATGAATCGTCTTCGCCCATTGGAAACCAATCAGGCACTAAATTGGCCGTATCGAAAATTCCGCAATTTCGTTTGGTTTGCGGATTGTCCGCCGCGCCCGCACCAAAAAATCCATTTGGGTAAAGCATTAATAAAACATAGCGCGGCTGCAATGGCATCAAACTGATTCGCTCATTCAGCGCAACGATATGGTCTTCAATGTTATCTTCTATGAAGCTACTGACTTTTGAAAATACATGCGCTGCTGTAATACCGTTATCAGGTGTGATGATGTCGATAAAACCTGGAATCCAGCCGGAGTCATTCCCCCCGATAGAAACGACTAAAAAATCTGCCTGACGATTTCCAAGCGCCGCTTGCATCTCATCAATCTGCCCTTTTTGAGTTAAGTCATCCAAATAACTAAATTCATCGGTTTCGATAACAGGCTCTTGAAATCGCCTATTTCTGCGCTTAGATCTTGGGTGTAAATTGGGGCCTACTAGCCAAGCTTGACCATTTCTAGGGTCAATGTTGTGCAAATTGGGTCCGAGTAACCCTCTTTGCATCCCCGCCCCAGAGCGTGCAAACGAAACATGAGTGCTTACCACCTGTAAATCTGAGTAAACCCCATTAACTCGCTCTGCAGCCAAAGTCGGCGCAGATATATGTGAACGATGCGCTAAGGGTTCTTGCCACGCAGCAAGTTCTAATTCTGGCGTGTATTCAAAATCATCTCTGATGGCCAGTAATGTAGTGAGTGGCAACATATCTGCATAATCAAGTATCTCGTTAGTTGGCGTTAACGGCTCATCTGGATTCCCCTCCCCACACGCATACGAATCCCCAATCGTGCAAATCAAAATATCCTTCAACGTCATGTGTTTAGCCAATTGCGTCGGCTGA
>JBEBJY010000023.1:0-37262 GCA_040079635.1 Burkholderiaceae bacterium | reverse complement strand
CCAAAATGTAATTTTTCGGATTTATTTATAATATTTTTATCCATCTTTTTGAAACCCTTTAAGGGCAGCCTTTTTTATAAACTGACTAAATCTCGAAGTGATCACTTTAGCCTATTTCAGTAGCTTATTTCGATAATAACGATAAATGTATTTATCTTGGTCCTGGCGGTAATTTCAGCATATGTTCACATTCAGACTTACTAGGAACCAAATCGTGGAAAATGGAGTTTTAATCACATCGTCTAAAAGAAAATTCCCATGACTGAACCCACACCATCCCTCCCAACAAAACCCACTCTCCCAGACCACCTCTCCACCGACGCACGCAGCCCATTTCATGTGGCCGCCATTTTTGAGCATGATGTGGGCATCAAATTCAACGACAAAGAGCGTTTTGATGTGGAGGAATACTGCATCAGCGAGGGCTGGATCAAAGTGCCTGTAGGCAAAAAGGTTGACCGCAAGGGTTATCCGCTGACGGTGAAGCTGAAGGGCACGGTGGAGGCGTTTTATAAATAAACGCTGGCCGTCCCGGTTGCATGATAATTTGCTATCAATAGGTTAATTTGATATCATTGGGTGTAAATTCTTTGGAGGTGCACCTATGTCAGCAGTTACCGTCAGAAATATTCCTGAGGAAACCCATCGCGCTTTGAAGCTGCGAGCGGCGCAGCATGGGCGCAGCACTGAGGCGGAGATTCGCTACATTCTTGAAGTTGCAGTTCGTCCCAAAGTTGGCATTGGCTCTACATTGGCCGCTTTTGCGTGTGAGATTGGCCATGTCGATTTTGATAGTGATATGAATTTTCAGCGCGATAGGACGCCAGTGCGACCGGTGAACTTTGAATGATTATTCTTGACACCAACGTCATTTCTGAGCCTTTCAAGCCTAAACCCGACCCAGCAGTGATTAGCTGGCTCGATGCCCAAGAGCCGCAAACGCTTTACATCACAACCGTTAGCTTGGCAGAAATGCTTGCCGGTGTGCACAAAATGCCAGAAGGGCGTCGACGCGCTGATCTGCACCAATTGGTTGAAAATAAAATTCAATCTGTTTTTGAAAACCGCATTCTTGCGTTTGACATGCCAGCGGCGGAGACTTTTGGACGAGTCAACGCAGATGCCTGTGCTGTAGGTAACCCCATTGCGTTTGCCGATTGCGCTATTGCTGCTATCGCAGCAGTAAGCGGTTTTATATTGGCGACTAGGAATGTTCGTGACTTCAAAGGCACGGGCGTGGAAATTATCAATCCTTGGGGTTAATTGCGAGAGAAGCTGCGAGCTGGTTAACGGCTAAGAGTTATCAGGTACTTGCAAACTTTATAATCACTGATTACCTGTGATTTATAGCGTGAAATGACCAAGCAGACCAATATGACCCAATCAGCCACCCAACCTAAATTCTCCGTCGCCGACATTCGCAAATCATTCCTCGACTTTTACGCGGCAAAGGGCCACACAGTCGTGGAGAGCAGCTCACTCGTGCCAGGCAACGACCCGACGCTGATGTTCACCAACTCCGGCATGGTGCAGTTCAAAGACGTGTTTTTGGGGCTGGACAAACGCAATTACGTGCGTGCGGCCAGCGTGCAAGCCTGCCTGCGTGCGGGCGGCAAGCACAATGATTTAGAAAACGTGGGATACACGGCGCGCCACCATACTTTCTTTGAAATGATGGGCAACTGGAGTTTTGGTGACTATTTCAAGCGTGATTCGCTCAAATGGGGCTGGGAACTGCTGACCAAGGTTTACGGCTTGCCGGCTGAAAAACTGCTGGCCACGGTCTACATTGACGACCAAGAAGCGTACGACATCTGGCACAACGAGATTGGCTTGCCGGCTGACCGCATTGTTCGCATTGGTGACAACAAAGGCAAAAAATACGCGTCTGACAACTTCTGGATGATGGCTGATACGGGGCCTTGCGGACCATGCAGCGAGATTTTTTACGACCACGGCGCACATATCCCAGGCGGCCCACCGGGCAGCCCAGAGGAAGATGGCGACCGTTTTATTGAGATTTGGAACCACGTGTTCATGCAATTTGACATGCAGGCTGATGGCTCGCTGGTCAAATTGCCAGCGCCGTGCGTGGACACCGGCATGGGCTTGGAGCGCCTCGCTGCCATCTTGCAACACGTCCACAGCAACTACGAAATCGACATTTTTGACACGCTGATCAAAGCTGCTGGTCGTGAAACTGGCATGACTGACCTGAACAACAAGAGCCTGCGCGTGATTGCCGACCACATCCGCGCAACCGCGTTTTTGGTGAGCGACGGTGTGGTTCCTAGCAACGAAGGCCGCGGCTACGTGCAGCGCCGCATCATCCGCCGCGCGATTCGTCATGGTTATTTGCTGGGCAAAAAGACGCCGTTTTTCCACAAATTGGTGGCAGATTTGGTCAGCGTCATGGGCACGGCTTACCCGAACATGGCTAAACAGCAGCAACGCATTACTGAGGTGTTGAAAACCGAGGAAGAGCGCTTCTTTGAGACGCTTGAAACTGGTATGAAGCTGTTGGACGGCTCATTGAAAGACGGCGATAAGGTTTTGGACGGTGAAGTCGCCTTCAAACTGCACGACACCTATGGCTTCCCGCTGGACTTGACAGCAGACGTTTGCCGCGACCGTGGTGTGGAAGTGGATGCCGCCGGTTTTGATGCCGCTATGCTGCGCCAAAAAACCATGGCCCGTGCTGCAGGCAAGTTCAAAATGGACAAGGCGCTGGAATACACTGGTGAATTGAACGCTTTTGTGGGCTACGAGCAGTTGCAATTTACTTCAAAAATCATAGCGCTCTACGCAGAAGGTACGCCGGCTACCGTGCTAAATGCAGGTCAAAACGGGGTGATTGTTCTTGATACCACACCTTTCTATGCTGAAAGCGGCGGTCAGGTTGGTGATGAAGGCACGATTAGCACTGGATCGGGTAGTTTCGAAGTCCAAGACACACAAAAAATCAAGGCAGATGTTTACGGACACCACGGTGTGTTGAGCTCTGGCAGCCTGAAAGTAGGCGATGCCGTGACCGCACAGGTCGATTTGGCGACCCGCGCCAAAACCATACGCAACCACAGCGCCACCCACTTGATGCACAAAGCCCTGCGCGAAGTGCTGGGCGAGCATGTGCTGCAAAAGGGTAGCTTGGTGAATGCCGAGCGCACCCGTTTTGACTTTGCGCACAACGCGCCCGTCACAGATTCACAAATTTTGGCGATTGAAGCGCAGGTGAATGCGGAGATTTTGAACAATGCTGCAGCTTCTGCCAAGGTGATGGATATCGAATCCGCCAAAGCCACAGGCGCGATGATGCTGTTTGGCGAGAAATACGGCGAGACTGTGCGCGTGCTGGAAATTGGTTCCTCCAAAGAGCTCTGCGGCGGCGTTCACGTGCAGCGCACGGGCGACATTGGGCTGTTCAAAATCGTGTCCGAAGGCGGCATTGCCTCTGGCGTGCGCCGTATCGAGGCGGTTACCGGTCAAAACGCGCTGGCGTATTTGCAGGATTTAGAAGCGACGGCAGCCAAAGCCGCCAGCGCTTTGAAAGTCACTGTGCCAGAGCTGGGCGAGCGTCTGCAAAGCTTGCTGGATCAAAACAAGGCGCTGGAAAAGGAAATTGCCGGACTCAAAGGCCAACTCGCATCGCATCAAGGCGACGCTTTGTTGTCGCAAGCCATTGATTTAAAAGGCATTAAATTCCTGGTCGCCAAAATGGAAGGTGTCAGCGCGGCTGATGCGGCTCAAACTTTGCGCGACACTGTGGGCAAGTTGAAAGACAAGCTGAAATCTGCCGTGGTCGTTTTGGCCAGTGTCGATGCAGGCAAAGTCCAGCTTGCCACCGGTGCCACGGCTGACGTGATGAGCAAAGTCAAATCGGGCGATTTGGTCAACTTCTTGGCTGCGCAAGTGGGTGGCAAAGGTGGCGGTCGGCCCGATATGGCGATGGCCGGTGGCACGGATGCCAGCGGGCTGGACAAAGCGCTGGCGAGTGCACAGGGCTGGGTGAGTGAAAAATTGGGTTGAATTTTGGATTTTAGGCCTTAAATATGACTCTAGCCGGCGTATTTATTGCCTAAACTGCTATTAAAAGCATAGTAAAAATAGATAAATTAAGATTAATTTAAACTAATTTTGCCTATGTCTACACCTCCATCCACCCTCACACAGTTCGTTTCAAGCAGCGCTGGCAGCACGCCACTGGTGCTGGATTCGCCGCACAGTGGTACAGATTACCCCCAAGACTTTAGCCATGTCTGCGATCAGGCCACCTTGCGCCGCGCGGAAGATACGCACGTTGAAAAGCTGTACAGCTTCGCCCCCGCGCTGGGTGTGGCATGGGTGGAGGCGCATTTTCCGCGCAGCTATTTAGACGCAAACCGCAACGTTACCGAGATTGACCCCAGCATGCTCTCTGGCGTTTGGCCAGATGATCTAGGGGAGCAGGATGCTGCGGTTCAATCAAAACTGCGCTTGGGCAAGGGCTTGATTTGGCGGATGACAGACGATGGCTTGCCGCTGTACGACCGCCTGCTCAGCGTGGCAGAGGTGCAGGCGCGCATTGCCAACTGTTGGCAGCCCTACCACGCAGCTGTGGGCAGCGCGATAGACGAAGCCCATGCTCGCCACGGCTACAGCATCCACATCAATTGCCACAGCATGCCGGCAGTCAGCAGTAGCCACGCGACAGATTTTCCGGGCTTGGTGCATGCCGATTTTGTGATTGGCAACCGCGACAACACCACGTCCAGCGAAAACTTGGTGCTATTTATTCAAGAGCAGCTAACGCAGTATGGCTATAACGTTGCCATCAATCACCCCTACAAAGGCGTGGAGCTGGTGCGCCGTTATGGCAAACCTGAGCAGCATCGCCACAGTGTGCAGCTAGAAATCAATCGCAAGCTATACATGGATGAAAGCACCTTGGCGATGCATACGGGGTTTGCGGTGTTGCAGGGGCATTTACAAAGCCTAGTTCAGCAGCTTTTGGCTCACGATTCGCGTTAAGCGCAGGGCGAATCGCTACCTACTCGCTAACAGCTTTGGCATGTTCGCCATCGCCGCCATGGCTTGGGTGCGAAAGTTACTCATGATCGCCAGCTTCGCTGTGTCACTCGGGTCAATATTGCTCATCAACTTGCCAAAACCATCCAACCGTGTGTCGCGCATCCAGTTGCGCAGGGTTTTGTCTTGCGACCATTGCATTTGGTTCATCATCGTCACCATGACGGTGCGCGGGTAGTCAGCCAAAGTACGCGGAAAAGGCACGCTGGCGCACAGTTTGTTGCGCATATCGTCGTCAGGATAGTGCGCTTCCACATACGCAATCAGGGCGGCGCTGAAAGTTGGTAAGGGTGCACGAACGACTTGAAGCACGATTTTGTTGGGTTGATAAATAGGTTGAATCCGCCACTGTTCGACAGCCGATGCGGTGCAATCAATATACAGCGTACCCGCTTCCATTGCCACGTTACCTTTGTCCAGCACCATGTTGGCAGACTCCAGCGCTTGCACGCGTCCCATGCGAATCACGTTTTTGATGCGCTGCAAAATCGCAATTTCCCCTTTTGAAACCGTCGCGAAGTGGAACATAGTAGGCGTATGGTCGGGGTAAATACGCAGCATTTGGTCGCTGGCTTCCATGCGTAGGAATAGATCTTCCACGCTTGAGGCATTGGCGATACATTCCATTTGAGTCGCTTGGCCACCAATAGAATCTTTGAAAAACTCCTCACCTGGCTGGGTGGTGAGGCGGTTCACCAACCAAGAGTCACGCGGCATCACCCAGCTGATACTGTCGGGCGCAGCGCCGTGGTTGAGCAGCCAAATGCCTGCGTCCATCGCTGTTTTGCCAGCACCTATGATGCAAAACTTAGTGGGTCGATTCTCGATGTTTTTCGGCTGCCACAACTGAGTTAAGGCATTCGGCGCGACCAGTCGTACACCTTCTGAAACTGTGAACTTGGGTGTGTGCGTGGACGGAACAGTGGGACTGTAATAGTTGGCATCGACCAGCTTTTTACGCACGGTGACTTTGGTTTTTTCGCCCGACAAGATGGATTCAAACGTATGCACGCCCGATTCATCCGAACCCAAGTAGTTGCTCATGGGGAAATAACTCACCCGCCCGCTGGGCAGCAGCTTTTGACTCATCACCTTATCGTAATAGCCGCTGATTTCAGGACCTGATGCCAGCTCGTACAAGCCTTGGTTTGCACCCGCTGTGTCTATTCGGTTCGCGCCCAAAGCCATAGAGTTGACGCCGTAGAAGGCCGAGGGCTGGTGTAGCGTTACAAACGGGTAAGCATCGTTCCAGTGCCCGCCCGGTTTGGCGTGGCGGTCGACGATGGTGATGTGGGCGTCTGATTCCTGCACCAAGGTATCGGCAAACGCCATCCCGGAAGCGCCGCTGCCGATGATCAAATAATCTGTTTCAGTGTGTTGCATAGACATTCTCTAGAAACTCAAAAGTGATAAGCTAATCAATCTATCACAACCTTCTAGGAGCGACTATGAATACCCTTGAAATTGGCAAAAAATTGGTTGAACTGTGCCGTGCAGGCAAAAACGAAGAGGCGGTGAACACCTTGTTTTCTGCAGACATTGTCAGTGTCGAAGCTGGTGGACCACCGGGTCAAGATCCGACCACCAAAGGCATCGCTGGTGTGCTGGGTAAAGGCAAATGGTGGATGGATAACCACACCGTCCACGACGCCAAAGCCGAAGGACCTTGGCCACATGGCGACCGATTTATCGTCCGCTTCACCTACGACGTCACCTTCAAGCCAGAGAACAAACGCTTCGTTATGGACGAGGCCGCGTTGTACACCGTGGCGAATGGCAAAGTCGTGAAAGAGGAGTTTTTCTACAGCATGGGGTAGATTCGTTTAAGTTGCTTATAGCTTGTCAGCAATTGCCCCAAGTGACTGTAGGTAAATGGCGTTTTAGGGTTTGTGGCTTCTTTTGCTGTCCGTAATCACCATAAGATGGAGTGAAAATTATTCAGAGGTGATTTATGACTGTGTCCGATATTGCAACTTGCAATAAACCAAATATTGCAAGATCGCCTGTTCGAAAGGCTGTTTTTCCTGTGGCGGGCTTGGGAACACGGTTTTTACCTGCGACCAAGGCACAGCCTAAAGAAATGCTGCCAGTGGTTGATAAACCCTTAATTCAATACGCTATAGAAGAAGCGTATTCGGCGGGTATCCGACACATGATTTTTGTGACTGGACGCAATAAGCGCTCGATTGAAGATCATTTCGATACCGCAGTTGAGCTGGAAAAGGAGTTGGAAGCAAGTCATAAGCACGAGCTTTTAGCGTTAATCAGAGCTATCAAACCGCTGGATATGGATTGCTCCTATGTTCGTCAGTCCAGCCCATTGGGTTTGGGGCACGCTGTCTTGTGCGCGGAACATATTGTTGGGAATGAGCCTTTTGCCGTACTGCTGGCGGATGATTTGATGATCAACGAAGCACGCAGCGACCAGCCAGGCCTCAGCGGTTTGTCCGTTTTAGCGCAAATGGTCAAACTGCATGCCCAATTTGGGGCGTCGATTTTGGCGGTTCAAGAAGTTCCTTCAGACATGGTGAGTCGGTATGGCATAGTTGCCAGTGAGATGTTGGAGCCACGTCTGAGCAGGATAACTGAGATTGTTGAAAAACCTGCGCCCGAAGAAGCGCCTTCAACACTTGCTGTGGCAGGTAGGTATATTCTGTCGCCTGAAATATTTCACCAGATCAGACAACAAAAAGCTGGAGCACTGGGTGAAATCCAATTGACTGATGGCATTGCAAATTTATTAAAAATTCAGCATGTCTATGCCTATGAGTACATCGGAAAACGCTACGACTGCGGCAGCAAAGTGGGGTTCCTAGAGGCAACCGTTGAGTTGGCATTACGACATCCGGAAGTAGGTGCCGAATTCCGTCAATTTTTGCGCGATTTGAAGCTCTAAGAGAGTATTGAAAACTTCACAATTAAGCTGAAAAGAATTTGTCCTACAAGCAAGTTTCAATTTGTCTGACAGACACAGTAAATAGCAACATTTAAGATTCCTGTAAGGAGTTTAAATGAATACATATCTTGCCGCTTTACCTTCTTGGAGCACCACTGCGCTCAGTTTTAATGTGAATGCTGTACCGAATATTGTTAACGATGCATCTGCTTTGTGCAAGCATCTTGATCATTGCAAAGTGACGAATAAACGAATTTTTGCGATGCATTGTGCGGCTGAGGTGATGCATGGTTTTGTGATGGGGCGTTTCATAACAACACTGGTGGTGGTTTTTGTACTTATTGGTGGCTACTTTATAGCTATCTAGCATGGCAGAATACGAGCTACAGCGCTATCTGCCAGATGCGCCTGACTCGCTGTGCGTAATCTTGGAGGGCAAACGCGGTATCGTGGAGCCGCCGATACGTTCCGAGTTGTTTGGTATACAGCGTTTTTTGCAACATGGTCACAGCTTGGCGTTGACGCACGAAGCGGCTGTCACAAATGCTCGTTCAACCGTATTTTTTCCTCGCTTAAGCAGTAATATTCTCGTTCTAGAAGAAGCTCAAAGCTACATTGGAGAGCAGGCCAATTCAGGCTATGACTTGAGTCCGGCGGCTGAATGGCTGTTGGATAATTTTCATGTCATTCAAGCGCAGCTTAAAGAAATACACGAGGGTTTGCCGCGCAGTTATTTTCGAGGCTTGCCAGTATTGCTTGATGAGCCACTTGCTGGCTTGCCGCGCGTATACGGTGTCGCTTGGGCTTTTGTGGCGCATACAGACAGCGCTTTTGACGAGGAGCTGCTAGGACATTTTTTGACAGCCTATCAGGAAAATAGAGAGCTAAATTTGAGTGAAATGTGGGCTTTGCCTACCACATTGCGTGTTGTTTTGATTGAAAATTTACGCCGTTTGGCTGAACGTGTGGCTACCAACAAAGCAGCACGTGAAGTGGCCAATTTGTGCTGTGATCATATTGAAAATTACACCCTCTCAACACTGGATCAGTTACTTGACCTGCTGAATCAACGCGGCGTAGGGCAGATGTTTTTAAGCCAAATGGCACAGCGTCTGCAAAATAGCCAAGCTAGCGAAAACATACCTTATATCGCTTGGATACAAAGCGTATTACCCGATTTGGCGGCCATTCAAATGCAGCGGCCAGCAGATCAGGCGGCTGATAATTTGAGCATGCGCAATGCTATTACGGCATTGCGCGCCATTGGAGATGCTGACTGGACGGATATAGTCGCTAGAACCAGTAATTTGATGCGTTTGATGCTCACATCAGCTGTATTTGAGGCTGAAGATACAGCGACACGGAACCAGAGCCTGCACGGGATTGAGCTACTTGCCAAACGAAGTGGTAAAGCTGAGGTTGTGGTGGCACAAACGCTGCTAAATATCATCCATCAATCTGCCCAAAATTCTTCAGCCCAAGGTTCTGCGGCGGCTCAGGAAGCCAGTTATTGGCTTCGTGGTGCAGGTAGGTCTGAATTAATGCTTGCATTAGGCATGAAAGTACGTGATTCTGCAATCTGGCGTTTGGCGCAGCACTATTTGCGGGTTCCCGGTTATTTGAGCCTGCTCTTGCTGGGAACTGTGGCCTTGGTCGTTTGGATACAGCATGCCCATAGTGCTGGACAAAGTGGTACAGCTACGCCGATATGGCTCACACTCTTGGGTATTGTTGTGATGGCGTTTCCTGCTTCTGAAGCAGTATTGGCGGTCATCAACCGCTTAATCAGCGAGTCAGTGCGACCTAAGCATTTGCCACGCTTGGCTTTTGTGAATGGCATACCGCCAGAGCACAAAGTGATGGTGGTCATCCCCGCCATGTTATCCAGCGAATCAGCGGTTAAGGACTTGGTGCATCGTTTGCAGCTTCATTACCTCGCCAATCCTGAACGACATGCTCAGTTTGCAATGCTGACTGATTGGGTAGACGCTGATACGCAAACGCTAGCAACTGATGATGTGTTGCTGCGATTGGCCTGTGAGCAAGTAGATCAACTGAATGTGCGTTACCCCCAAGCAGATGGAGAAGTAAACGGAGAAGTAAAAAATGAAGCACCGCGCTTTATTCTGTTGCATAGGCCGCGCAGTTTCAGTGAAACCGAACAGAGATGGATAGGTTGGGAGCGTAAACGCGGCAAATTGGAACTGCTCGTAGGAGCTCTTTCTTTGACGAAAAGCAAAGTTTATAACAAAGCTTTTATCGACTTAGGCGAACTTTCACATAGCGCAGATGGCATTAAGTACATCGTAACGCTTGATAGCGATACGCAGCTTCCCCCAGGCAGACTGCGCGACTTGGTGGGCATAGCGGCACACCCACACAACCAGCCCATCTTAGACCGTGACAAACGCGCTATCGTCAGTGGTTATGGCATTCTCCAGCCACGCGTGGCCATACCCTTGCCATCACCAAAACAGTTTACGCTGTTCCACTGGCTGTTTGCAGGCCAATGCGGTATCGATCCCTACAGCGCAGCAAGCTCAGAGGTGTATCAAGATATTTTTGGCGAGGGCACTTTTACGGGTAAAGGGCTTTTGAATGTACATGCGATGCAAGCTGTACTTTCTGGTCGTCTGACAGACGGGCAAGTGCTGAGTCATGATTTACTTGAAGGCTCGCTGGCGCGCTGTGCAGCTGTAACAGATATCAGCGTGATTGAGGAGGCCCCGTTTCATGCCGATGTGGCCGCCTCGCGCGTACACCGCTGGACGCGTGGTGACTGGCAATTGCTGCCATTTCTGTTTAGTCCCGCTCGCTACCCGCTGCTGGCTATCAATCGTTGGAAAATGCTTGACAATTTGCGACGTTCTCTTGTGGCGCCGATGTCGTTAATTTTGCTGTTATTGTCGTTGTCGGGCTTCATCGTTTCGCCTTGGGTTGCGCTAACTTTGGTTGTTGCAGCGTTTTCTGCGGGGCCATTGATGGGGGCTTTGGCTGGTTTATCACCCAGTCGAGACGATTTGGCGAAGCTGTTTTTCTATCGTCATGCGCTGACTGATTTATTTCGCGCATTACTGGGTGGCATTTGGCATATTGTGCAGTTGATGCAGCAAGCGATACAGGCTCTAGATGCCATCGGGCGAGCTCTCTATAGAACAAATATCAGCCGGCGGTATTTGTTGCAGTGGACAACGGCAGCCAGTGCGCAAGCTGCAGCTAAGTCCCAATTGTCTGAGCTGTTGCGCCAGCACTGGAAAGAGCCTGTCTTTGCGTTGGCGGTGTTGCTTGGTTTATTGGCATTAAAGACGCCATTTATCAGTATCTCTGTGACGATTTGTTTGCTTTGGGCCGCATCACCATTTTGGATTTGGTGGGTCAGCCGTCCATATACTAAATTTCAAAAAACAACATTGACTGACAAAGATCAATCCTATTTGGAGGGTATAGCACGAGATACATGGCGATTGTTTGAGCGATGCGTAGGTGCAGAAGACAACCACTTGCCACCCGACAACCTGCAAACCACGCCGCATGATATTGTGGCGCATCGCACTTCACCGACCAATATTGGTCTATATCTGTTGAGTGTGGTTTGTGCCCGTCAATTTGGTTGGATCAGTACACAAGAGGTGATCCAGCGCCTTCAATTAACGCTAGACACAATGAACAAGTTAGAACGCTATCGGGGGCATTTTCTCAACTGGTATGACACCCAGACGCTAGCACCGTTGTTGCAAAAATATGTATCGACTGTAGATAGTGGCAACCTCAGTGGTCATCTACTTGCTGTCGCCGAAGCCTGTTTGGAGCTTTCGCAAACTTCTGACGCAAAAACAATATTGCAAACTTTGGCACATGACTTGAAAAAAATGGCATGGCAAGCGGATTTTAGTTTTTTGTACCACAACAAGCGCCGTTTACTGCACATTGGTTATCGGGTTGAAGCGCATCAGTTGGATGGCAGCTTTTATGATCTCTTGGCCTCTGAATCACGACTAACCAGTTTGCTGGCTATTGCAAAAGGAGACGTACCGGTCAGTCACTGGGCCGCTTTGGGTCGTCCGTTTTATGCAGTTGGTAAACACGCGGGTTTGAGATCGTGGTCTGGCTCTATGTTTGAGTATCTCATGCCAACGTTGGTGCTCGATGAGCCTCTAAACAGTGTATTGCATGATGCCTGCTGCGCTGCGTTGCAGGAACAAATTGAATTTGCTAAAGATCAACGTGTGCCTTGGGGTATGTCTGAGTCGGCTTATGCTGCCAACGATGAAACACTTGCCTACCAGTACGCACCTCAGGGCGTTCCTCGCCTTGCGCTACGCCGCACACCACCTGGTGATTTGGTGGTAGCACCCTACGCAACTGCGTTGGCGGCACAAATTGCCCCCAACCTTTCTGTAAAGAACTTTGCGTATCTTCAATCAATGGCTACACGCGGGCACTATGGGTTTATCGAGGCATTAGATTTCAGTGCAACCCGTCAGACAAGTGATAAAAATTTCATTGCTGTTGATACCTTTATGGCACACCACCAGGGAATGAGCATCGTAGCCATTGCCAATGTTCTGCTTGACAATGCACCACGACGTTGGGGCATGGCGAATGCCCATATAGAAGCAGTGAGTTCTCTTTTGCATGAGCGTGTCCCTCGGGAAGTGTCGATTTTATATACGCCACCCGTGCCATTACCATCGCATCTGCTGCCCAAAAAAACGCTTGGTTTGTTACGGGATGTGCCGCCTTGCGCTGCTGCGGTAGAGCCTACGCATGTACTGTCAAACGGTCGTTATTCAGTGACATTACGAGCAAACGGAGCTGGAAACAGCAGCTGGGGGCAAACGAACATAACACGATGGCGTGATGATGCCTTACGAGATGCCTATGGTAGTTTTTTCTATTTGCGTCGGCAAAGTCAGTCTACGTCAGATACTTTTTCTGACGCTACACCTGTTTCAATCACCCAGCATCCCGCAGCTGATTCGGTTGCAGATTACAGCAGCGTATTTCATTCAGACCGCGTGTGCTTTGAAGCGCAATGGTCTGATTTGCAAGCACACACAACAGTATGGGTAAGTCCAGAAGATGAGATTGAATTTAGACGTGTTGAACTGCGTAATCTGAGCAAGCACACCCTAGATGTTGAGCTCCTTTCTGCTTTTGAAGTAACGCTGGCTGACCCACTCGCTGATGAAGCGCACCCAGCATTTGGGAACCTGTTTTTGCGCGCAGAATGGTTGGCGGAGCAACAAGCCTTGCTTTTCGAGCGTAGACCACGCTTAGTCACAGAGCGAAAATTGTATGCGGCGCATTTTGTCGCAGTCACCGATCCACAAGTTGTTAGCCTACGCATTCAGACGGATCGACAACATTGGCTAGGGCGCAACCACGTTGCTGCACAACCCATGGCGCGCTTTGATGCGGTCATGCCAAGCGTTCAGGTGAGTGGTGTGGAAAGTAATGCCCTCGATACTGGCTTAGATCCCGTTTGCGTATTTGCAGTGCGCGTACGCATTGCACCCTTCGCGAAAGCTCGACTTACTTTTGCTACAGCTGCTACTGATAATGAAGGTACGCTACGAGCAGTTATTGACAAATACCGACAACACAGCCATGTTCAACGTGCATCGCTGATGTCCGCTACCTTAGCAAGTATTCGTTTGCGCAGTTTGGGGATTAGCGCTGAAAAATTTGCAGCTATACAAACGTTGACAACGGCTTTGGTGCTGAGTTTGACGCGCCCGCAGCTGCGAGATGTAATCCCTACAGGTGCTGTGGATGTGGTTTGTGACAAAAAATTGCTTTGGCGCTTCGGAATTTCTGGAGACAAACCCATACTCTTAGTTTCTGCAAATGATGTGCGTGGCTTAGGTATGCTGCGCTCACTGGTGCAAGCCCTGCGCTTGTGGTTTTGGGGCGGTATTGCTTGCGATGTGGTTGTTGTCAATACAGAGCCAATATCTTATGAAATGCCATTGCACCGTGAAATGGTAGCTTTGCGCGAGCGTTATATCTCAGATTGTGGAGGGAAAGCTGTTAACACCACTGCCAATTTGCATGTATTGCGAGCAAATGAGCTCACTTCGGCTGAATTAAGCGCGCTTCACATGTTGGCGCGCGTTCGGCTTACTGCAGATGGAAGACCATTTGCTCACCATGTGCAGGAATGGGTTGAGCTACATGAGCACGCTTTGACGCAAAGAACCCGCACTTCGACATCGGTCGTGCCTCTGGTCACTCATTCAAAAGGTGATGTCTCAACGCCAAGTGGTAGTTTTAATGCTGCTTTGAACGAATTTAAGTTCAATGTTAGTGAGCAACTTCGCCCAGCCAAACCATGGGTCAATGTGATGGCTAACCCTGGCTTTGGAGCTATCCTTTCGGAGTCTGGCGGTGGCTACACCTGGGCAGGTAACAGTCGTTTAAACCAGCTGACAACGTGGTCAAACGACCCCGTGACCGATCCACCTGCCGAATGGTTTTTACTGCAAGATATCAAAACGCAGGAAATATGGAGTGTTTCCCCCAGCGCTTGTGGTGGCGGTGGAAGTGATGACCGTATGACCTACAGCGTATCGCATGGACAAGGGTATAGCGAAATTTGCCATCAGCGCGGCGAACTCAAAATCACGGCGACATGGTGCGTGGACGCGAAAACTTCCGTTAAACAAGTGCATATAAGAATCGTCAATGACAGTACCCGAACTGTACGACTGCGTTTGGTGGGCATCGCCGAATGGAAGATGGGGGCTAACCGCACTGATCGTGGTACGACCAAAACAGCCATGTTTCGACAACGATTGCCTGATTTGAAAGCTGCTAATACAGACGTCAACAATGCGATCGAACAAAAACTCACCGCCTTGTTATGCACGCAACGAGACAATTCTGCCGGATTTGGCGATGGTACGGCATTTTTAGCATTGGCCAGTGAAAAAAATGATGTTGACGACTGGACATGCGATCGGCGTGAGTGCTTTGATGCCAGAGGGCGTATGGTCTTGCCAGATCATTTTGGTCAACGCAGTGGCCGCGGACTAGACCCTTGCGCCGCATTGTCGACACGAATTGAACTAAAAGCAAGTGCGTCTGCAGATCGTGTTTTTTTACTGGGCTACGCTGAGAACGTGAACGCAGCACAACAACTTGCCACTGTGGCTGCAACAATATCGGCAGACCAGCGACTAGAGACAGTGCGCAACCAATGGGATCAATTGCTGGGCGCCACACAGGTGACTACTCCTGATCCGCTTTTCGATGTCATGGTCAATCGATGGTTGTTGTACCAAACGGTATCTTGCAGGCTTTGGGCTAAGGCTGGTTTTTACCAAGCGGGAGGTGCATTTGGTTATCGCGATCAATTGCAGGATGCTATGGCGCTTACTTGGGCGGCGCCAAGTCTGCTGCGACAGCAAATAGTTTTAGCTGCTTCTCGCCAATTTCCTGAAGGAGATGTGCAGCACTGGTGGCACGCGCCGGGTGGCGCGGGTGTGCGGACACATTTTTCTGATGACTTGCTTTGGCTGCCACACGCTTGTGTTCGCTACCTACAGACTACGGGCGACAATGCATTGATGGCGCAAACCGTTCCGTTTATCGAAGGAGCCGCCATTCCTGATGGCTCGGAAGATGCGTACTACACACCCAACATCAGTACGCAAGAAGCATCGGTCTATGAACATGCCGCCCGCGCCATAGACCACAGCTTAAAAGTCGGCATTCACGGTTTGCCGCTGATGGGGACGGGTGACTGGAATGACGGCATGAACCGCGTTGGCCATGAAGGACGTGGGGAGTCTGTTTGGTTGGCTTGGTTTTTGTGTCAATTGGTGGAAAATTTTGCACCGCTGGCTCGTGCGCGGGGCGATCGAGAACGTGCGCTTAAATGGGAGCAAGCTTCTACGCGATGGAAAGCGGCACTTGATGGATCAGCTTGGGATGGCCAGTGGTTCAAACGCGCTTTCTTTGATGATGGCACAGCCCTCGGCTCACACCTTAACTCAGAGGGGCAGATCGATTTGATTGCGCAGGCATGGTCTGTTTTGTCTGGGGTGGCATCGCCAGCTTTGCAACGTATGGCGTTAGAGGCCGTGCAGGCGAACTTGATTGACCATGATGCTGGACTGATCAAACTACTAACCCCACCACTTATTCACGCAAGTCCCAGTGCAGGTTATATCCAAGCCTATCCACCGGGTGTGCGCGAAAACGGGGGGCAATATTCGCATGGCGCGGTCTGGGCTCTCATGGCTCAGGCGGAGTTCGCAAAAACTTTAGCAAATCTTGGCGAGCATGGAGATTTAGCCTACAAGTACTTCACATATTTAAGCCCTGCGCATCGTGCCAGTCACCCCAAGCAGGGTGCTGCTTATGGCATTGAGCCGTATGTCATGGCAGGTGATGTCTATAGCCAGCCACCGTACGTGGGGCGGGGCGGTTGGAGCTGGTATACAGGCGCTGCGGCGTGGATGCATCGGGCTGCGGTCGAATCCATTTTCGGTCTGCAACTCGGCTCGGAGTATTTGAGTTTCAACCCCTGCTTACCTTCGCATTGGCCGCAAGCCGAGCTAACGTTGAGGCGTGAAGGTCGTACCATGCGTTTTATCTTTCGCCGTTCGACACCTGTCGATGCACTTCAGGAAACCGCGCAATGGCATGCACAGTTGTTGAAAAGGCGTGAGCAATTGCCGTGGACTCAACTTGCTGTTGACACCTGCTTTGTTGTTCCCCTTCTTGAATAAGGGTTGACGATTGGGCTCATCATCATTTCAAAATACTGTGATTTATGCAAAGTTCAAATTTCGCCGACTCTCAAACCCCCTAATTTCCTGCGTGATCGGATCCAGCCATTCAATCGACTTCGCCAACAGTTGTAACGGGTTGTCATAGTCAATCTGCCCCTCAGGCGTCAGTACGGGGTAGATGCCATCGCCCTGAATGGGTATGCCCAGCGCGTTCATGTGGACGCGCAGTTGGTGGCGTTTGCCTGTGATGGGTTTTAACTGGTAGCGGGCTAAATGTCCTTTAATTTCAAGAACTTGGATGTGGGTGAGGGCGTTGGGCGTGCCTTCCACCTCGCGTTGGGTCATGAAACCCTCACCTTCCTCAATACGGCTATGACGGGAGAGTGGGAAGCTGAGTTCGTCGTGTATTTCTGGTCGCCACGGCGCAATCGCTTCGTAAGTTTTATGTACAGCGCGGTCGCGAAACAGGGCTTGGTAGGCGTCGCGTGTGGCGGGCTGGACGCTGAAAAGCACCAAACCTGCTGTGTCGCGGTCAATGCGGTGGATGGGCACTAAATCGTCCAAGCCCAACTTGCGTTTCAACCGCACCAGAGCAGTTTCTTGCAGGTATTTGCCTGACGGTGTTACAGGTAGGAAATGCGGCTTGTCGACAACGATAAGGTGTTCGTCGTGGTGTAATATCACTTCGTCGAAGGGGATGCGTTCTTCAGCATCAAGGTCGCGGTAGTAATACACGCGAATATGACCTTGGTAGGGGCGATCTGGGGTGACTGGTTTGCCAAATTCGTCTTCAACATCGCCATTAGCTATGCGTTGCAGCCAAGTGGCGCGGGGGATGGCGGGGAAGCGGTCAATCAGGAAGTCGGTGATAGTGCGCCATTGGGATTGATCGTCTTTTGGCAAACCCACCACGCTGGGGCCGACGCCGTTTCTGGTCGGTAGCACTGGGGTGGCTAGGTCGGACTGTCCGAGCGGCGCTGTTGCACAGGCCGCTTTTGCTCACGCAACATGAACAAATACAAGCTCTCCACTTTCTCACGCGCCCACGGCGTTTTGCGCAAAAACTTCAGGCTGGATGCCACGCTGGGGTCAAGCACAAAACTGCGGATGTGGATGCGCTGGCCGAGGTCGTCCCAGCCATAATGCTCGACCAGCGCCGTCACCATCGCCTCCAAGGTCACACCATGGAGGGGATTTCTAGCTTGAGCCGGTGGCTGTGCTGGTGAAGAAGGCAGTTCTGCAGTCAAAACAGCTTATTTTTTAGGCAACTTAGCCGCTTTGCCGCGCAAAGGTACTTGTGTCACCACGGTTGGGCGAACGGCGTCTACCGAGATCGCTTTTGGTGGAGAAGTGTCTTTCTTTGGTTTTTTAACCATTTTTTGTGATCCGAGACCTTTTGCCATGATGTTCTCCAGTTAAGTTGCTGAATGTTGTTAAATGCCGTTTTGAATGGGTATTATCGTACCCATCCGTTTATTTTAATTAGATTTCAAAACAATTTACCATGCAAAATATCACCGTACGCCCCGCCACCTTGGGCGATGTCCCCGCCATCACAGCCATCCACATCCGCGCTTGGCAAATCGCCTACGCTGGCATCATGGCCGATGAGCATTTGGACAACCTCTCCTTTGAAAAACGCGCCGCCTTCTGGACAGACGCGATTGAGTACAGCGAGCCACAAGTATGGGTCGCCATGGGCTCCACCAAAACCGGCGAAAAAATCGTCGGTTTCGTCGGCTTCGACCGCTCCCGCGACGCCAAAACCAAACCCACCACCGGTGAAATCTGGGCCGTCTATGTTGACCCCGAGCATTGGGGCAAAGGCGTAGGCCTAGCCCTGTGGGACGCCGCCCGCGAAGGCATGCAAGAAGAAGAATTCACGGAAGCCACCCTGTGGGTACTCGTCCAAAACGAACGCGCCTTGGAGTTTTACGACAAAGCCGGCTTCAAACGCGAAATGACCACCCTGAAGACCGTGGAAGTAGGCGGCGCGAAGCTGGAAGAGATTCGGATGAAGCGCTCTTTAGCGTAGTTTGAGTTGATTTTTGCTATGCTTATAATAGCTGCTTAGTCAATAAATACGCCGGCTATAGGTATAAATGGCACTAATATTTTACATAATTCAGAAAGTTTAATAAATGGCAAAATTCCTCAATACAAGTGCTACAAATTACTTTCTCGAAGAAATGATTAAGAGTGCATCAGATAGGTTAATACTGATAAGCCCATTTTTAAAACTCAATGATCGGATGAAAGAACTGCTGGCGGATAAAAATCGCTTGAAAATTGATGTTCGCATTGTTTACGGGAAAAGTGAATTGCAGCCTCAAGAAATTGAGTGGTTAAGAGGGCTAACCTACATTCGCACTAGCTTTTGCAAGAACTTGCATGCCAAGTGCTATATGAATGAAGAAATGTGTATTGTGACGAGCTTGAATTTGTATGAGTTTAGTCAAGTTAATAATAACGAAATGGGTATTTTGATACAGCGAAGTGAGGATGGTCAGTTATATAAAGATGCTTATGAAGAAGCGCAACGCATTATTCGCATAAGCGATGAAGTACGAATATCACTTGAACGCGTCAATACTGAGTCTGAAATGGGAACTCAAAAAGATGATAAATCTGCAGAAATTGAAGTAGTTAGTGATAAATTGCCTTCATCCAAGATGGCAGTTAAATTAGGCTTGAAAACTTTGCAGTTACTTGAACGTGCTACCGAGCAAGGCTATTTAATCCAAAATGGTGATAAGCATAATTTATCACCTAAAGGCGAAAAAGCTGGCGTTGAATATGTCGCTAAATCGCGGTTTGGGCCGTATTTCTTATGGCCGCAAGAGTTTAATTTGAGCTAATTTGCTATATATAAACTAGCACCTTAGGCAATAAATACGACGGCTAGAGTCATATTCAAGCCCCTAATTTCACCACCAAGTCACTCAGCGGGTGCGCACAGCAGGGGAGTATCAAACCGGCTTGCTTTTCCTCGGCGCTTAGGCCTGGCCAGTCGATGTTGTAACGGATTTCTCCACTGATGAGGGTGCTGATGCAGGTGCGGCAGGTGCCGTTGCGGCAGGAGCTTAGGGGGTAGATTTGGGCTAGCTCGGCGGATTGCAGGATGGTTTTGTCTGAATCTGCTTGAAATTGCAGGTTTTCTGGCATCAGGGTCACTTTGAAAAGCTCTGCAGACATGGTTTAGTTATTAGTTGTAGACTCGACGATTCGCTTTTCAGCTGTATTTTCATCATTTTAAGGAAACCTCATGTCAATTTCTATGTACGCCGCTTCCGTCCCCGTGTTTCAGCAAGCCTTAGGTGCTTTGAGTGGGGTTTTGAGCAAAGCAGCTGCCCACGCCGAAGCCAAGAAAATCGCGCCTGAGGTGTTGTTGCAAAGCCGTTTGTACCCAGACATGTTTCACACATTGCGCCAAGTGCAAATTGCTTGCGATTTTGCAAAAGGGACGTGTGCGCGTTTGGCTGGGGTGGAGGTTCCAGCGTATGAAGATACCGAAGTGACGTTTGACGACGCGCAAGCTCGCATTGCTAAAACACTGGCGTTTATCGCCAGTTTGCCTGCTGCCAGCATCAACGGCAGCGAAGAGCGCGTCATCGTTACCCAACCTGGCACAGCACGCGAGCGCACGTTTGCGGGCCAAGCGTATTTGCTGACTTATGCGATGCAGCATTTCTTTTTCCACACCACCACGGCCTACGCCATCTTGCGCCACAACGGTGTTGAAGTGGGTAAAAAAGATTTTGTCGGGGCTAATTAAGCTTTGATTGAAAGTTGAAAAACCGTTGATTTTGCTCGCCCCGATGGAGGGGCTACTTGACTTTGTGCTGCGCGATATCCTCACTCGTGTGGGTGGGGTGGACAGGTGCGTGTCCGAGTTCATTCGGGTGACGAATACCGAGTTGCCAGACCGCGTGTTTTACCGCGTTGTGCCTGAGTTATTGAACAAGGGGTTGACATTTTCTGGCGTGCCCGTTCGCCCACAGTTACTCGGTTCTGACCCTGCGTGCATGGCAGACAACGCAGCTGTGTTGGCTCGATTAAACCCACCCGGTATCGACCTCAATTTCGGCTGCCCCGCCAAAGTGGTGAACCGCCACGGCGGCGGTGCTGCGCTGTTGGATGAGCCAGAGCTTGTTGCAAAAATCGTAGTAGCCGTACGCCGTGCAGTCCCGTCCAACATTCCTGTGTCCGCCAAAATGCGGCTGGGTTTTAACGACGACAGCCGCGCTGAAGAATGCGCTATCGCCATCGCGTCAAGCGGTGCAAACGAGCTGGTTGTTCACGCCCGCACCAAAGCTGATGGCTACAGACCACCGGCGTATTGGGCGCGGATTGCGGATATTCGTGCGGTGGTCGATATTCGCGTCATCGCTAATGGTGAGATTTGGAACGTTGAAGACGCCAAGCGCTGCCAAGAATTATCCGGATGCGATACGCTGATGATAGGGCGTGGCATGGTGCAGAATCCGGGTTTAGCGAATCAAATCAAAAATGAAAAACAAGGTTTAGTATCAAACGCAGACTGGCAATCGGTTCAACCTTTGCTGCATGATTTTTGGGAAATTGTTTGCAACCGTTTGGACAGAAAATCAAGAACTGGCAGGTTTAAGCAATGGCTGAACTTCCTGCGCCGCCAGTACCCAGAAGCTGAAATCGCCTACATGGCGCTGCGAACGTGCAATGACCCGGATCAGGTGGATGCGTGGTTTCGTGAAAAGGCGAAGGCGTAAAAAAGCCTCCGCTTTTTGGGCGGAGGCTTTTAGACGAGAGGCTCGGTTTACAAAACGAAGTCTGCGGCACCTAAAGTATGCAAACCACTGAGTTGGATGCTGAAATCTGCTCCTAATCCCGCATTCACATTACCTTGAATGATGGTATCTGCACCGCTTACTACGTAACGAATTTGTCCAGCTGCCGTGAATGCCGCCGTACCAATGAACGTGAAATCTTGATTGCCAATCGCCAATAATGCTGTATTCGCATCAATTGCATTGAGATTAATCACGTCACCATTCAATGCACTGCTTGCTATAGTAGCGAAATCAGTGATGGTATCAACGTTAGTTACCAGAAGGCCCGAGTCAGTAGTTGCCGAGTAAACAACCGTATCGTTACCGGAACCCAGTGTGATGTTGTCTGCACCAGCACCACCTGTCACCGTATCGTTACCAGCTCCAGCAACTATCGTATCGTTGCCGCCAGCGCCTACCAATACGTTGTTGCCACTGTTGCCAGTGACCACATTTGCAGCGCTATTGCCAGTACCATTGATATTGCCTGAGCCTGTCAATGTTAGGTTTTCAACGTCTGCATCCGTGATGGTGTAGTTGGTAGCTGAGCTTTGCACAGTGTCCATGCCTGAGCCAACAACATTGGTTTCAGTCACGACATCAGCCGTATTGTCAACAATATAGGTGTCGTTGCCATTGCCGCCAACCATGGTGTCTGCGCCAGCGCCGCCATCAATCGTATTGCTAGAAGCGTTGCCAGTGATGGTGTTGTTCAATGCATTGCCAGTGGCATTGGTGGCAGTACCCGTCAGTGTTAGGCGCTCAACTGTTGCTGTACCTGCTGAATTGAGTGAGAAATCAATAGAGCTATTCACGGTATCAGTACCATTACCAGTTTCTGTGACGATGTCGCCTATATTGTCAACAACATAAGTGTCATTGCCAGCGCCACCCCCGCCAATCATGGTGTCAGCACCTGTGCCGCCATCAATGATGTTGCTGCCAGTGTTGCCTGTCAAAACATTGTCAAGCGCATTGCCAGTTAAGTTGCGAGCAGCCGTACCAGTGACCGTTAGATTCTCAACATTGGTTGTATTTGCACTGGTAGCTAAGTTGTATGTCAACGCTGTTTGCACAGTATCAATACCTTCATCAGCTAGCTCTTCGATCACATCACCCGGCACGTCGCTAACAATGTAGGTGTCGTCGCCGTCACCGCCAGACATGATGTCTGCACCCGCTCCGCCGTCCAGTCTGTCGTTGCCGTTGCCTCCGTTCAAGGTGTCAATGCCAGTACCACCATTCAAGATGTCGTTACCATCGTTGCCGGACATGTTGTCGTCACCGCCATTACCATCGGCAATGTCGTCACCTACAGTACCGCTGAACGAATTGGCCAAACCATTGCCATCCCAATCTGTACCCACATAGCCAGTAGGCGCAGATGTGATCGATTCTGCAAAACCCGCTGAATCGGTGAAGCTAATAATTGCCCTAAGTTGCATATCGGCTTGAGGGCCAGCAGCCAAGCCAGGAAGATCAACTGGCACAAACGTAGCGTCCGTTGCGCCAGCAATATCCGTCCAATTGTCACCATCTAACGAAGACTGCCATTGGAAGCTAAATGCTTCAAGACCGTTTGCGTCAGCGATAGCTGAAGTATTTGCAAAGAGTACTTGACCTTCAGTCGGACTTGTGTCGCTGATGATAGCTGCCCCTGTTGCGGTAGACGCAGTCATCAATATATTTTTATCAGTAAACTGTAAACGCTCAAAATTTCGTATTGTGTCGGTGCCATCATCAATGACAGCCCCACCGCCTCCTACCACTACTGGTGTGTGCGTGACCGTGAGCGATCCATCAGCGTTTCGTACCAAGCTGTATTCAGATCGGTTGCCGTTGTAAACAGCGGTATCTACGTCTGTGGCAGCTGTGTTCGATTGCAAAATTTCACGAACGATAGTAAGCTGGCCAGGATTAATTTCCCCTGACAATAATCGTGCTGAGATTTCATTTAAGCTGTCGACTGAGAACAACTCAATGGCCGGGTTGGTTGCTGACCGTACGCTGATTCGTACATTCAACCATGCATCACCATCTAAAATGTCGTTGCCTAGATTACCTTTGATGGTGTCGTTTCCAGCACCGCCAATGATAATTTCAGCACCCAATGTAGTGTCTAGAACGGTCGTGTCAATCGCCATACTTGCTAAAAGTGCAAGCTCTTCCGGCGTATCAAAGCCAAGCAAAGCTGCAAAACCATCGATGAGTCCGACGTTTTGAGACATTAGGTGACTCTCGTTGACAGGGTTACCAGGGCCAGCACCTGCGCCGCCAGCGGCGCCTCTGAGGGCCGCAGCGCCAGTCAACACGTCATTCATTTTCCAGCCAGACAAGCCTTCAACTGAATCAAATCGGTCACGCAAAGTAAATGCGACTTGAGCAGGGAAGAATGGAATGCCCAAATCAGAGTCGGCTGCAACCATATCACCTTTGTGAATAGCCCAGTCAAAGCCAAACATGCCATTGCTGCGCTGGATGCCTGCACCTTGCACCATGATGTCGTCACCAGACTCGCCGTCATAGTCGGTGTCATTGCCTTGGCCATTCAACACATCGTGACCAATGATAGGGCTGTCGAAGAAAAGTTCGGAATTCTCACCAGCCAATCCGTCAAAACCTTCTCCGCCTTCAATCCAATCGTTGCCTTCATTACCAAGCAGTGCATCTGAACCGGAGCCACCTAAAACAAAGTCGTCCCCCGTACCTGCAAAAACCTCTGAAGCATCTTGCCCTAGCATGATGAAGTCATTACCTGAATCACCAAAGAGTATGTCAAAACCACGTGCACTTGCAATAACGTCGTTGCCAGCGTTGCCACGCAACATGTCATCGCCAAACGGGTCTTCGATGATGTCGTCGCCATCACCACCAAACACATTGTCGGATTCCATACCTGCATTTAAGTAGTCATTGCCACCATCTCCCCAAAGTGTGTCAATACCTTTGTCTGTCCAAATTTTGTCATTTCCTTCTGTGCCTCCTACCACAACGTGTTCGCCACCGAGAAATTTAAAGGTGCCACCAACGTCGTGGGTAATTCCCGTTTCAGTATCCAAAAGCGTACTTCCAGGCGTATAGCTGCGAACGACCTTTTGTTGCAAAATGCTGTGCGGCTCGCCGGCAGCCCAAGTGACGTCACGCCCAGCAGCTGCGCCGTTGTAATCCGTCTGTGCAATGCCTCTGTCCAGCTCAAAAGTATGGTCTGGGGTGACAAACAAAAAGCCATTCAAATGCGTTGAGTAAATATCGCCAAGATCGGTATTGCGCATCACCATGTCGCTGAAGGTATTCGGCTCAAGTTGGTTCAAGAGATTTGTACCTTGTGTACGCGACAAGTAGTACATACGATCGCCGTCTTGTAAAGACTCCATTTGGTATTCAAATATGAAATTGAAGGTTTGACCAAGCATTCCTCCAAATTCATTCTTCGCTTCTGCCAAACCACCAATCCACAAGTCAATATTGTTCATGCCGCCTAGGTCACCATCAGCGTAAATGCCCGTAGCGTTTAGGAAATCAAGCGCATCGTCATCTCCATTGAGAGCCAAGTTGACAAGATTTTCTGCCGCCAGACGCATACCTTCGGTCGTCGTTTCTACGAGGATGCTTGTATGTGTACCATACGCAGCGATGAAGTTGATGATCGACAACGGGTTTTTGATGTGCTCTGAAAAATCAACCCAACTTTCGTAAGGCTTCAAATCAATCGCACCACCAGCATATAGCTGCGCACGGGTTTCATTGAGTGAAGGAATGCCAGTTTCACGACCACGCGCGATATTTAGTGCAGCCAAATCAAGTGGCAGGCCTACAAGGTTGCTTCTCAGGTCTGACACAATAAATTCATCAATCTCACTCCCAACGTCACGCGACAAACCGCGAATCAAGTTGGCATTGGCTTCTTCCGCAGTTTGACCACTTGCAATGTACATTTGCGGATTCAAGAAAGCAGCTAGTAATGATGCTTGGCTGACCTCACCGTTGACATTTTCCAAATTATTATCCAAACGATCTACCGTTCCCGTGAGCATGGAATGCCCAAAGCGATAAACCGTGTGAGCGAATTCTGCGACGATGGACGGATTTATATCTGCTGTATTGGTGAAGATAAAGGGGTCAACCATTGGTTGAATACGACGAGCAAATTCTTCAAACACCATGTGCTGATATTGCATCTCTGTTGAAAATCTGGCCGCTTGAAACAAGCGATCACCATCCCAAACCAAAGTGTTCGTATCAACTGGTATTTCAGTGATGTCATCAACCAACCATTCGTTGATAACTGCCAAGTCGCCAGACGCCAAAATAGTAGCTTTATTGGCTTCAACTACTCGGTTGTGCTCAGAGTGAAAGATGCTGTGTACGCTTGTCAATCCAATGTTTTCATTGCCTCGTCCATCACCTGTGATGAAATGCGAATTGAGCATTTCATCGTCATAAGTTGATTCGTTTAAACTGCCATTAGGATTTTGATCAGCCGCATAGAAATCCGCTGTTGTGATGACACCATCAGCATTGACGTCTGTAAGCGTGTCGATACCTTCGTCATATACGCCGTTGCCATTTGCATCAATGTCGCTATCTGCAGTTTGTGCCGTTTTGGGTGTGCCTGGATTGTGATCAAGATCAACCATGCTTGGTGCGGCATGGTGTGCAATGTCATTTAAAAAGGCGTGATTGGTACGCACAGTGTTGGCTGGCAGTGACAAGCCATCTGCGGTGCCTTCAACAAAGCCTGTTTCAGTGGCCACTTGGGCAAAACCATTGGCACCTGGAATGAATTTTCCGTATTGATCCGTCAACAGTAGCGGTACGTTATGCACGTCAAAGTCGGTCAAAATAATACCCAGCATCTCTTTTGCTTGGGCTTTGACATCAGCCCAATTTGAAATAGAGCCAGACAGTGAACCCGTTGCTGCGCTACCGTCCAGCAATCGACCAGTACTAACGGCATCGCCATTGGCGTCTTTGACATACTCGCGTAAGAAGACTTGGTGGGAAGAATGCGACGTATAAGTTTGGTTTTGATCGATCCACCCTGTTGTGGTGTTTTCGTGTTGAGCCACACCGTCAATAATTGTTGGTGTTGCACGTGTCAGTGCCATAAAGTTGGTAGGACTACCTTCTACATACAACGGGTCATCAGGTTGGAGTGGAATGTAGACTGTGCCCGCGCCACCCTTGGTCACCAAATCAAGACCGTGGTCAAAGAACTGGCCAAAAAATGTCATCCATGAATTGAAGCCAGGTGATAAACCAATGTCAGGCGATTGGTTCGGAATTGTTTTCAGTAATTCAGTGGCTGCTACTACATTGTCAGGATCTATCAACCATGCTGCAGCATCATCTTCAGGTAATCCAGTCAAGCCAACAAAAGCTTCCATGGATAGCGGATTGCTCAAGAAAGCTGCAATGGCCGCTGGATTGCTCAAAGACATATCAACAATCAGGTTGCTGATGATGCGTGGGTCAGCGTCTGCAACGCTGCCTGGTGTGCCATAGTCGTTGTTCGTTATTGTAGGAGCCCCAGAGCCTGGAGGACCTAAGGGCATGGTGTCGTTGTCAGTATCGTTGATGTAAACGGGGTCAGTCAGGCGTGGAAACAAGGTATCCGCTGCGCCGTAATTTGTCTGACCTGGTAACAGATTGTTAAATGTGCCATCAACCGTACGCAGTCCAAAAGGAGAAAGCGAGGCTGCTTCTGCAGACATGCTGTACTCATCCATGATGGCCTGTAGAATGGAGACGGGTGCCGGCGAGTATGCCAATGACGAAGCCTCAGCAATTTTGATTTGCCGCAGCATGAACGCTAAATCAGCAAGATTGATCGTGAAGCTGGTGTTGTACTTTGACATGATGACTCTCCAATAAAATTTAAGAATTCAGTGAGACTTTTTTATTAATTTCAAAAATGTAATAAAAAGCTCTCAATAATCGAAACTTAGATGCCATTCGTATTGCTTTGAAGGTTGTTTCTAAGTTTTCGACACCTGAGTGACTATTCCTAAAACACTTTTGTATGCCTTGAAGCATATTTTTGTGTATTTATTCTTAAATCACTTAAGCTAATTTTTAAGCCGATTAGAAGGTGAATCAATACCTATTAGGTACACATATTTGAGACTTTGGTAGTAAAAAAAATTGGCTAACCGCTGATTCATCGAAGTTTCGAGGATTAAATCACAGAGGTGAATGGGTTAGAAAGTTAAGAATCAAAAAAAATCGCAAGTAAATATACAATATGTTGCATATTGTAAGCAAAGTAAAAAAATGTTTAATTAAGAAATCGATAATTATATTTATCGATTTCTAGGTAAAAAAATCTAAACCCAATTGATTAAAAAGGCCAATTGATAGTTGCTTTTGTTGCTTACGTGCAAACGAGGTACGGTCAGCGCGTCCGTTTGCGGATTTAGAAAATGGGTGCGGGGAATAGCTAATTAAGTCGTAATAAATGGCTCTACCCAGCGTATTTATTGACTATTTAGCTACAAAATAAGTAGCAATATTTTTCAAATCATCTGCACCAAGTGTGCCAGCATAAAACCGCAAGCGTAACGAGCTGAGCAAGAAGTTATAGCGTGCCAATTCTAGATCACGCCTAGCTTCAAAGACTTGGTGTTTGGCATTGAGTACGTCTAAGTTGGTACGCACGCCACCCTTAACACTTTTTTGAGTCGCATCAACCAATAACAATGCCGAACTGAGTGATTTTTCAGCTGCTGCTATGCGTAAAACACCGCTGACGGTGAGGCTATGGTGTTTGCGTAGTTCAAGCAATACTTGTTTTGTTTTCGCATCAAAATCTGCTTGAGCTTTTGCATAGTTGGCGTTGGCTTGTGCTGTTAAAGCTGATACGGAGCCACCCGAATACAGTGGAACTGATAGCTGCAAGCCGATACTGCGAACGTAGGTATTTTGCTCAAAGGTGCTGACTGTATCCGAATTGCTTTTACTCACGCTGGCTACCAAATCAAGCTTAGGAGCATGACCAGCCCAGCTTTTATTGATTTCTTGGCTAGCAGATTCAATCAAGAATTTTTGAATTGCAATTTCAGCATTGCGCTCTAGTGCAATGGTTTTCCATGCTTCAAAAGTATTTGGCAATACGGGTTTTGCAACAAAGTTAGGCGTTAGTGAGTCAAGCTCGGTAACTTCTTGCCCTACCATGTTTGCTAAGGAATTCCGGGAGTGTGCAAGGTCATCGCGTGCTTCTAACACCTGTGCTTCAGCTAAATCGAATTTGGATTGCGCTTCTAATACTTCCGTTTTCGTGCCTTCCCCGCTTTGTAACATGCGCTCATTTGCACGCTTTTGCTCAGCATAAGCATCACGTTGTGAAATGGCCTGTGCTAACTGATCCTCGTTGTATTTGGCCGTCGAGTACAAGCTGGCAAGTCGCAAAATCAAGTCTTGGCTTCGCGCGACAAACTGTGCATCACTTGCTAGAGTTTGTGATTTACCTTGCTGGTATCTCGCCCAAGCTTCCAAATTAAAGAGAGATTGGCGTAATTGTATAGAGGCAGACAAACTAGAGTACTGACGATTTTCAGGCGATACGCTTGCTTGCGTTTTAGCGCTATCGGGTTCAATAGCAGGTTCTGAGGTTGTAACGCCAATAGGCTCAAGGTGCTTGGTGGTGGCGATTTCCGCGCGGTTTATATTCTTAGCGTAATTCGCTGAAATATTCGGCAACAAACCAGCCCTGCCAATTACTTTGTACTGCTGCCCAGCTAAATTTTCTTGTATTGCGGCTAAATATGCTGGATCGTTTGCTAAGGCGGCTTCATAAGCTTGCAACAAGCTCAAAGCTTTAGCTTCCTGGCTTAGAGCAAGTATAGCTATACACAGCAGTGTCGATTTCACTTTGTACAACGTCGAAAAAGTCATAATCATTCTTCCGTCATCGACATTTTGAGGTGGTCAAGAATAGGTTTTAGCAGGTAATTCATCATGGTGCGTTCACCAGTTTTTACAAACAAATCCACGGGCATGCCTGGTCTAATTTGCAGATTTGAAATTAATTTCATTCCCTCAGGTGCTACTTTTGCTTTAACACTGTAGTAGGGTGCACCACTTTTTTCATCAACCAAGCGGTCGGCAGATACGTTTGTCACAATGCCAGGAATATGGGGTGTTTGATTTTGGTTGAATGCCGTAAAAATCAATTCAACCTTTAAATTAGGATGCACTTTGTCGATTAAATGTACAGGCAGCTGCCCCTCTACAATCAAAGGGTCGTCGCTAGGTACAACATCCATCATGCGAAAGCCAGGGCCAATGACCCCACCGTTGGTGAAAATATTCATGCCTACGATGGTTCCGTCTACGGGTGCTTTGACCAGTGCATTGTTCAAGTCAAACTCTAAACCGGTTAAACGATTTGCTAGCCCATCCGCCTCGCGCTGTACGTCTGATAGTTGCGAGCGAACTTCTTTTTGGTACTCTTGTGTGCGTTGTAATTTCCGCAGTTTGATTTCTGAAATTTGACTCAAGCTTCTTCCCATGCTGTTGGTGTCTTCAGTAATGGCCGTATTGAGCTGCGCGTACGTTCTTTCCAGCTCCAGCAAGCGGTTGCGAGCGACGTAGCCATCCTTGGACAAATCACGTATGCCGTCAAGTTGTTCTTTCAAAAACGTTAGTTGCTGCTTTTTGCCTTCGCGCGACTCTTCCAGGCCCTTTTTTTGCAGCAGGAGTCCAGCAATATTTTCATCAAAAGCGCTCAATTCACTGCGGATGGCTGATTGTCGAGAGCTAAAAAGTTGTTGTTGCAGCGACATAGTGTTTGCTACTCGCGGGTCTTTCATGGCGTCTTTTAGCTCGGCAGAGAATGTCAAGGCGCTTTTACTATCCCTTTCAGCGCTAAGTCGAGCTTCTGTAGCACGGGCTGTAGAGTATTGAATGCGAGCTGTTTCGGCATTGACTTTGGCTTGAACAGAATTCATACGAACCAGTACATCTCCCGCTTTCACCACAGTACCTTCTTTGACGAGAATATCCTCTACAGTACCGCCTGTAAGGTGCTGAATAGCTTTTTTGCTAGTTGCCACAGTAACAGTGCCCGACATAGGTACGCCCTTGTCGAGCGGCGCATAAGTGGCCCAAGCAATGAAGCCACCCACGCCAGCAATGATGATCCACCAGCCTATGCGGGTGTGCAGCTTTGAATTGGTATTGACTTCGGTGAGCACCTCAGCACGAGAGGCTACGTCTGTAGCAGTGGTATTCATAGTTGTAGTACTTTTCATACTGATGGTTGTACGGTGGTTTTCTCTGATGAAACAGTAGCTATTCCAGGAATCGAGGGTTTGCTTGTATTTATAGGTGCTAGTCCTTGTGCCTTTGCTTGCTGTTCTTGTGCAGCTTTTTCTAAATCAGATAAAACTTGTGAAGTTGGTCCAAAAGCCTGCGCTACACCATCGCGTAGCAAGAGCAGCTTGTTGGTGGTACCTATGGCACTGCTACGGTGCGTGATCAATACAATAGTTTTGCCTCGTTTCCTAAATTCAGCAATAGCGGCTACCAGTGCTTGCTCGCCTACCTCATCTAAATTCGAGTTTGGTTCATCTAACACTAATAATGAAGGATCGTCATACATGGCCCTGGCTAATCCAATGCGTTGCTTTTGCCCCCCCGATAAGCCTGCACCGCCATCGCCTAGCAAGGTGTCATAACCTTGTGAAAACTGCAAAATCATGTCATGCACACCAGTTATTTTTGCTGCAGCGACTACCTTTTCAGCATCAACTTCACCAAATCGTGCAATATTTTCACTCACTGTGCCAGCAAAAAGTTCAATATCTTGGGGCAAATAACCGATAGATGGTCCTAATTCGTCTTTATTCCAACGATAAACATCGGCACCATCAAGCCGTACAAGTCCCACAGCTGCAGGCCACACACCGACCAATAAGCGTGCCAGCGACGATTTGCCAGCGCCGCTAGAGCCAATTACTCCCAACACATCACCAGGTACAAGCGTAAAGCTCAAATTTTTGATTACTGGAACTCTGCCACCGGGTGGCGCGGCTGTGACTGCTTCTACCGACACCTTGCCTTGCGGCTTTGGCAGCGACATGCTTGATTTACGTGGTGGGTTCGCTTCAAGCAATTCATTCAAGCGCTTGTAAGCGGCACGTGTACTGTCCCAGTTTTTCCAAATGCCAATAAGTTGCTCAACAGGGTTCAAAGTGCGGCCCATCAAAATAGAGGAAACAATCATCATGCCACCCGTGATTTTTCCATCCAGTACCAAAAGTGCACCAAAGCCCAAAATGAGTGACTGTAGCGAGACTCGCACAAACTTAGTCGTCGCAGTGATAATGCCGGCTTTCTCGCTGGCATTGGCGTGTAATTGTAGAAATTTACCATGCAGTTTGAACCAGCGCCCCATCAAATTGGGCAACATGCCCATGGCTTCTATCACCTCGGCATTGCGTAAATTGTTGGTAGCTAAGTTGCTGGCCGATATTGCCATGCTGTTTGCCTCGGCCAGTGGTTTTTTTGAAATAGCCTCATTAATATAGGCGAGTGCTATTAAAATTATAGTGCCACATAAAGCGAATACGCCGAGTAAAGGGTTAAATAAGAAAATAACAATCAAATATATGGGAAACCAAGGTGCATCAAAAAAAGCAAATAATGTATTGCCAGTTAAAAACTGTCGAATAGCTGTTAAGTCTTGCAATGCTTGCCCTGCATTGCCACCCGCTTTTTTTAAATTAGCTTCAAAAGCGGCCGTGTAAATACGTTTGTTTAACTTCATATCTAACTGTGCACCTACACGAATAAGCACAAAGCTACGCACAAACTCTAAAGCACTCATGAACAAAAAAGCGCCTAAGACCATGATGGTTAGCATCAATAGGGTTGTTTCGTTGCGGCTTGAAAGCACCCTGTCATAAACCTGCAACATGTAGAGTGAGGGAACGAGCAACATCAAATTGATGATGGCACTAAAAATACCCACGGTGCGAAACGCGCCCTTGAACTCATTTAAGGCCAGTGCTATTTCGCTTTTAGATGATTTGAAAACATTAAGCATGTGGACTAGACCTTTTTAAATTTCAAACAATATATTGAATCATTCAGTATTGAATGCTTTAAAGATTCTGTTACATATATGCGTACATCTTACACATTTCACGCTATAAAAAACATACCAAGTTGCGTTTTATGCAACACATATAAAAAGCCCTCGCTTGGTAGGCGAGGGCTTTAATTGGTTGAACTATTCAGTTACAAAACAAAGTCTGCATTGCCAAGTGTGTTGTGAATGCCGCTTAGTTGGATACTGAAGTCAGCACCTAAACCTGTATTGACATTACCTTCAATGAATGTATCTGCACCGATCACGACATACCGCAACTGACCCGCAGCAGTAAATGCTCCGCTACCAATCCAAGTAAACACGTCATTACCGATCACAGCTGTATTGGCGTCTATGGCGGATAAGTTAATGATGGTGCTATTTGCAGCATCAGCAGTAATTGTGGCAAAACCGTTCACAGTATCAACCGTAGTAGCAAGGATGCCAGAATCAGTCAAAGTCGACAGCACGATGATGTCATTGCCATTGCCAACATTGATGGTATCTGCACCCGCACCACCTGTGATGGTGTCGTTGCCCGCACCACCTGTGATGGTGTCGTTGCCGGCAGCACCAGACAAGACATTGTTGCCATCGTTTCCGACAATAACGTTGTTCCCTGTGTTGCCAGTACCGTTGATATCTCCAACGCCAGTCAAGGTCAGATTTTCTACATTGGTTGTTAACGTATAAGTGGCAGCAGAGCTTTGCACGGTGTCATTGCCAGAGCCAGCAACAGATGTTTCTACAACAGTCACACCAGCATGATCGACAATGTATGTGTCATTCCCCAATCCACCGGTCAAAGTGTCTGTTCCTGCGGTTCCTGCATTTAAGGTGTTATCAAAGCTGTTGCCAGTGATGACATTGTTGCCCGTATTGCCGATACCTGTGCTAGCACCAGAAGCTGCTGTCAATGTCAAGTTTTCAACGTTGTCAGTAAGCGTGTAGGAGCTGATGGAACTTTGTACGTTGTCTGTACCTGCTGCTGCGGCTTCAGTAACATTGTCGCCCACATTGTCGACATGGTACGTGTCGTTGCCAGCCAAACCAATCATATTGTCAGCGCCCAAGCCGCCGTTCAATACGTTATTGCCAGCACTACCAGTTAACGTATTGTCAAGCGCATTGCCTGTACCATTAACCGTTGTACCAGTCAAAGTGAGGTTTTCAACATTCGCAGTATTGGCAGTATCAAGTGTGTAAGTAACGCTACTTCTGATCGTGTCGTTACCAGTTCCCACGCCAGCCGCCTCAGCAATGATGTCAGTCGTTGTGTCTACAACATAAGTGTCATCGCCATTGCCGCCAACCAGTATATCTATGCCAGTTCCACCGTTGAGTGTGTCATTGCCATCTAAACCGTACAGGGTATTAGCAAGCGTATTACCAGTGATGACGTTGTTTAATTCATTGCCAGTACCCGTGAATGCAACAGTGCCAGTCATGGTCAAGTTTTCAACGTTGGCAAAGAGTACGAAGTTGTCTAGCGCTGTTGAAACAGCGTCAGTTCCTGCTCCAAACGCCTCAGTGACTGAATCGCCCACATTGTCAACGGTGTAAACGTCATTGCCCAGACCACCACTCATACTGTCAGCGCCAACACCACCATTGATAGCGTTGTTGCCATCGTTACCGATGATGGTGTTGTCGAGCGTATTGCCAGTGCCATTCAAGTTTTCTGTACCTAAAGCGCCAGTCAAAGTCAAATTTTCAACATAATTGGCTAGCGTGTAAGCCGTTGCGGAACTTAAAACAGTGTCGGTGCCATTGAATGCAGCTCTTTGTGCAGCATTGCCTACAGCAGCTAAACCATTTACCTCAACAACAACATCGGTCGAGCTATTAACTATGTACGTATCGTTGCCACCCAAGCCTTGCATGTTGTCGTTGCCAGTGCCGCCATCCAAGATGTCTGCGTTAGAGCCACCACGCAATACATCGTTGCTTTCAAATCCGTAAATGTGATGGCTTGCACCTAAGTTTGGAGATACTGCGTACAGCGTGGAGTTTACCGCTGCATCACCTGTGATAGTAACGAAGTTTTGCACCCCATAAGCGGCAGAAGCAACAGTTTCTACAGTCAGGCTTGATCCCACACGGTAGCTTTCAACCACACGCAGTTGCTTGTTGCCATCCGCCAAAGTAGTTGTATAGCTCGGCAATGATCCAACGGTTGTCCAGGTTGCTCCTGAATTAGCAGAAGTTTGCCATTGGTAGCCGAGCATAGTGATTGCACCATCAACATCCGTTAAGTTGTTGCTTGCGGTCAAGGTTTGCAGTAAATATGGCGCTGTAGAACTCATATCTACTGTGCCCTCTGTTGCATCATTCACAGCTGCCAAGTTGAATGTCTGAATGCCAGCAATTGAGCCGCCCTGTCCGTCGTCAACAGTGTAGGTCAACGTGACTGCGCCGTTGTAGTTCAGCGTTGGCGTGATAACGAAATCTCCAGCGAGGTTGGTGGTTACCGTGCCATTTGCGCCAGCTGACAAATTGGTGACTGTCAGAGTATTTCCATCGACATCAACAAAACCAGCCAAGAGTTGCGCTGCAGTTACAGTGTATGCAACATCTTCAGAACCACTCGCTAGGATGGCTGATGCAGAGCCGATAGGCGCATTGTTCACGCCACTTAGGATTGACATTGTGTAAGGTACTATTGGATCGTCAGGTATTCCTGTGCCGAGCAGAAATGTTGCTTTTTCAATGCCTACCAATAGATCAACGCCGTCACGATTTGCAACGGTATCTTCCACTTTTACATAGTTGATAACGGTGCCCTGTGCATCGGTAAACGACATATGAGTACGTATATATTCGCTAGCCTTTCCAGCAAACACAGCGACGTCAGCAGTGCCTACCGTACCACCATCACCAGTGGTACCACCGGCCATAGTATTTGGCAATACTGTCAGGGCACTGCCGCCTAGCTCCAAGTCTTTGAACATTTCTGACTTCAACATTTCAGTGAAATGCTTGTCAAACATGTCTGTACCGAGCACAGTCTGTCCCAGCAAGCCATTGTTGCTGATTTGCGTGCCACCATTTGTTCGATGTGAAGCACCGTCAAAAGCCCATACATAGTCACTGTCATACGTGCCAATCAAGCTGTCCAAACGAATGCCGTCACCAATCAGCAAGTCATTGCCTGCACCACCGGTCAGTGCGTCATTACCGCTACCGCCGATGAGCCAGTTGCCGTTGGCATCGCCTAAAGCTGTATCGTTGTTGCGTGAGCCAATCATGCCTTCAACGCCAGTCCAAGCTGGGAAGAGGGCATTGCCGTCGATGGCAATCAATGGGTTTCGCTGTGTGATGAAGTCTGCGTTTACGCCTACAGAAGAAGCGACATAGTCACTAAAGTCGATCAAGTCAAAGCCAACGCCTTTGCCGCCATTGCCCAAATCGCTCACACCGTCACCGCCCAATACTTCATCTGGGCCGCCACCCATCGCTGATGATGGGTTGCCTGGGCGCAAAATGTCATCGCCATCCAAACCGGCAACGATGTCTTGGTTGTTGCCGCCAACGATTAAATCGTCGCCATCATCGCCCCACAGCAAATCGCCATCGCTTTGACCGTCAATGTAGTCATTGCCGTCGCCACCGTGCGTAAAGGCATCCGTGTCGCCGCCACCAAAGATAACGTCGTCGCCACTTCCACCGGATATCTTGTCAATACCTACGCCACCAAAAATAATGTCGTTGCCCGCACCACCAATGATTTGATCAAGGCCTGCTGCTGCTGAACCGCTGGTATCGCCGTAAAGCGTGTCATCACCATCGCCACCATCGATCAAATCGCCGCTGTCACCGCCAGAAATGGTGTCATCACCATCACCGCCATACAAACGGTCAATACCAGCACCGCCGCTGATGTAGTCGTCTCCGCCCTCGCCATAAACCGTATCATCGCCAGCCATGGCAACAATGTAGTCTTTAAAGTCGGTAGCAACAATCACTTCGTTTGAGTTTGCGCCGGTTTGTGGTGTCCCATCCAAAGCCATACCGTCAGCGCTGGCATTCGGGTTGCCATAGGCATCTTCAGCGCGAATATCGCGTATGTATTGCTGTCCACTGACAGTGACAATGCTTCCGTTACTGTTGGTGCTCGTGCCTGCACCCGACCAAATGCCGATATGTGCACCTGCGTTGCTCAATGCATAAGCGTCTAATTGCTGTGCATACTTGTGGTCTGTCTTGAAATCACCCGTGGTGTTAAGAAGATCGACAGCTGCAGACAAATCAACATATTGATCCGCATACGCAAACGCGCTGCCGTTCAAATGCTCCAGACCCGTGTTGCGCTCAATCAAATCTTTGAATTGCGCATTGGCTATCTCATCACCCAATTGCATGTTGTTCAGGCGATAGAGGTAATAGAAGCGGTCGCCGTCCATCAAGCGTTGAATTTGGTTGACAAAGACCAAGTTAAACGTTTCACCCAGCAAGCCACCCATCACATGTGCTTCACCTAAGCCGCCAATCCAAGTGTCGATGTGGTTGTAGCCCAAGTCGCCACCGTTCAAGAAATTGATAGCGTCACTAATAGAGAACCCCATCGCTTCTGTTGAGCCTTCATTGATTGCCCCGGACTCAAGTCCTACGATAGCCCTAGCTTTAGCAACATCACCGTCAAAAGAGTATGCAGCTATGAA
>JBEBJY010000022.1:0-37510 GCA_040079635.1 Burkholderiaceae bacterium | reverse complement strand
TCATTGACCCCCTCTACCAGCTTGTCAATCGCCTGCGGCTGATCGCCCGCCGGTGGATACGGTTGGTACAACTCAAACGGCGAGTTAGGGTAGCTTACGAACGTGCCTGTTTCTAACGGTAAATCCGGAACGATCTCGGCGGGGTTGATGGCTTTTGGCTTGGGTTTGGACATGGAGTGCTATATTATTTGTAGCTGTTTAGGCAATGAATACGCCGGCTAGAGTCATATTTTTATGTGTATTAATTTAATTTAACTTAATTACTGTTTATGCGTACAGTATAATACAAAGCATTAAAACTTAAAGGAATAATATGGAACGATATAAAAACTTTAGTGGCACTTCTGGAATAGTGGCCTATGAAATTGATACTACATCAATCAAAGTACAGTTTAAAGATGGTGCAGTGTATTTGTATACAGCACAAAGTGCAGGAGCATCGACGCTTGAACGAATGAAGCAATTGGCAGTTGGTGGCAACGATCTAAACAGCTACATTATGACAAATGCCAAGAAAAGTTATAGCGCCAAATTGAGATAAAGTATGTCCAATCCTAAACTAAAATTCTCAGCCGTGTAATTCCAACATGTCCCCAACCGTATTCCGCCAAGGTGCATTTCGCTTTTTCTTTTTCTCACGCGAAGAGCCGAGAATGCATGTGCATGTAAGCCATACGGATGGCGAGGCTAAGTTTTGGCTTGAGCCTAAAATAGAGTTTGCAATGAATCAAGGGCTTTCAAACAAGCAGCTAAGCGTGGTTGAAGCTTTGGTACACGAACATTTAGAGGAGATTCGCCATGCATGGCTTAGCCACTTCGGACATTGAAATATCACTCATCTCCAACAAAGGGTTTTGGATGCTGCTCAAAGATGAGGAGCTTTTCGTGCCCTACTCGGAGTTTGCATGGTTTAAAAAAGCGACTGTGGATGAGCTAACCACGGTTGAATGGCCTAGCCCTAACCATTTGTATTGGCCGCTGCTGGATGTTGATTTGGCTGTAGATTCGATTCGCCAGCCGAGTCTTTACCCGATGGTTTCTAAGCACTGATTCGAACTCTATTTGCTACACTTTTAATAGCCACTAAAGCAATAAATACGCCAGCTAGAGCCCTATTTTAAGGGTAAAACTCAACCAATCAAGGACAAACCAGCTTAACACCTGAAAAGTAAGTTTTGTAGCGTGCTGCATCTCGCGTCAATATCGTCCAGCCTTCTGCTTGGGCTTGGGCGCCAATGAAGAAGTCTGCCAACACACCAGTTTTCGTACCTTTGCTTTTGCGGTAACGCAAAAAAGCCTCGCCAGCCAAATAAGCGGCTGGGCGGGAGATGTCTTTGAGGGTGATTTTGGCTAGTTTGAGGAAGGCATCTAGCGCCGGCATGTCGTCAAAAGCGGGGACGAGTTCGGTATAGCCCACGGCGTTGATGTACAAATTGCCGCGTTGCAGCGCAGCAAACAACTGCTCTTCTGACCACTGACCCCACGTCGCATCGTCTTGCACCAAGTCAATGAGGACGTTTGTATCGACCATGGTCATGGTCGATTTCACATCTTTTGCGAGGGTCATGGCTGGTTCCAATCATCCCCACGCGTCATCTGCATGATTTGCTCAGTGCTGAGCTTGCGGTTTCCCGTTCCCCGCAATGCCGCAAACGGGTTGGCAGATTTAGCCGCCCGAGCAGGTTTTGCCACCAAACTGAGGTGCTTTTCTAGGGCGATTTGCACGACGGAAGATTTGCTGACGTGCTGCGTCTCACAGAAAACGGCAAGCTGCTTTTCAAGTGGTAGTGTTAAGCGGACAGATAACATGTTTAGCCTCAAATTTGTCATACAATTTATGCACTGATTGTATGACAAAGCATAAGCCTGTCAAAGCCTTCAGCGGTTAATCTTTGTACTTTATTAGCCGAAAATATTGCTATCTTTTCAATAGCTTCTCAGGCAATAAATACGTCGGCTAGAGTCATATTTAACCCTCTAAATGTGACTCTTAACCCACCGCACAATATCCGCCGCACCCATCGCCCCAGGCTGGCGCGCAACTTCTTTGCCGTTGACGAACAGGGCTAGCGTAGGAATGCTGCGAATGTTGAAGCGTGCGCCTAGGTTGGGCACGGCTTCGGTGTCTACTTTGATGACGCGGATGTTGGGCTCTAACTGCGCGGTAGCCTGCTCGTAAGCGGGTGCCATTTGTCGGCATGGGCCGCACCATGGGGCCCAAAAATCGACCAACACGGGGATATGGTTTCGGTGCAAGTGTTTGTCAAACGCGGCTTCGTCCAAATTGGCGGGGTGGCTGTCAAACAAGGCTTTTTTGCACTGGCCGCAGGTGGGTGCGCTGCCTAACTGGTCGGTGCGGACGCGGTTGGTGGTGTGGCAGTGGGGGCAAACGATGTGGCGTGATTCGGTCATGTTTTATAGTTGAGGGTGTGCGTTTGGATTTCAAGCAAGGGGCGATATCTGCCTCCATATTGAAACTGTTTGTACGTTCTGCGCCCAAATCGCTTGCTGAAACGTTGTGTTTGAAGTCCAACCCAAAATAGCTATGACACGAACTAAACCTTGCCCCCTCGCTCTCCTACTCACGTTTGCTTGCTTTTTCACGCCCGTCCATGCCGCCGAGCCAGCTGCCACTCAACAAGAAATCGCCCACCTTTTCACGGTTTTAGAAACCTCCAACTGCCAATTCAACCGCAATGGCTCGTGGCATGACGCGAAAGAAGCTTCTGCGCACTTGAGCACGAAGTACAAATATTTGCAAAATTTGAACCTTGTTCCCTCCGCTGAAAAGTTCATCGAACGGGCGGCGACAGAGAGCAGTTTTAGCAACCGGGCGTATCAGATCAAGTGTGCGGACAATGTGGTGCAGTCCAGCGCGCCGTGGTTTACGGCTGCGCTGATGAAGTATCGAAGCACGGCTAAAAGCAAGTAACTTTTAACCAAGTAATTGATTTAAATTTACTATACTTTTAATAGCACCTTAAGCAATAAATACGCCGGCTACATGCATATTTAGGCATATTTAGGCATATTTAGGCATATTTTTGTCATTAGACTACTTTTTATCAGCCTTTTCCAGCATGGCGACCATCTCGCTGAATCCGCGCACACGGGCGAGTTGCAGAGGCGTTTGGCCTTGGCGATCGGTCAGTTTCAGGTTGGCACCGGCGTCAATCAGCGCTTTCAGACTGGCTTGGTGTCTCGCACCGCCGTTGCCCAAAACGACGGCTTCTATGGCAGCCGTCCAATGCAGGTTGTTCACATGGTCTAGCGGCGCGCCGGCTTGGATGAGCTGGCGCACCACGCCGTCGTGCCCCAAATGCGCAGCGGCTATCAAGGCTGTGCCGTCCCAGCGGCTGGTGGTTAGCTTGGCACTGGCACCCAGCTGTAAAAGTACGCGTAAGGTTTCTTCATCATCTGCGACCGAGGCAATGGTGACGGCGTCATAACGGTCGCTTTCAAGTTTGCTCAAATCTGCGCCAGCTTTGACCAAGGCGCGAATCGCCTCGCGCTGCTTTGCAAATGCCGCCACATGCAAAGGCGTGCGACCATAGCTGTCGGTGGCGTTCAACGCTTCTGCTTTTTGCGCCAAACGCTGGATTTGCGCCACATCGCCACGCTGGGCGGCGGCATGCAGGCCGGTGTATTTGGCAATTTCTGCAGGACTTGGTGCGATTTGGGCCAATGCCATCGGGCTCAACAATAATCCAGCGCAACAGGCCAAGACGCAAGTCAGGACATTAGCAAAGGATCTAAACGATGGTTTGGCGGCAAAAAATGATGTATTAACCCTTACTTTAAGTAACATATTGAATCCTTTTGAATTAACTCGCTTAGAATGAGAAAGAACCCAAAAAGTTCAGATCTGAGGAATTTGCGGGTTAAAAATATAACGAGGAGAAGGCCAAATGATTGTCGCCACAGGAAGCTTTATCGCCAAAGCTGAACAAATGAATGAGTCGCGGCTGCTGAGTTTGGAACATGCGCAGCGCACACGTTCAGAAGATGGCTGCTTGTTGTTTTCATTCAGTGTGGATGCTGAAAACCCAAATCGCATGGTTTTTATTGAATACTGGCGCGATATGTCGGCACTGCGTACGCATTTAAAGGTATTTAAGTGCAAACAGTTTGCAGCGGAGATCGAAGTTTTGGCAGAGTCGATTGAGCCGCTAGATATTTTTGAGGCACAAAGATTGGCCTCTTGAAGGTGTCAACAGAAGGGAGCACGGGCTGAGGCAAGCAAAAACTAGCCAAGTGCGCACTAAAACATATTCATACAGCGTTCCATGAATATGCGACTTTGGTCTATAGTTATTTAGCGTTCAGATTGTTATAGTAAACGTTAAATGAGTAACTTTATATGACGCTTTTAAACATAAAGGCTAAATCTATGAAAAGTTCATTCCGCCGCTTATCACTGTCAAAACAATTTTTGATGGTTAGCTTCCCCGTGATATTGATCGGGTCTTTGGCGGTTGGCTGGTGGATTGGCAACCAGGTCAAAGCGAGCGTCATGCAGCGCATGGGTAGTGTGGCGGCTGTGTTTGTCGACTCGTTCATTGCACCGCAAATGCAAGTACTCTCCAAACAAACCGAACTTAGCGCAGAACAAATAGCCGACTTGAATAAAGACATCAAAGAGTCGATGTTGGGGCAAAAAATAGTCTCTTTGAAAATTTGGAACAGACAAGGGCGCGTGCTTTTCAGTACAGATCCGACTGTGATAGGTAAGACTTTGAATATTGAAAAATCATTGGTTGCCGCTTTTGACGGGAAAATTTCTTCTGAAGTAGACATTCGCACGACGGCTGAGCAGCTGCAGCATGGACAGCCCATGCCGCGTTTGATTGAAACCTACACCCCAATTCGTGAAAATCGATCTGGTCGCGTGATTGCGGCCGCAGAGCTCTACCAACAACCCGAGGAAATAGACCGTCTTGCCAACGCCGCCCAGTTAAACAGCTGGAAATGGGTCGGTTCTATCATGTCGTTGATGTATTTATGTTTGTTCGTCATCGTACGACGAGGCAGTAAAACCATTGAAACTCAACGTGCAGAATTAAACAAAAAAATAGGTGAGCTGACCAGTCTGAACGAGCAAAACATTCAGCTGCAAGAGCGAATCATCAAAGCTGCAGAGCGCGCCACGCTGCTGAATGAGAATTTTTTGCAACGCGTGTCTACGGATATCCATGATGGTCCAGGTCAAGACCTTGGTTTTGCACTGATGCAGATTAAAAATCTTGAGGATACGCTGATTGAAAGCAATTCCGCCGGGCGCCCCGTTCCTGCAGAATGGTCGAACAGATTGATGCAAACCAAAGCCGCCATTGAGTCTGCGGTGAAAGATTTGAGGTCTTTGTCCGCCAACATTGAGTTGCCCGATATTGCGCTGCTTTCAATTGATGCGATTGCGCAGCGCGTGGTTCGTGACCACTTTATAAAAACAGGTGTCGTTGTGGATTTGGCAACAACAACACAGAATATTCCGGTGTCGTTTCGCGACAAAGTGGCTGTTTACCGCTTGCTGCAGGAGTCATTGGCGAATACCTATAGGCATGCACCCAATGCCCCCTGCCGTGTGTCGTTGAAGAAAATGTCCCACGCCTTGTTGGTGGAAATCAGCGACAAAGGCCGCGGGTTTGACCCCCAAGTTGCGTTAAAAAAGAAACGCTTAGGTCTGGTTGGTATGCGACAACGGATTGAAGTAATCGGCGGTTCATTCCAATTGATCACAACCATTGGTGTGGGAACGACCATTCTTGTGACACTGCCGCTTCTGGATTTGGAGGAAGACAATGAGTAGTGAAATTGAAATTTTGGTTGTTGACGATCACCCCTTGTTTCGTCAAGGCGTGGTGAATTCTTTACAGCTCATGCCTGAATTCAAGGTGGTTGGCGAAACATCATCTGGTGAAAAAGCGCTTGAACTAGCCTTAGCCTTGATGCCTGACGTGGTCTTGCTGGATGTGAGCATGCCAGGCTGGAATGGCATCGTGACGGCCGAAAGAATTGCCTTGGCATGCCCCGCTACCACCATCATCATGTTGACAGCGTCAGAAGACAAAGACAAACTGCTCGCCGCGCTCAAAGCCGGTGCGCGTGGCTATGTGCTCAAAGGCGTGTCTGCCAAAGAACTTGCGGATGTTATTTGCTCAACCTACGCCGGTGAAGTCTATGTATCTGCTTCTATCGCCGCTGAAATGCTGGTGTCGCTGACCAAAGGCAAAGCGCCCGACCCGCTTCAAGAATTAACACATCGCGAGCGAGAAATACTGTTGTTGATAGGCACTGGTTTGACCAACCGAGCCATTGGCGAAAAAATCAGTCTTTCAGAAAAAACCATCAAGCACTACGTCACCAATATTTTGCAAAAACTGCAAGTCCGAAACCGCTTGGAAGCCGCCCTTTTAGCCAATAAACATGGGTTGGTTGATACGGCAAAAGCTTAGTTGCAAAATCAAAATGCTATTCCAAAACCAACGGCCAGCGCCCCAAATGAATATGCTTGGTCTGCCCCAACAAGCTGTGCACCAGCACAAAGTCATGCGCTGACCAGCTTATTGGCTCAACAGCCTGCTCTTTGACGGATTGATCGTCATACATCAGCGTCACATGCGGAGCAAACTTGGCATTGGCGCGCGGGCCTTGCAGACCGGCGCGGCACATGGCGAGGTAAAACGCCTTCTGAAACGCCATCAAAGCAGTCAACCCTTCCTGACTGCTCTCGTTTCCACGTAAGACAAATGGCTTGTTTTTTGGACGCCCCAGAAAACTCATCGCTCGGTTAAAAGTGACATCAAATGCAGTCATCACCACTTTTGACGCCGCTTCCCGTGCCACCTCAACCAACCCACTCGGCAACCCACCCGCGTAATCACCTACATGATGCAGCGTGACGTGCAAGCGGTCGTTGGAGAGTGATTTACCAGTTAAACCATGCTCATCACGCAGTTGTTGCGAGGTTTTAACGATTTGGGGGATGACCTCTTCGTTGGGAAACAGGGCGAAGAAGAGGCGGTCTGTGGGTTTGGGGGGCGGGATTTCGCCGAAGAGGTCTGAATGTTTTGACATAGTGAATCGACTATCGTTTCCGAAGAATCATCTGATCTTGCCGTAGCAAAACATCAAACTTTGATAGGAAATTTTGCCCTAGAAGAGCATCGTTAACTTCATGTCCTTCTAATCCAACACCGACACGAATACCTGAAACAGCAATTGGCCCTACATTGATCGGAATATTAGCAACGATTTTTCCTGCTAACTCGCCATTTGCAGTTTTAAAAACTGTTGGCTCTCCACCAGTTAATCCAGCTTTTTGAGCAAATTTTTCACTGACACCAACCAAAGATGCGCCGGTATCTACCAAAAACTTAACGGGTTTTCCATTGACTTCGCCAGCAACATAAAAATGACCATCTCTAGCTCTTTTGATAACAACATCACCGTTTGCCGAAATTACAGTTTTGGGTTGCTCATATTTTTTAAAACCTAAATACAAAGCACCCATGATGGCTAACCAAAAAACCACAATACCTAAAGGTGCCCACCTATTGCCTCTGGAAACAATTGAGTGGGTACTTCCGCCACCAAAACGAGCAGCTTTACGCTCACGCTCTTTTTGAGCTTCATGGTACCAATCGCGATCTTGTACGCCCATTTACAGTCCTAAGTTTTAAAAGCTTATTCCCACTCAATCGTCGCAGGCGGCTTAGAACTCACGTCATACGTCACCCGATTAATCCCGCGAACTTCATTAATAATCCGGCTGGACACTTTTTTCAGCAATGCGTAAGGCAATTCCGCCCAGTCTGCGGTCATGAAGTCGCTGGTTTGGACGGCGCGCAGGGCGACGACGTAGTCGTAGGTGCGGCCATCGCCCATGACACCTACGCTTTTCACTGGTAAAAACACGGTGAAGGCCTGGCTGGTGGCGTCGTACCAGGTCTTTTTGGGGTGACGCAGGTTGACGGGCTCGTCTGCAGCGGGCGTGTAGGGGAAGTTGCGCAGCTCTTCGATGAAGATGGCGTCGGCGCGGCGCAGCAGGTCCGCGTATTCTTTTTTGACTTCACCCAGGATGCGAACGCCCAAGCCCGGGCCAGGGAACGGGTGGCGGTAGACCATGTCTGCGGGCAGGCCCAGCGCCACGCCCAACTCGCGCACCTCGTCTTTGAACAGTTCGCGCAACGGCTCCAAGAGTTTCAAACCGAGCTGTTCAGGCAGGCCGCCGACGTTGTGGTGGCTCTTGATGACGACGGCTTTTTTGTTTTTGGCACCGCCGGACTCGATCACGTCCGGGTAAATGGTGCCTTGGGCGAGCCATTTTGCTCCTGATTTAGAAGCACCCGAGGCAGTTAATTTGCCGGCTTCAGCCTTAAATACCTCTACAAACTCGCGTCCGATGATTTTGCGCTTGGTTTCTGGGTCGCTCACGCCGGCCAAGTGGCCGAGGAACTGCGCGCTGCAATCCGCCCGCACGACTTTAGCGTGCAGTTTGCCGACAAACATGTCCATGACCATGTCGCCTTCGTTCAAGCGCAGCAAGCCGTGGTCGACAAACACGCACGTCAGCTGGTCGCCAATGGCACGGTGGATCAGCGCGGCGGCGACGGAGGAATCAACCCCGCCGGACAGACCGAGAATCACCTCTTCGTCACCCACCTGGGCGCGGATGCTCGCAACAGCCTCGGTGATGTAGTCGCCCATGATCCAGTCGGCTTTGGTACCGCAAATTTGCAGCACAAAACGCTCCAAAATCTGCTGACCTTTGATCGTGTGCGTCACCTCGGGGTGGAACTGCACGGCATAGAATTTGCGCGCTTCGTCGGCCATGCCGGCTATCGGGCAGGCGTCGTTGGAGGCCATCAGCTTGAAGCCGGGCGGCATCTCGATGACCTTGTCGCCATGGCTCATCCACACGTCCAGCATGCCGTGGCCGTCAACCGTGGTGTGGTCGGCAATGCCGTCAAACAAGGCAGTGTGGCCACGGGCGCGGATCTGGGCGGAGCCGAATTCACGTGTTTTTCCCGCTTCAACCTTGCCGCCGAGCTGCTGCGCCATGGTTTGCATGCCGTAGCAAATGCCCAAAACCGGTACGCCCAGCTCAAACACGGCTTGCGGCGCTTTGTCGGTTTCGTCTTCATACACGCTGGCGTGGCTGCCAGACAGGATGACACCTTTGAGGTTCCCGTCCGCCGCATAGGCCTTGACCCACTCGTCGCTCACATCACAAGGATGCACCTCGCAAAACACATGCGCCTCACGCACGCGGCGGGCGATGAGCTGGGTGACTTGGGAGCCGAAATCGAGGATTAGGATTTTTTGGTGGGACATTTTTTAGAAATGAGAAACAATAAATATACTGACTATCAAATTCAATCTAAGTTTGAATTCAACATAACTTGCATACAGTCCTGCAAGGCTTGCAAATGGGTTGTTATAACGGTTGATATGGTCAAGGGATCGATATCGCCAAGGTAGTTGTGCACCAAAATATTACGAAAACCGCTGATTTCACGCCAAGGAATTGAAGGATAAAGTGCTTTTTGTTCATCAGGCAGCATTTGCGTTGCTTCTGATAGCGTTTGCAAATTTCGTAACGCTGCATCTAACAACACATCGTCATCTACCAAACTGCCTCGTTGCTCAATTCTGCGAATTTTGTTAATAGCATCAAGAATATGGTGCGCGTAAGCATGCCAAGTCTTACTCATATTTCCACGGCCTCACGCAAAACCTGATCTCGCAAATGGCGGTTGAGTTCATGCTCTGGGATGAGATCGATTTTACGATGCAGCACATCAGCCAAACCCTGTGCTAACGCCATTCGTTGACCGAATAAATCATAGCCACGGGGTAATTCGACCAAAAAATCAACATCGCTGTCGGGTCTTTCCTGGCCTCGCGCAACCGAACCAAACACACGCAAACGACTAGCACCATACATGGCGGCTAATCCAGATAGCTGAGTTTTAAGTTCGCGGATTTGGTCGATTAACATAGGTCTACTTTAATAGATTTACATCGTTTCATTGAAACAAATCGCTGACAGAGATTATTCAGAACGGTAATTCGGTGCTTCTTTAGTGATCTGCACGTCGTGGACATGGCTTTCGCGGATGCCGGCGGTGGTGATTTCTACGAATTCGGCCTTGTTTTGCATGTCGTCAATCGTCGCACAGCCGCAGTAACCCATGCTGGCGCGCACGCCGCCGGCCATTTGGTAGACGATGCTGACCATGGAACCTTTGTAGGGCACGCGGCCTTCGATGCCTTCGGGCACGAGCTTGTCGGCGTTCGGGTTGCCAGTGGTGGATTCTTGGAAATAACGGTCCGCACTGCCCTGCTGCATCGCGCCGATGCTGCCCATGCCCCGGTAGCTTTTGTAGCTGCGGCCTTGGAACAAAACGATCTCGCCTGGTGCTTCTTCGGTGCCTGCAAACATACCGCCCATCATGACGGTGGATGCGCCAGCTGCGAGAGCTTTGGCGATGTCGCCAGAGTAACGAATACCGCCGTCGCCGATCAACGGTACGCCCGTGCCGCGCAAAGCTGTAGCAACACTATCTATAGCCATGATTTGCGGCACGCCCACGCCCGCCACGATGCGGGTGGTGCAAATGCTGCCTGGGCCGATGCCGACCTTGACCGCATCAGCACCCGCTTCAACCAGTGCCAAAGCTGCCGCGCCAGTGGCGATGTTGCCGCCGATGACGTCGATGTGCGGATAGTTTTGTTTGACCCAGCGCACGCGCTCGATCACGCCATGGCTGTGGCCGTGGGCGGTGTCAACAACGATAGCATCGACGCCGGCTTTGACGAGGGCTTCAACGCGTTCTTCTGTGCCCTCACCTACGCCAACCGCTGCACCTACGCGCAAGCGGCCATGCGCGTCACGCGCAGCGTTGGGAAAGCTGGTTTGCTTGGTGATGTCTTTGACGGTGATGATGCCTTTGAGCTCAAAAGCCGGATTCACCACCAACAAGCGCTCTAATTTGAACTTGTTCAGCAAGGCTTTGGCCTGCGCGGGCGTGGTGCCCTCAGATTCCTGCACAGTCACCAGCTTCTCGCGCGGGGTCATGATTTCGCTGACGGGCACGTCGTAGCGGTTCTCAAAGCGTAAATCGCGGCTAGTCACAATGCCGACGACTTTGCCAGCATCGCAGACCGGAAAGCCCGAAATACCCAATTGCTCGGACAAAGCCAGCACTTGGCGAACGGTATGTGTGGGGGTGATGACAACGGGGTCGCGCAACACGCCGGATTCGTAGCGTTTGACTTTGGCCACTTGGGCGGCCTGCTCTTGGGCTGTCAAATTCTTGTGAACGATGCCGATGCCGCCTTCTTGCGCGATGGCGATGGCCAAACGGGCTTCGGTGACGGTGTCCATTGCGGCGGAAACCAGCGGTAAATTAAGCCGAATGTTGCGGGAGAACTGGGTGGCGAGGGTGACGTCCTTGGGTAGGACTTGGGAGTAAGCTGGCACCAACAACACATCGTCGAAGGTCAGCGCTTTACCTAAAAGACGCATCTGGAAAGCTCCAAAGCCATGTATTGTACAAGGGTTCTCCCCTATTTCGTTTCACCCATACAACGAAGGGGCGCGCAGTTCGCAAAAACGCCAAGTTCAGGCTAAACTTCAGCTATGAAATTTATTCGAACCGCTTTGCCATACGTTATAGCCAGCTTAATCGCTAGTTTTAGCCTCATTTTCACCACGTCCGCCATGGCGCAATACATGTGGCTAGACGCTTCCGGCCGCAAAGTCTTCAGCGACCAGCCACCACCAGCGAGCATCCCCGCCAAGCGCGTTTTGCAGCAGCCGGGCAAAGCTAAAGCAACCATGCCTGCCGCTGATACCGATGAAAAACCCAATTCAAACGCAGACGATGACGGCACAAAAACCGCAGTAAAACCAAAAGCCACAACGGAGCCAGCTCAGCCAATTGCCAACAAAGACAAAGACTTAGAAGCCGCCAAGAAGAAGATTGACGACGAAGCTGCTGCCAAGAAAAAGGCAGAGCAAGAGAAGATTGATGCAGCCAAAGCGGACAACTGCAAACGCGCCAAGCAAGCCAAAAGTCAGTTTGAAACGGGGCGACCTGTTGCCACTGCGAATGCAAAAGGTGAGCGAATCATTATGGATGAAGCCGCCCGCATGGTTGAGACCAAACGGCTTGAAGGCATCATCGCTACGGATTGCAAGTAGCTGAGGGAAAGAAAAGTGCTATTGAATTAACAGCGTTTTTTAGACATTAAATTCGACTCTAGCCGGCATATTTATTGCCTAATACGCTATAAAAAATATAGCAAAATCAGCCATTAATAAACACTAATAGCCTGCTTTGCCCCCAACGCGGGTTTTGGCAAACAACCCCGTCGTTCTCGCCCCCTGCTTTTGAAAGCGCTCGCGTCGCGCAACTTTAGGGTCAACTTTCAACGGGCGATATAACTCTAGCCGGTCTAAATCTTGCAAAACATGGTTCAAAGTCGTTTTTTTGCCCCAAATGCCTAAAGTGTAGTGGTCATCGGATGTGAAATCTGCCAAATTCGCAAACTTCAGAGCATCCTGAACCTTGCTGTGCGCTGGTAAAACCAGTTCTTTTTCAACCACCTCACGCGGCGCGGGTGAATAGGCCAACGTGACCGTGATCACATTTGAAATAGTGTTTGAATTCAATGACTTAGGGACTGAATCAAGCATAAACCTGATCTGCTCGCTTCACAAAAGCATCAACCAAACTGGCTGCGATTTTGTCGAAAACCGGGCCCACCAACGCGGCTAAAACCGCGTTGTCAAAGCCGTATTTCAAGTGCAGTTCGGTTTTGCAGGCCCGCTGCGCGGCGTCGCCCACAGGGGTGAAATCCCACCTACCTTCTAAGTTTGAGAACGGGCCATTGACCAATTTCATGGCGATTTGTCGGCCTGTCGCTTGAATAGTGTGGGTGTTTTGTGTGGTGAAGGTCTGCTTGACGCCAGCCATGGCGATGCCAACTTCGGCCTGCATGCCTTCAGGCGTGAGGGTGATGACTTTGGCATGGTCGCACCACGGCAGAAACTGCTGATATTTATCCACATCGGTGACTAAATTGAACATTTCTTCAGCGCTGTACCAGATGAGGACGGACTTATGGACGGATTTCATGGAAAATGGGTTTTGAATTTATTGCAAATTCGCTCAATTTATATCACTAGATTATCGCAAGTATTTAAGCAGCAATGGCCAAAGCATCCTCCCCCGTTTCTCCGCCAACCAAGCCAAAACCGCAAGCCGGCAAGGCCAAGGACGCCAAACCCGTCCAAACCCGCATTGCCGACAACAAAAAAGCGGCGTATAACTACTTTTTTGAAGAGCGCTTTGAGTGCGGCATGGTGCTGGAAGGCTGGGAGGTGAAGTCGCTGCGCGAAGGTAAAGTGCAGCTAACCGACGGCTATGTGGTGATTCGTAACAGCGAGTTGTTTTTGATTGGCTGCCAAATCAACCCGATGCACACGGCATCCACCCACGTCAACCCAGACAATATTCGCACCAAAAAGCTGCTGCTGCACCGTGAGCAGATTGACAAACTCATCGTCAAAGCCGAGCAAAAGGGCTACACCTTGGTGCCGCTGAATTTGCACTGGAAAGGCGGCAAAGTGAAGTGTGAGATTGCGCTGGCCAAAGGCAAAGCCGAGCACGACAAACGCGACACCATCAAGGACCGCGAAGGTAAACGCGAGGTTGAACGGGCGATGAAGACTCGGAACAAATAGAGCTGTAAATAAGCTAAATTTGCTATACTTTTAATAGCTACTTAGGCAATAAATACACCGGCTAGAGGCGAATTTTGCACTTAAAAATCGCTATTTATTTAATAGCAAAGCGTAATTACAATCGATCAATTAGCGGCATCCACATCACCACGGTATTCCAACTTGCCGCGAATGCGGGCACGTGGGTGAATATCGACCAACGCGTCGTAAGAAGCATCGCCAATCACGGTGGCTGAGCCTGTGATTTCTAGCGATTTACGCGCCACGATACTGCCTTTGACTTTGCCTTCGATGAAGACGTAATCTGCCTCTATCGAGGTGTTTTCCACCACGCCAGTCGGGCCAATATGCACGGCGCCGCCCTGCTCAAAAACGATGCTGCCAATCAGTTTGCCATCAACTTTGATGCCTAAATCTTTGCTGCTTTGAAAGCCACCGTCAAACACCGCACCCTCGCCTATCAAGCTGCTGATGGCTTTGAGGCGGTCTGCGGGTACGAGGCGGGCTGCGATGTTGTCTGTGCTCATGGTTTTTGTCCTTTGGGGTATTGTAGATTTTAGGGGGCAATTAAGGGGTGGTTTTAATCGTTAAATGACGGTCAATTTGCAAATCTGGCGTTGCTTCGTCGGTTAAATTGATCATGCTGGCATTCTCAGGTCTGCTAGGCGCTGGACTGTTGTTATGCGTCGTTTGAGGTGTATTGTTGGTATGGTTAGCAGATGAACGGGCTTTGAGACTGCCAAACTCTTGCTGAACCCATGTTTGAGCTGCCGCATAAGCCGCATCGTGACCCCAATATTGCCAAAATGCCATGCCAGCTAGCACGGCAACGAGAGACAGCAAGCCAATGACAGGCAGCACGACGCTCCAAACTACCCAGCCCAGCCAGCGGCTAAAAATGCGGCGCCTAGCCAACCATTTGCCGCGTTTGGCAGATGCGGCGAGCGCAGCCACCCTCAACTCTTCACTTGTAATCACTACTTGTTGACGCTAAATTGGAATTATTTTTGATGTTATTGCTTAAGTCGTTCAATCAGCTTGAGGCTTTGGCAACACGCTCAAGCGTCGCGTTCAAATCAGCGCCGTTGACTTGCAATTGACCGTAGCGAATATGTCCATTGACCACCGATTTAGCGTGTAAATCGACACTGCCACCGCTGGCGTCAATCGTGCCATTGCAAGCGCCCATGACGGAGACTTTGTGCGAAAAAATATCGCCTTTGACGGAGCCGGTTTCGGTGATGACGATTTGTGACGTTGCGCCGGCTTGTTCTTTCAAATTACCCACAATTTGCCCCGCAATGGTGCATGTGCCTTGCAAAGCCGCATTGCCAGTGAAGGTGATGCCGTCTTCAATCATGCACAGTTTGCCCGCTTTGGCGCTACCTGCAGAGGCTGCGCCAGTACTGCCATCAGCGTCACCATCTTCGTCACCTGCCTCTAAAGTCTCAACTTGCGTCAACACAGGTGTTTTTAAAACATCGGGCATGGCTTGACCCAATGCCGTCATGCCAGGCTGGTCGTTTTGGTGGTTGTTTGGGTAATTAATCATAGTCTCAACAGCTTGCTTTTGAATGGATTGAATGATAGCTTTATTCAAGCACTTTGGTCTAATTCTGGCAAGGATTGTATGTTTTTGATGGTTTTAAACGGCCCTTGCAAATCTGCGCCTTCGTACAAACGCAGCCTTTGCGCCGTGATCGTGCCCGTCGTTGCCGCCGTGCTGGCAATATAGGCCGTGCCCATGCATTCAATCACAGTGTCGTTAGCATCAGCATCTTTTGCACCGATGCGGCCAAACACATACAAATCGCCGATCACCCGAAAATGCCCCTGCACCTGCGCGCCGTGCCACACCACCAAGCGCCCCATCACCAGCCCAGCACCTGCCAAATTGCCCTGCACCATCAGGCCGCCAGAAAACGAGACGTCGCCTTGCATGGTCGAATCGGGTGCGATGCGGTTGACAATGTTCATGCCCAGCGGGTCGATGACCAAATTATCTTGCTGCGGCGCGGGGGATGCTAGGTTGTCTGTCATGTTAATAACTAAAAATATCCAAACCGAAATTCAAAAAACAAGTAATTGCTGTAGCCATTGCTGTGTCACATAGGCATAGCACAATGCCGCACACAGGCTAAAACCAAGCAAAAATGCCAAAAAACTAGACTTCTCAGACCGTTTGCGGGCAAAGTTACCGGCGGGATACGGCAAGCCAAGCGTTTTGGGCGTCTGTTTGATTTGTTGTTTCAGCAAAGCGTGCGCAGCATCAGAGTGCCAAACCGCTGTGGTAATAGCGTCAATGGTGATGGTGGGGTGATGGCTAAGTTTGCGTTTTGTGTAGACTCTGCCTAGCGCGACTTCAGCGGGCAAGCCCACAATGGTTGACGTGAAATAGTCGTTGTCACGCTCGGCGTTCAGTATGGCAGCTTCTAAATGGGTGGTCATGTTGGCAAGTGTAAATCAGACTCAGCCTAAATGCGCCGTCAAATGTGTTGTCAAGTGCGCCAAAGGATGCGCATAGTCTGGCCATGGGTTTATAAAAAACGGGGCAACCATATCATTTGTTACCTCGCTGATGTGGGCAGGGTTCCAGCGCGGGGTGTGATCTTTGTCCACCGCTAGGGCGCGGATGCCCTCTACCGTCTCAGACGCATTGCCAAATCGCCCCAAATGCGCCGTGTAAAAACAATGACGCACCATGCCGCGCTCCATCTGCAGGTTTTGCGCTAAATTGAGCTGTCGGCCACGGCGGATTTGCTCTAAAACGACGTGCAACATCAGCGGCGAGCGGGTGCGTAAAGTCGCTGCGGTTTGCTGCTGCCATGCTTCAGTTGAGGCTTCCAGCGCAGTTATGATTTGCGATACAGTAGATAGTGAGAAATAAGTATCAATTTTAGTTATATTTTCGACTGTAGCCGGCGTATTTATTGCCTTAGTAGCTATATTATTAATAGCAATTTCAGCGATGAACTTCGATTCAAGTGATTCCCACAACGTAGCCAATGCGTCTGCGCTGACTTTGAGATCAGCCAAGCCGTAAGCCAAAGCCTCGTCCGCGCCGATTTGCACGCCAGTTAGCGCCAAATATTCGCCCACAAAACCTGGGCAACGGCTTAAAAAGTAGCCACCGCCCACATCTGGAAACAGCCCAATCCCCGTTTCTGGCATCGCCATTTTGGTGCGTTCGGTGACGATGCGGTGGCTTGCGCCCTGGGAAATGCCCATGCCGCCGCCAAACACCAAGCCGTCCATGAAGGCGATATAGGGCTTTGGGTAGTTCGCAATCAAGTGGTTGAGTGCGTATTCTTCAGTGAAAAAGTCTTCCAGCTCGGGGTTGCCGGTTTGGATGGCTTGGTGGAAAAAACGGATGTCGCCGCCTGCGCTGAAGTTGCCAAAGGGGACTTCTACTCCCTCTGCAGTTGGTTTGCTCATGCCGCGAATAGCAACTTGTTTGACGATTGCATCATCCTTCCAAGCCAAAAGTTGCCCCATCAAAGCGCGAATCATGGGCAAGCTGAGGGCATTCAGCGCTTTTGGGCGGTTTAAGCTAATGAATCCAGTTAACCCTTTAACCTCAGTCCGAATTTCAGGGATTTGCAATTGTTTTGTCATTTCACTTCTTCAAAATCGATAAATCCACGCTCAACATCAGCCAAAGTCAGCTTGGCTTTGACTTTTTGACCGATGCGCGGTGCAGCACCTGGACCAGACAATCTGCCATCAACCGGCGGATGGAACACCCGCACCCACACGCCTTTGCTGGATGCGCTGGTCACAATGCCGTCAAAAACCTCTCCGATGCGTGATTGCAGCACCAGTGCGGCCTCAGATTTACGCACTTGGCGCTCCACTTTGTTGGCATCGCTGCCTTGTTCGTTGCAATGCTTCGCCAATGCCTCAAGTTCTGTGTAGGAATATGGCGCTGAAGCACCAAGAATGGCTGCTTTGAGTATGCGCTGGGTGATTAAATCAGCAAAACGGCGATTCGGCGCTGTGGCGTGCGAATACTCGCGAACCGCCAAACCAAAATGCCCGACGGGAATTGCACCAGCCAACTGCACAGCATATTCACCCGCGCCCATGAGTTTGACAACGACCAATGACAAATCGGGAAAGCGCAGCGGGTCAGCCAAATGGCGCTTTCTTAGAAAAACTTCTAAAGCTTTGGAGTCGGGCTCAACTGGCAATATCTCGCCTAAATCTTTGGCTACTTCCACAATTTTGAGCCAACGCTCAGGCGAGCGCACCACGCGGCACAGCGCGGAATAGCCTTTGGACGCTAAAAACCGCGCCGTCACGCCGTTGGTCGCCAGCATCAGTTCTTCAATCAGCTGGCGGGCACGGTTGGGTTGCTGTTGTTCGACGTCGACGACATGGTCACCCGAGAAAACGGTACGCGACTGAATCGTTCTGAACTCCAACGCGCCTTGCTCAAACCGGCGTTTACGCAGTTTTTGCGATACGGCATCTTGCGTGCGGATTTGCTTGTCCATGCCAGCAATGGCTCTGACGCCTGCTGGCATATCGCCCTTCCCGTCCAACCAAGCCGCTACATCATCATAAGCAAGCTTGCTTTGGTTATGCACTTTGGCACGGTAAATGGTTGACGATACAATCTTTGCTTCAGCATCAAAAACCATCTCGGTCACCATGGCTAGGCGGTCAACATGCGGGTTGAGCGAGGTTAAATCGGTTGACAACCGCTCAGGCAGCATCGGAAAGATTCGCGCTGCGGTGTAAACCGAGGTGGTGTTTTGCTGTGCGCAATCGTCAATGGGTGAGCCTTTTTTGACCAAGGTATCTACATCTGCAATCGCTACCAAAATCTTGACCGCACCGTTGGGCAATACGTCGCAAACGCTAAGCTGGTCTAAATCGCGCGATTCTTCGTTGTCGATGGAGCACCACAGCAGACTGCTTAGATTACGAATATCAGGCGCTGATTCTTGGCTGGGTTTGTCAAAAGTCTCAAGTTGGCTGAACGATGCTGTTGAAAATTCAGCGGTCAAACCACGGTCGACCATGTCTTTGGCAGCAATGCGGGCTAAATCGGCTCGGCCATATTGTTTGTTCATGCCTGAATGATAGCGTTAGATCATAGCGCCAGATGTTAGTGCCAGATATGAGTGTTATAGCTTGACAGCCCTTTCGCGCATACCTAGCCACTCGTTGAACACCAACGCACCCAGCACCAAGCCACCACCTAGCAAAACTGGCAAGCCTGGCTTTTCGTTTGCACCGACCCAAGCCAGTGCAATGCCAAAGATAATTTCTAAAAGAGCTAGCAAAGACACTTCCGGTGCTTTGAGGAATCGAGCGCACACGACCGCCAAAGTGCACGGAATAGCCAACTGCACCAAGCCCAGCATGGCAAGTAACGCGACATCTTGACCAGACGCTTGAAATGGCATTGACAGCGGATAAGTTACCAAACTAGAAATCAGCGCACCCACCATGACAGCAGGAACCAAGTCAACGTCGTGCCCTTGCGCTTGCGAGTGTTGAACCAATGTCCAATTCACCGCTGCCGCAATCGGCACGCCTAGTGCGACCAGCATGCCCGTGAGCTGTTTCATATCGCTCAAATTGATTTGCGCGGCATACATATAAGCAATACCCAAACCTGCCACCACAATGGCGATGATGGTGCGTGCAGGTAATTTATGGCCAATAAATACCCGTGCGAACAAAGCTGTGAGCATCGGCCCCAGAGACAACGTAATCAACACATTGGCAACACTGGTCATCGTCAACGCAGTCATAAAAGCGGTGAACATGACGCTCCAGCACACACCAGAAATCCACAAATACGAGCCACCTTGCTTGAATTTAGATAGCAAAGTCTTGCCGTGAATAGCAGGCAGGATGATAGCCAGCGACACCAGCGTGAAGAAGCTACGCCAAAAGGTCACTTCAAAACTCTTAGCGTGTTCAAGATGGCGCGTAACTACACCAGCGATAGACCACATCATGGTGCATGCAATCATCAACATCACGGCTTGTCTATGGGTTAATTTCATGTCGATTTAAATTTCAATAATTACTTCGTTAAAAATTTTATTTTTCCAATAAAAAAAGCGGCATGCAAAATTGCAAGCCGCTTTTTATTCGAATTAAACCGATTTAGAAACGGCCAGCGCGCTTGCGCTCGCCTTCAGTCAAATAACGCTTACGCAGACGAATCGATTTTGGTGTGATTTCAACCATTTCGTCGTCCTCAATAAACTCAACGCCGTACTCCAACGTGCAGTCAATCGGTGGTGTGATCTTGATTGCATCTTCCTTGCCGCTGACGCGGAAATTGGTCAGCTGCTTGGTGCGTGTGGCGTTGACAATCAAATCGTTATCACGGCTATGGATACCCACGATCATGCCTTCATATACCGGATCGTTCGCCTTGACGAACATACGACCGCGGTCATCGAGCTTGCCCAGTGCGTAGGTGAAAATTTCACCTGCATCCATAGAAATCAATACACCATTTTTACGACCGCCGATATCACCTTTATGCGCTTCGTAGCTGTCGAAAATGTTGGAAATCAATCCAGAACCACGTGTCAAGTTCAAGAACTCGTTGGTAAAACCAATCAAACCACGCGCTGGAATACGGTATTCCAAACGAACGCGACCACGGCCGTCCGGCTCCATGTTCACCAAATCGCCCTTGCGCTCACCCAAAGCTTGCATGACGCCGCCTTGGTGTTGTTCTTCGATGTCTGCAGTCACCAACTCGATAGGCTCATGCTTTTCACCGTTGACTTCTTTCATCACCACACGTGGCTTAGTCACTGCGAGTTCGTAACCTTCACGGCGCATGTTTTCCAACAAAATCGTCAAGTGCAACTCACCACGACCCATCACTTCGAAAATACCTTCTTCGTCAGTTTCTTTGACGCGCAAAGCAACGTTGTGTTGCAGTTCTTTTTGCAAGCGATCCCAAATCTGGCGGCTTGTCACGAACTTGCCTTCACGGCCAGCCAATGGGCTGGTGTTCACGCAGAAGTTCATGGTCAAAGTAGGTTCGTCAACTTTCAGCATGGGCAATGGCATTGGCGTGGCTGGGTCAGTAATCGTGACACCGATACCGATGTCACCGATACCATTGATTAGTACGATCTCACCAGGTCCAGCTTCGGTCGCTTGCACGCGTTCTAAGCCTTGGAAAGTCAGCACTTGGTTGACGCGGCCTTTGACGGGTTTGCCGTCTGGGCCTTCCATGACAACGATATCCATCATCGGTTTGATTGTGCCTTGGCTGATACGACCAACACCGATACGACCCACGAAGGTTGAGAAGTCGAGCGCTGAAATTTGTAATTGCAATGGTGCTGCTGGATCACCTTTTTGTGCTGGCACGTGAGCCAAGATGGTGTTAAATAGGGCTGACATGTCAGGACCCCACTGCTCGCCCTGAGCGCCTTCATCCATAGACGACCAACCGTTGATGCCTGATGCGTATACAACAGGGAAATCCAACTGCTCATCAGTTGCGCCGAGCTTGTCAAACAAGTCAAACGCAGCGTTGACTACGAAGTCAGGACGTGCGCCTGGCTTGTCAACTTTGTTCACAACCAAAATCGGCTTCAAACCAAGTGCCAAAGCTTTCTTAGTCACAAAACGGGTTTGCGGCATAGGGCCTTCTTGTGCGTCAATCAACAGCACAACACCGTCAACCATAGACAAAGCGCGCTCAACTTCACCACCAAAGTCCGCATGGCCTGGTGTGTCAACAATGTTGATGTGGGTGCCTTCCCATGTCACCGCACAGTTTTTTGCCAAAATGGTAATGCCACGCTCTTTTTCAATGGCGTTGTTGTCCATCACGGTGTCAACGACTTTTTCGTGATCGGCAAACGTGCCAGATTGGCGTAACAATTGGTCAACCATGGTTGTTTTACCGTGGTCAACGTGGGCAATGATCGCGATATTGCGAATTTGTTTATGTGACATGTTCTTACTTCCTAACTTCCTATTTATCTAAATCAATACTTCAATACTTACTAAACTTACTTACTAATTTATTTGCTAATTTACTTACTTAAAATCTGCTCAATATCCTGCGGGCTAAGCAATCTGCCTGGTACCAACTCGTCTGCAATGACTTGGGCTGTCCCTAGTAAAGCCTCTGGGTTCATTCCAAACACAGCCACAAACTCACCCTCTTTGATGGGCAACCAATCACCTCGCCTGCGAACACCATTCAAAAACCGTGCTGCATTTTCAGCATCTAATGTGACGCGAGCATGTCCTTCTAAAAGGCACTCAACTGGCAGCAGACAAGCCAATCGCTCATCCTCTGTCATTGCTTCCAACGCCTCTAATGTCACGCACTGACTCATATCAAAACCACCTGTACCAATTCGACGCAGGCTACTCAAATGCGCACCACAACCCAGCTTTTCTCCGATATCTTCGCCCAAGGTTCGAATGTACGTTCCTTTGCTGCAATTCACTATCAATTTAATAGCTGTATCGGCAATAAATTCGCCGGATAGGTCGTTTATTACAACTTGTCTAGCCACTCTCTCAACCTCAATACCTGCCCTTGCATACTCATACAGGGCTTTTCCATCTTTCTTCAGCGCACTGTGCATAGGCGGAATTTGTGAAATCTCGCCTTTGAATTGCTGCAAAACAGATTGCAACAATTCATCGCTCACATTCACATCACGTCGCACTAACACATCGCCTTCTGCATCACCCGTTGTCGTTTTAACGCCCAACGCAGCGACAGCTTCATATCGCTTATCTGCATCCAAATGCAGTTGACTAAACTTCGTCGCAGCACCAAAACACAACGGCAACAAACCAGTTGCTAAAGGATCTAAAGTTCCGGTATGCCCTGCTTTTTCGGCTCTCAATAACCACTTTGCTTTTTGCAAAGCATCGTTACTAGACAAACCTATCGGCTTGTCTAAGAGCAAAACACCATGAACAGGCCTTCTTTTAATTCGTTCGCCAGTTCGTCCTTTTCTTTCCTCTGAACTCACATCAATCTTCTTTGACTTGCGTCGCTACCGCTCTTGCAATCAACGCATTCATGTCTGCTGCTTTTTCAGTTGTTCGATCAAACAAGAAATGCAAGGTTGGCACGGTATGAATGTGCAAACGCTTAAACAAGCCATTCCGCAAAAATCCTGCAGCTTGGTTAAGAGCAATTTCGCATTCGTTTTTGTCGCCAATCAACACGCTGAAAAAGACTTTTGCATGTGCGTAATCAGGTGTGACTTCAACACCTTGAATCGTCACCATACCAACGCGTGGGTCTTTCAACTCGCGCGCAATCAACTCCGTCAGATCCCGCTGGATCTGATCTGCAACCTTGAAGCTGCGATTCGGAGTTTTAGATTTTTTAACAGCCATGGGTTTTATGTCAACTCGCGAGCAACTTCGCGGATTTCAAAGAACTCCAAGAAGTCGCCTTCTTGAATGTCGTTGTAACCCTTGATGTTCAAACCGCAATCGAAGCCTTCGCGCACTTCTTTTGCATCATCCTTGAAACGCTTGAGCGATTCGAGTTCGCCGGTAAAGATGACCACGTTGTTGCGCAATAAGCGCAATTTAGCGACACGTTTGACCACACCCGAGGTAACCATACAACCCGCAATCGCACCCACTTTGCTAGCGCGGAAGACTTGGCGAATCTCGGCTGTACCAATAACCTCTTCAACTTTATCCGGTGTCAACATGCCAGACAATGCGGCTTTGAGATCGTCCACTGCGGCATAAATAATGTCGTAGTAGCGAATGTCAACACCATTGTTTTCAGCCGTTTTGCGCGCACCAGCATCTGCGCGGGTGTTGAAACCAATGATGACCGCTTTGGAAGCAATCGCCAAGTTGACGTCAGATTCGCTGACACCACCGACGCCGCTGTACACGATCTGAATTTTGACTTCGTCTGTAGACAACTTAAGCACAGACTGCGCCAAAGCCTCTTGCGAACCTTGCACGTCGGCTTTGATAATGATTGGCAAAAGCTTGACTTCGCCAGCCGTCATGTCGGTGAACATGTTTTCCAACTTAGAGGCTTGCTGCTTCGCTAACTTGGTGTGGCGGAACTTACCAGCGCGGTATGTTGCAATTTCACGAGCGCGCTTTTCATCAGCCATCACCATGAATTCGTCACCCGCTTGAGGCACTTCGGTCAAACCTTGAATTTCAACCGGAATAGATGGGCCTGCGGTTTTGATCGCTTTGCCGTTCTCATCCAACATAGCGCGCACGCGACCATAGGTTGAACCAGCTAAGACGACGTCGCCTGTTTTCAATGTTCCTGATTGCACAAGAATAGTCGAAACTGGGCCCTTACCCTTGTCCAAACGTGCCTCAATCACCAAGCCTTTAGCCATGGCATTCACTGGTGCACGAAGTTCTAAAATTTCAGCCTGCAAAAGCACTTGCTCTAAAAGTGCATCAACGCCTTCACCCGTACGAGCTGAAACGCCAATGAATGGTGATTCTCCACCAAACTCTTCAGGAATCACTTCTTCAGTAACCAATTCGCCTTTGACGCGATCCATGTTCGCATCAGGCTTATCGATCTTATTGATAGCAACAACGATAGGAACACCAGCGGCTTTGGCGTGTTTGATAGCTTCCTTGGTTTGCGGCATGACGCCGTCGTCTGCAGCTACCACCAAAATCACAATATCGGTCGCAGTTGCACCGCGTGCACGCATAGCAGTGAAAGCCTCGTGGCCTGGCGTATCTAGGAAAGAAATCATGCCGCGTGGTGTTTCCACATGGTAGGCACCAATGTGCTGTGTGATACCACCTGCTTCGCCAGATGCTACTTTAGCGCGACGAATGTAATCCAACAACGAAGTTTTACCATGGTCAACGTGACCCATAACAGTAACAACTGGAGCACGGGGCAATGATTCAGCCACTTGAGAAGACACTTCAGCATCGGTAAATGCCTCCACATCATCCAGCGCAGCAACCACAGCTTTGTGACCCAATTCTTCCACCAAAATCATGGCAGTGTCTTGGTCTAAAGGCTGGTTGATAGTGACCATTTGGCCTAGTTTCATCAATTGTTTGATCACCTCAGAGGCTTTAACAGCCATCTTGTGCGCCAATTCAGCAACCGTGATTGTCTCCGGAACATGCACTTCTAAAACGCGCACTTCGGTAGCCACTTCTGGCATATCATCACGTCGGTCATGCCCACGATCACCACGCTTGCCGCGAGCGCCACCAGGACCACCGCGCCAATTTGAGTTACGGCCAGCGCCAGCACCCGTATCGCCACGCGTTGGCAAACCTTTCTTCTTAGCCGGATCACCTGCCCAGCTGCTAGACAGCTTGGCTGATTTAACTTCTTTGCCCGCACCTGCAGGTGCTGCGGCAGCACCAGGAGCGCCCGGTGCGCCAGGCTTAGCACCAGGTTTTGCAACCGTGCTGCCAGTGGCAGGCTTATGTAAAGTACCTTTAATAGCAACTTTTGGCGGCTCAGGTTTTTTCGCGACGACAGGCGGCTTGGCAGGCGCAGACATCATCAACCGAATGGCTGCGGCTTCTGCCTCGGCTTTACGTCTGCGGTCACCCAAATCTTGAGCGCGCGCAGATTCGGCGGCGACCAACGCTTTTGCATCATCCGCAGCTTTTGTAACAGCAACAGCTTTAGCTTCTGTGGCAGCCTTAGCTTTTGTTTGCGCTAACTCAACAGCATGTGCAACTTCAGCGGCTTTTGCCAATGCATCTGCCGCAGCTTTTTCAGCTTTTTCGTCAACAACAGGTGCAATCTTGTTTCCCATACGCTTGACAGTTTTTGCTGTTGGCAGGGATGTAGCAACTTCAACAGGCTTGATCGAAGCAGCTTCAGGAACTTGAGCAGCTTCTTCGGTGGCTTTTTGTGCGACCTCAATCGCTTTTTGTTCTTGCAAATGCTCTTGTTGTTGACGCAAACGACGTTGTTCAACCAATTGAGCCTCTTCGTTACGAATCAAGTCAGCTTCAACTTGCGCTTCGTGCTCACGACGTTGCAGTTCAGCATGATCAGACAAAGCCTTAGCCTCGTCAGAGGCATTTTGCGCAGCAACCGCTGCTTCTTCAGCTTGCCCTTCAGCCGCTTCATCACGTTGAATGAAGGTGCGTTTTTTACGCACCTCGACTTGAATTGTGCGCGCTTTGCCTGAAGCATCAGCCTGCTTGATTTCAGTCGTTGACTTTTTGACCAACGTGATCTTTTTGCGCTCGCCAGAGACCGTGCCGTGACTGGTCTGCAGGAAGGCTAATAATTTTTGCTTGTCAGCATCATTCAAAGTGTCAGACGCAGCAGCTTTCGCAACGCCTGCACTGTTGAGTTGCTCTAAAAGAGTCGAGGTTGATTTTTTGAGTTCAGCTGCAAAATCGGCAACGGTCGTGGTGGACATATTCTGTGTAATCTTTCATAACCGTTTAAGCTTTAGGAGCTGCTTGAGGGGCTGCCTGAGAAGCGTCGTCACTGGTAAACCAATGTTCGCGCGCTTTCATGATCAACGTCTTAGCCTGCTCTTCTGACTGGCCAGTAATTTCTATAAGCTCATCGACTGCCAAATCGGCCAAATCGTCAAGTGTGTGGACGCCGCCATCGGCCAATTTGCTGATCAGCTCAGGCGTTAAGCCCTCCAAATCACGCAAATCTTGCGAAGCTTCTTCGACGTTTTCTTCTTTGGCGATTTCCATCGTCAACAAAGCATCTTTAGCACGTGTGCGCAACTCGTTAACCGTGTCTTCGTCGAAACTTTCAATTTCCAGCATCTCTTGCAATGGCACGTAAGCCACTTCTTCGAGATTGGTGAAACCTTCGGCAATCAAGATGTCGGCGATATCTTCGTCCACATCCAACTTTTCCATGAACAACTTGCGGCTGGTATCCGTCTCGCTAGCATTCTTTTGGGCAGATTCTGCAGCATCAAGAATGTTGATTTTCCAACCAGTCAAATCAGAAGCCAAGCGCACGTTTTGTCCGCCACGGCCAATGGCAATCGCCAAGTTTTCCTCATCAACCACCACATCCATGGCGTGACGCTCTTCATCCACAACAATCGATGTGACGTTGGCAGGAGCCAAAGCACCAATGACAAACTGCGCTGGGTCTTCGCTCCACAACACAATATCAACGCGCTCACCGCCGAGTTCGTTGGTAACAGCATTCACACGCGTGCCACGCACACCGACACAAGTACCAATGGGGTCAACACGTTTGTCGTGTGACAACACAGCGATTTTTGCGCGAGAACCAGGGTCACGGGCGCAAGATTTGATCTCTAGCAAACCTTGCTCGATTTCAGGCACTTCATTACGGAACAACTCAACCATGTATTGCGGCGCATTGCGCGACAAAATGATAGGAGCGCCACGCAAGGTGCTGTCGACTTCCATAATCAACGCACGAACGCGGTCACCAGCGCGGAAGTTTTCTTTCGGGATCATGTCTGTACGACGCAAACGACCTTCAACACGGCCGCTTTCGATGATCAAATCGCCTTTGTCCATACGTTTGACCGTACCGACCAAAATCTTCTCACCGCGTGACATGAAGTCAGCCAAGATCATTTCACGCTCTGCTTCACGGATTTTCTGCAAAATCACCTGTTTAGCAGCCATCGCGCCAATACGACCGATTGGCACAGACGGCACAGATTCTTCGATGTATTCGTCAACCTCGATGTCTGGAATCTGCTCTTGCGCTTCAAAGTGCAAAATCTCTTGATCAGGCAATTGCAAGCCTGCCTCATTTGGCACAACATGCCAACGGCGGAAAGTTTCGTAGCTTCCAGTATCAGGATCCATCGCGACGCGAATATCCACGTCGCCAGGAAACAACTTTTTAGTTGCTTGCGCCAAGGCGGCTTCAACAGCACCAAAAACGACATCTAACTCAACGCTTTTTTCGCGTGAGATGGCTTCTACCAACATCAACATTTCGCGATTCATGACTTCACTCTCCTATATTTTCTGATTCATCTTCGGATGTACTCTCAGACTGGTCTGTCAGATTTGTACGTCCTTTGAAATTCACAATGGGTGCCAAACGCGCATCCCGCAATTCTTCCAACCTAAAACCCAAAGCCTGCACCGGTGCAGGTGGGCGATTTTTACTGATACGAGCACCTGGTTTTGCCACTGGCGCCTCAGACCAAACAATTTGCCACACAGCAGCATCAGCTTCTTTGGCAGAGGCTTCACTATGCTCAGCACGTTCTAGAGTGCCACGAAACTTCTTACGTGTAGCACTTACTTGACCCACCGCAGCAAGACCAATAGGCGCTTTCAAATTAATGTCGATCTCTTCACCCAAAAACCGCTCAAAATCTTTGGCATGGCGTAGAGGTCGGTCGATACCCGGCGAGGACACCTCAAGCCGCTTGTAATCCGCACCATCCACTTCTAAAGCAAACTGCAGCTGCCGCGTGACTTTTTCGCAGTCTTCGACGTTGATCAGCTTTTCATCCGCCTTAGCCGTACCAGCAACCCAAGGAAAATCAATCGTCACACGCAGCAAACCACCGGCAGAGCGTTCAATCTCTACCAGGTCATAACCGAAACCGGTCACAATTTGTTCAATCACTTGCTGCGCTGCCAACGGAAATCTTCCTTTTTAAACAATTCAAATACGTACAGGCAAAAAAAACGGGCGTATAAAATCGCCCGTATGTTGCAGCACTGAAGTACCGCACTTATCGTCTCGTGAACATTTAAATTCACTGGTTAAGAATGTTGAAAGCTGTTCTGAGGCAACTAGGCAAAACCCTAAGTATCGAATTATAGCCCTAAATTATTGATTTGTCACACTTTTAGCCACCTTTTAGGCGTAAAACCACGACTTAAATGCCTGCATTAACCAATAATGATGTGTAAGCATGCTGCGGTGATGCCATGATTTGCTGTACAGAGCCAGATTCGACGATCTCACCCTCCCGCATGACCAGCACGTGGTGCGCCATCGCGCGAATCACATCCACATCGTGGGTAATCAGCAAATAACTCAATCCCCGCTCGCGTTGCAGGCGCTGCAACAGCTGCAATACTTGCTTTTGAATCGTCACATCCAACGCACTGGTTGGCTCGTCTAACACCAAAAGCTGCGGCTCAACAATCAGTGCCCGCGCGATGGCCAAACGCTGCCGTTGCCCGCCCGAGAACTCGTGCGGATAGCGGTTTAGCAGACCTGCAAACTGTGATTCAGTCAATCCAACCTCAGCCAAAGCAGCTAAAACCTTGGCTTGGCACTGTTCAGCATTCAATTCAGGTGCATGCACCAGCAAACCCTCGCCCACCAGTTCACCGACCGTCATACGTGGCGACAATGACGAAAATGGGTCTTGAAACACCACTTGCACGTGTTTACGCAACGTTTTATCTGAGGTTTTGCTTTTGCCCCAGCTTTGCCCAGATACCTGTAACTCACCCGAAAAAGGTAGCAAACCCAGCGCAGCCAATGCCAAAGTTGACTTGCCAGAGCCAGATTCTCCAATCACACCCAGCGTTTGACCCCGTGGAATGTCAAAACTAGCGCCTTTTACCGCGACAAACTCACCTTTTTTGAACCAGCCACGCATGCCAGGAATCGGTGTTGGGTAGCTCACACGTAAGTTGGCAGCTCGCATATTGTCATTCCCGCGTAGGCGGGAATCCATGGTGGCGCTTGTGGATTCCACAACATCCCGCACTGGCTTGCTGTCCAGCAGCTTGCGGGTGTATGCATGCTGCGGGTTCGCAAAAACGTCCCCCACAGCGCCCTGCTCCACAATATGGCCGTTTTCCATGACGATGATGCGGTCGGCAAACTTGCGAACTAGGTTCAAATCATGGGTAATCAGCAGCACTGCCATGCCGTTTTGTTTTTGCAAATCAGCCAGCAGCTCCAAAATTTGCAACCGCAAGCTCACGTCCAGCGCAGTTGTGGGTTCGTCCGCTAGCAATAGTTTGGGCTGGCAGGCTAGAGCCATGGCGATCATGGCACGCTGCCGCTGACCACCGCTGAGCTGGTGCGGGTACGATTTGGCGCAACGTTCTGGGTCAGCAATACCCGTAGATGCTATTAATTTTATAGCTTCTGAGGCAGGTAATACGCCGGCTAGAGTGTTATTTAAAGGTGTTTTTAGCTCTAAAACTTCAGTTATTTGATCGCCCACCGTAAACAGCGGGTTCAACGCGGTCATCGGCTCCTGAAAGATCATGGCGATGTCTTGGCCGCGAATACCACGCAGCTGCTGCTCAGGAATGCTGAGTAAATCCACAGTGTCATTTTGGCCAAAGCTAGCGCTGCCCCGCAACTCAGCATTCATCACCAAGCGCAACAAACTCAACGCGGTGACGGTTTTGCCAGAACCCGATTCACCCACCAAAGCGATGCGCTCACCCGCTTTTATCGAGAAGTTAATACCGTGAACGACGGGTTTGCCGTTGAAGGAAACCGTTAAATCTTTGACATCAAGCAAATTTGATTGAGTTTGGACAGTCATTTATCAGCTTTCCGAGGATCTAATGCATCCCGCAAGGCATCGCCCATGAACGTCAAAAGCAACAAAGTCACCACCAAAACCCCAAACGTCGACAGCGATATCCACCACGCATCAATGCTGTTTTTGCCCTGCGCTAACAACTCACCCAATGACGGCGTGCCGGGCGGAACACCCAAACCCAGGAAATCCAGCGAGGTCAGCGCCAAAATCGCACCACTCATGCGAAACGGCAAAAAGGTAACCACGGGCGTCATGCTGTTGGGCAGCACGTGGCGCGTGATGATGTGCCAGTTACTCACACCCAAAGCCCGCGCAGAGCGCACGTAATCCATCTGCCGATTGCGCAAAAACTCTGCCCGCACGTAATCCGACAACCCCATCCAACCAAATAAACTGAGCAAAATCAACAACAAAGCGAGACTGGGCGAAAACACGGCGCTGAAGATGATGAGCAGATACAACTCAGGCATCGCACCCCAAATTTCAATGAAACGCTGAAAAGCCAAGTCCATCTTGCCACCGTAAAAGCCCTGAATCGCCCCCGTAATCACACCCAAAACAACGCCAATCACCGTCAAAGCCAGCGCAAACAGCACGCTAACGCGGAAACCGTAAATCAACTGCGCCAGCAAATCGCGCCCCTTGTCGTCTGTGCCGAACAAGTTATCACGAGAAGGTGCGGATGGATTGGGCGATTTCGCGAAGTAATTCAGCGTTTTTGAGCCGTAGCGATTTAGGGGGTAAATTACCCAATTACCGTCTTGAGAAAGTTTGGCTTGGATGAACGGGTCAAGATAATCGGTCGGCGTTTCAAAATCGCCGCCAAACAGCGTTTCTGGATAATCTTTCACCAGCGGAAAGTAGAAACTACTTGTTTTGCCATCGTTGTAATGAACGATGAGCGGTTTGTCGTTTGAAATCACTTCCGCAAACAAGCTAATCAACACCAAGAAGCAAAACGCCAGCAAGCTATAAAAGCCAAGTCGATTGCGTCTGAAGCGTTGCCAAGCGCGACGCCCCGGAGATGGGGAAACCGTTGAGGTTGGGGTTGGATTAGTCGAATTTGACACGCGGATCCACCCAAACATACATAAGATCAGAAATCAGTTTTGTGACCAAACCAATCAAAGTAAATAAATAAAGCGTCCCGAGAACAACCGGGTAATCGCGCCGAATCACGCTCTCGTAACTCAACAAACCCAGCCCATCGAGTGAAAACAGCGTTTCAATCAACAGCGAACCCGTGAAAAACGCGCCTACAAACGCTGCCGGAAAGCCAGTGACGATAGGAATCAAAGCATTGCGAAACACGTGTTTGTACAAAACCTGCCGTTCAGACAAGCCCTTGGCGCGCGCGGTGGTGACATATTGTTTGCGGATTTCTTCGAGAAAGGCGTTTTTCGTCAACATCGTCGTGACTGCAAAACTGCCCAACACCATGGCGGTGATGGGCAAGACGATATGCCACAAATAATCGGTGATCTTCGCACCCCAGCTCAACGTTTCCCAGTTGGCCGACGTCAACCCGCGCAGTGGAAACCACTGTAACTGCCCACCAAATATCACCAACAGCGCCACGCCCAACACAAAGCCCGGAATCGCGTAGCCAAACAACACAATGAGCGTCGTGACAAAGTCAAACTTAGACCCTGCCCGCACCGCCTTTGCAACGCCTAAAGGTACGGAGATGAGGTAGCTGATGAAGAATGTCCACAACCCCAAGCTTATAGAAACAGGTAGTTTTTCTTTGACCAAATCCCACACGGGTTTATGCTGAAAAAAGCTTCTTCCTAAGTCAAAGCTCAAATACGACTTGATCATCAGCCAAAAACGCTCGGGCGCGGGTTTGTCAAAACCGTACAAACTTTTAATTTCAGCCAGCCGTTTTTCGTCGATCCCTTTGCCACCACGGTAAACCGACTCACCACTCGCACCCGTGGTCGATTTTGCTTCAGCCAAATACTGCTCCACTGGCCCGCCGGGGACGAATTGAATCACCACAAACGTCAAGAGCAACACGCCAAAGAGTGTTGGAATCATTAACAAGAGGCGTTTGAGGATGTAGCTGAACATGGTTATTTATTCACTGCTGATTGCGCCCACCAGTTGTTGAGCAGCCAGCCATCGGCCTTGTAATATTTGGGCTCAACAGCTGGTTTGGAGAGTTTTTTCGGGTTGTACGCCAAATTATGTTGCCCGCTGTACCACTGCGGCACCATGGTGTGGCTGTGAGCGATAACGCGCTCAAATGCGCGGCAGGCGGGAATCAGCTCAGCCTTGGTTTGAGAAGTCACCATGCGGTCAATCAAGGTATCGACCGCCTTGTTTTTCAAACCCGCATAGTTGCCCGAATCTTCAATATCCGCCGCTTTGGAACCAAACATGTCGGCATACTCTGCACCTGGGTTGTTGGTGCCGCCAAAAGCAAGGCTGACCATGTCGAAGTCAAATTTTTGCAAACGCTGCTGGTAAAGGGCAAAATCAACTGCTCGCAATTTCAAGGTAATGCCAAGTTTGGCTAAATTGCGCTGCCAAGACGCCAGCGTGGCACTTTTAGACTCTTGGCTGTCTAAATACTCAATTTCCAAGGCTTCACCTTTGGCATTTTTCAACACACCGCCCTGCACTGTCCAGCCAGCCTGCGCCAATAAATCGCGCGCCTTCACCAAATTGGCACGCAGATTGTCTTTGCCGTCTGCGTTCGGTTGAATGGCCATAGCTTCGAAAGCGGCACTAGGAATTTGTGACCGCAGCGGCTCTAACAATGCTAATTCTTCGGCACTTGGTATGCCAGATGCCGAGCAATCGGTGTTGCCGAACAAACCATTCACAGGTTTGTATATACCGTAAAACAGCAAACGGCTCATCCAATTGAAGTCGTGCGCCAAACCAATTGCCTGCCGCACTCGCACGTCTTGAAACTTGGGCAAGCGGGTATTGAACACATAGCTTTGAAAACCGCTTGGCAAGCTGTGTTTGAAGACGCCTTTGGTCAAATCTCCCGTTTCAAAACGTTTACCCGTCGCTCTGCGTGACCAGTCACCGGCGGAATAAAACTGCATGAAATCAAACTCGCCCGCTTTCAGCCCTTCCAGCCGCGCCACGTTGTCTTTGTAGATTTTGATGGTGATGCGCTCAAAATTGCCGCTGCCGACGTTGACATTGAGACCGTCGCCCCAGTATTTGGGGTCGCGCACATAGGTGATGTCTTTGCCGTAATTGACCGGGCCAATTTTGTAGCGACCACTGCCAATGGGCATGTCCGTCACCACTTTGTCGAAAGTTTTGCCTTTGCCCCACTCGCGGCTGAAAATAGGCAGACCGCCCACGGTCAATGGCAACTCTCTGTTTTTGCGTTTGAAGTAAAACTTGACAACCAGCGGACTGATCACTTCCGCGCGTTCTACATCTTCTAGCAAGGCGCGGTAACCAGGCTGAACATATTTACTGGTCAAGGTGTCAAATGTGTATTTCACATCCTCAGCCTGTACCGGTTTGCCATCGTGAAAACGTGCGTTTGGGCGCAATTTAAACGTTGCACTCAACCCATCGGCAGGCACCTCAACATCTTCTGCCAACAAGCCATATGCTGTGCCCAACTCATCAGCCGAGCCCGTCAGCAAGCTTTCAAACAGCAAATCGCTCAAATACGCGGGCGATGTGCCTTTGATGTTGAAGGGGTTGTATTTGTCGAAGGTGGAAACACGTAAATTGCTCACCGCTACCAGTTCGCCACCTTTGGGAGCATTGGGGTTCACATAGTCAAAATGCGCGAAACCAGCGGGGTATTTAATATCGCCCCACAATGAATAAGCATGCGCCGCCCAAACCGGCGCAGCCAACAGACCGCTCAGGAGCAGCAAAATCCATCGTGAAACGACCTGTTTTAGCGTGTAAACCACCAAACACCTTTGTTGTTTTTGTTGATTTCATGGTTGCTGGTTGTCGTCTCGCCGCTGTCTTCGGCAACATACGACACTTTGATCTGAATACCCGCCAAACCTTGGTAGCTCAGCGGCTTCAAAGCAATGGCGCTGACAGTCAAGCAGCTATTTTTGTTGTGCACCTTGGTGCCATGCATGGGTGGCACGAAAAATTTGAACGACACGCCAGGCGCAGCCATGTTTTGCAGCACGTTGCTGCCGCCGTCGTTGTATTGGCGTATGCAGCTCAGCCGCTCTACAAATGCGCGTATTTTCGGCGTGGCTTGGCTCACTGTCGACACTGATTTAACCTCATCACTGGCTACTTTTAAAGCTTGGTTTAGCCGCGCCAACTGCGCCGGAGTGATTTTTGCCAAAAGAGAAACAACCTCTGTTTCCACTGGCGCGGGCTTATCGATAATGACTTCGTTTTTGTCCAAAGCAGCTTCTTGACTGACCACGGGAGCAGAACTCGTACTTTGCGGCGTTTGTACAACCGCTGGAGCTCTGGTTTGAACACCCTTTGTAGGCACGGCGCAACCGAAAAGCTGCCCCAGCAAGACGGCCGTAAGACCCAGTTTGATGACTAATTGTTTTTTCACGCTTGAATCGTAGCATTTTCAGCGACAATTCTGTTTGACCGAGTACATTACTTTTCAATTTATAACAAAAGCGAGACCATCATGGGATTTTTAACTGGCAAAAAACTACTCATCACTGGCGTGTTGAGCAACCGCTCCATCGCCTACGGCATCGCCAAAGCCTGCCACCGCGAAGGCGCTGAGCTGGCTTTCAGCTACGTGGGTGAGCGTTTCAAAGACCGCATCACCGGTTTTGCGGCTGAGTTTGACTCCAAGCTGATTTTTGACTGCGACGTCGGCAGCGACGAATCGATTGCCAATCTCGCGCGTGACTTGTCCGCCGTCTGGCCGCAATTCGACGGCTTCGTGCACAGCATCGGTTTTGCGCCCAAAGAAGCCCTAGAAGGTAACTTCTTAGACGGCCTAACCCGCGAAAACTACCGCATCGCCCACGACATCAGCGCCTACAGCTTCCCCGCCATGGCCAAAGCCTTGCTGCCACATTTGCGCGAAAAATCGTCTGTTTTAACGCTTTCCTACCTAGGCGCAGAGCGCGCCGTGCCTAACTACAACACCATGGGTTTGGCCAAAGCATCGCTGGAAGCGTCTGTGCGCTACCTGTCAGAAGCCATCGGCCCTCAAGGCATGCGTGCCAATGGCATCAGCGCTGGCCCGATTAAAACTTTGGCTGCCAGCGGTATCAAAGACTTCGGTAAATTGCTCGGTACTGTGGCTGGCGCATCCCCCATCCGCCGCAACGTGACGATTGACGAAGTCGGCAACGCCGCAGCCTTCCTGCTGAGCGATTTGTCTAGCGGTATCACGTCAGAGATCATGTACGTCGACGGCGGCTACAGCCAAGGCGTGGGTGTGACGGCGGATCAGATTTAAATCGTTATATATTGTTATTAATTTGACAACTCAAAATATGCCTCTAGCCGGCGTATTTATTACCTAAGCAGCTATAGTAATCATAGCAAAATATGCCCAGCACAACACCACTCCCTCACCTACTCGTCGCCTGCCTGTGCGCCGACTGGTGTGGTGCTTGCCGCGAGTACAAGCCGCTGTTTGATTCACTCGCCCGCAAGTTCCCAAACGTGCGTTTTTTGTGGGTCGATGTGGAGGACGAGGCGGACTTGATCGACCCGATTGAGGTGGAGGATTTCCCCACGATTTTGATTGCCAAAGATCAAAATCCGTACTTTTTCGGCACGGTTTTACCACATATTGAGACGCTGGAAAGGTTGATTCAGGACAAGATGACGGTTGGTGAACACGCTTCATTAAAAGACGCCGCGGTTATCAAACTGGTGCACAGCTTACGAAAACAGCCTTGATCTTCGGCATCTGGATTTAGTGTACAAAATCAGCGTACAAAGCGTCGCAAGTTGTTACTTGCCTCTTCTTGCCGTTGAACCTAATATGAGTCCCCCCAAGGACTTGCATGAAACCTATCACCGACACAGCTTTTTACTGTTGCGGCGCGCGTATGTTGGATGCGGCGCAAGACAAACCGATTTGTGGAGACGACTACGCCAAATTGTTCATGTGCGACTATGGCATGGCAATTTTTGATCGGTTTAAAGCACTCGAACTGTCCAACTCCAGCGTCATCGTCAGGCATCGCATCATGGACGACATGCTACGGCAGTTGCTGTATGCCAACCATGATTTGAATATCGTGACCCTAGGCGCTGGCTTTGACAGCCGACCCTATCGGCTCAACGGTGGCCACTGGTTTGAGCTGGACGAGCCGGAACTGATTGCCTACAAAGATATTTTGCTGCCCAGCGACGAGTGCAACGACCCTCTGCACAGAGAGCCGATTGATTTTGCCAAGGAAGACTTGGTCGACAAACTCCTGCAACTTCCCCACAACGGGCCGGTTGTTTTTGTTTTAGAAGGTGTCGTGATTTACTTGTGCGAGAACGATGTCCAAAATCTGCTGGGCGAACTCGACTATGAATTCCCAAAGCATCGCCTGATGTGCGATCTGGTAAACCGCGAGATGGTTAACAAATACGGTCAAACCTTGAGCCAAGTGGTGACAGAAATGGGTGCGCCATTCCAATCGGTGGACCACCCAGAGGCCATCTTCCTACAAAGCGGTTACCAAGCCCGAGAAGCCGTTTCCGTGATGGATGCCTCGGTCGATTTTGGTATCAACCTCGTACCTAAATTCTTCTGGCGGTCTTTCTTTCAGGCAGAAGTCACCGGTAACTCGGTCTGCATGTGGGAAAAGTGACAAGCTGCACTGTAAATACAGCAAAAGTCACCCTCTACGACTATTTCACCCACTTCCGCGCGTTGTGCCACAACTGCAGCCAAGGGCTGCGTGCGCTTGAATCAAGAGAAGTCCAGCTCATCTGGATGTTGCGGAACACGCGCTCGGGGTGCGGCATCATGGCGGTGAAACGGCCGTCTTGGGTGGTGACGGCGGTTAGGCCGCCGGGGCTGCCGTTGGGGTTGAAGGGGTAGATTTCAGTCGCAGCGCCGAAGTTGTCGGTGAAGCGCATGGCTTGGATGACAGCTTGTGGGTTGCCTCGGCCAGCCTTGGCAGGATCGAAATTGGCGAAACCTTCACCGTGCGCTACCGCAATCGGCAACCTTGTGCCAGCCATACCTGCGAGGAACAAGCTAGGCGATTCCAAAATCTCGACCATGCTCAAACGCGCCTCAAAGCGCTCACTCTGATTCGTGGTGAAACGTGGCCAGTGCTCGGCACCGGGGATGATTTGCGCCAACTCGGCAAACATCTGGCAGCCGTTGCAAACGCCCAAACCAAACGTG
>JBEBJY010000021.1:0-38515 GCA_040079635.1 Burkholderiaceae bacterium | reverse complement strand
ATTCGATCGGTCGGGGTAACGCTGTGCTAACTAGATTTGCAAACTAGCCAGTCTTTATTGAACTTCAAAGCTCTTCCGTAGCATCCCGCCCCATCAACACGCCCACCGCTTGCTGAGCACTCAAGGTGCCATCCAAAACCTTCACCACACACTGCGTGATCGGCATATCCACCCCTAGCGACAGCGCGCGCTGGCTGACGGTGCGGGCGCAGTAGACGCCTTCGGCTACATGGCCGAGCGACGCTACGGCTTCTGAGAGGGTTTTTCCTTGAGCCAAGAGCAGGCCAACTTTCCGGTTGCGGCTTAAATCGCCGGTGGCGGTGAGCACCAAGTCGCCTAGGCCGGACAAGCCCATGAAGGTTTCGATATCCGCCCCCAGCGCCAGCCCAAGCCGTGTCATTTCCGCCAAACCACGGGTGATGAGGGCTGCGCGGGCGTTCAAGCCTAGTTGCAGGCCGTCGCACAAGCCGGTGGCGATAGCCAAGACGTTTTTCACTGCGCCGCCCACTTCCACGCCTGCCACATCGTCATTACCATAAACCCGCAAACTGGGGCTGTGGAACGCGGCAATCAAGGCATCGCGTACTTCGGTTAGTTCGCTGGCTGCCACTAAAGCGGTGGGCTGGCCTTTGGCGACTTCTAGCGCGAAGCTGGGGCCGCTCAAGATTCCAGTTTTAAGTCCTGTTGATAGAGGATGTTGCGTCGTTTTAGCTTGGCTTGCTGCAATTTGCGCGTAGATTTCATGCCCGAGCAGGCCAACTTTGCCGTCAATGTCGTTATTTTCGGCAGCTTCAAAGCCTTTGCACAACCAAGCGACGGGGCAAGTTGCGCCCTTGAGCTGATTCAGCATGCCGCGCAAACCCGACATCGGCGTGCCGATGATGACCACATCAGCCGTTTTGACGAGTGCTGAGAAATCACCGCTGGCAACTTGCAGCGATTCTGGGAAAACCACTTGCGGCAAATACTTGGCATTGCAGCGCTGCGACTGCATGATCGCAGCCTGCGCTGCATCACGCGACCACAGGGTAACGTGATGCTTTGCTTTTGCGTTGCTAGCCGCGCTGATCGCCAATGCCGTACCCCATGCGCCTGCGCCTAAAACGATGATGTTCATGGGGTAGTTTGAGAGGTTTTTGAGAGCTTAATTTGCTATATTTTTAATAGCTAATTAGGCAATAAATACGTCGGCTAGAGTCATATTTATGCCTATTTTCATGTAATTTATCGTGTTTTATTGCAACGGCGTCGCAGCTTGCTCCGCTTGCTGCTGCTCGTACATGGCTTGGAAGTTGATTTCTGCCAAATGCACAGGCGGAAAGCCAGCGCGGGAGACGAGGTCTGCCACGTTGCCACGCAAGTACGGGTACACAATCGCAGGGCAGGTGATACCCATGATGGGGCCCATTTGCTCTTGCTGCAGGTTGCGAATCTCAAAAATACCTGCTTGCTTGGCTTCCACCAAAAACACGGTTTTTTCGCCAATTTTGGTGTGCACAGTGGCGGTGACGGTGACTTCAAACACGCCATCGGCCACAGGTGTGGCATCCACGCCGAGCTGAATGTTCACTTCTGGCTGCTCTTGCACTAGCAAAATTGCCGGTGAATTGGGCTGCTCTAACGACGCTTCTTTGAGGTAAACGCGCTGGATTTGAAAAACTGGGTCTGCGTTAGTGTCTGTCACTGGGGTCGCTGCATCTGCCATGGGGTTGCTTTCGAGAGTTTGAGAAAAGACGTAATTATCTCAGACCTGAAGCATCAATATAGATTCAATCCGTCATTCCCGCGCAGGCGGGAATCCACGGCGGTGGGGCATGGATTCCCGCCTGCGCGGGAATGACAGAGTGCGGGTGTGGAAAATTTAACTATTCAGCTGCTTTTCCAGCGAATCCAACACTTTGTAGCAGTTCACCACCTGCGCCACGCTGGAATTCGGCTCGCGGCCTTCTTTGATGGCGGCGAAGAACTCGCGGTCTTGCAGCTCGATGCCGTTCATGGACACCGCCACTTGGCTCACGTCGATTTTCTCGTCTTTGCCCGTAAACAGGTCGTCATAACGCGCCAAATAGGTCGCCGTGTCGCCGATGTAGCGGAAGAAAGTGCCCAGTGGGCCGTCGTTGTTGAACGACAGCGACAGCGTGCAAATCGCGCCATTGGCGGCCTGTAGTTGGATGGACATGTCCATCGCAATGCCTAGCACGGGGTGGATCGGACCTTGCACGGCGTTGGCTTTGACAATCGGGCTGCCGCACTGGTAGGCAAATAAATCGACCGTGTGCGCTGCGTGGTGCCACAGCAAATGGTCGGTCCAGCTGCGGGCTTGACCAAGGGCATTCATGTTGGTGCGGCGGAAAAAGTAGGTTTGCACATCCATTTGCTGGATGTTGAATTTGCCCGCTTTGATCTGGTTGTGCACATACTGGTGGCTGGGGTTGAAGCGGCGGGTGTGGCCGCACATCGCCACCAAACCGCTGCTTTTCGCCAGCGCGACCACGTCGTCAGCGCCTTTGAGCGTGTCGGCGAGCGGGATTTCGACCTGCACGTGTTTGCCAGCTTTCAGGCAAGCCAGCGTTTGTTCGGCGTGCATTTGGGTGGGGGTGCACAAAATCACGGCATCGACTTCTTTGAGTGCTAGGCTTTCATTCAAGTCAGTCGTAACGTGACCAATGCCGTATTGAGCGGCGGTTACTTTGGTTTTTTCCAAGTCTCGGCTGATCAGGGAGACGACTTCCACGCCGTCGATGTTTTTGATGCCGTCCAAGTGTTTGATGCCAAAGGCACCAGCGCCAGCGAGGGCGACTTTGATGGTTTTGCTCATATTCTTCTTCTTTAAATTAATTGTTTTCCAAAATTAAATGGCCTACCGAGGTATTGCTTGCTGGTACGTGGTGGAAACGATGGACTTCAGTGGGAGCTTTACCTCCCGCCACATCAGCCATCGCTCCGCGTGCAATCAGCCACATCACCAGTTCAATGCCCTCCGAGCCGGCTTCGCGCACATACTCCATGTGTGGCATGGTGGCGAGGTCGGCTGGGTCGTTCACTAGGCGTTCGATGAACTGCTTGTCCCAATCCAAGTTGATCAAACCCGCCCGTGCGCCCTGCAGCTGGTGGCTCATGCCGCCTGTGCCCCAGATTTGCACGTTCAAAGGTTTGCCGTCTTGGTTCAAACCGTCATAGCTTTCGATAGCCTTGCGGATGGCTTTGCCCAAGTTGAAGCAGCGTTGACCCGACGGCACAGGATATTGCACCACGTTGACGGCGAACGGGATGACCGGGCAAGGCCATTCGTCGACCTCACCGCACATGAGCGACAGCGGCACAGTCAGGCCGTGGTCCACGTCCATGTGGTTGATGATGGTCAGGTCAAAATCTTGCTGGATGACAGATTGCGCGATGTGGCAAGCCAGCTCAGGATGGCCTTTCACAACGGGCACAGGGCGAGCGCCGTAGCCTTCGTCCGCAGGGGTGTACGAGTCCGCACAGCCGATGGCGAAGGTAGGGATCATGGACAAATCAAACGCGGTGGCATGGTCGTTGAAGACCAAAAAAATCACGTCAGGTTTGTTGTCTTTCATCCATTGCTTGGATTTTTCGTAACCCTTGAACAGCGGTTGCCAATACGGTTCGTGGTCTTTTTTCAGATCCAGCGCCGCGCCAATGGCGGGCACGTGGGAGGTGTAAACGGAAGCGGTTATTTTTGCCATGGTATTTATTGTTTTCTAAGTTTTCAATCCAATAATTTGCCCGTACCGCTGCCCTGCGGTTGGTGTTTGGCTTGCGCGTCGCCATCCTCACCAATCACCCGGTTGCCTTCGACGCTGCGGCCACCCGCAATCATCATGTCGCGGTATTCAATCTCGGTTTTGCCAGTCATGGAGCCCGCCATTTGCTGGAAGCTCTTGCCATGGGTTGCACCCAGTTTGGCGAGGAAATAAATATTGCCGCCCAAGGCGATAGCTCGGTTCAAATCAGCTGTCAAAACAGCTTGCTTTTGGTCTTGCGTCATCGGCCACTCGTCCAAATAGGCGCGTTGGTTTGCTAAGAAGCGCTTGCGATTCGCGTCTTTCATCAAAGACATGCAAAACTGGTTCAGGTGGTAGCCCTTGCGGCTTTGCTCGGCGTCAAAAATAGTGGTGCCGGGCAGGTTGAGGTAGGGTTTTTCTAAAGACATTTTTTATTTCCTAAATTGGCTCCAAAATCATGACCAGTAGAGGCGTGTCGGATTGTCCACCAGCAGTTTCTGCTGTAGCTCTGGTGTGGTCGCAATCTGCGGGATGAAATCGACCAGCAAGCCGTCATCTGGCATGTGGTCTTTCAGGTTCGGGTGTGGCCAGTCGGTGCCCCACAACACGCGGTCGGGGAAGGTCTCGACCAAACGCTTCGCAAACGGCACCACATCGGCGTAGGCACCATTTTCCAAGTTGGGTTCGCCATTCAGCGCTTTGGGGCCGCTCACGCTCAGGCGCTCTGGGCAGCTCACTTTGCTCCAGATGTTGCTGTGTTCGCGCATCATTTTGACGAACAGCTCAAACTCAGGGCCATCCACAGGCTTGGTCACGTCCGGGCGACCCATGTGGTCCACCACAACTGTTGTTGGCAGTGCTGTGAAAAAGTCGTACAGCTCAGGCAAATCAACCGCTTCAAAATAAATCACCACATGCCAGCCCAGCGGCGCGATGCGGTTGGCGATTTCTAGTAGCACTTCGCGCGGTGTGAAATCGGCCAAACGTTTGACGAAGTTGAAGCGCGTGCCGCGTACACCTGCAGCGTGCATCTCTTGCAATTCAGCGTCGGTCACGTTGCGGTTGACGGTGGCGACGCCTTTGGCTTTGCCGTTGGACGCTTTGAGCGCATCGACCAAGGCGCGGTTGTCCGAGCCGTGGCAGGTAGCTTGCACGATGACGTTTTTGTCAAAACCCAAATGGTCGCGCAGGGCGAACAGTTGCTCTTTGGACGCATCGCAAGGCGTGTATTTGCGTTCAGGTGCGTAGGGGAAAACGTTGCCAGGCCCGAAGACGTGGCAATGCGCATCGACCGCACCGGCAGGGAGTTTGAAACGCGGTTTACTGGGGCCGGTGTACCAGTCTAGCCAGCCGGGGGTTTTAGTGAATTCCATGTGGTTTTCTTTCAATCAAAGCTTCAGTCAATATATTTCAAACCCGCTTTCGCCAGCGGTTCACGCATGTTGTACATGTCCAAACCCAGCACGCCAGCGGCTAATTTTGCGCGTTTTTCACCTTCCAAATCTTCACGAGCTTGGGAAGCATTGGCTACTTTTTGCGCCCACTCGGCAGGTACGACGACCACGCCGTCATCGTCCGCAATGATCACATCGCCTGGGTTGACGTTGACGCCTGCGCACACCACGGGGATGTTGACCGAGCCCAGCGTTGCTTTGATCGTGCCCTTGGCATGGATGTCTTTGGCAAAGACGGGGAAGTTCATAGATGTCAGGTCTTTGATGTCGCGCACGCCCGTGTCGCTGATCAACCCCGCGCAGCCACGTGCTTGGAACGAGGTCGCCAGCAAGTCGCCAAACATGCCGTCGTTGTTCTCAGACGTGCAAGCCAGCACAACGACATCGCCCGGTTGGATTTGCTCTGCCGCGACGTGCAGCATCCAGTTGTCGCCCGGTTGGGTTAACACGGTGACGGCTGTTCCGCAGATTTTTGCACCAGTAAAGATTGGGCGCAAATAAGGCTTCATCAACCCTACGCGGCCTTGCGCTTCATGGATGGTGGCCACGCCGAATTTGGCGAGCTGGGCAACGGCTGCTTTGTCGGCACGGTTGATGTTGCGTTTGACGATTCCTAAAGTGGTCATGATTTTTCCTTGTTTCTTAGCTTTTTAAATATTTTTGGCCTTGAGCGCCGCATCCAAACGCGGGAACACGCGGCGGACGTTGCCTTCGTAGATTTGGTAGCGGTCAGCGTCGCTCAAAATTTTGGACGCTTCGATGTAGCGCTTGGTGTCGTCGTAATAGTTGCCCGTTTCAGGGTCGATACCGCGGACGGCACCAATCATTTCAGAAGCAAACAGCACGTTTTTCACCGGAATCACGGTGTTGAGCAAATCAATACCGGGTTGGTGGTACACGCAGGTGTCGAAGTAGATGTTGTTCAGCAAATGGTCTTGAAGTAAGGGTTTCTTGAGCTCTTGCGCCAAGCCACGGAAGCGACCCCAGTGGTAGGGCACCGCGCCGCCGCCGTGCGGAATCAAGAAGCGCAGGGTGGGGAATTCTTTGAACAAGTCGCTGGTCAGGCATTGCATGAAGGCTGTTGTGTCCGCGTTCAAATAGTGCGCGCCAGTGGTGTGGAAGCAGGCGTTGCAGCTGGTGGAGACGTGGATCATCGCGGGAATGTCGTATTCGACCATCTTTTCGTAAATCGGGTACCACGCTTTGTCGGATAGCGGTGGTGATGTCCAGTGGCCGCCGCTTGGGTCTGGGTTCAGGTTGATACCGACGTTGCCGTATTCTTTGACGCATTTTTCCAGCTCGGGGATGCAGGTCGCAGGGTCCACGCCTGGGGATTGCGGCAGCATGGCAGCGCCGATGAAGTTGTCGGGGAAGAGCTCAGCCACTCGGAAGCAGAGCTCATTGCAAATCGCCGCCCAAGTCGACGAGACGTTGAAATCACCAATGTGGTGCGCCATGAAGCTGGCGCGGGGGCTGAAAATCGTCAAGTCGCTGCCGCGCTCGCGCATGAGTTTGAGCTGGTTCAGTTCAATTGATTCACGCAGCTCGTCATCGCTGATGACCAGTTCTGACACTTTGGGCATGCTGGCGGGGTCTTTGATGCCGGCGATCTGGCGGTTGCGCCAGTTTTCCAGCGCCTTGGGTGCAGTGGTGTAGTGGCCGTGGCAGTCGATGATGAGGGGGTTTTGTTGGCTCATGGTTGTCTTTTAAATGTGATTAGGTGATTTGAGGTGGTTTTAGGTGTTTAAATGGGGTTTTGTCAAAAAATAGAGGTAAATATGACTCTAGCCGGCGTATTTATTGCCTAAGTAGCTATTAAATGTATAGTAAAAATCATTAAACAATCTCCATACCTTGCCGCAATTTTGCAGCGGAAGCAGCGGGTGATGCCATATAAGCCAGCATAGATTTCACCGCATCAGCTTGCGTCGAAGCCGTGCAAACACCAGCGGAAAACGTGGTGGTGATTTGAATTTCCGACGGCAGTGGCCCCACGATGCTGATGCCGTCTAAATGAATCAATTCGCTGAGCTGCTGAAAGCCCAGTTCAACCTCGCCTTTTGCAACAAGTGATCCTACAGGTACGCCCGGTGGCGCTTTAACGATGCGGCTGGCGATTTCTTGCTCAATGCCCCAGTGTTCAAACAATTTAGCCAGTGCCACGCCGCTGGGGCCAGTGGAGTAGCTGATGGTTTTGGCGGCTAATACAGCGGCTTTGACAGCGGTCTCAGAGGAGATATCAGGCACTGCAGCGCCGGATTTAACCGCGACCGCCACGCCAGAATTGACCAAATTGACCTTGCTGGTTGGGTCGATGTGGCCTGAGGTGATGAGTTTGTCTATGGCATCAGATGCCAAAATGACCACGTCAAACGCCTCACCTGCCTGCACACGCTTGGCCGCGTCGACGCCGCCAACGGATTCTATGGCGATATTTGCGTTCGTTGTCTTTTTGTAATCCGCTACCAATTCCGCCAGTAATTGACGTGTCGCCATAGAGGAAATGCCCTTGATGGTTGTGCCTGTCGTCATGTTTTTGTCGTGTTTGTCATTGGGATGATTGTGCGGTGAAAGTCTATGAATGTGAAGCTACTGGCAACGCCTAGCAGTTATATGAAAAATGCATAACCGAATTGACGTTATTCGCAAGTTGATACTAAAATAACCCATGGAACTCGAACAAATCGAATACTTCGTGCGCGTCGCAGAATTGGGCAGTTTTACCCGTGCCTCCAGCGCGCTTGGCATTGCGCAGCCTGCGCTCAGCCGCAAAATCAGGCAGCTAGAGGTTGAGCTGCGACAAAACCTGCTGGTGCGTAATGGGCGCGGCGCAACGACCACTGACGCTGGCAAGCTGCTGCTGGAACACGGGCGCGGCATTTTGCACCAAGTGCAGCGCCTGCGTGAAGAGTTGGGTCGTGTGCGCGGCTCGCTGGCAGGGCGCGTGGCGATTGGCCTGCCGCCCAGTATCGCCAAAGTGCTGACCGTGCCGCTAACCCGCGAATTTCGCGCCAAGTTGCCGCAAGCTGCGCTGTCTATCAGTGAGGGTTTGTCCGTCGCCATGCAAGACGCCATCATCAACGGTAAGCTAGACATTGCCCTGCTGTACGGCGCCGTGCCCACACAGGGGCTGGAAATCACGCACTTGTTAGATGAAGAGTTGTGTTTGGTGCAGCGACAATCAGAGCGTCAATCCCTGCGTGACCCATCGGAATCAGTCACTTTAAAAGAGGTCGCCGCCTTGCCGCTCATCATCCCCACTCGCCCCAACGCGATTCGTATGCTGGTGGAAGCTGAAATGGCCAATATCAACTGCCGTCCTAACATCACGCTAGAAATTGACGGTGTGCCCGCTATTTTGGACTTGGTGCTGGATGGTGCCGGCTGCGCCGTACTGTCAAAAAACGCTGTCACCACCTCGGGCCAAGCCAGCCTGTTTGCCGTCAGCCCGATTGCAGGTTTGCACAGTAAATTATCAGCAGCCGTCAGCGCCCAGCGCCCAGCCACGCTGACCCAGCAAGCCATGCTAGAGTTGATACAACAACTCGTTAACAAGACCCTTATTCCCAAAGCAATATGAGTACGCATTCTCCCACTCACTCACCTTTCAAACTCGCCGGCATCATGGGCTGGCCCGTCGCCCACTCGCGCTCGCCAAGTATTCATAACTACTGGATCAAACAACACGGACTGAATGGCGCTTATGTGCTGCTGCCTACCGACCCTGCCAACTTGAAGGACGCGCTCAAAGGCTTGTCCGCACTGGGTTTTGCGGGTTGCAACCTCACCATTCCGCACAAAGTCATGGCGCTGCCGCTGGTGGACCGCATCAACGACACCGCGCGGCGCATGGGCGCGATCAACACCATTGTGGTCGAGGCGGATGGCAGTTTGAGCGGCTACAACAACGATGGGTTTGGCTACATTCAAAGCCTGTATGACAGCAAACCCGATTGGCAGGCAGACACTGGCCCAGTTTTGGTCATGGGCGCAGGCGGCGCGGCACGGGCGGTGATTGTGAGTTTGGCTGAAAAAGGCGCCAAAGACATCCGCGTGTGCAACCGCACCGACAGTTCAGCCGCTGATTTGGCTGTCGAATTCAAAACTGATTTCGCACAAAACCTAGGTACAAAAATCACCGCCGTGCCCTGGGCGCAGCGGCACGATGCAGTCGCCGATGTTGCCTTGCTCGTCAACACTACCAGCCAAGGCATGGGCAGCAACCCCGCGCTGGACTTGAATTTAGACAAACTGCCAGTCACGGCTTTGGTGTCAGACGTGGTTTACATTCCCCTAGAAACGCCACTGCTCAAAGCCGCCAAAGCCCGTGGCAACCCTACGGCTGGCGGGTTGGGCATGCTGCTGCACCAAGCGCGGCCAGCGTTTCAGTCGTGGTTTGGCGTGATGCCTGAGGTTACGCCTGAGCTGTTGGCTGCTGTCAAAGCTACGTTTTAATGGTGGTCTTTTAAAAGTACAAATTTATAGAGTCAAATTGGCATATAGCCGGCGTATTTATTGCCTAAGTAGCTATTAAATATATAGCAAAATTCATATTTCAGAAAGCTAAAAATGATCTCAAATCGACGTCAAATATTGTCTGCCCTTACCGCCGTTTCGGCCGCCTCAATCTTGCCAACTGCTTTTGCACAAAGTAAAAAAACCGTTGCTGCGGTGGCCGCGCCCGTTCCCGCATGGCCCACCAAGCCCGTCCGCATCATCGTCGGCTTTCCCGCAGGCAGCTCGCCCGACATGCTGGCACGGCTGTTGACTGAGCCACTTTCCAAAGCGTTCGGCCAGCCCTTCATCATCGAAAACAAACCCGGCGCTGGTGGCAACATTGGCGTCGATTTGGTCGCCAAGTCGACGGACGAGCACACTTTGGGCGTCAATATCAACGGCCCGCTAACATCCTCCAAGCAGCTATACAGCAAACTGCCATTTGACCCCGTGCGCGATTTGCGCCCCATTTCACTCATCGCTAGTAGCCCGTTGCTGCTCGTCGGAGCGACCAGTTTGCCTGCTAACACCTTGCCTGAGCTGATGGTTTACGCAAAAGCTCAGGGTGACAAGCTCAATTACGGCTCGGTAGGTGCTGGTTCGGGCGCACATCTGACGATGGAACTGTTCAAAGCGCAAAGCGGCATCACGCCCACCCACATTCCCTACCCAGGTTTTGCACAAGTCATCACCGCGATGATCGGCAAACAGGTTGATTTAGGCTTCATGGTGCCGTCCGCCGCCGTTGCGCAGGCCAAAGCGGGGCGGGTGAAACTGTTCGCTGTCAGCACCAGCTCGCGTTCAACGCTGCTACCCGAGCTGCCCACCGTGGCTGAAGGCGCAGGTTTGCCAAAGTTCGACGCAGCTGTCTGGAATGGCATCTTCGCCCCCGCGTCCATGCCCGAAGCTACAGCCCGCCGAATCGCAGAAGAAGTAGCCAAAATCGTGCGAACCCCAGACATCCGCCAGCGCCTATTCGACCAAGGCTGGCAAGCGTTGGGCACAGCCCCCGAAGGTTTGGCACTGCGCATGCAGGCGGACACGTCGTTGTGGGGTGGGGTGATCGCTAAGACTGGGACGAAATTGGATTAGCGTTCAAGCCGGATTAACTGTCCGCCATCAGTCAGCAGGTATATCCAGCCGTCAGGCCCTTGTTTCACCACACGGATACGCTGACCTAGGTTCTTCACCACGGCCACCTCTTCCATGGCGCTAACATTGTCACCATTGAGCGCAATTCGCCATAGTGTCGAACCTGCCAACCCACCCGTAAACACATTACCTCGCCAGCCCAAGTCGTCAAACCGGTTGCCGGTGTAAAACATGAGACCTGAGGGTGCCGTCGATGTGGGTAGCCAGTAGGTTTTGGGTTCTTCAAAAGTGGGCGTATGTGTTCCCCCCCCGGGTCGGCAACTTGGTGTGTTGACGCCGGCGGTGTAGGGACAACCGTAACTGCGCAGCGGCCAGCCGTAGTTCTTGCCAGCAAGCACGCGATTGAGTTCATCGCCACCCATCGGGCCATGCTCAGTGACCCACAAGTCAGCCGTGCCCGGTCGCATCGCCGCGCCTTGGGGGTTGCGGTGCCTCATACTCCAAATTTCTGGCAAAGTACCTGCAACACCAAAATTTGGGTTGTCTGAGGGAATACTGCCGTCTCGGTTGATGCGTATCGTCTTGCCCAGGGTGGTTTTCAAGTTTTGAGCGTTGGCAGTGGTCGGGTTTGCTGGGTCGTCAAGCACTCGGTCCCCCAATGTCACCATAAGCGTTTTATCGCCGCGAAAAACCAAGCGAGATCCAAAATGTCCCTCTCCAATTACTTTTGGCGTTTGTCGATAAATCACCTGCGCACTCTGAATTGAATTTCCTACCAAGTTGCCACGCGCCACGGCAGTGCCCGCGCCACCCGCTCCAGCTTCTGAAAACGTCCAATAGACGCGGGTGTTGGAGGTCGCGTTGAAGTCTGGATCTAATACCACGTCAAGCAGCCCGCCTTGTCCACCAGATACCAGATCTGGCAGTGTGTGGCTGAAGGCTTCAGAAACACCAGAGCCATCAGCGCTGACGATTACCATGCTGCCAGACTTCTGTGTCACCAGCATGCGGCCATCAGGCAAGAACGCCATACCCCAAGGGCTGGATAAGTCGTTGTTGAGTACGATCGTTTTAGGTGCGCCCTTTGCAGAAGCATCTGCTGGGGCGGTTGGTATTTCTTCTGTTGGCGTATCCGCGGACGAGGCATCATTACTACAAGCCATTAACTGCGAAGTCAATAGAGTAAAAGTAATGGCAATAAGCAAGGCTAAAAACGAAAATCTGTGCCTGTTACGTGTTACGTGAGATAAAAAGCTAGGTTGAATATTATTCATACAGAATCTCCAAACAAGTCGTTTGGTAGGAATCATCCGTTAAACCCTAGAAAACCGCCATCAGGTGGGAGAGTTTTTTCGTGAGTAAATGTAAATTTTTTAGTAAAATTTCATAAGATTTTCTGTACTAACCGGCGTATTTATTTAATTAAATGCTATTAAAAATATAGCAATTTACTTCTAACTATAAACTATTCTGCCCGCATTGTCCTGCTAAATCGGGTTTTCGGGCGATGAAGGCTATCAGCAGCCGTCAATGCCAAATCAATCGTTGGTAAAAGTTCTATAAACCTTGTAGGCCAAAGGCTCGTCTTAAATTTATCTGAGTTTCAAGCGTTAAAGTTAACGCAACGACTTGTCAAAGTCACTTGAAATGGAAAAGAAAATGGCAACTTCAACAAACACGACAGTTGACCGCTATAGCGTGATCTCCATCGATCTGCATTGGGTTATGGTTGTGCTGCTCATTGCGGTTTACGCGTTCATCAACTTGGCTGACGTGTACCCCAGAGGCAGCGATGCCCGCAATTTGATGAAAACTTGGCATTTCATGCTGGGTTTGTCTGTTTTGGCGCTGGTTTTGCTGCGTATTGCCGTCAATATCACCAAAACCGCGCCAGCCATCGTGCCAAATCCACCGAAATGGCAAATGCTGTCCGCCAAAGGGATGCATTTTGCGCTGTACGCGCTGATGGTGTCTTTACCCATCGTGGGTTGGTTTCTGCTCAGCGCCAGTGGTAAACCGATTCCGTTTTTCGGGCTGCAACTGCCTGCATTGAGTGCAGCCAACAAAGAATTAGCCGGAACGATCAAAGAGATTCACGAAGCGGGCGGCACGATAGGCTATTTCCTCATCGGCTTGCATGCTGCGGCGGGCTTGTATCACCATTATTTCGTGAAAGACAACACGCTGATGCGGGTGATGCCCAAGCGGGGGTGACATTGCAAGTTGTAGCGGCATAATGGGTATTTTTACCCCTTAAATATGCCTATAGCCGGCGTATTTATTGCCTAAGATGCTATTAAAAATATAGTAAATCTAGCTGATTCGAGTGGATTTACTTTTGATTCTCATTCATCCGATCTGCGTAGTCCTGCCAAACGGGGCTCTTGGCTAGGCCATCAAACACACCATCTCGTGCCAAGCCTGCCACCCAGTCGTGCTTTTGGGCGATGGCGGCGGCCATGTAGGGGTCGAAGCCGGCTTCTTCGACGGTGTTGGCAGCTTCGCGCATTTCCTCGGCGCGGCGTTTGCCGTGTTGGACGACGCGGCTGAAGAAGTAGGCGCCGGTTTGCTGCCAGTCTATGCTGGGGAAGGTTTCAGCCAGCGTCGGGATGACGTGGTCTTCCACGCCGTATTTGCGGGCGGTGGTGTAGCTTTCTATGACCAAGGCTTCTAGGCCTTTGATCATCACGCTTCGGCACATTTTGATGGCGCTGGCTACGCCAATATCGGCGCTGACGGCTTTGGCGTCCATGCCCAAAGCGATCAATCTGGGCGCAATTTCGGCAGCCAATGGGCCGCCCAAGAGCATGGGCACGCGGATGCCGTAGGGCGGAATACTGGTCATCACACCGGCTTCGATGTAATGCGCGCCTGCGGCTTCAATCAGCTTGGCGGCCTGCTGCTTGGTGCCGGGTGAGGCGGAATTGAGGTCTAAAAACACGCTGCCGGCTTGGATATGTTGCGCTGCCGCCTGCGCGACGGCCAAAGTTTGCGACGCTGTCACGGCGGAAACGATGAAATTGGACGCTTGGCACAGCGCCCGCATGCCGCCGCAAGCCGTCATGCCAGTGGTTGCGGCATGGGCGTGTTCGGTTGATTTAACTTTGTCATCGACGAATTTCAAATCCCATACGTGGACGCTTTGCATCTGGCTTTTCAGCCCAGCGGTAATGATTTTGCCGACTTCGCCGTAGCCAACCATGCCTAAGCGGTTGATTTGCATGGTCTTATGGCTGGCTTTATGGTTTGAGATTTATTGCTTTGAAATGTTCGCACGGGTGATAACCTCACCCCAGCGCTTGATTTCCGCTTTCAAGAGCTCACCCAACACTTCTGGGCTGCTAGAGCCGGCTTCTACGCCCAAATCGGCCAAGCGTTTCTTCACATCTGGCGAGGCTAGGGCTTTCTCTGCAGCGTCATGCAGCTTGGCGACGATGTCTTTGGGGGTTTTGGCAGAGACGGCAAGAGCGTTCCATGATGCGGCGTTCATGCTGGGCAGGCCGGATTCGCGGGCTGTGGGCACATTGGGCAGGCTGGCTGAGCGTTTCAGACCGAAAACGGCCAGAGCATTGACGGCTTTGGCGTCGATTTGGGTTTTAACGGGGCCTAAAATCTCCACAGCCGCATCAATTTGGCCACCACGCAGAGCTGTAATCACAGCGGGCGTGCCGTTGAAGGGGACGATTTGCACATTGATATCAGCGGTTGATTTGAACAATTCAGCCGACAAGTTTTGCGTGCTGCCAATGTTGATAGTGCCCACGTTGAGCTTACCAGGGTTGGCTTTGGCAAAAGCCAGCAGCTCGGCCATGGTTTTGTAGGGCGAATCGGCCTTGGTGATCAAGGCGATGTCGAAAAAGCCAAGTGTCGAGACTGTTGCGAAGTCTTTGGCGGTGTCGTAAGGCAAGCTTTTGAACAAGCTGGCGGTCACTGCGGTGCCGTTGGACATCAGCAGCATGGTGGTGCCATCTGGCTCAGACTTGGCGACCAAATCCCCCGCAGCAATGCCGCCTGCACCAGGTTTGTTTTCAATGATGACGGGTTGACCCAAAAGTTCAGCCATTTTGGTGCCCACGGTGCGCGCTGTCAGATCGGCAATGCCGCCTGCACCGAAGGGGACGATGATTTTCATCGGTTTACTAGGAAAGGTGGCTGCTGTTTGAGCATGTGCCAAAGTGGTGAAAAAAGTTGCGGAAGATAAAGCGACTGTAGTGAGCAGTGCGAATAGAGTGGGGCGTAGGGGTTTGTTCATATGAAAAATTCTAGTTTGGAGTTCGCTTGCACGTCAACAGGGTTAACTTGGTTGGAATAACCCATATTCGACTAGCTGTTATGCAAACACTGGTAATATTCTTATATGAGTACAAAGAATATTGAGAAAAACATTGAAAAGAAAGCCGACACCATGGCTGTAGAAGCTTTGAACCCAACTGAAGAGGGACGCCCAATGTCCGTCGTCATCCGCGAGCGGGTGGCAGCATCCAAAAAGCGATATTTCGCGAACGACAACATCAGCGCTTTTATCGAGCCTGGCGACATGGACAAGTTGCTGGACGAAGTTGAAAGCAAAATGAAGGGCGTGCTGTCCAGCATGGTGATAGACACCGAGCACGACCACAACACCAACAACACGGCACGCCGCGTCGCCAAAATGTATTTGAACGAGGTCTTCAAAGGCCGCTACCAGCCTGTGCCGACTATCACTGAGTTCCCCAACGTTGGCCACTTGAACGAGCTGATGATTGTGGGCCCGATTGTGGTGCGCAGCGCTTGTTCACACCACTTTTGCCCGGTCATGGGCAAGGTATGGATTGGCGTGTTGCCCAACGAACATACCAATGTGATTGGTTTGTCCAAATACGCGCGTTTGGCGGAATGGGTGATGGGCAGACCGCAAATCCAAGAAGAGGCTGTCGTACAACTGGCCGATTTGATTCAACAAAAAACCCAACCCGATGGCTTGGCGATTGTGATGGAAGCCACCCACTTTTGCATGAGCTGGCGCGGCGTGAAAGACATGGACAGCAAGATGATCAACTCCGTCATGCGCGGCGTGTTTTTGAAAGACATGAACTTGCGTCGTGAGTTTTTGGCCTTGATCCCGAAATAAAGTTCAAAGTAATTTCCTAAATAAGTTCCAAAATAAGTTTTCAAAATAATAAAACCGCAAAGGAAAACATCATGCTAGTACGCCTACTTTACGCCAGCCGCGCGGTGGACACACAACCAGAAGCCATAGAAACCATCTTGGCGCAGTCGCGGCAATTCAACCCTGCCAGCGGCATCACGGGCATACTTTGCTATGGCGGCGGCATCTTTTTGCAAGCCATTGAAGGTGGCCGTAATGCGGTGAGCGATTTGTATGGCCATATTCAAAAAGACATTCGTCATAAAGACGTTGTGTTGTTGCACTACGAAGAAATTTCTGAGCGTCGTTTCAGCGGTTGGACCATGGGGCAGGTCAACATGGCAAAAATCAACCATTCGATTTTGCTGAAATATGCCGAAAAGCCAGAGCTGGACCCCTACAGCACCTCGGGCGCTGTATCCATGGCTCTTTTGGAAGAGTTGATGGCGACAGCTTCTATCATTGGACGTTCTTGATTGGCCCATTTGTTAGTTGGTGAAGCAACGCAAGTTATAGGCTGCGATTTTTCAAGCAGCCCCAGCAAGAAAAAACCCATCGTCTTTGCCATCGGGTCGTTACAAAACGGACGTGTTTCACTGTCAAAACTAGAGCAAATTCAAACTCTTGACGGTTTCAGTGCTTGGCTCAAGCAACCAACAAATTGGGTGGGTGCGTTTGATTTGCCGTTTGGCTTGCCGCGTGAACTGGTCGAAACACTTTGCTGGCCAACTGATTGGAAAGCCTGCATTGACCACTACGCCAGCCTCTCGCGGGAGGAAATTCGCACCACTTTCAAGGCTTTTTGCGATGCGCGGCCCGTAGGTGGCAAATTTGCTCACCGCGCCACCGATGTACCCGCAGGTTCTAGCCCTTCGATGAAATGGGTCAATCCGCCCGTGGCATTCATGCTGCATGCGGGTGTGCCGCGTTTAGTGGAAGCGGGTGTTCACCTGCCCGCACTTCACGCAGGTGACAAAAAACGCGTCGCTTTGGAAGGCTACCCAGGCTTGCTAGCCAGAGAAATTTTGAAAAGCCGCAGTTACAAATCAGACGACAAAGCCAAGCAAACGCCTGAGAGGCTGATTGCGCGTAAAGACTTGGTAACGCAGTTGGAATTGGGTCAAACGCGGCTTAATTTGCGCCTTAAACTGACGCATGCGCAACGTGATGCTTTGATTGACGACGCCAGTGGCGACAGTTTGGACGCGGTGTTGTGCATGCTGCAAGCGGCGTGGGCGCTGCAGCAGCATGAAAAAGGGGGTAAAAATTACGGATTACCCGCTAAAACGGATGCGTTAGAGGGATGGATTATCACCGCTTGAAATGGCTTGAATGTAGCCTTAAAACGAGCGAAAATGATGTAAAAATGGTTGTAGCCGGCGTATTTATTGCCTAAGTAGTTATAAATATAATAGCTAAATTAAATCTGCTACGCCTGTATCAAATCACGCCTGCTGCAACATCGGCACCAAGCCGCCAGCGCTATCCAAAGCCATCAAATCGTCGCAGCCACCCACGTGCGTGCTGCCAATGAAAATTTGCGGCACGCTGCGTCTGCCGGTGATTTCCATCATGTGCGCTAGCGCTGCAGGGTCTTGGTCGATGCGGATTTCTTCGATTTTCTCAACACCTTTGGTTTTAAGAATGCTTTTTGCCCGAATGCAGTACGGGCAAACGGCGGTGGTGTACATCTTGACGACTTGCATGGCTAAATCCTGAATTTTTGTGCTTGATAGACCTGAAATATGGACAAAAGAAATGAGGTGGTATCAGGCTTTTTCAAGCGGTAAGTTGGCTTCGCGCCAAGCTTTCATGCCGCCTGCCATGGCTTGCACATTGCTAAATCCCAGTTTTTTGGCGACAGCAACAGCGCGGTTTGAGCGTGCGCCCGAGGTGCAAGTCAAAATCAAAGGTAAATCTTTGTTTTTAACTTGCCCAGCTAATTTGTCTTCTAATTCGCTAAAGGGCACGTTTTTGGCGTTATTGACATGGCCAAGGGCGAATTCTTCAGCATCGCTCACGTCGATAACTACGGCTTTTTCGCGGTTCATCAGCTGTACAGCACCCGCTGCAGACAGTGTTCCACCCCCTGCGCCCTTGATTTGCGGCATAAACAGCATGGTGGCTGAACCGATGGCGACTGCAAATAACATCCAATTGTCAATAATAAATTTCACGTTGTACTTTCTATAAAGAGTTAGATTTTAGAATAGAGCCTGTACCCTTTTAGGCTACCGTGTAATTTAATGGGTAAATCGGACCACAAAAGGCCTAAGAAGCCATAGAAAGTGTTGATATGCATAAATTAGTCTTGATTCGGCATGGTGAATCAACTTGGAACTTAGAAAACCGCTTTACAGGTTGGACCGACGTCGATTTGACGCCTTTGGGCGTTGAACAAGCGCAAAAAGCCGGAAAAATGCTCAAAGCGGCTGGTTTTGAGTTTGATGTGGCTTACACCAGCGTGTTGAAGCGTGCAACGCACACTTTGTGGCATTGTTTGGACGCGATGGATCGCACTTGGCTGCCAGTGGTCAACAGCTGGCGGCTCAATGAGCGCCATTACGGTGCTTTGCAAGGGTTAGATAAAGCTGAAACCGCTAAGAAATATGGCGATGCGCAAGTGCTGCTATGGCGCCGTAGCTACGATGTGCCGCCTCCGACGCTAGAGGCGAGCGATCCACGCAGTGAGCGCGCCGATATACGCTATGCCAAACTCAAGCCAGAGCAAATTCCGCTGACTGAGTGCCTCAAAGACACGGTCGCCCGGATGATGCCGTTTTGGGATGAATCACTCGCCCCGGCCATTCGTGCCGGCAAACGTACAGTGATCGCGGCGCATGGCAATTCGATTCGTGCTTTGGTCAAGCATTTGGACGGTATTTCTGATGAAGATATTGTGAGTTTGAATATTCCGAATGGTTTACCGTTGGTTTACGAACTAGACGAAAATCTGAAACCAATTCGCCACTATTATTTGGGCAGTGAGTAAATTGAGAAATTGATTAAGCTCGATGGGGTTAATTAAGCTTAATTACTGAACTTAGTGCTCATAAAAAGCTCTTAGGTGTATATTGGCTTTTATGGATGAGATTAAGTTACAAAATGGGTCAAACGATAAGGCAAAGCATGGGCAATAAATTAAAAATTGCAGGTTGGATTTCAGTCGGTGTGCTGACTGGTGCGCTCACGACGGTGTCGTTACAAACTGTCGCGCGCGGTGCCTTGTCGCCCATGCCTTTGGAAGAGCTGCAGCAGCTGGCCAATGTGTTTGGTTTGATCAAAAGCGATTATGTCGAGCCCGTAGACGAGAAAAAGCTGATATCTGACGCTATTTCTGGCATGGTAGCCAGCCTTGACCCGCATTCTCAGTACTTTGACAAAAAATCTTACAAAGAATTCCGCGAAGGCACGACAGGCAGGTTTGTGGGTGTTGGCATTGAAATCAGCTTTGAAGACGGTTTGGTCAAAGTGGTGTCTCCAATTGAAGGTTCGCCCGCTTTTCGCGCTGGCCTCAAACCCAATGATTTCATTACTAAAATTGACACCACAGCGGTGCGTGGTTTGACGCTGAATGAAGCCGTCAAACGCATGCGTGGCGAGCCCAACACCAAAGTGATTTTGACCGTTTTCCGCAAAGACGAAAACCGTACCTTCCCTGTCACCATCGTTCGTGAAGAGATCAAAACGCAATCCGTGCGTGGCAAAGTCATCGAGCCAGGTTACGGCTGGGTACGCTTGTCGCAGTTCCAAGACCGCACGGTTGAAGACTTTGTGAAAAAGATAGAGGAAATTTACAAGCAAGAGCCCAATCTCAAAGGCTTGGTGCTTGATTTGCGCAACGATCCAGGTGGTTTATTGGATGCTGCGGTTGCCGTCTCTGCAGCTTTCTTGCCTGAAAATGTGGCGATTGTGTCTACGAACGGTCAACTGGCTGACAGCAAATTCAGCTACAAAGCAGCGCCCGAGTTTTACCTGCGTCGCGGCGGGGCTGATCCGTTGAAACGTCTGCCAGCAGCGCTCAAAAAAGTACCTTTGGTGGTGTTGGTCAATGAAGGTTCTGCTTCTGCCAGCGAGATTGTCGCCGGAGCCTTGCAAGACTACAAACGCGCCACGATTTTAGGCAGCCAAACATTTGGCAAAGGCTCGGTGCAAACGGTGCGTCCTTTGGGGCCAGATACAGGTATCAAACTCACCACAGCGCGCTACTACACGCCAAATGGCACATCCATTCAAGCCAAGGGTATTGTCCCAGATGTCATGATTGACGAAACAGCAGAAGGCAGCCCGTTTGCCGCCTTACGCACGCGCGAGGCTGATTTGGAAAAGCATCTTGAGAGCGGTCAAGGCAATGCTGTAGAAGACCCAGCAAAAAAAGAAGCACGTGAAAAAGAGCGTGAAATTGCTTTGAAGCGCTTAGAAGAAGAAGCCAAAAAACCAGTGGCTGAGCGTAAGTCGCCTGAGTTTGGATCAGACAAAGATTTCCAACTCGCGCAAGCGATCAACCAGCTCAAAGGTCGCCCGGTCCTTATCAGTAAAACTTTGGTTGAACGCAAAGAAGAGAAAAAAGAGAATTAATTTATCCGTTAATTTATCTGCTTATTCAACTTGCTTGAATTGAATCGCTTTGACAGACGATCAACTTCTTCGTTACTCTAGACACCTGCTGCTTAACGAAGTGGGTGTTGAAGGGCAAGAGAAAATATTGCAATCACACGTGCTGGTGATTGGTGCTGGCGGCTTGGGTTCACCCGTTGTTTTGTATTTGGCTACCGCAGGTGTAGGGCGCATCACTTTGGTTGATGACGATGTGGTGGATGTCACCAATCTACAGCGTCAAATAGCACATAATTTGGCTGATGTCGGCGAATTTAAAGCCAATTCCGCTATGAAAAAGATAGCAAATATCAATGCTGATGTTCAAGTCATCCCTGTTCTGCAACGTGCAGATGCCGTACTGCTAGATAACTTGGTTGAGCAAGCTGAGGTCGTGATTGATTGCTGCGACAATTTCGCAACCCGCCACGCTGTCAATGCTGCTTGTGTGACGCATCGCAAACCGTTGGTTTCGGGTGCAGCGATACGGTTTGATGGACAAATAACAGTGTTCGACAGTCGCTCAGACTCGTCACCCTGCTATGCCTGCATTTTTCCGCCAGATGCAAGTTTAGAGGAAACGCGCTGCGCAACGATGGGGGTGTTTGCGCCATTGGTGGGCATCATAGGTTCTATGCAAGCGGCAGAGGCTCTAAAGTTGATCAGTGGTGCGGGTACATCGCTAGCAGGGCGATTGCAAATGCTCGATGGGCGTGATATGTCTTGGAATGAAGTGCGCTTCAAACGCGATACTACTTGTAGCGTTTGCGGTCATTCTCATTGATATTGTTTTTTGAAGCGGAATTTTTCGCTAAAAAGCATGAACCATGCTCACGTCTGAAAATTTTAGGGTTAATGGCTGCAGCGTCGGCAAACAAGCCAAGCTTCTTGCGAGCGGCGGCCTTTTCTTCTGATCCGTAAGGGCCATCGCTGAATCTGTAGTGATAAGACCATGCGTGGCCGTTTTTGACCAGCCAGCCACCAACATCTACGTTCTCAATCATGACTTTTGCGACATCACGACCATAGTCATCAAAGCGTTTGCTGATGACTGTGACTTGTTTTGAAATCAGCAGCTTCTTCAAAGCCGCAGCAGATTTCACGCCGTAAGTTTGACAACTCTCAGGAGCATCAATGCCATCAATCCTAATTCTTACCGAATCTGATTTGTTATTTGAGCCAAGTGGGCGAACCCGCAGGGTGTCTCCATCAGTGACGTGAATAACTATTCCTTGCCATGTATTTGGTACATTATTTAACGCCTTATTTTCCGCTATTGCCGTCGTAAATATTGCCTTGGAAGCTATAAAAAATATAGCAAATATCTTAATGGCTTTTAAAAATTTTAACATCAATAACGTTTTCCAAACAGCCATAATCCCGTTCGCATGATCGCAAATGCAAGCATTTCGTTGAGGCGTTGGCTCCAAGGACGGTTGGCCATTTGCGTGGCATCAACGCGTTTGCCTTCATTCGCCATAGCGAGCAGTAGGCGCTGGCGCAGGCTTTGCGCAAAGTCTGCGTCTTGCATCACGACGTTGGCCTCACGAGCCAAGAGCAAGCTCAGTGGATCGAGGTTAGAAGAGCCAACTGTCGCCCACACGCTGTCAATCACAGCCACTTTGGCGTGTAAATAGCTTTTGTCATATTCGTAAATCTCGATGCCAGCAGCCAGTAATGTGCCATAAATGGGTCTGGCAGCATGGTATTGCATGAAGTATTCGTATTTTCCCTGGAGCAATAGCTGAACTTTGACGCCGCGTTTGGCGGCATGCACCAATGCGCGACGCAGTTTTGCACCGGGTACAAAATAGGCATTCGCGATGATGATCTCGTTGTGCGCATCGCCTATCGCTTTGAGGTAGGCGCGCTCAATTTGCCCACGATTTGTAATATTGTCACGCAACACCAGAGCTGCAAGTGTCTTGCCAGTTTGCGTGTTCGCTTGCCAGTGGTGACGTTTTAATACGCTCGGGAGTGTTTCAATCGCAGTTTTTACCCGTTTGATATTCAGTGGTTTGCCTGAATTCAAACGATCCCATAGCTGGCAAGTTGCCATTTGAATATCTTGGGCAAGCGCACCACTGACACGTACAGTGAAATCAAAGCGCGGTGCTGCCAAGGCACCATAGCTAGGGTCGTGCCAATCATCCAGCAAGTTAATGCCGCCACAATAGGCCACGGCGCTGTCAATCACGCAGAGCTTGCGGTGTAAACGGCGCCATTGGCTAGGTAAGAAAATACCCAAAGTAACAATCGGCTCGTACACGAACCATTGGATACCAGCTGATTTAAAACGATTTTTCCATTCGTTAGGAAATGCAGGGGTGCCAAATCCATCGACCATCACGCGCACCAGCACGCCACGTTGCGCCGCTCTCTCTAAAGCCATTGCTACATCTGCACCGCTGGCTGTTAAATCAAAGATATAAGTTTCCATCTGAACGCTTTTTGTAGCATTCTCGATGGCAGCTATCAAAGACGGGAAAAAAGCAACGCTGCCTTCAAGCAACTGTAATTCACTAGAATTTTCATAGCTTTGTGCCGTATTTCCCATGCCTAAAATATCAATTTGTCGTCACAAAATCAGCGATCAAGGGTAAATGATCAGACATACGAGCCCAATGCATGCCGCTCGGAACGGTCGCATTTGTGGCGCTAAGGTGCCTAGCAAACACGTAATCAAACTGCACCAGCGGTAGTCGTGCGGGGTAAGTGCGCAGTTTTTTCGCAGTGATTGGGTTTGTTTTGAAGGCGTATAACTGCTCAGCTTTTAGTACTGTTTCGCTGGCAGAACCCCAATCATTAAAATCGCCAGCAACCAGCAAGGGTGCATTTTTGGGAATTTCGCGCTGAATGAAGGTACAAAGCTGCGCAACTTGCCTTCGTCTACTGGATTTGATCAGACCCAAATGGACAACAACAACATGAACCGGCAGGTCGTGTATCAAAACCTCGACATGCAGCAAACCACGTTGCTCAAACCTATGGTCTGACATATCTTCATGCTGATGTTTGATGACTGGCCAACGCGTGAGTAGTGCGTTTCCATGTTCGCCATGCTTTGTGATGGCGTTTGTTTGGTAAATGGGCGTATAGCCCAATGGCGCTAAAAAATCAGCTTGCTCAAGTGAAGGCCAGTGTGCAAATCTTTGCGCTTCACCGCGATGGTGCTTTCGCACTTCTTGCAAGCAAATGATATCTGCATCAAATTGGTCAATGGCTAAACCAATATTATGGATTTCTAACCGGCGTCTAGGTCCAAGACCATTAACACCTTTGTGTATATTCCACGTCGCAACGCGAATGTTTTCCACGTTAAATCTTGCTTATGAAAATTATGAATGTTTGAAATTAGCTTTGCGCTTATTTACAAAAGCATCCATGCCTTCTTTTTGATCATTGGTTGCAAAAAGAGCATGAAACAAACGGCGCTCGAACATGATGCCATCAGCTAAGCCACTTTCAAAAGCACGATTGACAGATTCTTTGGCAGCTATCAACGCGATTTGTGAGAATTCACAAATCATCAGCGCTGCCCCTAAAGCTTCATCCATTAACTTGTCTAAGGGCACAACACGGCTGACTAGCCCCGCACGCTCTGCTTCGACGGCATCCATCATGCGACCTGTTAACGCCATATCCATCGCTTTTGCTTTACCGATAGCGCGCGGTAAACGCTGCGTGCCACCCGCACCAGGAATCACGCCTAGTTTGATCTCTGGTTGCCCAAACTTGGCATTGTCTGCTGCGATGATGAAGTCGCACATCATCGCCAATTCACAGCCACCACCCAAAGTAAAGCCGCTAACCGCTGCGATGACTGGTTTGCGTATACTGCGGATGTACTCCCAGTTGCGGGTAATGTAATCACCTTTGTATACATCGGCAAATGTATAGGTGGCCATGGCACCGATGTCTGCCCCAGCTGCAAAAGCTTTTTCGCTTCCTGTAATGATCATGCAGCCAATAGCATCGTCTGCATCAAACGCTTTGAGCGCCGCACCCAGCTCGTCCATCAACTCGCCATTCAGGGCGTTGAGCTGTTTAGGGCGATTAAGCGTGATGATGCCAACGCGGGCTTGTGTGCTAATGATGATATTTTGGTATGTCATAAAAGAAGTAAATTTTTAAATATTAAAAATGGCATGCTGTTGATGCGATTAGTTCACCAACTGATTCAACTGGATGATGGGTAGTAGCACAGCAAGAACTATCAACATCACAACCAAACCCATGGTCACAATCAGCATAGGTTCTAGCAACGTAGCTAAATGCATAGCTCGGCGTTGCACTTCAGCACTTAATTGTTTGGCAGCGCGTGACAGCATCAGAGGCAGTTGACCTGTTTGCTCTCCTAGGCGTGCAAACATGCTGACAATACCTGGGAAGCGTTTCTTTTGTGCAATGGCTGAAGCTAAAGGTGCACCCTCACGCACCATCACCAACGCATCTAACGCATCTGTACGCATCGCGCGATTATTCAAAGTCATAGCAGCGGCTTGCAAGCTTTTTAAGATAGGGACACCAGCCGTAGCGAGCATAGCCAATGTACTTGCAAATCGGGCTGCGTTGTAGCCGCGCGCTAATTTGCCAATCAAAGGAATGTTGAGCCAAGCCGCATCAAATTTCTCACGCACATCGTCGTTTCTCAACGCTATCCTTGAACCTATGGTTGCCAAAATAATTGCTATCAGCACGAGCCAGCCGTAGTTTCTTACAAAATCACTGATAGCAAGCATGGCAACTGTCAAAAATGGCAATGCGCGCTTGGTACCCGCAAAAACGTTGGCCACCTGCGGAACGACATACCCAACAAGAAAAAGAACGATAACAATAGCAACCAAAGTCACGATGGCAGGGTACAAGGCTGCACCAATCAATTTAGACTTCAGTGCCTGCTGTTCTTCTAAGTCGTCTGCCAGCCGTTCTAGCACTTGTCCCAAGCTACCGCTCTGTTCCCCAGCGCCAATTACTGCAGTGTAGATACTGGAAAATTCACGTGGATGCTGTGCCAACGCTTTTGCAAACGTGCTTCCAGCGTTGACCTCAGCACGTAGACTTGCCAATAAATTGCGCTGGCGCTCGTCTTCTGCTTCGTCGGTCAGTGCCGTAAGCGCACGCTCTAGTGGTAAACCTGAGGTTACTAATCCTGCAATTTGACGCGTCCAAATACTCAACCCAGTTGCGTTGAATATACGACTTGCGAACAGAGTTTTGTTTAATCCGCCAGAAGTCGAGCCGTTTGCTGATTCACCGGTGACAGGTTCGACATTCAATGGAACCAAGGACTGAGCACGCAAAAGACTACGCACAACGCGTGCCGACTCGCCTTCAATAACACCTTTGCGGGTGTTGCCTTGGTCGTCTAGCGCTTCAAAAGTGTATGCTGGCATTGGTTTTTAAATTTTAACAATAACCATTGTAGATTGGTATTGTCAAAACGAAACCAGTACCCAGTGATATTGTCCAGGTTATCTCCTGATAAAGGACTACATTTGCAAAATTTCTCGAGCAATTTGCTTTGGCGAACTTAGCGCTGGCATCATGAACCAGCGGTCCAATTTTTCGTTGCCAATGCGGAGCATCCCTGTATGGTTTGCTAAGTTGGCATCTATTCTCGGGTTGTCATTAAAAAATCCCAATTTTCGCCGAATGATTTCCATTTCTGTAGGTTGCCCCGTCAAAAATGACCAACCGGGTTTAATGCCATAGCGTTTTACATAGTCGCTCAAATCTTTAGGTCTGTCAAATTCAGGTTGAAGTGTCATTGAGTACATGAATACATCTTTACCCAAACGCTTGCCAAGTGCTTCTTGAACCTGCAATAAGTTGGCTGTATTACCAGGACAAATGCCAGTACATACTGTGTACATCATGTTGAATATGACAATCTTGCCTTGAACAATATCGTCGTAAAAACGGAGTTTTTCCCCTTCATGCGTTTGTACGATTGTGTTAGGGAAATACGCGGCACGCGGTCCAACCTTAGCGCGCGTTGCACCGCTTGTAGCGAGTACAGGTGCTAGCGCAGCACCTCCCACCCATTTCAGCCAATCACGCTTGCCGTTTGATGTGCTGACTTCACTGCTTAAAATATTGGTGTTCATGGTCAATCTCCAAATTTCATTTCAAAATACTTAAACAACATCAAACCGCACCATCATGGCATGGTCTTCGTGGGTTAAGTTATGGCAATGCATGATGTATTTGCCTTTAAATTCCCTGAATCGCAAAAATACATGTAATTCATCGTTAGGCGCCAACGTATAAACATCTTTTCTACCGGCCTCATGCGGTTGAGGTGGTTGACCGTTGCGCGATAGGATCCGACCTTCTTCCAAGTGAACGTGGATTGGATGGTGCCAACTTCCCTTGCCTTTGAGCACCCATATTTCTGCTGTTCCGCGTTTGGGTGATGCGACAGCCATCTCTACATCAAAAATTTTGCCATTGACCGTCCAAATTTCATTCTCTTTATCAAATTCAAAATAACGGGTGGCTTTGACTTCAGAGAGGTCGATAGGCGGTAGTTCGCGAAGTAGTGCAGGAACGCGACTCATGTCTGGTGATGCAGGATCTTTAACAACGTCGAAACGCAAGATCTTTGTTCCTGCTTGTGTGAGCAGTCCATCGGATCCTCGTACATTAACTGAGACATCTTCAGGACCTCGCCCATCAGTTTGTATTAAGCGGTTGACGATAAATAATTTAGTGCCTATTGGATATTGCGCGAAATCGATCACGATATCTGACCTGCTTGCAGGTGAAAGTTGCACATTTTTTGCAGAGATTGTGGCGGGCAGCAAGTTGCCATCTTCAGAAATTAAACTAAAGCTTTGGTTGGTACCTGTGCTGTCTGTCAAATAAAATTCATAAAATCGCGATGGACCTTCATCAAGCATCCGAAAACGATATTTGCGTCGTTCGACTTTAAAGAAGGGCTGAACTTTACCATTGACGCAAAATTTATTGCCCAATAGACCCTTGGTCGCAAATTGATCGTATTGAACATAGCCACTTGCATCAAATACCTTGTCTGAAAATGACAATGGAATATCGTATTTGCCTACACCACTTGGCAAACGAAGGGCTTTTGGATTGGTGTCAAGTTCATTGCCAGAGTCAATCTCATCAAACAAGAGATACATGCCAGTAAGGCCTTTGTAGCAATTCGGGGCTGTAAAGTCAATTCGGTGGTCATGGTACCAAAGTGTTCCCAAGGCTTCTCTTGGGTCGCCATTGGTTGCATAGTAACGTGGGTCGTCATAGCCCGCATAGCAATTTGGATAATGATGATCTTTGAATGCGCCAGCTGCGGTCATGGTTGGTCCAAAATTGGTTGCGCTGTAATAGTCCCCTGCAAAGCCATCGCTTTCGGAAGCGCAATGTAAATTGTGCAAATGCGTCGAGATCTCGGGTGAACCAAAACCGATGCTGTTAGTAGGCAATTCGTTATATATGCGCACAGTAATAGGAACACCATATCGTGCTACAAATGTAGGGCCTGGAACGATACCGTCATAGCCCCAGATTTTTTGTACAGGCAATGACGGATGAAAAGAGTGAAGGGCCTCTTTGACTTTTACCGTATAAAACTTTTGAGACGGCCAATTGGTTTCTCGTTGGTGGGGTGCCCTACCGCATTCACCACCACTTAGGTTGGCTGACTGCGTGGGAGCCGGTATTAGACTGCTAACCGGCAATTTGGCTTTATACACAGGTAAAGCGACGACAAAGGGAGTCGTTTGCGGTGGCACTGGATCTTTAGCATGCGCGGATGTAGTCAGCTTACCTGAACCGAATAGTCCTATAGCAGTTGTAGCCGCTCCTATTTGTAGAGACTGGCGGCGAGATAATTTTGGAAGTTGGTTTTTGTCAATAGTAGACATAACACCTCTCCTTACTTAAAAAAGTTACAAGTACTCGAATGAGTCCAGTAAATTTTGTAACTTTATGCCTCTATTCACAATACCCAGAATTGGGTACGCAGAATGATTCTCTTAACATAGGTCAAGGAGAAATGGAATATTTAGAATATTTTTTTGACTGGAAAATAGCTATATTTTTTGATTTTTGCATCAAATAAGCATTACTTAAGAATCTGGATAAGATTATGTTTCTATTTGAAAAAATAGTAACAATAAGAAACGGCGCTCTTATCTTAAATATTCATCACGAATACAAGGAGTTTCTATGGTGTTTGATTACTAAAATTTCTGGAAATAATCACATGCGACAAGTATGCAAACTCAATCGCGCGTAACTCTGAGTAGTTCTTCGCGGCTGGTAATACCAGACTGTACTAGTCTCTGACCGTCATCTCGCATAAGCGTCATGCCTGACTTAAGAGCTGCGGCTCTTATATCGGCTTCGCTGGTGTGGTTATGAATTTGTGCGCGGATGGCATCGTTGGTGGTCAATAGCTCATAAATGCCAGTGCGACCGTGGTAACCCGTTTGTCCACACTGCTTACAGCCAACGCCTGCGCAATGCTTGCAAATCTTGCGTACCAATCGCTGAGCCAGCACACCGAGCAAACTTGAACTTAATAAGAAAGGCTCGACACCCATATCCGTTAATCGAGTTACAGCACTGGCTGAGTCGTTGGTGTGCAAAGTGGCTAAAACCAAATGACCCGTGAGAGATGCTTGAATTGCGATTTGTGCCGTTTCAAAATCACGTATCTCGCCAATCATAATGACATCTGGATCTTGGCGCAGAATGGCGCGCAAGGCTTTGGCAAAGGTTAAATCAATTTTGGTATTGACTTGCGTTTGTCCTACACCTGCAAGTTCATACTCAATCGGGTCTTCGACCGTCATGATGTTTTGGCTACTTGCATCCAACTGATGCAAGGCAGCATAAAGCGTCGTCGTTTTACCTGAGCCCGTTGGGCCAGTAACCAAAATAATGCCGTGCGGCTGCGCAAGCAAGCTATTAAAACGCTTTAATGTCTCGCCTTCCATGCCTACAGCAGCTAAACTAAGTTTGCCTTCGGATTTGTCCAATAAGCGCAATACGGCACGCTCACCATGTGCACTAGGAATGGTGCTAACACGCACATCCACAGAGCGTGTGCCAATGCGTAAACTGATGCGACCATCTTGTGGCAATCGTTTCTCCGATATATCCAGATCAGCCATGATTTTTAAACGAGAGATCAATGCTGCATGGAGCGCGCGGTTGGGTTGTACCACTTCCCGCAGCGTGCCGTCAACTCTGAAGCGCACGCTGGAATGGCGCTCATATGGTTCGATATGAATATCGCTTGCCCCATCTCGCGCAGCCTGAGTGAGTAGGGCATTGAGCATGCGAATAATCGGAGCATCATCGGCGGCTTCTAGTAAGTCCTCTACCGCAGGAAGGTCTTGCATCATGCGGCTCAAATCAGCGTCAGATTCAACCTCACTAACGACGGATGCTGCGTTCGATTCACCTTGTGCATACGCTTCACTGATGCGTTGCACTAAAATTTCTTGTTCTACTGTTTGAACTGATGTGATTTTGAATTTTCGCAGCACTTCAGACAAAGCATTTCGAGAAGTGGCATCGTGCAAAAAAACGATTAAATCTTGTCCACTTTCTTCAAGTAAGAGCTGATTTTGTCGAGCAAAAGCATAGGGAAGCGGATATCGCATGGCTAATTGAGTGGTACAGTCAAAACAGATTTTGCGGGTGTTCTTACTGGCAATACTTGCGTAGGTAAAATTGCTGAATCATTGATTGGAACAGCTAGATTGAAGGATGGTTGTGCTGTCTGCTGACCACTTCGCATCAAATCGTATCGGTCTAGCGAGAGTTGCTCGGTTGCTGCACCATCACGAACCACTACGGGACGTAAAAATACCATCAAATTGGTTTTTTTACGACTGCGTGATTCTGTTTTAAATAAATTTCCAAAGAGTGGAATATCACCTAGCAAAGGGACTTTTTCTTGATTCCCTGAATACTCGTCTTGCAATAAACCACCTAGAACCACAATGCCGCCATCTTCAACCAACACGTTGGTTTGAATCGAACGTTTGTTTGTAATCAACCCTGTCGTAGAGTTGATGGAAGAGGCTTGCACGCTACTTACTTCTTGGTAAATTTCAAGTTTGACAGTGCCATTTTCACTGATTTGGGGTTTGACTTTAAGCGTCAATCCAACATCTTTACGTTCAACCGTTTGAAACGGATTGACAGTACCTGTTGAGCCCGCACTGGCAGCGCTATTGGTGTATTGACCAGTCACAAAGGGAACGTTTTGTCCAATGATGATCTTGGCTTCTTCATTGTCAAGTGTTAGCAGCGTAGGCGTGGACAAAATATTACCTTCGCCAGTAGTTTGCAAGAAGTTCGCAAAAACCCCCAATACCGTTTTGCCAGCAATAATCGTTCCCAAACCTACATTCATGCCAATGGCAGGAAGCACAGAGGGCGCTGCTGTAGATGTAGCTGTCGTTGACAAGCCAGACAGCGCCAAAGCCAGCAAGTTTTTGCCACCCGAACCAAAATTTGTTCCTACAGCACCCAAATTATTAGGATCAGTACGTTGTCCTAAAGCGTTTTGCCATTGAATGCCAAACTCAGCCGCCTTGTCAGAGTTAATCTCAGCAATCAGTGACTCAACATACACTTGTGCACGACGCGAGTCTAGCTGATCAATGATCGCGCGTAATTGTCGATATTGCGGATCCGGCGCAGTGATGATGAGCGAGTTAGTGGCAACATCAGATTGAATTTGTCCTCCAGTTGCCGCAGCTGCTGGTTGGGCTGCAGCTCCTTGTTGCGCCGCCGCTGGCACAGCCGTCGTTGCACCTTGGGCACTGGTTGAAATGGCCGCGCGTAGTGTGACCGCTAATTTGCTGGCATCTGCATTTTTTAGAAACACCACATGCACATTGCCAGTGTCGCTAAGTGTATTTTTTTGATCCATTTTAGAGATCAATGACTTCACCAACGACATGCGTGCACTATTAGAGGATCGCACAATCAAAGAATTACTTTTGGGTTCGGAAATCACCGTGGTGCGCACGGATGTATCTGATTGGCCAGTGCCCGCATTGAATGCAGCCAATGTCGATGATCCTGAATCTACCAATCGCAATACCAAGGGTGCCAAATCACTGGCTAATGCGTTTTTAAGTGGAATGATTTCAACATCTGTCGCTGTTGGCAAATCGCTGGCGGCGATGATTCGCGCAATTCGCTGCAAATTGTCGGCATAGTCAGTGATGATGAGTGAGTTGTTACCTGGATTGACATTGATGGTATTGTTAGGGCTAATCAATGGTCGCAAGATCGGCAGCAAATTCGCGGCGGAATCGTAGTTCAAGTTGAAAATCTGAGTCACGATTTGGTTATTTCCCGCCCTGGTCGGCGCCCCGCCGGCAGAGACGACGCTGGTAATCAACTTTGCATCCGCCTCAGGTACCACTTTGTAAATCCCTTGCGACTCGACCACCACGACACCTTGCAAACGAAGCGTAGTTACAAATTGGTTGAAAGCAGCTAAAGGCGACAGTGCTTTTTCGCTGGATAAATTCATGGTTCCTTTGACACGCGGATCGACCACCAGATTGCGTCCTGTGATCACGGCCATGGTGCGCGAGACGGCTTCAATTTCAGCATTCACAAAATTTAAAGTAATTGCTTCACCTTGTTTTTGCGCGTATAAATTAGCTGGAGCCAGTGTTATTATTGCTGATAATGCTATTAATAATGTAGCAAAATGCATTTTCAAAAATATTGAAATTTGTTGCATTTTAAAGCTTCTAAATAAGTAATTCATGTAACTATTAGCCTACTGTGATGATGGATCGCGGCCCTACGCGGCGTCCAAGGATGTCTAAAAAATTGCTCAATGCGGCCTCAAAACCTGGCGCGGCGCTCGCCTCACCGTTGAAGCGCCAACGGTTACCGGTCAATTGGCCACTTCCTGACAGCAACAGGCTGCCGCTGAGTGTCTCTAAATTCAAGCTCGGCGCCGCCGCCCCTTCGCTGCCTTGAAAATTAAGCCGATAGCTGCCAACTGGTCTTAAGGTCGAAAGCCGTGTTGATGCGTCGATCACATCCAAGGCAGCTTTTCCCTCTAACTTTAATTGCTTATTCAGCCATTTTAACGTTAGGACTTGAGTATTTAGCTTAAGTGTTGCTTGTAAGTCAATGGTGTTAAAGGGAGCACCCAGCCCCGTGAGCAGCGTGGCTGGCCAATTTGACTGACTGGGCTGCACCACAGCTTCTAAGCCATCCCAATGCGGCGAAACCAAAATATCAAGGCTTTGTGCGGTGCAGCAATCGGCATCCACATTCAGTTGTAAGTCTAAAGTGACAGTTGGTTTGAGCCGCCAGTGGATGCGCCCTGGCAGGGTGGTGGCGTCTCGGCTACCCACGCCACCTGACAGCACCAATTGCCCAGAGCCGTTCCATACCGTGCCATTAGGTTCATTCAACACCACGCGCCCTTGGCTGCCCAGTGACAAGGCTGTACTGAGCCAAGCGGCCGGTGCGAACAGCACGGTCGCAAGTAACAAACCTAGCAGAGACCCGATTCCAGCCCAACGCCATGGCGGCGAGGATTTAAGTGCTGCTTTTCTCATTTTTTAGGCAAATTCAGCACCAAAGTGCCATCCCAACCATCGCCATTTCTGCTGAGCTTGGCCTCTCCCGGCTGCGCACGCGCATTGACGCGGACTTGTGTCAGCCATTGCGCCAGTTCTTGCGAATTGGCATTTTTCAGCGTTAAGGTTGCTCGCTCACCTGCTAGATTCAACTGAGCGGCGCTACCAAAACGTTGGGTGACAGCGCTTTGCAGGGCTTTTTGCGCATCATCAAATGCAAGTTTGGGTTGACTTTGCAAGACTTTTGCCTCGCTGGCCATGGCGCGCATGCTCTGTAATTTGACGTCTAAAGTGCGATGTTGCTCAGGCGCTTCTTGAATGGTCTTGAGCGCGGGAGCGACAGCAAACAACCATAATAAGGCTGCAAAAATGACCCAAAACGCAGCCAAAATCAAGCGTCTTTCGCTTATTTTGAGCTGTCTCCAGTAATTTAAATACGTTTCCATCATGGCGTCACCTGCACTTTTAGACTGACCGTATCACCATTTTGAGTGAGCGTATAACCCATGCTTTTAAGCTTGGCTTGCGCAGCTGCTAATTCATTTCCGGCAAGTTTAATACCTTTAAAATTGATGCTATTTGCTGCATATTCAATAGCATTAGGAGCAATAAATACGCCGGCTGGAGTTCTGTTCGAGCTGCCAAAAGCAGAAAGTAATGATTCCAGGTTTTGTGCGGCGCTGGCGCCTGTAGCTTGACGCAATGCGCTCAATTCACGGCTCATTTGCAAGGGGGCATCCACAACGGCTTTGACATTTGGGAATGACTGCGTCAGTAGATTATTCATTTGCGCGCGTTTGGCATTCAAGCTGGTTTGCTGCTGCCAAGCCCACACATTCAAGCCCACAATATTTGCCAGTAACAGCGCCGCCAAACCCCATCGCGCAGGGCGCCAAGCGGGGGATTGCCAAAAGTTTTGCCACTGTCGAATCACACTTTTCAGGCCTTGGCTATCGCCGCTCAAGCTTTGCTCAAACTGTGCTAATTCCCACAACGAGGTAGCACTTTGTTGTAAACCCTCTGATTGCGGTCGCAACGCCACTTTGTGTGACAAAGTAGCTTCAGCCAACGCCACGACAGCTGGTTCTGCCAAAATCTGCGTTTCAGTTGAAAAATTCGCTAAAAGAGCACCTAAAACGCCGCTGGTGTCTCCATGTCGCAGCGGCATAGTCATCACACCTTGTGCATCAGCGCGGCTAATCCAGGCTTCTTCAGGGGTACCAGTGACCACAATTTGGGGTTCATTTTGTGGCCAAAACTCAGGCACCACTTGGGTAATGCGGCAGCCGGCAGCGTCAAATGCTTGTGTGGCGCTTTTCAGCCAAACCTTGTCACAAGCTGCAACCCAAGCGCCTGCTGCGGCTTTGCCGGTTTGCGCTTCAGGTGACAGGGCAAACGCCATTGCATTGGTGTCATCAAGCAAGCGTTCTTCTAAGAGGCCATCTAAAGCAGCACGTAAACGGGCTTTGGGTACCTTGGGTAAATCCACTTGGTGCCAAGACAAGGCTCGAGCCGGTACGACCAAAATCGTGGCGTCGGCTTTGGGCAACTCACCCAACGTGGCCGCACCGCTCTTACCGCGATGATCGCGATTTTGCGCATCGTTAGCCAGCACGTATTGATACGGCGTGTTGACGTTGTCAGCTAAGCTGGGGTATGGCAGGGAGACGATCAACTTACTCATAGGCGCATTGTAGGGGGCAGTTGGTAGTTTTTGGTACACGTAAGCTTATGGCTTAGGTAAAGAGGTGTTTGTAGATATTTCCGGCGCGGCCACGACAGCCCGCTCGCGCCACAGGGTTTTGACATTGCTTTGTGCATCACGCTGTACCAAAGATTGCTCTTCTACCACGGTTTGTTCAAGGCGGATACGCCCGCTGACTTCAAAAAACCGTGTCGCCACACTGTGTTGTGTCTCTTGCAGCTTGCCGTTCAAAGCAGGCACTTTGGTGGCGGCTTCGGCAATGCTGGGGAAATGCGCGCTTTCGCGTGCAGACACCGTTAATTTCGCATCGGCTAGCTCCAAGCCAGGGACGATGGCGTAAATCACTTCTGCATCTGCGGTGTTGATATTGACGGTTGTGCGCTCTGGTAGCAGCGTAACGTAAGGTGTGAGCTTGGCAAGTGTGGCTGATTTTATGCCCAGCCAGGTCAGCTGTCGCATCCGTTGTGGCATCAAAGCCGCAGTCGCTGGTGCATTAGGACTCAAGGCGTTTCTTAAATTGGTTACAAAACTCTCAAGTTCGGTAGCGGGTAAGTTCAGGTGTTCAAATAATTTTTTGAAAGCTGCCTGATGCACCGCGGAGATTTGCCCCGATTCAATCAAGTTAAAAACATTCAGTTTAGATTGCGCATCCACCATGCCGCCAGACAAAAATGCATCGACTTGCTCTTCCGCCGTCAAACCCCCCGTGTTGTTTTTGTCGGCTGCTAAAAAAGTGGATAAACGCGATTCTTGCAGCGCCACGGCCCATGGCTCGGCCAAATGGTCAGTTGTCGCTGCACGTCCGTCGATACGCAGAATCAATCTCGACCAATCCAGCGCTCCCACCAACAGCCAAGCTACCTGCACCCGCCCGCGCTCAGCAATTTCCACTTCCACGCTGCGCCATTGCTGCCACAAAGCAGCGGCGGCAAAGGTGGCGACCAAGGTAACCGTCAACATGGCTGAGAGCAGCGCTGCACCGAAGTTATGCTTGCGATTGAACACTGCGTGTTTCGTCATTTGCCACCACCTAATGTGGGTCTTGCCCAATCGCGTGTGATGTTGCCTACCAAGGCTTGGCCCTGCGCCAAAGTCAGCACCAAGCGAATACCGTCAGGAATTGTGGCCGTGCCTGTTGCACTATCCATGCCGCCGCTAGACTGCGCATTGACCCAGGCATCGTTCTCGTAATACAGCATTTGCCATTTGTCTACTGTGGCTACGGCCACTTCACGTTTCCGGTCCGCTTCGTTGCCCTCTTTGGCCCATGTCGCGGCTTGCAACCATGCCGCTTGCAACTCAGCGCGGGTTTTCAGGGGGGGGGATTGCCAACGCAGCCAGCTTGTTTTTTCATCGACCACACGTTGGCTCCACGCCACCACACGAATGCTGTCGCTTTTTTCAAACTTGTCACTTTTATCGCCATCCTCAGCATAGCGGCGTGTCAATCGCAGCACATTGCCGTCGTAATTCAGCCCAGAGACGCCCAGTACATTGGTTTGCAGGCTTATCGCATCTAAATCGGTTTGCCATTGCGCCAGGCCAGCCTGCAGCGCCAGCACGCCATCGGTATGCGATTGGGTTTGGCTTTGCACCCGCGTCATGCCATCCAAGCCACGCCAGCTCAGCAGCGCCAACAAAGCCATGATCACCAAAGCGACCAACAGCTCAACCAATGTAAAACCATTTTTTTTAGGGCATCTTACTTGTTGACCCATCAAAACCGCCCCACAATGGTGGAGAGTTTGATCACGCTGGTCGCACCCGTATCCAGCTTCTCGCCTTGAAACACTTCCGTATCCACACGCCTAAAGCTGGGGTTGGGTGTGGCGCTCACGGTCATTTTCCCCAGCATGGTTTTGCCTGCTTGTTCGCAGCTAAACGTGCTGTCGCCCACATTCGGCATGGCTTTGCTTAAACGCACTTTGATGAGCTCGTTTTCCACGCAGACTTGCCCCAGCAGCACGTCAGACAAACGCTGCGCATTGTTGACCAGCGAATCCGTCGCCCGCATGCCCGCTAAAAGCGCAATCGACACAATACCCAGCGCCACGAGCACCTCTATCAGCGTAAAGCCATACGTAAGTGTTCTTGATTTATTCACTGAACTTCATTGCTGGACTTGATGGCAAAAGGCCGAATCCCATCCGTCGACAGCGTCAAACTGCGCGATGCGTGCCGCAGCACCACTTCTTGCTGTGCTATCACCGGCTCGGGTCCTAAGGCCAAACGGCTGCTGGCATCCACGCTTGTGTCGGTGCTGAGCCATGTTTTGGGAAATTTCACCGCATCTTCCATCTCGCCAGTCTTAGTGTTTTTGATTTGTGGCATCCCTTCAAACGCAAAGCCATCTTCTGTCGGCTTCCAAGTGATTGCCAAGCCGCTAGCGCGAGATTGGGCACGTGCTGAGTCCAACAAGGCGGACAGACGCAGAGCCTCACGCTCTAAAGCCGTGGCAGAAGCGTCTGGAATAGCAAACATCACACCAGCACTGGCAATGGCGATGATGGCAACCACCACCATCAGCTCCATCAAAGTGAAGCCGCGCTCTTTCAAGTCGCTTGTATTTAGGCGATGTTTAATAGGAATGCTGACCTTATTGCCAAGAGCCAATATCCGCATTTTTCCCCTCACCACCGGCTACGCCGTCAGCGCCAAAGCTCATCACATCAATCTCTTTGTTGACGCCAGGGTTCAAGTACTGGTACGGCCGTCCCCACGGGTCGTTCGGCAGTTTTTCGATATAGCCTTTCCAGTTCGCGGGAGCGGGGCCAGCGGTCGGGCGGGTCGACAGCGCTTGCAAACCCTGCTCACTAGAGGGGAAATTTTGGTTGTCTAGTTTGTACAGTTTGAGCGCTTGCATGATGTTGTTTACATCGGTTTTAGCGACAGCCACGCGTGCATCGTCGTCACGGCCAATCACATTGGGCAAAATCACCGCAGCTAGCACGCCAATGATGACGACGACCACCATTAGCTCTATCAGCGTGAAACCCCGAGTTAAATGTCGTGTCAGACGACGGCGGATACCTTGATTTTGAAATTTCTGCTGCAACATGTAAGTTATACCTCTTAAATAGCCGTTAAATGGTCGTTAAATACTCGTAAAGAAGCATTTGATCGCAAATTAAATTCAAGATTCCATCATAATCGCCTTATGAAGATTGCCAACGCCAATATGGGCTCGAATACTTGGACTTTACGCCTCTTTACATTCATGGTGTGGGCGGCTGTGGGGCTGTGCGCTGCGTATTGGGCGTTTAAATTTGTCACCACCACGCCCGTTGAAGCCACTGCAGCCATGGTAAAACCGGCTGTCGTGGTGGATACCAAAGCTATTGCCAAGCTTTTAGGCGCTACTGATAGCATAGCAATGCAGTCTGTAAATTCATCGTCTAAGGTCAAATTATCACTCTTTGGGCTAGCCACATCACCCAGCGGACAGGGTATCGCTTTGATCGCCATTGAAGACAAACCCGCCAAACCCTACCAAGTGGGTGCCAAAGTGACGGACGACCTGGTGCTCAAATCCATCAGCAAGGTTGACGCTGTATTAGCCGCTTCCGCAACGGCACCCGATGGCCCGAAACTAGAGCTGCCCGTCCGCAAACCAGCCACTTTTGTGGCCTCATCCACACCGGTTCCGCGCGCCCAGCTCCAAGCCCCCAGCGTGACCATCCCCGCCACCAGCC
>JBEBJY010000020.1:0-41653 GCA_040079635.1 Burkholderiaceae bacterium | reverse complement strand
AGCCCGATTTTGGTTATTACGTGAACACCAGCAAAGAGTTCAGACTACGCTGCATCAACGCTGGTTATGCAGATACCATGGCTAAGGCGCAGGTTTTGAGGGCGCTTCATGCGTGATTGACGTGTGAATCGGCAGTCAATGGGTGTCAGCATTAACCACTTCGATGACAATGACAGAAAAATCATCCCTCCCACCTGCGCGACGAGATGCTATGTAAGCTTTTATCAATGCCTTGCCAGAATTCTCTGTAAATAACTCGGCTATTTCCGCATCACTCAAAACCTCATTCAGCCCGTTACTGCATAGCAGCAAGCGCTCACCCTGGTGCAAAGTATGCGTAACGACATTCACGTGCAGTTCGTCATACGCGGAGTCGGCGATGAATTGGCTGGTGAGATTGTGGTCACGACTCAGAAGTTTCGCTTGGCAACCATTCGCCACATCAGTTAGCAAATAAGCCCGTGAATCACCGACATTGAAGATGGTGGCGGTATTGCCCACCAGTCTGGCACCAACCAAGGTCGAAGCCATACCAAAATTCTCAGGCGTGTCGCCTAGTGCGGCAAATTTCTTTTGCAAGTGCTGCAAGAGTTCTGAAATCGACGCGTTCGCTTGCGCCTCATGCGCTAGCATGTGCAGACGCGAGAGCAATCGAGAACTTGCCATCCGTGGCGCTGCGCTGGAAGACACGCCATCCGCAATAGCAAAATAACGCGGTTCTGACAAATCCAAGCGGCCATATTCTCGTACAGTACCATGCTGAATCAAGCCCGGCAACATAATGGAATCTTCACTACGCGCCTTTGCTATGCCACGTTTACTGAAGCAGCGAACAAAAACATGGGGTTGCTCTACTGGTGTTTCATCGCTAGCCCAAATCCAGCCATCGACGCCAGCCCAATAAGGCTCATTTCTCGTGTCATAAGTCTCACCGACAAGCATTTCCCAGCGTCCTGACTGATCTCGGGGCGTAATAATTTCACCCTCCATCGCCTGAAGTAAATTTACCGCGCGGTTATAACCAATAAGCAGATGCCTCTGCAGAAAAGAAATAGTTGGATTTTTGGTGTCTAAAATCAACTGCTTTGCAGCGTCGTAAAGCGGGTCTAGTTTGGCTGGGTGCGGCATTTATTTTTTAAGTTTTTTTTGAAAACTTGATTTATTTTTCCTACTCATACCTCAATTTGTGACGCACTGTTTAATGCAGTGCCTGCTATTGCCCGCTCTAACGACAAATGGCACAAAGTCGCATCTGGAAATTTCATACTGCCATCCGAATGTCTGAAAAATCCTAACAAAACCTGAACGAGAGGCGCAGACTTGTCGAAAACTATGTCGATATAAATGCAGTAAGGAACTTGCGCACCTGCATCTGATTCAGGCAAAAAATCATAGCAAAGTCTGTAGCCGATGCCCTGCGCATCTAGCAAAGCTATGCAGGCTTCTCGACTAGGTAGCGTTTGCCAATACCTCAACCGCTTGTATTCCTGCTCTGCGGGGCTTTCATTTCCCTCAAACGGGAAACTGAATTTCACGTACAAAACATCGCGTTGCACTTGTAGCGCGATAGCGTCGATATGTTCAATAAATTTTGGAGCAAAAGGCATACGACCCCTGTGATTTAGTAGTCTATGCACCGCGAGAGCTCAGTTTTATCTTTCGTGGCACTTATTTGGATGACCAGAGTTAGAGGTCGCTCCCGTACTTGTAGATCCACAATAGATACAGTGCAGTCCATCACTCCCATGTTTATGACATCCATCGGGGTGACCTGAGTTTGACGTGGTTCCGTAACTCGTTGAATTACAGAATACGCAGTGTTTTGAATCTACACCTACATGTTCATGGCAGCCATGAGGATGCGCAGAGCTGGAGGTGGTTCCAAAACTTGATGAGCCGCAATATTTGCATTTAGATGCCATTATCATTCTCCTTTTCATCGCTTAACCATGAATAGAATTCATCTGACATTTCAGCTTTGATGGTTTCCATTTCTTTTATATCAACAGTTGAGTTGCAACCCATGAGTGGAACTTCAATAATCAGCGATTGACTAGACCAATTCATTTTCAAGAATTGGATCTCATCTGATTCGTGCCCAATCCCTATTACTCTGCCATGACCATACAACTTCATGGTTTTCCCAAACTGTTCACGTTTTTTGAGGATCACTAAATCGCCGATGCAGATGCGATTAAAACGTTCAACTTGAATTTCGCTTTCAAGATAGTCGAATCGACAAACACCATCTTTTTTCCATTCGGTGTCTTGTCGATTGTTGATATCAGCATCTGGACAAAAACCCATGAAAAGGATGTAGGTATCCCTTGGCGTTGCAACACCAATGGCAGAAAGAACCGCCTTGGCATCGTCATCACCATTTGTAAGTTTGTTAAATGCGTTCAAGCGTAAGTTATGTAGATCAGCCCTAGAGAGTTCCCCAGCAGAAATTTTATGGATTAACTTTTCGTATTTCATGTTTCCCTCCCCTTTTTTTAAGTTTCGGCTAATTGTTAACTTGCGTAAGCTGCCCTCTCAAAATATCGTCTAGTCTCATTGATGTCATGCTTAACTGAGAGACGGTGTGTTGACCAATACGATGCAAAGCGCTGTATCGAGCGTCGCGTTGTGGAATAGCCGTTTGCCACTTAACTTTTTGTAAGTGCATTAAATACGTTTGTGTCCTACTCTTGCCAATCGAATTTTCATCTGTATCGAATACATATTCCCCTGTAAATTCTCCAACCAAAAGAAAGCCAAGAGCAGAGGAAGGGCTTATAACTCGGTCACCTTTTTTTATTTCAAAGGCAAAATTCCAAAGGCTGTTAGCTTGCGCTTTTTTACAGTCAGGAAATACTTTTGCGAAATTTCCCAAAAATTGCGCGTAACCATTTACACCTTTATACATTGTCATATCGCCAACGCGCGCCCACCCCACCGCGACAAAACCTTCCGTATTAGGTTTGGGAGGAAATGGCCCTTGTTGCGAATTAAATTCACCTAAAGATTCGCCACCCTCTCCAACAAATACACCCCAAACTGTAGGTTCTAAATTTTCGATTTGATTCATGATTAAAAGCCCTAGGTGGTTAATGAAGCTGTTTATTGTACCAGAAGTAATATAGATATCAAGTAGTACTAAAATAGATGTTATCGAATAAGACATACTGGTAAACGAATGGCTTCGTATGTTTTACTGGATTCTGCATCCTTGGATTTATTGAAGCAAAGTTCTGAGAGTTTGGCTGGACGCTTGCGTTTATTTGAGCTGCATCCTTTGCATAGACTGGAAGTGCCCCCTGAACGCTGGAATGATTTGTGGCTGCGTGGTGGTTTTCCTGAGAGCTTGATCGCAGCGAATTTGCAAGCCAGTATTCAATGGCGACGGGACTTTATTCGCACTTACCTTGAACGCGATATTCCACAGTTCGCGCCCCGTGTTTCGGCCGAGGCTTTACGGCGCTTTTGGGTGATGCTCGCGCATTTGCAAGGCACCATCGTCAACCTTGCACAACTTGCTAGAAATTTAATGGTGGATGTGCGCACGGCGAATAATTATCTCGATCTATTGGTTGACTTGATGTTGGTTCGTCGCTTACAGCCCTGGAGCCACAACATGGGCAAACGCTTGGTACGCTCGTCTAAAATTTTTATACGCGACAGTGGGCTTGTCCATAGCTTGCTTGGTATTTCGGATATGGACAGCTTGCTAAGTCATCCAGTTTTATATCTCTGCTAAAACGGGGTTATATCGGCGTCAGTTTCGCCACGCTCAACGCCAACCACTTCACCCCATGGCGCGGGAAGTTGACTTGGGCTTTGGCGTCGTCGCCCAAACCTTCTAGCGTCAACAGCTTGCCTTCACCAAATTTTGGGTGAAACACCTGCATGCCAGCGCGTAAGCCATGCGCGGGCGCTGCTTTTTGCTGCGGTACGGCGGGGCTTGCAAAGCGCTCTAAATTACTCGAATTTGATCCTGGAAATTGACCTCTAGCCGGCGTATTATATGCCTGATAAGCTCCTGAATTTATAGCAGAATTGAAGCCTGAACCAAAGCTGGAAGTTTTCGGGCTGATCCATTTCAAGGCATCTTCAGGCAGCTCGTCAAAAAACCGGCTCTTCAAGTTGTAGCGCGTTTGGCCGTGCAACATGCGGGTTTGCGAATGGCTGAGGTACAGCCGCTTGCGGGCGCGGGTAATGGCGACGTACATCAAACGGCGCTCTTCCTCCAAGCCGCCAACATCGGACATGGAGTTTTCGTGCGGGAACAAGCCCTCTTCCATGCCGCCAATAAAGACACAGTCAAATTCCAAACCCTTAGAAGCATGCACCGTCATCAGCTGAATCGCGTCCTGCCCCGCTTGGGCTTGATTGTCGCCGGATTCGAGCGCAGCGTGGGTCAAAAACGCGTTCAAGGGGGACATGGTTTCGCCAGTAGCGAATTCTGCGTCTAGCGCTATGTCCGCTTCAGATTGAATAGAAAAATCTATACCTTGGCTGGCGGGGCTTTGCGTTAGGTTTTTAGCCGCATCCTCCACGGGCATGGCCACCGCGCTGCGGCCAAAGCCCTCAATGGTGACAAAGCTCTCTGCTGCGTTGACCAATTCTTCCAAGTTTTCTATGCGGTCTGCGCCTTCGCGGTCGGCTTTGTAGTGCTCTATCAAACCGCTGTGGTCTAGCAAGAGTTCAATGATTTCACGCAGCGTAGCGCCCTGGGTTTTCTCTCTCAGCACATCGATTTTGGCGACAAATGCGCCAATGTTGATGCCGGCTTTGCCACCCACCAAGCTCACCGCATCACACAGCGAACAACCCGCTGTCTTGGCCGCGTCTTGCAACTGCTCAATGCTGCGTGCGCCTATGCCGCGTGGCGGGAAATTGACGACGCGCAGGAAACTGGTGTCGTCCAGCGGGTTTTCCAAAAGCCGCAGGTAGGCCAATGCGTGCTTAATCTCAGCCCGTTCAAAGAAACGCAAACCACCGTAGACCCGGTAGGGCATGGCGGCATTGAACAGCGCAGTTTCAATGACACGGCTTTGGGCGTTGCTGCGATACAAAATGGCGATTTCTTTTTTATCAACGCTGCCCTCTTCACCATCGCCTCTGACCAATTGCTTGATTTCATCAACCAACCAAGCCGCTTCGGCATAGTCACTGACGGATTCCACCACCCGCACCGGTTCACCAGGCCCTTGGCTGGTGCGCAGGTTTTTACCCAAGCGCTTGCTGTTGTGGCTGATCAGCTCGTTGGCAGAATCTAAAATATTGCTGCCGCTGCGGTAGTTTTCTTCCAGTTTGATTTGGTGTTCAACCTTGAATTCACGCACAAAATCAGCCATGTTGCCGACCCGCGCACCGCGAAAAGCGTAAATGCTTTGGTCGTCGTCGCCCACCGCCATCACATTGCCTGTGGGTTTGAAGTCTGCCCCTAGCGCGGTATTCAAGGTGTTGCTACCGCCTGCCAGCATCTTGATCCAAGCGTATTGCAAGCGGTTGGTGTCCTGAAACTCGTCAATCAAAATATGCCGAAAGCGGCGCTGGTAGTGTTCGCGCACAGGGTCGTTGTCGCGCAGCAGTTCGTAGCTGCGCAGCATCAGTTCGCCAAAGTCAACCACGCCTTCGCGCTGGCATTGCTCTTCGTACAAGGCATACAGTTCAATTTTTTTGCGGGTATCGGGGTCTTTGGCGTCTACATCTTTGGGGCGTTGGCCGTCTTCTTTACAGCCAGCGATGAACCACATCAGCTGCTTGGGCGGGTAGCGCTCGTCATCCACATTGAACTGCTTGCACAAGCGCTTGATGGCGCTGAGCTGGTCTTGGGTGTCTAAAATTTGAAAGCTTTGTGGCAAGTTAGCCACTTTGTAATGTGTGCGCAAAAGCCGATTGCACAGGCCGTGGAAGGTGCCAATCCACATGCCGCGCACGTTGACAGGCAGCATGGCGGTGAGCCGCGTCATCATCTCTTTGGCGGCTTTGTTGGTAAAGGTCACGGCCATCACACCGCCGGGGGTGATTTGGCCGGTTTGCAACAACCAAGCGATGCGGGTGGTTAAAACCCGCGTTTTGCCTGAGCCAGCACCCGCCAAGATAAGGGCATGGCCAGCGGGTAAGGTGACTGCCGCCAACTGTTCGGGATTAAGATTGTTTAACAAACCGCCAGCGTTGTTGGAGAAATTTGCAGGTCGTGTCGATGAAGGCACCACGGCTTCAGTGGAAACTGACGAAAAAGCTTGATTTTCAGAAAACATAAGCCATTGTAGGAAGTTTACGAAGCTGATAGAATCAATCACCGGGCTCAAGCAATTGTGGCTCGGTTTTTTTTCGCCTTTTTTTAGTTTTCTTTGTACCTATTTGCCTTGAAGGACGACAACCGTGGAAATTTTTGACTACGACAATGTGCTACTTTTGCCACGTAAATGCCGCGTAGAAAGCCGCTCTGAGTGCGATGCTGGCATCGAACTAGGTGGGCGCAAGTTCCGCATTCCCGTCGTTCCTGCAAACATGAAAACGGTCATCAATGTGCCGTTGTGCATTTGGTTGGCGAAAAATGGTTATTTTTACGTGATGCATAGATTTGACTTGGATAATATCCAGTTCGTCAAAGACATGCGCGCTGCTGGCGTGTTTTCGTCGATTTCTCTGGGCGTCAAACAAGCAGACTACGAAACAGTTGATGCACTCAAAGCGCAAGACCTTGCGCCGGATTACATCACCATCGACATCGCCCACGGCCATGCGGACAGTGTGAAAAATATGATTGGGTATTTGAAAGAAAAGCTGCCCAACTCGTTTGTTATTGCTGGCAATGTGGGTACACCAGAAGGCATCATTGACCTCGAAAACTGGGGCGCAGATGCAACCAAGGTCGGCATTGGCCCAGGCAAAGTGTGCATCACACGCTTAAAAACTGGTTTTGGCACAGGCGGCTGGCAGCTCAGCGCGCTGAAGTGGTGCGCACGCGTAGCGACCAAACCTATTATTGCTGATGGCGGCATTCGTGAGCATGGCGACATTGCAAAATCCATTCGCTTTGGTGCAACTATGGTGATGATTGGCTCTATGTTGGCGGGTCTTGAAGAAAGCCCTGGCACGACGGTTGAAGTCGATGGCAAGCTCTACAAAGAATATTACGGCAGTGCGTCTGACTTCAACAAAGGCGAATACAAGCACGTAGAAGGCAAGCGCATCTTGGAGCCCATCAAAGGCACGTTGAAAGACACCTTGATCGAGATGGAGCAAGACGTGCAAAGCTCAATCAGCTACTCTGGTGGCAAAAAGCTACTTGATATTCGCAAGGTCAACTACGTGCTGCTAGGCGGCGACAACGCTGGCGAACACTTGTTGATGTAGTTAAAAAACACTTTATTTTTGCAAAAGCGCTTGTGCCAACTGATGTAATCGAGACTCAGATTGGCACAAGCTTTCTAGCACGGTGAAGTGGTTTAAGCTAGGCAATTGCTCACTCACTGGCACGGCTGACTTGCCCCAGGCATCTTGAATCAACTGGTTGTGGCGCAAAAATTCGGGCGACTCATCGCCACCGACCACGCTGTACAACAGGCCTTGTTTTGGCGCTGGCATCCAAGCCGGGCTGATGCGTTTCACCTCAGCCACTGTCAAATGCAGTGAATCCTGCAAATACGGGCTGTGCATGGGTGTTTCCATCTCAAACAAACCCGAAATAGACAAAGCGTTTTTTACGACATCGCTGGGTAAGGTTTTGTCAAATTTTCCCCATAAACAGCTGATTAATATCGCCACCAAATGCCCGCCAGCTGAATGCCCAGCAACCGTGATGCGCTTAGGGTCACCACCGTATCTGTCTATGTTTTTGTAAACCCATGCCACGGCTTTTACAAGTTGCAAAACGATGTCTGACACGGTGACAGCGGGGCACAAGCTGTAATTGGGAATAACGACGCAACTGCCCGCTTTGGTGAAAGCTGGCGCTAAGAAAGATTGATCCGCTTTGTCAAGTGAACGCCAATAACCGCCGTGAATAAAAATCAATACTGGTGCAGCTTTAGAAGAAGCATTCAAGGTGCTTGGGAAAATATCCAGTTTTTCCTTGTCATCCTGTCCATAGGTAACATCTAGTTTGCAATCCGCCAATTGCCGAACAGCTACAGAGTCTTGTGTCCATCGCTGCAACATATCCATGCAGTCAGGAACGAGCAGGCGGTTGTTGTAGAGTTTGTCCAAAGCTGATGCGTCTTGCTTAGCCATACGAATTCTTTCAATATAAAAGAATAATTATCCCGACAAACGCGAAGTCTTTGGCACATGCGCCATCAAAAACTCCATTTGATCCGCCAAGATACGGCGATTTCGCAAAATGAAGTCTTCCCACAAACTGGGCACATATGGCGCATAAAGCAAGGGCATATTGGCTTGTTCGGGTGTGCGGCTACTTTTTCGGTGGTTGCAGGCGCGGCATGCTGTGACGACGTTCATCCAATTGTCGATGCCGTTTTGAGCGAAAGGAATAATGTGTTCCCGAGTTAGCTCTTGCTCGTGATGACGAACACCGCAATATGCACACATATTTCGGTCACGTATGAACAGCTTGCCATTTGTTAAGCCAGGTTTGGTTAAAAAGGGGTTGTTTTTCGGTACGCCGTGTGTGCCAATGATGCTGTTCACCGTGATGATGGATTGCTCACCCGTGATGGCATTGTGCCCGCCGTGGTAAACAGCGACTTGCCTACCAGACTCCCAGCGAACATCTTTGCAGGCATAGTGAATCACCGCCTCTTCCAGCGATATCCAAGACTGGGGTAGCCCTTGGGCTGACAATTTCAAAACTTTCAAAATTACCTCCGAACTGAGTAACTTTCACGAACTCGGATGTCTAACTTCTTACTCGCTTCAATCGGGGCAACTTGCGATGAGTCACCCATGTGTCACATTTTCATACGTGAACGTCATACGTCAACGTCCATAAGCAACAATGTACTCTTTTTTGAGCGATGATAGGTTTTACCTTACTTTCATAGCAGACTTATGACAACAGAAAATCAAATTGAAGCTTGGATAGCCCAAGAGCAACAAGTTCGAAGCGTTTTAGAAGCCGGCTTAGGCGTTGGCGTTGCGACACCTGCACAAGTCACTGGTAAATCGGGTATGGAACTCATGCAAAGCATGCTGCGTGGAGAGATTCCATTTGCAGCTATTGGTAAAACCTTAGATTTTTCGCTTTTGGAAGTGTCTGAGGGTCGTGCCCTGTTTCAAGGCACGCCCGGTCCAGCGCATCTCAACCCGATGGGCGGCATTCACGGCGGTTGGTATGCCACGCTGCTAGATTCAGCACTTGGTTGCGCTGTACATACCTTGATGCCTGCTGGGCGCGGCTACACCACGGCAGAGCTCAGCGTCAATATTGTTAAAGCGATTTCACCCAAAGTTGCTCGTGTTCGGGCTGAAGGAAAAGTCATCCATTGCGGCCGTCAACTCGCTACGGCCGAGGCGCGTTTGTTTGGACCAGATGGTACCTTGTATGCACATGCGACGACAACCTGCTTGGTGTTTGAATTACCCAACCTGACGACTAAAGCCAGCAGCTAAAAACCATTCAATGCGAGGTCGTTCATTTCACGGCACAATCGCGCTATGAGATTTCTACATACCATGCTGCGCGTTGGCAACCTTCAACGCTCGATTGATTTTTACACCCATGTGCTGGGCATGAAGTTGCTGCGCACCTCTGAAAACACAGAATACAAATATAGCTTGGCTTTTCTAGGCTACGGCAGTAACCCAGAGCATGCAGAAATTGAACTCACTTACAACCATGGCGTCAATAGCTACGAATTAGGCACAGCCTATGGCCACGTGGCTTTGGGTGTGCCAGACGTAGCTGCGACTTGTGCTGCTATGCGTGCGACGGCTGCCAAATACGGCGGTGCTGTCACCCGCGAAGCTGGCCCCGTCAAAGGAGGCACAACCATCATCGCGTTTGTGACAGACCCAGACGGCTACAAGATTGAGCTGATTCAGCGTGCCGAATCAACTTAGAGCTATGTTTTAACGTTTAAGCTGGCTGGCTTCTGTCGCCAGTTGGGTAATCCGCGCCCAGTCCCCAGAAGCCATCGCATCCGCTGGGGTGAGCCACGAACCGCCCACGCATTTGACGTTAGGCAAAGCTAAAAAGTCTGGCGCATTGGTCAGCGTCAAACCACCCGTTGGGCAGAAATTGATATCGAAAAACGGGCCGCTCCAAGCTTTCAGCAAGGCTGAACCACCTGCTTGCATCGCTGGGAAAAACTTCAACTCGGTAAAGCCATCTTCCTGCGCCATCATGATTTCGCTGCCTGTCGCCACGCCCGGCAGCAGTGGCAAACCCAGATCACGACATGCTTTGCCAACCGAGCTTGTGTAGCCGGGGCTGACGGCGAATAGCGCGCCTGCTTTTGCTGCCGCTTGGGCATCAGATGCGCTGCGAACTGTGCCTGCGCCAATGACGGCATCGGGTACTTCTTTGGCTATGGCTTCAATACACGCCAAGGCCTGCGGCGTGCGCAACGTCACTTCCAGCATGCGAATGCCACCCGCCACCAAGGCACGCGCCAAGGGGACGGCGTGCGCCACATCGTTCAGTACAATCACTGGAATCACTGGGGCGTCTTGCATCACTTGCAAGGCTGTTAAGTTTTTAAGGTCAATTTTTTTCATATTAGTTTTCGTATCGTTATTGACAGCCAAGTTTTACAACCAAGCCCTATAACCAGGTGGTAGCGCCTTCTTCGGCTGCCGCTGAATTGCGCCGCATAGCAGCAAATAAATCTCGTCCCATGCCAACGCCGTTGGCGTCCCGCAAAGTTTGCGGCATCACGTCAACTGTGCGTGCATCCCAGTCGCTCTCGCTGACCAGCACTTGCAGCGTACCCGCCACAGCATCTAGGCGAATCACGTCACCGGTACGCACTTTGGCCAAAGGCCCACCCGCCGCCGCTTCTGGCGATACGTGAATGGCAGCAGGAATCTTGCCGGAAGCGCCACTCATGCGGCCATCGGTCACCAGCGCCACTTTGAAGCCTTTGCCCTGCAAAATCGCCAGTGGTGGCGTCAACTTGTGCAACTCGGGCATGCCATTGGCCTGCGGCCCTTGCCAGCGGACGACTACGACCATGTCACGTTCCATCTCTTTGGCATTGAAGGCAGCCAACATGGCTTCTTGCGATTCAAACACGCGTGCTGGCGCTTCTACGATATGGCAGTCATCGGGCACGGCAGATATTTTGATGACGCTGCGGCCCAAGTTGCCTTGCAACAGCATCAAGCCACCCGTTGCGCTGAATGGTGCACTGACGGGACGGCAAACGCTGTCGTCTTGCGTCTCGCCAATCGCGTGCCAGTGCAACTTGCCATCGACCAAATTCGGCTCGCCCGTGAACTCACGCAGTCCGGCAGGGCGCACGGTCAACACATCGGCATGCATCAAACTCGCGTCCAGCAACTCGCGAATCACATAGCCTGGGCCACCAGCAGCTTGGAACTGGTTCACATCTGCGCTGCCGTTCGGATAAACACGACTTAACAAAGGAATTACTGCAGACAAAGCCGAGAAATCGTCCCAATCAATGGTGATGCCCGCCGCACGCGCCACGGCAACCCAATGAATCAAATGATTGGTCGAGCCGCCCGTGGCCAACAAGGCGATCATGGCGTTGACGATGCAGCGCTCATCAACCAGCTTACCAATCGGCGTTTTGCAAGCCAAAACGGTGCGTGTGGCTTCACGGGAGAGCTCGTCACGCAAGTCGTTGTCCGGGTTCACAAAAGCGCTGCCAGGCACGTGCAAGCCCATGGCTTCCAAAAGCATTTGATTGCTGTTGGCGGTGCCGTAAAACGTGCAGGTGCCACGCCCGTGGTAGGCCTTGGATTCGGCTTCCAGCAGCTCCGCACGCCCTACCAGCCCCAAGGCGGCTTGTTCGCGAACTTTAGATTTGGCACTGTTGGACAACCCACTGGTCATCGGCCCCGCCGGTACAAAGACCGTGGGCAAATGCCCAAACTGCAGCGCACCAATCAACAAGCCAGGTACGATTTTGTCGCACACACCCAGCATCAGCGCGCAGTCGAACACATCGTGGCTGAGTGACACGGCGGTGGACATGGCTATCACATCGCGGCTGAACAGGCTCAATTCCATGCCAGCTGTGCCCTGCGTCACGCCGTCGCACATGGCAGGCACACCGCCTGCCACTTGCGCCGTCGCGCCGTGTTTGCGGGCTTCGGTTTTGATCAGGTCAGGGTACTGCTGATACGGCGCGTGGGCCGAAAGCATGTCGTTGTAGGCGTTGATGATGCCGATATTCGGCGCTTTTTCAGCGACAACTTTGAATTTGTCATTGCTCGGCAAAGCCGCAAAAGCGTGCGCAACATTGGCACAGCCCAGCCGGTCTGCACCGCGCGGGCGGTTAGCAGCGATGCCAACACGCTCTAAATAAGCTTGCCGAGTTACCGCACTGCGCTCTCTGATGCGCTGGGTGACTTGTTCTACGATGGTGTTTAGTTTCATATTTTTTGGTAACTTAGTTACGTTATCCAATACTAACGCGAAACATCAAGCAATGGCCAGCATTTTGTTACCGAGTAGTTACCAAAACAGATATAAACGAACAGACGTAAAAAAGCCCAGCAAGCTGGGCTTTTGGGTTCGATAACAGCAACGAATTACTGAATCGACACTTCCACGCGACGCGCTTCGGCGCTGCTGCCAGCGGCTGCCGTGGCGTTTTCAGGCTTTTTCAGCTCGATTTTGTCTTCTGCCACACCCAAAGCTTTGAGCGCATCGCGCACCGCAAAAGCGCGTAATTTAGACAATTCTGCGTTTTTAGCAGCGTCGCCAGTCGCATCATTGAAGCCGCTAACAACAGCTTTTTTGCCACCCGCAATGGCTTTCACCACCTCCGCCAAAGCCTCGTTGCCGCCAGCGGCGACTTCTGACTTGCCAGAAGCGAAGAAGAATTTAACCACACCGTTTTCAACCTTGACGCTGGCTGCATCAGCCGCTGCATCGACCACGACAGCAGCTGCTGTGTTTGCAGCTGGTGCAGGGGCAGCAGCAGCGGTTGAAGCCGCTTTTGCTTTCAGATTGGTTTGATAAATGCCCAAACCGACCGCCAAAGCAATAACCAAAGCCACGATACCAAACACCACACCTAAGATCCAGCCGTGGCTGTCGTCGTCTTGAGAAAACATGGGAAACTCCAAAAATCAGTTAAAAACAAAAAAATAAACTAAAAACCTGTGTTGATTGTAAATGAAGGCTTCTCAGTTAATGCTTCAATAAGCGTTCAGCCCGTGCCAAATCGTCTACCGTATCAATATCCTTCACAATACCGACGTCTTTTACTATTAATTTAATAGCTGCATAAGCAATAATTACGCCGGCTGCACCTTTATTTCCGCTTAAATTTAGCAAATTCTTCTTGCAAACAGCTGCAAACCCGACCGGATGACCGCGCTGCTCCACGCCTTCGCTGACATAACAAGGTAGCACGACCTCATTCGTCTGCATCGCTTGGGCAACTTCTAACAGCGTTGCGGGCTGAATCAGCGGCAAATCGGCGGGAAGTATCAGCCAACCGTTCGCATTTGACGTTTTACTGACCGCAGCGGCGATGGAATCACCCATGCCGGGATGACCTGCATCCTCCATATGCCACGGCAAACCACTGGTTTTGACGGCATCTAGCGTGTGCTGCAGCACGGTTTTACCCTTTAAAAGCGCTTGTAGCTTGTGGGTTGTTCCACCCGAGGCTAAAAACCGCTCACCCCGCCCTGAGGCCAAAATCAGCACGGTTGGCGGGTTTTTAAAGTCAGTTTTAGTCGCGGTTTTAGTCAACTTCTCAGAATGCATGGTTACGGCGGCGGTCACAAGTTTCTATACTGTGCAGTATGACCGAACTTACCGCATCCAACGACCTAAAAAACCTGCAAAACTTGCGCAAAAGCTACGAAAGCGCCGAGCTGAGTGAAAGCGATTCGCTTGCCAACCCGCAAGACCAGTTTGCCCTGTGGCTGAAACAAGCCATCGACGGCAAAGTGCCCGAGCCCAACGCCATGACCTTGGCCACCGTCGCCAGCAACCTGCGCCCCAGTACCCGCGTGGTGTTGATCAAGGGTTTTGACGAACGCGGCATTGTTTGGTATACCAATTTTGACAGCAGAAAAGGCAATGAACTCGCCGGCAACCCGTATGCAGCCCTGCAATTTCACTGGGTTGAGCTAGAGCGCGTGGTGCGGATTGAGGGCATCGTCGAAAAAGTGTCTGACGAAGAAAGTGACGCCTACTACCAAAGCCGCCCCATGGATTCACGCATAGGCGCATGGGCGTCGCCGCAGTCGCAAGTCATCGCCAACCGAGGCGTTTTGGTGGCAAACGCAGCCAAATACGGCGCACAATTTCTACCAACCATGCTAAAAAATGGCCCCCCAAGACCGCCAAACTGGGGTGGTTACCGCCTAAAACCCGACAGTTGGCAGTTTTGGCAAGGGCGTAGGAGCCGGTTGCATGACAGGTTGCGGTATACGTTGGATGAACAGGGTGGGTGGCTCAGAGAACGGTTGGCACCCTGAGATTTTTAGCGTCTAACCATCGTATTTATTACCTAAGCAGCTATTATTTTTATAGTGATTTTCAACCTATCGATTGATAAGAAAATGTGAGTAATTCAATATACAAACCATTCTTAGCTGTTTTGAATGTCCAAATTCAGACACAAGTACCTGATCGTTTTGCAGGTTTTGTGGGATACATTACGTTAGTATGCAAAGAAAATGACCGAATCGCCTAAAACAATTATTTATCCCTCAAGGAGAGAGGAAAACCTTGTCATTCCTAACTATTGACGGTGCTGCAGAACTTTTCGTTCGAGAGTGGCAGAAACTCTACAAGCGGTCACCAATTGCCACGATCATAAGCACCACTCTAGTGCTCTTAGTTGGCGGAACCGGAATCTTCTTAGCAGAGCGTAACGGTGCCGCAGAACGTGAAGCAAAGCGGCTCCAATCACAAAGCTACGTATCTCAAGCTCAGTTGCTTGACGAAACTCGCGTCAATCTTCGAGCTTTGCTCAGCTTCATTGAGGATGAACAGCGAAATCTCAAGAACTCTGAGATGGCTCTCATCACTTTAAAGCGCGAGCATGACCAACTCAAGCCGCTTATCGATTCAGATCGGAAAACAATTGATGCACTGTTCTCTGCTCAGGAAGCAAGAAACAAATCAGCTCAAAGTAATGAGCGATGGATTGGATTTGCTCTCGGTGTCATCTCTTCGCTTGTTGCCTCCCTCATCTTGGCTATCTTCGCTCACGTGCGGCGGCGATCGCGTAACACGCCTGCGTCCTAACCCTTCATTTCAGGTGACGCTTTTCGGCAGCGCCTGAACCGCTACGCGAAACCCACTCAACACACAGCGCTACGCCTTGAGACGGAAACTGGCGTTATTAGAGCGTCAGTGAGTTTAGGCAGCTTTTGACTGGCGGTGCGGCGCTGTAGGTGTAGTGACCATCTGGGATCGTAAATACCCTTCAAACCCTTTTCGTGCTAACATTGTGCTTATTTACTTCAAAGAACACAAATTATGCAAGTCGCCATTCGCACTATGGGCAACTCCAAAGGGGTGTTGATTCCTAAACCTATTCTTGAGCAAACGGGGCTGTTAGACGCGGCGGATTTGCAGGTAGTAAATGGAGTGATTGAGATTCGACCACTCAAGCGCGGGCTGCGTGAGGGCTGGGCGGCTGACAGCGCACGGGTAGCTGAGCAGGAAAATGAGGCGCTGGTTTGGCCTGAATTTGCAAACGCTGACGACGCTTCGCTGCAATGGTGAGCCAAGCGAATCTGTCTGCGAACTTGGCAACGGGCGAAGTTTGGCTGGTTCAGCTGGATCCAACGGTAGGAAGTGAGATTCAAAAAACACGGCCTTGCGTGTTGATTTCACCGCCAGAAATGCTGAACCACCTGCGCACCGTTATTGTTGCACCCATGACGACGGGCTCGTACCCAGCTGCGTTTCGGATTCCACTGACATTTAAGGGAAAAACGGGATTGATCGTTTTAGACCAAATTCGCACAATCGATAAAACACGTTTGGTGCGGCGCGAAGGTGCTGTGCAGGCCACAACATTGAAGCGCACTTTGCTGACGCTGCAAACCATGTTTGCACCCGCAAATTAAAACCATCAAAGCAAGTGCTGAATTGGCATTTAGCCAGCGTATTTATTGCCTGAGTAGCTATTAAATATATAGCAATATTTAAGTGAAAAATTCAGCAATTACTTCAACACAACCAACGCCGCCTTAGCCATATTCCGCCCTGTCGCAGCCGTGGGATGCAGGTTGTCCCAGTAGGTATAGGTGTCTGGGGTGGCGCAGGCTACCAAGTTAACGACGCAGGGGTCTGTGGTGTTGGTGAAGCCAGTGGTGATGGCTACTGCGGATTTGAAGTCGGCCAATCGGACATCTGCACCGCTGTGCGAGGCGCGGAAGTTGGCCAACTCGTTGTTCAGCGTGCCGTTGAACCCGTTGGACAAGGCGGTTGCTGTTGCTGGCGACGGCAGGCCTTGGCCGCGTGGGGTGGCGCCTACATCAGGAACATTGGTGACTAAAAATTGACGCGCGCCGGCTTTGTAGAGTTTGTCCATGATTTTGGCGATGTCGGTGGGCGCTGCGGTGGTGATTTCGCTGTGCGACAAGCCGTTGTTGATGACAGCGAAGATGTTGTTGCCTACCGTGGCTGCGTCGATGACGTACAAGGCGCTGGCGTCGGCACGATTGAGGACTGCGGCTAAGTACAAGTTGGTTTGGTAGCACATGTCGAACGGGTTGGGGCTGGTGCCGCTGATTTCGCAGGTACGCGCCCCGCCAACAGCATAGTTGGTGCCACCATTGACGAAGGGTTTCACTTCATTGCCCAAGTCTGCTGCGACAACATCAATCCACAACAAGCCGTTAGATGCACGGCCTGGGTAATACGGAGCGCCGGGAAAGAGGCCAGGTACGACTGTGGCGGCGTTGCCGTTGTCTGACAAACTGGCGCCGAAAACGACGATTTGGCTGTAGGTGTCGCCGCTTTTGCTGCCGCTGCAGCCTGCAAACATCGCGACTGACAGGACAGCAAGGGAGAGTAGGAGGCTGATTTTTTTGAGACTGTTTTTCATACGATGCTTTGCCTTCAAAACTAAATATTGAAGCTTCATAGTCAATCTTTAGTGACTTGAAGCCTGTAAGGCAAAGTCTATATTCAAAGACAGTGCATAAGCAGCTTATTATTTTTGCTTACCAATTTGCAGATTTACTTACCCGCGATGCGAAATTTACTTGCCGCGATGCTCAAGCGGTGTTTCTAAGCGCTTGGCTGCGACAGTTAGGATGCCGGTCATGATCAAATACAAGAACGAAATCGCCAAATACGGCTCCCAATAGCGGGAATATGCGCCTGCCACGGTGCGGGCGGCCATGGCCAACTCTGCCAAGCCGATGGCGGAGACCAAGGACGAATCTTTCAGCAACGTGATGGATTCGTTCACCAAAGGCGGCACCATGCGGCGCAGAGCTTGCGGCAGTACGATGTAGCGCATGGTGTCGCGCTCATTCAACCCCAAACTTTGGGCAGCCTGCGTTTGCCCACGGGCAATGGACAAAATACCAGCGCGGACGATTTCAGCAATATAAGCGGCGGCATTCAGCGTCAAAGCCACAATGCCTGAGAAAAACGCACCGTGTAGTTGGCGGAATTCACCAGCGGCCTCGCCCGTCATGAGCAAGCCATGCTCGGGGTGAATCAAGGTGGGCATCAGTGCGAAATGCACCAATAAAATTTGTACGAAGAGCGGCGTACCGCGAAAAAACCAAACGTAAGCGGTGCAAATCCACCGCAAAATACGACGCCAACCCTTGCCTGGTTGTGCGTTGACGAGACCAATCAGCAAACCCGCAATCATGCCCAATGTGAGGGCGATGACCGTGAGCTTGGCTGTCATCCAAACGCCCTCGACGAAGAGGGACGTGTAGGGGGTCAAAATCTCCCAGCGTAAATCCATGTTTTTAAATTTTAAGTTTTAAATTGGTAGGTTTCAGCTGGGAAGATGCCGTTTGCTGAGTTACTTTGCAGGTGCTGGCGCTGGTGCGGCGGCTGGCGCTGCGGCAGGTGCAGCAGCGGCAGTCAGCGTTGACTTCATACCAAAGTATTTGACGTGGATGGTGTCGTAGCTGCCGTCAGCTTTGATAGCGGCCAGTGCGTCGTTGACTTTTTTAGCCAGTTCGGTGTTGCCCTTTTTCATGGCAATGCCATATTGCTCAGGCGTGAAAGACGCATCGCTCACGCTTTTAAACTTAGCTGTTGGGTTGTTTTGAATGTAATGTTGCACCACACCGTTGTCCGCCACCACAGCAGCAACGCCACCGGCTTCGAGCTCTTTCAAAGCCAATGGGGTGGATTCAAAGCGCTTGATGCTGGTGCTGGTTTTACCCAACAGCTTTTGCACCACTTCGTCACCCGTTGTGCCGGTTTGCACACCGACTTTGAGTGTTTTCAAATCGGCAAACTTAGCGACTTTTGAAGTTTCTTTCACGGCGATCAACTGGTTGGCGTTGAAATACGGCTCAGAAAAATCCATGGTTTGCTTGCGCTCGTCGGTGATGGTGACGGCGGAGACCACCATGTCGCGCTCACCCGTGTCTAGCGTTTTGAAAATGCCTTCCCACGGTGTGTTGATGAATTTCACCTCGATGCCAGCTTTTGCGGCAACAGCTTTGACCACATCCACGTCAAAACCTTCAATTGCGCCACCAGGAGCGACTGACTCAAACGGTGCGTAGGCAGCGTCGGTACCAACCACATACACCTTAGCCGGTGCAGGTGCGGCTGGAGCGGCAGCAGCAGGTGCGGCGGCTGGAGCAGCAGGTGCAGTTTCTTGCTTGCTGCAAGCAGACAACATGGCTGCAGAAGCAACAGCCAACAAAGCGAAGCGACGGGACATTGAAATAGCGTTCATAGACATATCCTTAAATTTAAAAATAAAAAAGTAAGCGTTAAGGTAAGAGCAAAAAATAATTAACTTATTTTGCAAATCGACCAATCTTCCAGTTTAAGCGAGATTTGCAAGGTTCAGACGCTGGGATTCTCTAAAACGTATTAGGGTAAGCATGGGGTTATGAGTGGCTAATTTGGCTTTCACCTGGCTGTAAGCTGCCCAAACTGTAAGAGCCAATTTGCACCCGAATCAACCGCAGCGTGGGCAGACCAACAGCAGCCGTCATGCGGCGGACTTGGCGGTTGCGACCTTCACAGATTTGAATTTCTAACCACGATGTAGGCAAGTTCGCTCGGTAGCGCACGGGTGAGGTTCTCGGCCAAACATCGGGTTCCGGGATGGATTTGGCCTGCGCAGGCAACGTCAACCCATCGTTCAGCACCACGCCGTTTTGTAGCGCTGTCAATTGTGCGCCTGTGGCGATGCCATCCACCTGCACCCAGTAAGTTTTGAATTGCTTCTCTTTTGGCTCAGTGATGCGTGAATTCAAAACGCCATCGTCTGTGAGCAACAGCAGCCCTTCAGAATCCATGTCCAACCGCCCCGCAACACGCAGTGTGGCGTCGTGGATGAAGTTGGCCAGCGTTTGGCGGTCTGGCCGGTCGGCATCTGGTCTGAACTGGGTTAAAACGTTGAAAGGTTTGTTAAAAAGTACGATTTTGGGCATGAAATTAGCACTTAGCCGGCGTATTTATTGCCTTAATAGCTATAAAAATAATAGCAAAACTTAAACTATTGTGATTTATGATTTCACACGATCTGCAAAGGTTTTACGCAGTTTCGCCACTTTCGGCCCTGCCACGGCGACACAATAGCCTTGGTTGGGGTTTTTGGCGAAAAAGTCTTGGTGGTAGTCCTCGGCTTTTGAGTAGTTCTGCAGAGGCAGCACCTCGGTGACGATGGGTCGGCTGAAAACTTTGTCTGCGGTCAGTTGAGCAATAAAGGCTTTGGCGGTTTTTTCTTGCTCAGGCGTGGTGAAGTAAATGCCACTACGGTATTGGGTGCCCACGTCGTTGCCTTGGGCGTTCAAAGTCGTTGCGTCGTGCACAAGGAAGAAAATCTCCAAAATCTCGGTCAATGTGATGTTTGCGGGGTCAAAAGTCAGTTGCACCACCTCGTTGTGCCCCGTATCGCCGCCACAAACGTCTTGGTAAGTTGGGTTTAGTACATGGCCGTTGCTGTAGCCGCTGTCTACAGCCAAGACACCACGGACGCGAACATAAACGGCGTCTAAGCACCAAAAGCAGCCTCCGCCCAAGGTGATAGTTTCAGTCTGTGGTTTGTTTGTATTTTCCATGGGGCTACTTTACACAATCTTTGCGAAACATAGATATCCCTGCGCATACACAGGGTGAAGAATAGCTGAGTAATACTGTTAACAGCACAATATCGTTTAAACTACGCTAATAACCAATCGGTCATTAAATTAGCAAAAAGCTAACTCCTCGATTTTCATACAACGCCATGTCCATCAAAGACATCATTTGCAGTACCGTTTGCCCCACAGACAGCGCCCGCACCAAGCACGCGCGGCGCAAAGAGGCTCGTCCGGGTGAATTGCTTGAGGCTGCGCTGGATTTGTTTGTCGCCAAAGGCTTTGCAGCTACGCGCGTGGAAGAAGTCGCCGCCAAAGCGGGCGTGTCTAAAGGCACCTTGTTTTTGTACTTCAAAAGCAAAGAAGAGTTATTTGAGGCCGTGGTGCGCGAAACGATTGGCAACCAAATCAACCAAGGTATAGCTGAAATAGAAAGTTTTGAAGGCTCCACAACCGATATGCTGAAGTTCACCATGTTCGCATGGTGGGAGCGCGTGGGCAACACCAAAGCATCTGGTATCAGCAAGCTGGTGATGTCTGAAGCCAACAACTTCCCCGCACTGGCTAACTTTTACCAAGACACCGTGGTGAAACCTGGGCGGCTGTTGATTCGGGCAATTTTGCAGCGGGGCGTGGATAGAGGCGAATTTCGGACTCTCAACATGGATTACGCCGTGTTTAGCGTGATAGCGCCAGTGATGTTTCTAACCATGTGGAAGCATTCATGGGGCACGTGCAGCATGGATGCGCCGCTTGATCCCAAAAGCTACCTTGACAGCCAAGCAGACATCATCGTGAATGGCATTTTGGCGCATTCACCACAACTTTGAATTTCAACAAATAAAGTTTAATCTAAGGACAAATTTCACTATGAAACGCTGGATCAAATGGGTCATTGCATTGGTAGTTATAGCTGCTGTAGGTGTTAGCGTGATGCGAGCTTTGCAAGCCAGAAAAGCGCAACAAGATACAGTGGCTGCGGCCACTGCTGCCAACGCAAAAGCACAGTCTGTCGTCGAGCTGGCAGCCACCGATGTCGTGAAAGCGCAGGTTAAAGAACTGTCTATGGGCTTGCCCATCTCAGGCAGCTTGAAGGCGGCCAATTCTGCATTTATCAAAGCCCGCGTCGCTGGTGAGTTGCAAGGTTTGACGTTGCGCGAGGGCGACAGCGTGAAAGCCGGCCAAGTCATTGCCCGCATTGACGTGACCGAATACGCTGCCCGCCAACAACAAGCGCAAGACCAAGCCGATGCGGCCAAAGCGCAAATCGCCATCGCACAGCGCCAGTTTGACAACAACAAAGCCTTGGTAGACCAAGGCTTTATCTCTAAAACAGCACTAGATACATCGTTAGCGACGCTGAACGCTGCCCAAGCCACGCACCGTGCGGCGTTGTCAAATGTGGATATCGCTAAAAAGGCGATGTTAGATACGGTGTTGCGGTCGCCCATTTCAGGCACTGTATCGCAGCGTTTGGCGCAGCCTGGGGAGCGTGTTGCTGTTGAGGCTCGCGTTATTGAAGTGATTGACACCAGCCGCATGGAGCTGGAAGCCAACATTAGCGCGGCCGATAGTTTGAGCGTGAAAGTGGGGCAGACGGCGATGTTAACGATCGAAGGCAGCACAGCCCCCGTCAGCAGCCAAGTGGTGCGCATCAACCCCAACACACAAGCGGGCAGCCGCAATGTGTTGGTTTATTTCAGCATCGCCAATACCAATAACGTCGCCAATTTGCGTCAAGGCCTGTTTGCGCAGGGCAGCTTGGGAACCGCCAAGGTATCAGCTTTGACCGTCCCACTGAGCGCTGTGCGCAACGACAAGCCAACGCCTTATGTGCAATTAGTCGAAGGCAATTTGGTGAAGCATGTGAATGTTGAACTGGCGCAACGCGGCGAAGTGATGACCAATGGACGCAGTGAAACTGTGGTTGCGGTAAAAGGTCTTACTGAAAACGCGCAAGTGCTGATTGGCTCTTTGGGCGCACTAAGCGAAGGAACCGCAACTAAGTTCACGCAGGCTGTAACGGCAACAGCAGCTCCGGCAGCCTCTAAGTAAACCGTAGGACATACGCCATGTGGTTTACCCAAGTTAGTCTTAAAAACCCAGTGTTTGCCACCATGGCGATGCTGGCCATCGTTGTGCTGGGCCTGTTTTCATACCAGCGGCTGCAAGTCGATCAGTTTCCGAACATCGACTTTCCGGTCGTGGTTGTCACGGCTGAATATCCAGGTGCATCACCCGAAATTATCGAAAGTGAAGTGACCAAGAAAGTAGAAGAAGGCGTTAATTCGATTGCGGGTATCAGTGCGCTGACATCACGCAGCTACGAAGGGCAATCGGTTGTCATCATCGAATTTCAATTGCACGTGAATGGTCGCAAAGCGGCTGACGATGTGCGTGAAAAAATGGCTGCCATTCGCCCGAATTTTCGTGCAGAGGTGAAAGAACCTAGAGTGCTGCGGTTTGATCCTTCCAGCCGCTCAATTTGGTCACTCGCAGTTTTGCCTGACGACAAAGCCGGCGTGAAGCCGCTCACGGCGGTAGAGCTGACAAATTGGACGGATCAAACGCTTAAAAAACGCTTAGAAAACGTTCGTGGTGTAGGCTCTGTCACGCTTGTAGGCGGCACCAAGCGCGAGATCAATATTTATTTGAACCCGCAAAGTTTAGATGCGCTTGGCATCACACCCGAGCAAGTCGCAACTGCCGTACGCACTGAAAATCAAGATTTACCAGCTGGGGCGATTCGTTCTTTGTCGCAAGAGCGCGTTGTGCAAATTGAAGCACGCATGAAGCGTGCAGAAGATTTCAATAAAATAATCGTTGGTCGCAAGAATGGTAGCGCCATCCGTGTTGACCAAGTGGCGCGTGTTGTAGATGGCGCACAAGAAATAGACAGTTTGGCACTTTACAACGGCCAGCGCACGCTGATGCTGCAAGTACAAAAATCGCAAGACGACAACACCATTGCTGTGGTTGATGGTCTGAAAAAGACCATTGAAGAAGTTAGCAAAACTTTACCGCCTGGTGTCAAGCTAGAGCAAATCAATGACAGCTCGCGCCCTATCCGCGTGGCTGTTGATAATGTGCGGCGTACCTTGTTTGAAGGTGCTGCGCTGACGATTTTGATTGTGTTTTTGTTCTTGAACTCATGGCGCTCAACCATCATCACGGGCTTAACACTTCCGATTTCCATCATCGGCACGTTTTTGTTCATGAATCTGTTTGGCTTCACGATCAACAACATCACGCTGATGGCGCTGAGTTTGTGCGTGGGCTTGCTGATTGACGACGCCATTGTGGTGCGCGAAAACATTGTTCGCCATGTGCAAATGGGCAAATCGGCTTACGATGCGTCAATGGACGGCACAAAAGAAATTGGTTTAGCCGTGCTAGCCACTACTTTATCCATTGTTGCAGTGTTTTTGCCGATTGGCTTCATGGGCGGCATCGTGGGTAAGTTTTTCCACGAGTTTGGCATCACCATTGTTGCAGCGGTTTTGCTATCGATGTTTGTGAGTTTCACACTCGACCCGATGTTGTCTAGCATTTGGCATGACCCGAGCATAGAAGAACATGGCAGAAAGGGACCGCCCGTCACGCTATACGACAAAACGATTGGCCGCGTCACCGGTTTGTTTGATTCGGCAACTGAGTCAATGTCAAACGGCTACCAAGGCATTTTGCGCTGGTCGTTAAAGCACAAACTGGTTACGGTTGGAATGGCGATTGCTGTTTTTGTAGGCAGTATCTTGATGGTGCCATTGTTGGGAACAGAATTTGTACCGAAGGCTGATTTCTCTGAAACATCACTTAGTTTTTACACACCTGTTGGCTCATCTCTTGAAGTTACTGAATCAAAAGCCAAGCAAGTAGAAGCCATTGTGCGTGAATTTCCGGAAGTGAAATACACGCTCGCTACGGTTAATACAGGGAATGCCGCAGGCAAAATTTATGCCAACGTGTATGTTCGCCTTGTAGACCGCAAAGACCGCAGCCGCAATGCAGACCAAATCTCAAACGTTTTGCGCGAGCGTTTGAAACAAGTCCCAGGTATCACCGTCACACACGCTGGCTTGCTAGATGCTGTGGGTGGCAACAAGCAGGTTGAATTTTCACTGCAAGGGCCAGACTTAAAAGAGCTTGAGCGCCTAGCGCAACTGGTTTTGAGCAAAGTGCAAAACGTGCCTGGATTGGTTGATTTGGATTCCAGCGTGAAACCCAACAAGCCGACGGTAAGCATTGAGATGAAACGCGAAGCTGCATCAGACTTGGGGCTTGGCGTGTCGCAAATAGCATCCCAATTACGCACATTGATCGCTGGCGCAACCGTGGGCACATGGCGTGCCAGTGACGACCAAACTTATGACGTGAACGTGCGTCTTGAACCACAAGCGCGCGACACACCACAAGATATTGAACGATTACCGTTCACCGTTGGCACGAACGCTGATGGCACATCACGTGTGATTCGTCTGAGTCAAGTTGCCACAGTCAAAGAATCAACCGGCTCCAACCAAATCAACCGCCGAGATTTGACACGCGAAGTCGCCATCAATGGCAACGTTTTCAATCGCTCTGCGGGCGAGGTTTCGGCTGACATCAAAACCATTTTGGACGGCGTGAGCTTTCCGCCTGGTTACCGTTATCAATTTGGCGGCTCAACGAAAAACATGAACGAATCGTTTGCCTACGCCATATCTGCCTTGGTGCTCGCCGTTGTGTTCATTTACATGGTACTGGCTAGCCAGTTCAAGAGCTTTTTACAGCCTTTGGCTTTGATGACTGCCCTGCCGTTGACACTGATTGGTGTCGTCTTGGCGCTCTTAATGTTCCGCTCAACGCTGTCCATGTTCTCCGTCATAGGCGTGGTACTACTGATGGGATTGGTCACCAAAAATGCGATTTTGTTGGTTGATTTCGCTATTCGCAGCCGCGAAGAAGGTTTAGAGCGTACCGAAGCCCTCCTCTTGGCCGCCAAAGTACGCTTACGACCGATTTTGATGACGACCTTGGCGATGATTTTCGGCATGGTGCCTTTGGCTTTTGCTTTGTCCGAAGGCTCAGAACAACGCGCGCCCATGGGGCAAGCTGTCATTGGCGGCGTGATCACATCATCATTATTGACTTTGGTGGTCGTTCCCGTCATGTATTGCTATATGGATGATTTGGCAAACTGGGCTTTGCGTCTGTGGCGTAAACCTGTGGTAAAGCTAGAAAAAACCAGCTTATAGACCTTTTATAACCGCATAAAATCATCTAATCCTATTTTTATCGACAATTGGCACCAATACTGCCGACCAGCTGGAATACACAACATGAATATCGAACAAGCCCGTTTCAACATGATTGAGCAACAAATCCGCCCATGGGATGTGCTGGACGCGCATGTGTTGCAGCTGTTAGCCGTCATCAAACGTGAGGATTTTGTGCCTATGGCGCACAAAGCACTGGCTTTTGTGGATATGGAAATCCCACTTGGTGCGTTGGCTTTGGGTGAATGCATGTTGTCGCCTAAAGTCGAAGCGCGTATGTTGCAAGACTTGCAAATTCACAAACATGAGACAGTTTTGGAAATCGGCACAGGCTCGGGCTTCATGGCTGCCCTGCTGGCACACCGTGCACAATTTGTCACTACGCTGGAAATCAATGCTAATTTGGCAGCTAAAGCCAGCCTAAACCTAGAGCAAGCCGACGTTTACAACGCTAAAGTCATCGTTGCAGACGGCAGCAAAGACCTGAGCAGCTATGGCCGTTTTAACGTTATTGTGCTGAGCGGCTCAGTGGCGCAAATCCCATCAAACATCTTAAATATGCTCGCCATCGGCGGCCGTTGCATCGCGATTGTGGGTGAAGAGCCAATCATGCGCGCCACTTTGGTACAGCGTGTTTCTGAAACTGCTTTTGAAACCAAGCAAAGCTGGGACACCGTAGCACCACGTTTGAGCGGTTTTGCGGAAACTCCGCGTTTCCAGTTTTAAGTTTTAAGGCTGCAAAAGAGTATTTTTAGGAAACATATGAACGCACGCTTTCACCGACTTACTCCCCGACTTACTGTTTTGGCATTTACTGCACTTGCGGCAAGCGTGCTACCTGTACAAGCTCAGAATTTGGCGGACTTGTACCAAGCAGCGCGTAGCTACGATGCTGGCTACCAGTCTGCATTGTCTGCGGCAAATGCCACTTTAGCGCGAGGTGAACAAGCCAAGGCGGGTATTTGGCCCGTGGCAGGTTTTCAAGTGGGTGCGTCACGCTCGTTGTTGGATGTGGCCGGTGCTGCAAGCAACTCGAACTTTGGTGGTCAAAACGCGACGTTAACTGCATCGCAGCCTTTGTACCGCCCCAGCAATTGGGTGAACTATGAGCAAGGTGAGAAGCAAGCATTTATTGCTAAAGCTCAGCTGCAAACCGCTGAGCAAGACTTGATCATTCGTTCTGCTCAATCGTATTTTGATGTGTTAGCAGCTTTAGACACGTTGACGTTTGTTCAAGCGCAAAAAGCTGCTGTCGCGGAACAACTCGCCTCAGCCAAGCGCAACTTTGAAGTCGGAACATCAACGATTACCGACACCCGCGAAGCGCAAGCGCGGTTTGACTTGGTAACGGCACAAGAAATTGCGGCTGAAAACGATGTGCGCGTCAAAAAAATGGCTTTAGATCAACTGGTTGGCAAAAGCAATGTGGAACCCAAGCCCTTAGTCATCCCATTAACACTACCGCAGCTAGCGCCTAACGATGTGAGCCAATGGGTTGCCGCAACAGAAACCAACCACCCTAGCATCGCGCAAGCACGCTTGGCGCTGGAAGTAGCTCAGCTAGAAACCACCAAAGCCGAAGCGGGCCACAAACCAACGATTGATCTCAACGCCAGCTACGGTACAAACCGCAACCAAGGCTCAGCAACCAGCACGGCTAGCACACGCAGCACGTCTGGCACGATTGGATTAGCTTTCAACTTGCCGATTTTTGCAGGCTTTGCGGTGCAAAACCGCATCAAAGAAACGCTAGCGCTTGAAGACAAAGCGCGCTCTGACTTAGATATAGCAAAGCGCACAGTAGCACAAGCAACGCGTACGGCGTTCTTTGGCGTGCAGTCTGGGCTGGCAAGCGTCAAAGCCTTTGAAGCGGCCGAATTCTCTACCCAAAGCGCTTTAGACGCAAACAAACTGGGCTACCAAGTGGGGGTGCGCATCAACATTGACGTGCTGAACTCGCAAAGCCAATTGTTTCAAACCAAACGTGATTTAGCCAAAGCACGCTACGACGTGTTACTCGGTGGCCTCAAACTGCGACAAGCCAACGGCACACTAAAAGCTGAAGATTTAGCGCCAGTTAACGCCTTGCTAGCCAAATAAATCAGCTTAATTACTTAGCAACGAATCAGCGAAGGAATGTCACCACTGCGGCAGCTGTTTTTTCAGCAGCACCTTGGTGTGACTTAGCAAACTGCAACGCGGCAGCGCGTGCTACATCTACGGCAGCCCTGTTATCAACCATTTTGCTGACAGTATCAACTGCTTGAGGCATTGAATCCACAGAAAAGGCTGCGCCTGATTCCATCGCCAGCGCAGCCGCTTCCGAGAAATTAAAGACAGATGGCCCCATAACCACAGGACATCCACAAGCAGCTGCTTCAATCAAATTTTGACCGCCCAAAGGCTCAAAACTACCGCCAAGCAAAGCCGCATCACTCATACCGTAATAGAAAGCCATTTCACCCAAACTGTTGCCTAGCATGATGGTATTTGCGTCCTCAATATCGGGTTGATCTAACCAATCACTGCGTTTGGATACATTGAATCCATGTTGCGTGATCAATGCTGCCACATCCACAAATCGCTGCGGATGGCGCGGCACAATCAGCCACTGCACATCAAAAGCGGTTTTTTGCAAATATTGCAACAAAGCAAGCTCTTCGCCCTCGCGCGAGCTGGCAAACATCACAACGGGTCTACGCATGTTTGATCGCCAGTTTTTGCCCTTTTCCAATTGATTCTCATCAACAACCGCATCAAATTTAAGGTTACCAAAAATACCCGCCACAGACGCGCCAAGTTTTGCAAAACGCTCCGCATCAGCAGCACTTTGTGGCCAAACGGCAGCGAGGGATTGGTATGCTGGTCGAGCTAATCCGTCGAATTTGCGTGTTAACCGATACGTTTTTTCGCTCATACGCGCATTAGCGATGGCCATCGGAATCTTGAGTTTGGCACACGTAGCAGCCATATTTGGCCACAGCTCGGTTTCCATCATGATGCCCATGCGTGGCTGGAAATGCTGAATAAACCGATCTGTCACCGCTTTGGTGTCCCACGCTTGCCAGACTTGTACATCGCCGGCTCGCAATAGTTTTACACCCTCTGCACGACCTGTCGCAGTGCCATGCGTCAACAGCAACTTCATGTCAGGAAGATGCTGCCGCAATGCCGCTACCAACACCGCAGCAGCGCGCGTTTCGCCCAACGAAACTGCGTGAATCCATACAAATTGCTGGTTTTTTGGCAGGCTTTGAACGGCTGGCTGCTGATATAGGCCAAAACGCTCATCAATATTGACCAAATAACCCGGCTCTGCACGTCCGCGACGAGCCAGCTTCAACCGCAAAAACGGCTGCACGCACCACACGGCGGCTGAATATAGAGACAAAACGAGCTTGCTCATGGCTGGCTAGAAACCGAATTAGCGGCTAACCAAGTCTGCCAAACCGCGTCAACTGAAGGCGTAGGCTGCGCAAACACGCTAACTTGCCGTGCGCCCGTTTTTAAATCGCCAGGCCCAGTGCGCCAAGCCGTGTCAAAGTTATAAATCTGCACATGCGGCAAATCTAGCGCCACAGCCATGTGGCTCAAGCCACTGTCTACACCGACCACGCCAGCCGTGCCAGCCATGGCATCGACCAAGGCATCTATGCCCAAACGCGGCCAAGCGACCGCATTGCTAAGTTGGCTAGCTATATCTAGGCTGCGTTGCTCTTCTGCCGCGCTGCCGTGTGCCAAAGCTACACCAAAACCTGCTGCATTGAGGCGTTGCCCCAAGGCAACCCAATGACTCACAGGCCATAACTTGTCCTCGCGTGAGCTGCCATGAGCAAAAACGACAGTTTTACTTTCATCAAATTTTGCTATGCTATTAATAGCTGTTGAGGTAATATTTACGCCGGCTACAAGTTTAAATTTAGTTTTAGAAATAGCATTTTCAGCCAATTTATACCGCAACGCTTGCGCACAGACGACGCGTGCACGCTGCACGGCATGCATATGCGGCTGTAACTGAATAGCTTCATCCGCCAGCCAACGTGTGGGCGCTTCATAGCTTGAACCATCTGTGCGGTTGGCCATGGCATAGCGTTTGCCCGTGGGTGATAGTTTGGCGAGTTTTGACACCACGGCTGATTTGGTCAGCCCCTGCAAATCAATCACCGCATCGTAAGGTTCACGCTGTAAATCAGCTTTAAAAACGCCCCAAGCTTGTCTTGTTTCGTGCGAGAGTAACGCTTTTCGCCATTTGCGCAATTCGCAGGTGATAACTTTGTTGACACCATCGCAGCGCTGCACCACGCCTGCAAACGCGGCCTCGACTACCCAATCAACCTGAGCTTCGGGGAACGCTGTTTTGATGTCGTGCACCACTGGCAAAGTGTGCAGCACGTCGCCCAATGAGGAAAGTTTAACGAGGAGTATTTTCAACCGATCAGCCGCTTTAATATTTTTTTGCAATTGTTTAAGCAATTGTAGGTGTCATTTAGCCCAAAACGACGCATGGGCATGTCCGAAAATGGCCAACCTTACTTGCCAAACGGCGTATGATTTAACGATGAATACCGCTGCAGAAGCCAACCCTAGCCATGATGCCCTAGCTTGCTACCAAGTGCTGAAAGCGCACGATGCCCGCTTTGACGGCCGGTTTTTCGTCGGCGTCAGCTCTACCCGCATTTATTGCCGCCCCGTTTGTCGCGTCAAACTCCCAAAATTTGAAAATTGCAGTTTTTTCGACCATGCAGCCTTGGCCGAGAGTGCGGGTTACCGCCCTTGCATGCGCTGCCGGCCAGAGCTTGCACCGCGAAGCCTACCGTGGTCAGCGCAAGATGCCAGCCGGACTTTGGCACTTCAGGCGGCGCGATGGTTGGACGAACCCTTGGCTTGGGGCGAAGCCAGCCCCTCCATTACCCGCTTAGCGGCACACTTGGGGGTGTCTGACCGCCATGTGCGACGTTTGTTTGAGGCGCAATTTGGGGTTTCTCCCTTGCAATACCTGCAAACCCGACGGCTCTTGACCGCCAAACAGCTGCTCACCGACACCGACATGCCCACCTCGCAGGTCGCGCACGCCAGCGGTTTTGGCAGCCTGCGGCGCTTTTCAGACGCTTTTTTGACGCATTACAGGCTTAACCCCAGCGCCTTCCGAAAAATCGGGAAAATCGGGAAAATCGGGAAAATCGGGAAAATCGGGAAAATCGGGAAAATCGGGAAAATTGGCAAATCAGCCCATAGCCCTGCGACAACAACGTCCAAATCAATCGACACTTGGCCGTGCAGCACCGTCAAATTGAGCTACAGACCGCCGTACAACGTGGCATGGATGCTTGAATTTTTCAACAAAAGACAATTAAATACCACAGAAAATATTACTACAAAATTTATAGCTAATCAGGCAATAAATACGAAGGCTACATGGACTTTTAGCTACCAATTTAATGATCAATTATATGTAGGCTGGTTAAGCGTTGAATTTCACACCACACAACCCACATTAACGTTAAAAGTAAGCGACTCTCTGCGCCCCGTGCTACCGCAGGTGATTCGTCAAGTCCGCGCTTTGCTGGATTTAGATGCGGACCCGATGGCGATCAACGACGTTCTCAAGCACAGCTTTGGCAATGATGAGGCGGTTGCAGGCATCCGCGTACCGGGTTGTTTGAATGGTTTTGAGCTGGCTGTGCGGGCGATATTGGGGCAACAAGTCACTGTTGCCGCTGGGCGCACCTTCACCCAGCGCGTCGTCAATGCGTTTGGCAGCACGATTGAGACGCCTTTTCCAGAATTAACACGACTTTTCCCTATGCCTGAAGCGTTGGCAGCGGCAAGTAGTGAAGCCTTGGGCAGCTTGGGCATCGTCAAACAGCGCCAAGCGGCGATTGTGGCTTTGGCACGTGTTGTGGCGAGCAAAGAACTGGCATTGCATCCAGGCGTTGACATTGGCGCCACGATGGCGCAACTGCGTGCCCTGCCCGGTGTGGGTGACTGGACGGCTCAGTACATCGCCATGCGGGCGCTGCGCTGGCCAGATGCTTTTGTTGCAGGGGATGTGGCGTTGCACAAGGCGATGGGTTTGCTGAATCTTGAGCCAAAACTAAGCCCTACAAAGGCCGCAGCTGCCGCAATAGAAGCCTCGCAAACTTGGCGACCATGGCGCAGCTATGCGGTGATGCGGGCTTGGACATCGCTTGCGTCATCTGCAAGATGAACAGAAATATAGTTCAATTTACTATAATTATGATAGCAACTTAGGCAATAAATACGCCGGCTAGATACCAATTTACCCCTAAAAATACGTTTTCACAAGAAATGCTGAGGTTTTTATGAAATTTGACTCAAATATGGTTTATGCCGAATGCACAAGTTCACAAGGCAATTTGTATCTGGCTGCGACGGCGCGAGGCTTAGCCGGTGTGTGGTTCACCGATCAGCGCCACTTGCCAGAGGTTTCAAACTGGCAGCAGCTTGATGATGTGAATCAGCACCACGTCCTAAAAGCGGCTCACCAGCAGCTGCAAGCCTACTTTGCAGGCAAGTTGCAGGAGTTCGTTTTCCCTCACGACATTCCCTTAGATTTATCGGCGGGCACAGAATTTCAGCAATCGGTGTGGCGAGCGCTGTTGAAAATTCCTTTTGGCCAGACCACCAGCTACGGTGCATTGAGCAGCAGCATTGGCAAACCACTGGCGGTGCGCGCGGTGGGCACTGCCATTGGGCGCAATCCCATTGGCATCATCGTTCCGTGTCATCGGGTCGTGGGCGCGGATGGCTCGTTGACGGGTTATGCCGGTGGTTTGCATCGTAAAGAGGCATTTTTAACCTTAGAAGGTGTACGTCCAGTACTGCCAGCCGCCAAACAGGGCATGCTTTTATGATGCTTTGCCATTAGTTTTGAACACTACACCTGAGCATTAATGTCATGCATTATTGTCATGAATAGCGCGTTTTTTGATCTGCTTTATATGCCATAATTGGCTGACATGAAAAAATCCATCTTTATTGAATTCTTTGCTTTAGCCGCCATTTGGGGGGCGTCTTTTTTGTTCACCCGAATAGCTTCAGCCGAATTTGGTGTTTTCCCAACCGCCGCCATGCGCGTAGGTATAGCCGCAGCGGTGATGTTGCCTTTTTTGCTGCGCAGTGCGCATTGGGGTGCGTTTAAGCAGCACGCCAAGCCGATTTTGTTTGTGGGTTTGCTCAATTCAGGCATCCCGTTTGCTTTATACGCCTACGCAGTGCTGTCCATCACCACGGGGTTGTCAGCCATTTTGAATGCAACTGTGCCACTTTTCGGCGCAGTGGTGGCATGGCTGTGGCTGAAAGACAAGCCCTCCGCCTCGCGAGTTTTGGGCTTGGTCGTCGGATTTGTAGGTGTGGCTCTCTTAGCGGGCGATAAAGCCAGCTTCAAGCCAGGCGGCACAGGCTGGGCGATATTGGCATGTTTGGGCGCGACGCTGTGCTATGCCTTGGCTGCCAGTTTCACCAAAAAATACCTGATGGGTGTGAACCCGCTGGCAACGGCGACGGGTAGCCAAATCGGTGCATCACTAGGTTTAGCAGTGCCCGCCTTGTGGTTTTGGCCCGCGCAAGCACCCAGCTTGCACGCTTGGGGCGCATTGGTGGTGATGGCGGTACTGTGTACCGCTGTGGCCTATGTGCTGTACTTTCGTTTGATAGAAGCTGCCGGCCCAGCCCGAGCATTGACGGTCACCTTCATGATTCCCGTCTTCGCGATCATTTACGGGGCGCTGTTTTTGGGCGAGAGCATCACTCTGTGGATGGTGGTGTGTGGGTGTGTGATTGTGTGCGGTACGGCGTTATCGTCCGGGCTGTTGAAAATTAAAACATTAGAAAATTTGAAAAAGCAAGTTGCAACACCATGACTTGGCACGCGAATCTAGACATCAACTACGCTTTTGAAGCTAACCGGACTGTGGCGCGTTATGCCCACAAAGGGCCTTTGCGTATTTTGCAAAGTTTGTATCCAGAGGGTGATGCTATTTGCCACAATGTATTGGTTCATCCGCCAGGTGGTTTGGTAGGTGGTGACACGCTGGACATCACCGTTGATGTTGGCGAGGGCGCGCATGGCTTGATCACCACACCGGGTGCGACGCGGTTTTACAAGTCTTTGGGTGAGTTGGCTTTGCAACGCACACGGGTAAATCTGCAAGCCAATGCAAAGCTAGAGTGGATGCCTTTAGAAGCGATTGCCTATGCTGGCTGCCATGCTGAAAACAGATTGACCATGCAACTGGCACCTAGCGCAGAAATGATAGGCTGGGACACCACGGCACTGGGGTTGCCGAATGCAAATTTACCCTTTGATCTTGGTGTTTTCACACAGCACATAGAAATGCCTGGTGCTTGGCTTGAGCGCGGGCGTATTGACGCAAGTGACGACAGGCTACTGAACAGCCCGCTCGGCTTTGCTGGGCACAAGTGCATGGCGTCGATATTTTTCGCAACAGGCTCTGCATTAACGCGAGAACGCAGGGAACAAGCTTTAGATGCAGCTCGTGCTGTGCTGAATGCTCACCCACTGAAACTAACTTCTGGCGCAACATGTCCGAACGATCATCTGGTGGTCGTTCGTGTTTTAGCGCCTTTGGTAGAGCCTGCAATGGCCTTGTTAAAGCAAGTCTGGGCGGCTTGGCGACAAGAGCTTTGGCAGATCAAACCGAATGCTCCGCGAATATGGTCGATGTAAAAAGGGCTATTTAATCTCTTGAATTTTAAATAGCCACTAATTGCCGCACGCAATTGGCTTTCATGTCTTTTCCCAATCCGCGCGCAATCACCTCACCACGCTCCATCACGATGTAATCGTCTGCCAATTCTTCGGCAAAATCGTAGTATTGCTCAACCAGCACAATCGCCATGTCTCCACGATCCGCCAACATGCGAATCACACGACCAATGTCTTTGATGATGCTGGGTTGAATGCCTTCAGTTGGCTCATCCAAAATAAGCAGCTTGGGTTTTGCTGCCAAAGCTCGCGCGATGGCCAGCTGCTGCTGCTGACCGCCAGACAAATCACCGCCACGGCGTTTCATCATTTGTTTTAACACAGGGAAAAGCTCATAAAGCTCTGGCGGCACTGGCGTGCTGCTGCTTTTATAAGCCAAGCCCATCGCTAAGTTTTCTTCAACGGTCAGTCGTGCAAATATCTCTCGCCCTTGCGGCACAAAGCCGATACCAGCACGTGCGCGGTTGTAAGGCGTTGCGTCTTGAATGGCTTTGCCGTCGAATTCAATGCTGCCAGTTTTGATAGGAACCAATCCCATCAAAGACTTGAGCAGCGTTGTTTTACCCACGCCATTGCGACCCAAAACCACAGTCACCTTACCCAGCTGCGCCTGCAAGCTCACATCTCGCAAAATATGTGAGCCACCGTAATATTGATTCACATTAGAAACTTGAAGCACCATATAGTTATTCTCCTAGCGCCCTAAATAAACTTCAATCACCCGCTCATCTTGCTGAACTTCGTCTAGAGTGCCCTGCGCCAACACTGACCCGTCGCACAGCACGGTGACAATTTCCGAGATTGAGCGAATAAAACTCATGTCATGCTCAACCACCATCAGACTATGCTTGCCTTTGAGGGTGAGAAAAAGCTCTGCTGTACGCGCTGTTTCCTCATCGGTCATACCCGCAACCGGTTCGTCCAAGAGCAGCAATTTCGGATCTTGCATCAACAACATGCCAATCTCTAGCCACTGCTTTTGCCCGTGGCTCAAATTGCCCGCCATACGACTTACGCTGCCCGCCAAATGGATGGTGTGCAGAATATCGGCCAAACGGTCACTTTGCTTTGAATCCAGTTTGAAAAACATCGAAGGTTTAACAGCTTTGTCCGTTTTTAATGCCAGCTCCAAATTTTCAAAAACTGTGAGATGCTCAAAAACAGTCGGCTTTTGAAACTTGCGGCCAATACCCATTTGGGCGATTTGCGATTCGTTGTATCGCAACAAATCAATCGTTGAGCCGAAAAACACAGTACCACTTTGCGGTCGCGTTTTACCGGTGATGATGTCCATCATCGTGGTCTTACCTGCACCGTTGGGGCCGATGATGCAGCGCAGCTCGCCAGGCGCGATGTCTAGTGACAAATTGTTGATCGCCTTGAACCCATCAAAACTGACGTTCACATCATCAAGGTAGAGGATGCGACCATGCGTCACATCCACTTCACCCGCAGTGGCAATGCGTGAAAAACCAGCCTCACGTCCGCCTGATTGGGTGTTTTTATCTTTAGCTAATTGACGTATCTCGGCGCGCTTTGCACCTTCTTCTAGCAAATCTGGTGTCATGCTTTGCCTTCCATTTCATTTTTTCCCGTCAATTTTCTAACGAGGCCAACAATACCTTGAGGCAGAAACAAGGTAACGGCAATAAACATAGCACCTAAAAAGTACAGCCAATATTCTGGAAAGGCAACCGTGAACCAGCTTTTAGCACCATTGACCAAGAATGCACCCACAATCGGACCGATCAAAGTAGCACGTCCACCCACTGCCGCCCAAATCGCAATCTCGATAGAATTCGCCGGTGACATTTCGCTGGGGTTGATGATGCCTACTTGTGGCACATACAATGCTCCGGCAACGCCACACATCACTGCTGAAATGACCCAGATCGTCAACTTGTAAGACACAGGGTTGTAGCCGGAGAACATGACACGGGTTTCAGCATCACGAATGGCTTGCAACACACGACCAAATTTACTTTGCACCAGCCAGCGTGAGAACAAATAAAAACCCAACAGCACAGCACCGGTGATCACAAACAACACCATGCGCGTGTTTTGCGTCGTCACTGGAATATCTAAAATTCGCTTGAAATCAGTGAACCCGTTGTTCCCGCCAAAACCCGTTTCATTGCGAAAAAATAGCAGCATTGCGGCATAAGTGAGGGCTTGCGTGATGATAGAAAAATAGACGCCTTTGATGCGTGAACGAAAAGCAAAAAAACCAAACACCAACGCCAACAAGCCAGGCGCAAGAATCACCATCACCATCTGAAACACAAACGATGCGCTGCCCGTCCAATGCCAAGGCAAGGTTTTCCAGTCAAGAAACACCATGAAGTCTGGCAACTCGCTTTTGTAGTTACCCTCCAAGCCAATTTGACGCATCAGGTACATACCCATGGCATAACCACCCAAGGCAAAAAAGAGACCATGACCTAGCGACAAAATACCGGTGTAACCCCAAATCAAATCCATCGCCAACGCACAAATGGCAAAGCACATGATTTTGCCGACCAACAGCACCGCAAAATCACTCATGTGGAACATGCTGCCTTGCGGAACCAGCAAGTTCAGCAAGGGCGCGACCAAACAAACGGCTATCAACACCACCAAAAACGTCGCCCAACCTTTACGACTCAGTAATGGTGCAGGCGTGGGAAGAATCAATTGTTCTGAGCTCATGCTTCTGCACTCCTTCCCTTCATCGCAAAAATACCTTGTGGGCGCTTTTGGATGAAGATGATGATAAAAACAAGAATGGCGATTTTGGCGAGAACTGCACCAGCCCAGCCCTCTAAAAATTTATTCAAAATGCCCAAACCCATTGCAGCGTACACCGTGCCCGCAAGTTGCCCGACGCCACCAAGCACCACAACCATGAATGAATCAACAATGTAGCTTTGACCCAAATCCGGCCCCACGTTGCCAATTTGACTCAGCGCACAACCAGCCAACCCCGCAATACCTGAACCTAGTGAAAAAGCATAGGTATCAATACGAGCCGTGTTAACACCCATACAAGAAGCAATCGGACGATTTTGTGTGACGCCACGTACAAACAAGCCAAGCCGTGTTTTGCTGATCAGTAGCCAAACACCAACCAACACCAACACCGCAAACAAGACAATAAATATCCGGTTGTAGGGTAACGATAAATTTGGCAAGACAGCCAGACCGCCGCTCATCCAAGATGGATTTTCAACACCCACGTTTTGTGCACCAAAGATGCTGCGCACCAATTGCATCAACATCAAACTGATACCCCACGTCGCCAGCAATGTTTCTAAAGGGCGGCCATATAAAAACCGAATAACGCTGCGCTCCAATGCTGCGCCTACCAAGGCAGAAGTCAAAAATGCAACAGGAATTGCTGCGATCAAATACCAGTCAAATGCGCCCGGCAAGTAGCTGCGAAACAAGCCCTGCACCATGTAGGTGGCATATGCACCAATCATAATCAACTCGCCATGCGCCATGTTGATCACACCCATCAAACCATAAGTAATCGCCAGCCCCAAAGCGGCTAGCAGCAAGATTGAACCCAGACTGATGCCTGTGAAGACAATACCTAGCTTGTCACCCAGACCTAAAGTTGATTGAATTTTTGTAAGCGAAGTTTGCAACTGAGCTTTGACATCCAGTTCGGTTTCGGTTTTCAAGCGGTCATTCAGGAGCAATTGCGTCGCTGGGTCTTTGCTGTCAGCCAAGGCTTTGGCTGCTTCCATGCGTTTGCTTTTGTCAGCGCTTCCCAGCATGGCTGCGGCACGTGCTAAGGTTAGTTGAGACTTGAGCGCCGGCAGAGTTTCAGCGGACAGCGCTTTGTCCAGAAGAGGTAGTTTGGCTTCATCTGGATCTTTCAACAGGGCTTGTATAGCAGCTGCACGTATGCTTTCGTCTTTGTTAAACAATTTGAGCGCGGCCAATGCCGTATCCAACTCACTACGCATACGGTTGTTGTTGATGATGTCATCCAATGTTGCTGGCAATTGCACTTCTGCCCCAGTAATGGAGTCAAATGCTTTTGCATCTTTAACAATGAATACTTCGTCGCCTGAAATTTTGACGTTGTCATCTGCCAGAGCTTGCACGAATGCAGACGTTTTTTCATCCGCCACCAACATAGCTTTGTTCAGCGCTTCAATACGTGCGTCTGTCTCGCCCACAGCAATGCTCTTAGCCTCTATCGAGGTCAGTGCATGCGCTTGCATGACAACTAAAACACTTGCAATAGATACAGCTATTTTAAAGATTGATACTATTTTATGCACCATATTGGTTCAGTCAGGTTTTAGACGCAAAAGCGGCGTGGGTCACGTGATGACACCACGCCGTTTGGTTTCTTAGCTCTTAGAAATAAAATAATCCCGTTTTATTTCTTCGCCGGCTCATCAGGCTTCTTGTCGTTGCCTTCAATGTACGGGCTCCATGGCTTGGCTTTCACTGGGCCTGGTGTTTTCCAAACCACGTTGAATTGGCCGTCAGCCTTGATTTCGCCAATGAACACTGATTTGTGCAAATGGTGGTTCTTTTCATCCATTTTGGAGGTGATACCGCTTGGCGCTTTGAAGGTTTGACCAGCCATGGCTGCAATGACTTTGTCCGTATCGGTGGACTTGGCTTTCTCAACCGCTTGCTTCCACATGTTGATACCGATGTAAGTTGCTTCCATTGGGTCATTGGTCAAAGGCTTGTCCATATGACCAGCGATTTTCTTGGCTTTCGCGTAAGTTGACCACTTTTTAATGAACTCGTCATTCGCCGGATTTTTGATAGATTGAAAGTAGTTCCAAGCTGCCAAGTGACCGACCAAAGGCTTTGTATCCACGCCACGCAACTCTTCTTCACCCACCGAGAAAGCCACCACGGGAACGTCTTTCGCTTTCAAGCCAGCATTGCCGAGTTCTTTGTAGAAAGGTACGTTTGAGTCACCATTGATGGTGGACACCACCGCAGTTTTTCCGCCAGCAGAGAATTTCTTCACGTCTGCAACGATGGTTTGGTAATCTGAGTGACCAAACGGCGTGTATTTTTCGTCGATGTCTTTGTCAGCCACACCTTTAGATTTCAAATAAGCGCGCAGGATTTTGTTAGTGGTACGTGGGTAAACATAGTCTGTTCCCAACAACACCCAGCGCTTGGCTGCGCCACCGTCTTTGCTCATCAAATAATCAACCGCTGGAATGGCTTGCTGGTTAGGTGCCGCACCTGTATAAAACACGTTTTTCGACAGCTCTTCACCTTCATATTGCACAGGGTAAAACAACAAACCGTTCAATTCTTCAACCACAGGCAAAACGGACTTACGAGATACAGAAGTCCAGCAACCGAAAATTACGGAAACTTTGTCTTGCGTTAGTAATTGCTTTGTTTTTTCTGCAAACAATGGCCAATTAGAAGCGGGATCAACAATCACCGGCTCCAGCTTTTTGCCCATTACGCCGCCTTTGGCATTGATCTCTTCAATCGCCATCAACACGGTATCTTTCAACACAGTCTCAGAAATGGCCATGGTGCCTGACAAGCTGTGCAAAATACCCACCTTGATGGTGTCTTTAGTCTGCGCCATAGCCAGTTGTGGGGCAGCAGCCAAACCAAAACCTAGTGCGATCGACGCCGTGATCAGTTTGAGATTTCCTCTACGATTCATGATGAGTCCTTTTAATTGTTGAGTAAATGAAAGAATAAGTACCCCAAAGCGGGGACACAACCTTCGCTGCAATTCCTATGCCAATATTCAAAAGTAAAAGCAAAGATTGAGAATGGCTTAGAACTATCGTTAACCCTAATCTCAAGACATGTTGCGCACCAAAATATGCAAGCCTCGAATTAAATAAACCAAAGACGTGCATGAAAGCCAAGCGGCGCACCAAGACAATGCGATTCAAAACTAACTACGCACCAAATACTGCATTTAAGCTGCATTGAACTGGCACATGAATTGCGTTACATTCAACAAACACTGCTTCAGTCATTCACTTAAATTGCACCAAAATCATGGAATTGACACCTAGAGAGAAAGACAAGCTGTTGATATTCACAGCAGCCCTCGTCGCCGAACGTCGCAAAGCGCGCGGCTTAAAACTCAACCACCCAGAAGCGATGGCCTTCATCAGTGCCGCCGTGATGGAAGGTGCTCGTGACGGCAAAACGGTTGCCCAACTGATGAGCGAGGGACGCACTTACTTGAGCCGTGCTGATGTGATGGATGGTATTGCTGAAATGATTCCCGACATTCAAGTGGAAGCTACGTTTCCTGATGGCACTAAATTAGTTACCGTACACCAACCAATTGTTTAAACCACAGTCAATCCTAGGTTTTAAGTTTTATGAATAAATCAATCACTATAAAATTAATAGCTATTAAGGCAATAATTACGCCGGCTACAGGCGTATTTGCTCATGATTTGCATGGTCTCGGAGGCTCTCATTGGCATGCGTCAGATACTTTCGGATTCGTGGTGCTTGCAGCTGCTATTGCATTGGCACTGTGGTCGGGTCGAGGCGGCAAATAACATGACGCCGGGTGAACTCCTCATAGACGACGGCGAGCACGCGCTCAACGTGGGACGTAGAACGCATACCTTTGTAGTCCAAAACACTGGGGATCGCCCCATCCAAGTGGGGTCGCATTACCATTTTTTTGAAACCAATGCGGCACTGGGTTTTGACCGTGCAGCGGCTCGTGGCATGCGCTTGAATATTGCCTCTGGCACGGCCGTGCGTTTCGAGCCCGGGCAGCAGCGCACGGTGGAACTGGTGGACTATGCAGGCGCGCGCCATGTCTATGGCTTTCAAGCCAAAATTCAAGGGGCTTTATAAATGGCTGATACCTTTTCTAAGGCCGCAATTGAACGACGCGCCTATGCGGAAATTTTTGGCCCCACAGTGGGTGACCGTGTTCGGTTGGCAGATACCGATTTGATTATTGAGGTTGAAGCCGATTACACCTTGCGCGCAGGTGGCTACGGCGAAGAAGTCAAATTTGGCGGTGGCAAAACCATCCGCGACGGCATGGCGCAAAGTCAGCGCACTCGCGCACAAGGTGCCGTTGATACAGTGCTGACTAACGCACTCATCATGGATCACTGGGGGATTGTGAAAGCAGACATCGGCCTTAAAGGTGGCCGTATCGTGGCGATCGGTAAAGCTGGTAACCCTGACACGCAACCGGGTGTGGACATCGTCATCGGCCCTGGGACTGAAATCATCAGTTGCGAAGGCAACATCGTCACGGCGGGTGGCGTGGACACACACATCCACTTCATAGCACCGCAACAGATTG
>JBEBJY010000019.1:0-41718 GCA_040079635.1 Burkholderiaceae bacterium | reverse complement strand
ACTTTGGGCGATGTGCCGCGAATATCGGCCACCGTCAGCAAATAAAGCGCTGTCAAATTGCGCTCATTGCCCACACGTTTTGCAAAACCAGCCACCACATCAGGGTCACTCATGTCTTCTTTTTGTGCGATGTGGCTCATGGTCAGATGCTCAGAGACCAAAAACTCAATCAACTTCGCATCTGTTTTGTCAATGCCGTGTTGCTTGCAAAATTTGCGCACTTCCAGCCGCCCCAGTTGTGAATGGTCACCGCCACGGCCTTTGGCAATATCGTGAAAGAGTGCTGCTGCGTACAAAATCCAAGGCTTGTCCCAGCCAGCAGCCAGTTGTGAGCAAAACGGGTATTCATGCGCATGTTCGGCAATGAAGAAGCGGCGCATATTGCGCAGCACCATCAAAATATGCTGATCTACCGTGTAAACGTGGAACAAATCATGCTGCATTTGTCCCACGATTTTGCGAAACACCCACAGGTAACGACCTAAAACCGAGGTTTGGTTCATGAGCCGCAGCGCGTGTGTCAAGCCATCTTTTTCTTGCAAAATTTGCATGAACGTGGCGTGGTTGACGGGGTCGTTCCGATACGCTGTGTCCATCACATGCCGTGCATTGAACAGAGCACGCAGTGTGCGGGCAGACAAGCCCTTCAAGCCTGGCGTGGTTTGGTACAACAAGAACGTTTGCAAAATCGCATGCGGATGGTTGATGTAAACGTCGTCGCTGAGCACTTCCACCATGCCCGCTTTTTCACCAAAATAAGCGTTGATAGGGCGAATCTCTTGTGTGCCTTGATTTAAGCTTTCTTGAATGCGTTCTTCAATATTGAGTAGCAAAATTTGGTTCAGCTGCGTCACCGCTTTAGCTGCCCAATAGTAGCGGCGCATCAGCTGCTCGCTGGCTCTTTTCCCAGCTTTGGTGCTATCGGTTATGTAATTGAAGGATTCGGCCACAGCTGTTTGCAAGTCAAAAACCAACCTGTCTTCACGCCGGTTCGCAATGATATGCAAACGTGCACGAATCAGGTTAATCAGTGCCACATTGCGTTTGATTTGTGAAATTTCAAAGGCTGTAGCCAAGCCATTGCGTGCCAAATCGTCCCAGTTTTTGCCTAAATTGGCCGCATTTGCCACCCATAAAATAATTTGTAAATCACGCAGACCACCGGGTGATTCTTTGCAATTGGGCTCAAGCGAGTAGGGCGTGTCTTCAAACTTGTGGTGCCGCTGGCGCATTTCCAGCGTTTTGGCGACAAAGAAGGCCTTGGGGTCTATGCAGGCCCGAAACTGCTGCGAAAACCGCGCATACAACGTTTTGCTGCCCACAATCAGGCGCGATTCCAGCAAACTGGTTTGCACAGTCACGTCATTTTCAGCTTGGGCAATGCAATCTGCCACATTCCGTACCGATGAGCCAATCTCCAACCCAGCGTCCCAGCAGCTGCTGATGAAGTTTTCAATCCGTGTTTTGATCTCGGTATTGGTTTCCGGTACCAAGCCATCTGGCAACAACAACAGCACGTCAATGTCAGAGTGCGGAAACAGTTCAGCTCTGCCAAACCCACCAACGGCCAAGAGCGCGTAAGTGGCTGGAAATTCAGCGGTTTCCCAAAGCGATTTCAGTGTCTCATCGGCGATGTGTGACAGCTTCAATAAATGCCCGTTGATGCCACGTGTGGACGCACCCGTCTGTAACAAAGCGTCTAAAACAACTCGTTTTTTCTTTTGGAGAATGTCTCTTAAATTAAGCACTTAAAAATAAGCATGTAGCTGGCGTGTTTATTGCCTGAGTAGCTATAAAAAATATAGTAAAAATAAACTTTTACTTGATGAAGGATGGCGGTGGCGGGCTGCCTGCAGACACCGTCAACACTTCATATCCGGTGGGCGTTACCAAAATCGTGTGCTCCCACTGCGCGGACAATGAACGGTCTTTGGTCACAATCGTCCAGCCGTCATTTTCTGGGCCGTCTTTGATCTCTTTTTTACCTAAATTAATCATCGGCTCGATGGTGAAGGTCATGCCCACTTTCAGCTCTTCCAACGTGCCAGGCTTGCCGTAATGCAGCACCTGCGGTTCTTCGTGAAAGATGCGGCCAATACCGTGACCGCAAAACTCACGCACCACGCTGAAACCGTTGTTTTCAGAGAATCTTTGAATCGCCGCGCCAATGTCACCTAAATGAGCGCCGGGTTTGACCTGTTGAATCCCAATCCACATCGCGTCATACGTCAACGCGCTGAGCCGTTTGGCAGCAATGGACAACTCGCCCACGCCAAACATGCGGCTGGTATCACCGTGCCAGCCGTCTTTGATGACGGTCACGTCGATATTCACCGTGTCGCCTTTTTTGAGCGGTTTATCGTTCGGGATGCCGTGGCAAACTTGGTGATTCACTGAGGTGCAAATCGACTTTGGGTAAGGAATATCGCCGCCACCCGTGTAATTCAGCGGGGCAGGGATAGCGCCTTGCACTTGGGTGATGTAGTCGTGCGCCAGCTTGTCCAGCGCGTTGGTGGTCACGCCTGGCTTCACGAAGGGGGTTAAATAATCAAGCACCTCAGAGGCCAATTTACCCGCCACGCGCATGCCCGCGATGCCTTGTTCGTCTTTGTATGTAATCGTCATACCGGTATTATCCCATCGAAGATGGCGTACCAACTGCCACACCCATTTCCATATCCGCGCTAGGGCTTTATCTGCTAATACATGGTTGGTTTTTCGTTGGATGTAGATACAGGTGCAGCACGGCGACGCGGCGTGACGCTTAATTGCATTTTCACCTGACCAGGCGCGGCGCTTAGCGTGGTTTGCACCGGTTTTAAGTCCACAAACTGCGCGGCGTGCCACACTTTGACTGTGGCAACACCGTCAGGCAAATCGGTGAAAGTTGCCACCCCATTGGCATCGGTTTTGGTTGCCCACGGCGTGTCACTCACAACCACATGCCCCATCATCGAGCCGTGCAAATGGCAGCCAAGTAGCACAACGCCTGCTTTATCCATCGTCACTACACTGGCTTTACCAGCGCTACCCACTGATTTACCTGCCAATCTGAAGGTGAAGCCATTGTCATCATTACTGGCAAATTGTGCCGCACCTGCTGCTGAGCCACGCACATGGTGCTCCCACGGGTCGTTATTAACGAAGCTTACTTTTGCCCCAGGCTGCACGATCGTGACCGCTGGGATGAACTGCATGCTAGCCTGCGACACCGTTACGCTTGTTGGCAGCGGCGTTTTGGGCGACGACACACCACTGGTAACCACCATCACTACCGCATCTGGCGTCGGTTTGCCGTCTTTATCGACGACGTTAACGGAGAGTGTTGCTGCATGGCTAAAATTGGCTGTAGCCAGCATAAATATTGCCTGAGCAGCTATGTTTTTCATAGTAAAAAATGACGTTAAGCGGTTATTTGAGGGGTACAGTGAACGCATGAGCAGGCCTTTTGAAGTGTTTTGATACATATCATACGCATAAGACGACTATTTGGATGCAAAACTGTTCTAAAGCCAGCCATCCACAGAGGTCAAAATTTGTGCCAAAGCATCTGGTGCATCACAGGCCACCACTTGCCGCTGCGGCATGGAGCGCAGCCAAGTGAGCTGGCGTTTGCACAGCTGGCGTGTAGCGGCGATGCCTTTTTCTCTCAGCTCAAAGGCTGTTTTTTTATCCAGTTTAATGCTACCTAAAACATCTAAAACATCTAAAGCTTCCCACATTTGGCGGTAGCCTACGCAGCGTATCGATGGCGTGTCTAAGTGCAAATCGCCCCGTGCCCGCAGGCTGCGTACTTCTTGCTCAAAGCCGCTGGCTAGCATGACGTCAAACCGCTGCCCGATGCGCTGGTGCAGCCAAGCACGGTCTGTTGGCTCTAGTGAGATAAATAGTGAATTTTTGTGCTCAAATTGGCATATAGCCAGCGTATTCATTGCCTTAGTAGCTATAGTATTGATAGTAAAATTAGAGGTTTTCGTATTCGTATGGAAAGACGACATGGGCTGCCCAGAGATGCGGTAAACCTCCAAAGCGCGCTGAATACGCTGTGCATCATTCGGCTGCAATCTTGCTGCAGTTAATGGGTCAACCTCGGCTAATTTGCCATGCAGGGCAGGCCAGCCGATGTGCTCGGCTTCTTGCTCCAATTCGGCGCGAATCTGCGCATTCGACGTTGGCATGTCGTCTAAGCCTTCAAAAAGCGCTTTGAAATACAGCATCGTGCCGCCCACCAGCAGCGGCAAATGGCCGCGCGCAGTGATGTCTGCGATCAAACGGGTGGCGTCTTTGACAAATTCAGCGGCAGAGTAGGGCTGCAGCGGGTCGCGAATATCGATCAAATGGTGCGGTACGCTGGCTAACTCCGCCGCGCTGGGCTTGGCTGTGCCAATGTCCATGCCTGTGTAGACCAAGGCAGAGTCAACACTGATGATTTCAACGGGAATTTTCCCAGCTAAATGTTTAGCAATGGCTAATGCAGCCGCTGTTTTACCCGAAGCCGTGGGGCCAGCAATACAAATGTGGCGGGGCAGGGTCGTTTTGTTGATGGTCATTCGGGTTTTAAACAGATTTTGAACCATACTTTGGCACTGCTAACCAAGCAATCGCAGCAATACAGCCCGTCCAAAACCACATGCCCACCACCATGGGCATGACGCTGCCATCCATATGCTGACTCAGCCAAGCGCCCGTGGCAAAGGCCAAAACCATCATTAAAAAGCCGTTCACCGCTGATGCTGTGCCTGCCGCCATGCCAAAAGGCGCAATCGACCCCGTTTGTCCGCAGGGCTGGTGCACGCCGTGCCCCACCGCTATCACGTAAAACGGCACCAAAATCGCCCAAACACTGTGAACGCCCGCCAACCACAGCACGCCCAACAACGTGCCCCCGAAAAGCGAAATGCCCCCTGCAATAGCGACAGTTCGCGCCATGCCCCCACGCGGTAGCAGCCAGCGGCACAAAAATGTACCCGCAATGTAATGGGTAGACATGCCAAACATGATCAACCCATACATGGCGCTTGAAAATCCAAACAGCTTGATAAAAACGAAGGACGACGACGCCAAAAACACAAACAGCACGCAAAAAGATGCGGACGACAGGGCGGAATAGGTCAAAAAGGCAGGGTTTTTCAGAATCATCCACCAATTGCGTGCCAGGCTTTTGGGCTCTAGCGCCTGCATGTTTTTGTTTCGTACACTTTCTTTGAAAAATACGGCCACTACAAAAAGTGATAGCACACCAAACACAGCCATCGCCAGCAGCGCCGCTTTGGCGCTGATATGGTCAGACAAAAAACCTCCCAAAGGTGGGCTGATACACGCCAAAACGCCCAGGCCAGTTAAACCCTTCGACATCACCTGTGCACCATCCATAGGGTCGTACAAATCACGCACCAGAGCCCGCCCGCACATGACCACCGCGCCCATGCTCAGACCCTGCAAAATTCGCCACGTGATGAGTAATTGAATCGAATCCGCCCACGCGGCACCTACGCCCGCGAAGGTATACATGCTCAAACCCGCTAAAAGAATAGGTTTGCGTCCATACCGATCAGACAGCGGTCCCCAAATCAGCTGAGAGATACCAAAAGACAACAAAAGTGCCGACAAGGTGAACTGCGCCTGCGCCATAGACGCCCCAAACCCCTCTGCAATAGTGGGCAGGGCAGGTAAATACAGGTCAGTAGTGACGGGCTGAATGCCCATGAGCAGGGCGAGGATGAAGACGACGGTGGATTGGGGCATTAGCTGCGACATAAACTGGAATGTAAGCGCTTAGCCTAGCAGATGTCCGTGCTGATTTAGATCCAGCACACGATTAAAACCATACATTTGCTAATATCGTGACATGAATCAAAAGCCCACACGTCAAGATTTCCGCTTCAGCACCCGCCTGCGCGTTCGCTGGGCGGAGGTTGATTTGCAAAAAATAGTGTTCAATGCCCACTATTTGATGTACTTCGACACCGCCATCAGCGACTACTGGCGCGCCATGGCCATTCCCTATGAGGAAACCATGCACCAGTGGGGGGGCGATTTGTACGTCAAAAAAGCCAGTGTCGAGTACTTCGCCAGCGCTCGTTACGAAGACCAGCTAGATGTGATGCTCAAATGCGTCAAAGTCGGTAACTCATCCGTTGTTTTCCATGGCGCGATCTTCCGTTCAGACCAATTGCTGGTCACTTGTGAACTGATTTACGTCTACGCCAACCCCGCTACCCAAACATCTCAGCCCGTACCCGCAACGTTTCGTGAACTCTTGACCTCTTTTGAAGCAGGCGTAGCCATGACTTCAGTCAAAACAGGCGATGTGAAAGATTTGGGCGCAGACGCTTTTGCCATCCGCGAAGAAGTCTTCGTCAACGAACAAGGCTTTGCCTTAGAGATTGAAAAAGACGCTTACGATGTCACCAGCGTGCATGCTGTGGCTTACAACCGCCTAGGCAAACCACTCGCAACGGGCCGTTTGCTACCGACCAGCGTGGTGGATGGCGTCAAAACCAGCAAAATTGGCCGTATGGCGGTGCATCGCGTGATGCGTGGCTCGAAGTTGGGTAGCGACATCCTCAGCGCCCTCGTTGCAGCAGCAAAAGCGCGTGGGGATGAGCAGGTCAAGCTTGGATCACAATGGAATGCGCAAAATTTCTATGCAAAACAAGGGTTTACAGCGCAAGGCGAGCCTTTTGACGACGAAGGCATGCCGCACATTGAGATGTTTATGCAGCTTTAGTTATCTTGAAGTTTCGTACCAGGAGCACCAGGACATAGCTGAGCAAACCACTGGCGAAAGCCAAGCCCAGGGCGGTGGGACTCAGCGTTGCAAACTTGAACAGGCTTTGCAGCACAGGCACCGTGTTGATCAGCAGCAGCGTCAGCCCGGTTCCAAACACCGCCAGTAAAAAAGCGCGACTCGGTTTGCGATGCGCCAAGCCATTGCTCTTTTTGGATTTCAGGTTGAGCCATACCAGCAGCAAACTCCCTAACATCATGGCGACAAAACTTGCGGCACGAAGTTCGTCCTGACCTATGCCAAACTGGCGCAGGCCATAGTTCAGTGCCAGCAATGAGCCCAGCAGCATCAAGCCCTGTAACGTGCTGGAAAACAGCTGTTGATGGCCAAACAGGGCTGCATCGGTCGGACGGGGGGGGCCATGCATCAGCTCGGGTTCAGCATCTTCTGCCTCAAAGACGAAGGAGCAGATGGGGTTGATCACCAGTTCAAAAAAAGCAACGTGTGCAGGGAAAATCAGAATGGGCCAGCCAAGCAGCATCGTCAGGAATACCAATCCGGCAATCGGCACATGGACGGACACCACAAAGGCCAAAGCCTTGCGGATGTTGTCGTAGATCTGCCGCCCCTGGGCGATGGTCTTCACAATGGAGCCAAAATCATCGTCGAGCAGCACCATGGCCGCGGCCTCGCGGGCCACATCGGTGCCGCGCTGCCCCATGGCGATGCCAATGTGCGCGGCTTTCAGCGCCGGTGCATCGTTGACGCCATCGCCGGTCATGGCCACTACCTCGCCCCCATTTTTCAGGGCATTCACAATCGCCAGCTTTTGTGCTGGTTTGATGCGGGCAAACACCTTCACCTGCCCCACCCGTTTGGCCAGCTCGGGCTCTGACAGCGCTGCCAGTTCATCGCCCGCCATCACGACATGGCGCTCATCATCCTGTGCGCCCACAATGCCCGCTTGCCGCGCAATCGCCAGTGCCGTCACAGGGTAGTCGCCGGTGATCATCATCACGCGGATGCCCGCGCTCTGGCATTGGGCGACCGCTTTGGGCACGCTGGCCCGCAGCGGGTCGGCCAAACCCAGCAAGCCGACCAGTTCAAAGTCAAAATCATGCTGCCCAGCCGGCCATTCCGTCCCGATGAAGGTGGCTTTGGCCACGCCCAAGACGCGCAAACCTTCAGCTGCCATGGCGTTGACGGCTTCCCGTAAGTCTGCCGCAAAAGCGGGACTTACATGGCACAGGTCGATGATGGTTTCGGGCGCGCCCTTGGCGGCAATCAGGTGGCTGGTATGGCTGGTTGACGCCCACACATGGGTCATGGCCAACAGTTCAGACGACAAGCCGTATTCATGCGCCAGTACCCACTCGGGGTGCAGCCGTTCTGTGCCTTGCAGATGCTGGCCGCCCAGTTCCATGATGGCCCGTTCCATCGGGTCGGTGGGTCGGGTTTCACTGGCCAGCATGGCGTATTCCAACAGTTCGTGCAGTTCAGGCAGAACGGGGGGCGGGGTTTTGCTGTCTGCGCTTGCCTGCCAAACGTGCGCAATCTGCCCCACCTGTCCAATACTGCGCAATTCGGCCACGGCCATGCGGTTCAGCGTCAGGGTGCCGGTTTTATCGGTACACAGTACCGTGGCCGAGCCCAGGGTTTCAATTGTCGCGCTTTGCCGTGTCAACACCTGATGTTTTGAAATTCGCCAAGCCCCCATCGCCATGAAAAAGGTCAATATCAGCGGGAACTCCTGCGGCAAAATCGCCATCGCCAGGGTGATGCCCGACAAAGCACCAGCCAGCCAGTCGCCCCGCTGCAAACCGTAAAACAGCACCACCAGCACACTCAAGGTTAGGCCGATCGAGCCAAACAGCTTGACCAGCTGGCGCGTCTGGGCATGCAAGCGTGTCGGTTCCTCGGGGATATCGCCCAGCGCCTTGCCGATTTTGCCCAGTTCGCTGTTGATGCCGGTTGCAAACACCTGCGCCAAACCATGTCCGCGTACCACCAGGCTGCCTGAAAAAACGGAGGGCGCGTCTTCACCCGCCACCCAGAGCTTGTCCACCGCGACGGATTCACCCGTCAGCAAGGACTCATCGACCTGCAGATTGTTAGCGCTGAGCACCTGTGCATCAGCTGGAATGCGGTCGCCTTCAGCCAATACGATCACGTCGCCGCACACCACCTGTGAGCCTGCAATCCGCTTTTGCTGCCCATCCCGAATCACCAAAGCCCGTGGACTGGCCAGGTCGCGCAAAGATGCCAGCACGTTGTCGGTGCGCTTTTCCTGCACGATGGAAATCATGGCAGTAGCCACCACCGCTGCCAGCAGCATCAGCGCTTCCACCCAATCACCCAAAAAGAGGTAAATCACCCCGGCTGCCAGCAAGAGCAGGAACATCGGATCCCGGATCACCTGAAACGCGATCCGCCACACTGGGCGCGGCGGTTTGCGCTGCAATTCGTTAGGGCCGTCCTGCGTTAACAGACGCAGCGCCTCGACCTCACTTAAACCTGTAGATGTATCCATGAGGTCATTCTGCGCCTCATCATCCACAGCAGCATGACTTTTCTCAACTATTCAGCTTTAAATCGTCAAATATCTTCCAACAAAGGGTAGGGCAAAGTAAGCAAGGTGATGCTCGCGCCATCGGCTGACCCCAAAGCAAGCTTTCCGCCTACACTGGCTGAGGTTTGCATGGACACGATTGCTGAAAAGCCCGTTGGCAAACCATTTTCTGGATTTTTCGCGACTTGCACTACCATGCCACACGGCTGCTCAGCATCCGATTCATGAAAAACCTCTTGCGAAACAAAGGGTTGAACAAAGGGTTGCGAATCGGTAGCGTCAATCTGCACGACATAAGCACGTCGTTTTAGCGTGCCCCGAAACTGACTCCGTGCCACCACCTCTTGCCCGGGGTAGCAGCCTTTTTTGAAATTGACGCCGCCTACAGATTCGTAATTTAGCATTTGCGGTACAAAGGCTTCAACCACGGGCGCGGTGATGGTGGCGATACCGGCATGCACCTCGCCCAGGTTCCAAAGCGCTGCAGACAGTATTTCTCCAGCGGGTGCGGTATCACCAACAGGCGTAATGCACATCGCACGCGTTTGACCCAATGCAGGGTGCAGTGCAATCACTGTAGAGGTATTAAATATGACTGTAGACGGCGTATTTATTGCCTGAGTAGCTATTAAATTAATAGTTTTTCCGGTTAACCCGTAAATACTGAATTCAGCCGTCGCATCCGTCAACTTGGCTTTGGCCCGCATCACAAACATGCTCAAGCGCTTCAAAGTCGGTGCCAAAATGTCGCGGCTGCAGACCATGTAGATATCAGGTGTCGTTTGCGTAGCGTCAATCGCAGGGCGCTTGTAAATGGTGAACGACGCCTGCATGCGACCCTTTGCCGAGCAATACGCCGCCAAACGCGATTCGTTCATGCCCAAAAGCGCCACATCGTTGGTCAACTGGCCTTGCAGAAACGACGCGGCATCCGCACCTGTGACGCGAATGATGCCCAAATGCTCTAATTTGGCCACGCCAGAGGGTAATTCAGCGTTTGATTGTGTGTTTTGTAGGCTGGGTGAGGAGGCTAGGTTCATAGGTGAATTATCATCGTAGATGGGATGACTTTTATTTTGACTTGTATGTATAGGGCGATTTGTTGATGTTCAAGAGGCTTTTTACCGTTGTGGCGCTATTGGCGATTTTCGCCGCCGCAGGCGCGGGCGCATTGGCTTGGTGGGTGAACCAGCCGTTGAGCTTGGCATATTCCACGGTGGAATTCACTCTGGATAAATCTAATCAAGGTAAATCCGTCGCCCAGCAAGTCGTAGACGCTGGCGTGCAAACCCAATCAAATTTGCTGCAACTGTGGTTTCGCGTCTCTGGCGATGCCCGCAAAATCAAAGCCGGTAGCTACGAGCTGGAAGCGGGCGTCACGCCGCGCAGCTTGTTGAAAAAACTGGTCAGCGGCGACCAAGCCTTCAAAACGGTGACTTTGGTAGAAGGCTGGACGTTTAGTCAAGTGCGTGAGGCGCTCTTAAAAGCGGAGCACCTCAGGCAAGAAACACGCGGGCTAAGCCCTGAAATCATCATGGAAAAGCTGGGTAAACCGGGCTTGAAGCCCGAAGGCCGCTTCTTCCCAGACACCTACACCTACACCAAAGGCAACAGCGACTGGGTTGTTTTAAAAAGCGCCCTGCAGGCCATGAACAAAAACTTAGACGCCGCGTGGGAGATGCGCGCCAAAGATTCCCCTCTGAAATCCATGGACGACGCTTTGACGCTGGCCAGCATCGTCGAAAAAGAAACGGGTAGCAAGGCTGACCGCGACATGGTGGGCAGCGTTTTTAACAATCGCCTGCGCATCGGCATGCCGCTACAAACCGACCCCACCGTCACCTACGGTGCAGGTCCTGCCAAAGGCAAAGAATACGACGGCAACTGGTTAAGTGCAAAAGCAGACGACAACCCGTGGAACACCTACCGACGCACCGGCCTGCCACCCACGCCCATCGCCATGCCCGGTAAAGCCGCGCTTTTGGCGGCGGTGCAGCCCAAGCCCAGCAGTGCGCTGTATTTTGTGGCGAAGGGTGATGGCACAGGCGCTAGCCAGTTCAGCGACACGCTGGAAGAGCACAATCGGGCGGTGAACAAATATATTCGAGGTAAATAAGCGTGGAACGCAACAAAAACGGACTTTTCATCAGCTTTGAAGGCATTGATGGCGCTGGTAAATCCACGCACATTGCCGCACTGGTGGCTGCGTTTCAAGCCGAGCGGGGTGCGGATCGCGTCGTCCACACCCGCGAACCCGGCGGTACGCCTTTGGCTGAAAAGCTGCGGCAATTGATTTTGAACGACGCCATGGACCCGCTGACCGAATCCTTCCTCGTCTTCGCCGCCCGCCGCGACCATTTGAATCTGGTGATTGAACCCGCTTTGGCACGTGGTGACGTGGTTTTGAGCGACCGCTTCACCGACGCCACCTTTGCTTACCAAGGCGGTGGGCGTGGTTTTGACCTAAAAACGCTATTAATTTTAGAGCAATATACGCAAGTAATACGCCGGCTAGAGCCTGATTTTGAGGGTAAAAACAGTGTTTCAGAGCTTTCGATGCCAATAAGACAGCCTGATTTAACGATTTGGTTCGATTTACCCCCCGAAGTCGCCGCAGAGCGTCTTGCCGGCGCGCGCGTGCCAGACAAGTTTGAGGCTCAACCCGTAACGTTTTTCCGCCAAGTCGCCGCCGGTTATCAGCAGCGTATGGACGCCAACCCTGCGCGTTTTGCCAAAATCAACTCTAACCAGCCACGCGAACAGGTCTGGCACGACGTGCTGGCAGCCGTTAAAGCTAAAGGGTTCTTGGCATGAAAGATTCAGAAGCTGTCGCGGCAGAAACGTCCGCCAGCCACCATGCCTGCGCGACATGGATAGCCGCACAAACCCAAAATTTGCTCAAACAGCGGGGCCACGCTTGGTTGCTGCAGGGGCCATCTGGCTTAGGTCAGTATGAGTTGGCGTTGGCGCTAGTTCGTGCATGGCTTTGCGATCAACCAACGGAACAAGGAGCATGCAACACCTGCACCAGTTGCCACGCCATCGATGTGAGATCTCACACCGATTTTTGCATTTTGATGCCCGAAACCGTGATGATTGAACTCGGCTGGCCGCTAGGCGAGAAGGCGCAAGCCGACATCGACGACAAAAAGCGCAAACCCAGCAAAGAAATTCGCATTGACGCCATGCGCGACGCCGTCGAGTTCGCCCAGCGCACCGCCGGCCGTGGCCGAGGCAAAGCCATGTTGGTGTATCCTGCCGAGCGCATGAACCACATCACAGCCAACGCGCTCTTGAAAACGCTGGAAGAACCGCCAGGCGACTTGAAATTCGTCCTCGCCAGCGAAGCCGCACATCAGCTTTTGCCCACGATTCGCAGCCGTTGTTTAACGCATACTTTGACTTGGCCGCAAGAATCAGAATCTTTAAAGTGGATGGCAGAGCAGGGCATCAAAAAAACTGACGCCGAGCCCTTGTTACGCGCCGCTGGCGGTCGCCCCGCCGATGCGCTGAATTTCGCCAATTCCGGCCGCAACCCGGCAGATTGGCAATCTTTCCCCAAAGCCATGATGAAAGGGGATGTAGGCGCCGTCTCGAATTGGCTCCCCGCCGACCTGCTAGACGCTCAACAAAAACTCTGCCACGACCTCATGGCCGCCAAATCCGGCGCCGCGCCACGCTTCTTCAAACCTGCAGATTTACCAACTGCGATGCCCAGCTACACAGCCCTAGCCGCATGGCACAAAACCCTGTCAGCCACCGCCAGAACCGTAGAGCACCCGTTCAACGCCGGTTTGATGCTGGAAGCGTTGGTGAGTGGTGCGCAGCGGGTGATGACGACGAAAAGTTAATGCCCAAAATTTATCCTATGCATATCAGAAATTACTATAAATAATATAGCTGCTTAGGCAATAAATACGCTGGTTGGAGCCATATTTGACCCTTAAATAACCGATTTTTCCTAAATACCCCCGATTCCCATGTTCACCGACTCCCACTGCCACCTCGTATTCCCTGAGCTGATGTCCCAACTACCGCAAATCCGCGCCGCGATGGCGGAGGCGCGGGTGACGCGGGCTTTGTGCATTTGTACGACGATGGAGGAGTTTGAGGCTGTGCACAATTTGGCGACGAGTTATGACAACTTCTGGGCGACGGTGGGGGTGCATCCTGACAATGAGGCCAGTACCGAGGTGGGTAAGGAATTGAGAGAACCTACGTTTGACGACCTCGTGCAGCGCGCTGGCTTGCCGCGTGTGGTGGGCGTTGGCGAGACGGGGTTGGACTATTTTCGCCTTGGTGACCGCACGGTGGCTGATATGGAGTGGCAGCGCGAGCGTTTTCGCACCCACATCCACGCGGCGCAACATGTACGTAAGCCGCTGGTGATCCACACCCGTGCGTCGTCTGCGGACACCATTGCAATCCTCAAGGAAGAGGGCGAAACAGAGGGGAATTTGGGTGCTAAATCGGCTGGCGGCGTTTTCCACTGCTTCACCGAAACGGCCGAAGTTGCCCGTGCGGCCTTGGATTTGGGGTTTTACATCTCGCTTTCGGGGATTTTGACCTTCAAATCTGCCCAAGATTTGCGTGATGTGGCAGCTTTTGTGCCTATGGACCGGTTGTTGATAGAAACCGACAGCCCGTATTTAGCCCCCATACCGCACCGAGGTAAGACGAATAATCCGTCTTATGTGCCCTTTGTGGCTAAAAAGATTGCTGAAATCAAGGGCTTGGACGTGGAAGAGGTTGGGCGCATCACCAGTAGCAATTTTGACAATTTGTTTCAGGATGTGATGCAGTGATTAGCTTGTAAGCTGTGGCATGATGAAAGCTATGAAAATATTGAAATCGTTATTAAAAACAAGGGCTTGCAGCTTAGTTGCAGCGCTTATGTTCCCACTTGCGGTTTTGTCCGCGCCGATTGACGATTACTTCACTGCCATCAAAAACGACAACGACGGCGCTTTGGTCACCGTGCTGTTTCGTGGTTTTGATGCGAACACCTTGGACAGCGAAGGTCGCCACGGCCTGCACATCGCCATGCAAGAAGATGCGTTCAAGGTAGCTAAAACACTGCTTGATTTGTCGGGCACCAAAGTAGATACCCGCAGCAAAAACGACGAAACCCCGCTGATGATCGCCGCGCTAAAAGGTCACACAGCGTTTGCCAAACGCATGATTGAACGCGGCGCTGACGTTTACAAAACCGGTTGGACGCCGCTGCACTACGCCGCCACCGGCGGGCATGTGGAGATGATCAAGTTGCTTTTGGAAAACCACGCCTACATCGACACCGAATCGCCCAACAAAACCACGCCCTTGATGATGGCAGCGCAATACGGCACGGCACAAGCGGTGAAACTGCTGATTGATGAGGGTGCAGACATCACCTTAAAAAATGATGTCGGGATGACGGCTTTGGACTTTTCCAGGCTGGGCGAAAGCAGAGCCAGTTTTGATGTTCTGACTGCTGCGTTGAAGGAAGCTTCAAAGCCAGCACCTGTGGCTCAGCAGCCTGCACCGGCTGCTGTACCCGTTGCACCGTCTGTGCCAGCAGGTAATCAACCTTTCAAAACACGGTCTGATTAACTAGCCACCAAATTAATCGACGAATTAGCCACCGCGACGCATCATCTCAAAGAACTCTGAGTTGTTCTTGGTCGCGCGCATTTGCTTGAGCACCATTTCCATAGACTCGATCTCGTCCATGTTGTACATGAATTGACGCAGGATGCGGGTTTTTTGCAGGATTTCGGGGGCGAGCAGCAACTCTTCACGGCGGGTGCCGCTGCGGTTGAGCTGGATGCTTGGGAACACGCGTTTTTCGTACAAACGGCGGTCCAGGTGGATTTCGGAGTTGCCGGTGCCTTTGAACTCTTCAAAAATCACCTCGTCCATACGGCTGCCGGTGTCGATCAAAGCGGTGGCGATGATGGTCAGGCTACCGCCTTCTTCGACGTTACGGGCCGCGCCCAAAAAGCGTTTTGGGCGTTGCAACGCGTTGGAATCCACACCGCCGGTCAATACCTTGCCGGAACTGGGCACCACGTTGTTGTAGGCCCGGGCCAGGCGGGTGATGGAGTCGAGCAGAATCACCACGTCTTTTTTCAGTTCAACCAGGCGCTTGGCGCGCTCGATCACCATTTCGGCGACATGCACGTGGCGGGCGGCGGGCTCGTCGAAAGTGGAGGCAATCACCTCACCTTTGACGGTGCGCTGCATCTCGGTCACCTCTTCAGGGCGCTCGTCGATGAGCAGCACCATCAGATAGCTGTCGGGGTAGTTGGCAGAAATCGCGTGTGCGATGTGCTGCATCATCACGGTTTTACCGCTTTTCGGCTGCGCCACGATCAGGGCGCGCTGGCCTTTGCCGATGGGCGCGATGATGTCAATGATGCGGCTGGTGATGTTTTCGTTATTCTTTTCGTCGCCCTTGACTTCGCGTTCCAACTTCATCTGCTCTTTGGGGAACAGCGGGGTCAAGTTCTCAAACATGACCTTGTGTTTGTTTTCATCCGCACCGCCGCCGTTGACCTTGTCCAGCTTGTTCAGCGCAAAGTAGCGTTCGCCGTCTTTCGGGGTACGCACTTCGCCTTCAATCATGTCGCCCGTGTGCAAATTAAAGCGGCGCACTTGGCTAGGGCTGATGTAGATGTCGTCAGTGGAGGCTGTGTAGCTGGTGTCTGGGCTGCGCAAAAAGCCAAAACCGTCGGGCAGAATTTCCAAAACACCATCGGCAAACACTTGTTCGCCAGCGCGGGCACGCTTTTTGATGATGGCAAACATCAACTCCTGCTTGCGCATGCGGCCCGTGTTTTCAATTTCAAGCTCTTCGGCTTGTTTGAGCACTTCGGAGACGTGGAGGGCTTTGAGTTCGTTTAAATGCATGTTGGATGTAGGAGGAAAGGTAGCAGGTTTAGGAATATTGACCCGATGTGGGTGATAGAAAAAACAGAAATTTGGGGAGGGTGCTGAGTGCTTAGATAAGAGCAACTCAGAAAATTAACTTGGAAACTTGAGAACTTAGATAAAGGTTCAAAGTGCCGTTTGGGAAACCTGAGTTTCTACGGCTAAAACTTGGTATGCAAGAATTATGACAGATTTTTAGCCTAAATCGAATTCGTTGTATTCCGATACGGTACAGGCGTAAAAAAGGGCGAAACACTGTGTTTCCGCCCTGATTTCATCTCAAAAGACTTTTTTACGACTGTTTTACGCCATCTGCTCTTCAATAAACGCAGTCAATTGCGATTTGCTCAACGCGCCAACTTTGGTAGCAGCCAATTGGCCGTCTTTGAATAACATCAGCGTTGGGATGCCGCGAATGCCAAATTTGGCCGGAATATCTCGGTTTTCGTCCACATTCATCTTGGCAATTTGTAGTTTGTCGCCGTAGGCAGCAGCCACTTCGTCCAAAATAGGGGCAATCGCTTTGCAAGGGCCGCACCACTCAGCCCAGTAATCCACCAGCACAGGTGCTTTAGAGCCGAGGACTTCGGTTTCGAAGGTTGCGTCAGTAACGTGTTTGATGAGATCGCTGGCCATGATGAATTCCTTTTAAATTGGCAAAAATGCTGAAGATAATACTAAAACTACAGATACATTAGAGTAAGACCATTGTGACAGAAAGCAAGACCTTAAGTGTCAAAAATAGAATCAGATTTTGGCGCATCAGACTTAAACACTGCTTATTGGCGGCAACTGTGCCTCGCTGTACTTACAAATTGTAAGGAAAAAGGCATCCACCTGTCGCGCTGTGTGGTTTTGCTGCCGTTTGCACAGCTGATGCCGCAGGCTAGGCGGCATTGGGTGCAAATTTATCCCTCAGGATTTGTACCGCAGTTTCAAACCACGTCGAATTGGGCGAACCAGCTACGGCCTTTCTTGCCTGAAACTGGCGATATCAGCTTTGAGATGGCGCAAGACGTGCTCAAAGCTGCACAGTTGCTGAAAACCGCCAAATTGGACGTTTTTACTGGTTTAGACGCCACCCAGCAAGATTTGATCACCACCCGTTTGGTTGAAGCTGCCCACCAACTCGCAGCCAGCGCCGTAGCCGTGCACCCGCAAAAGCGCTTGGCTTGGGCGGAAGAGATGCGGCGCGACGTGTTTGGTGGCATCGTTTCGCCGACGTTTGCCAACGAATCTTCCATTGCGCAGTTGGCGCTGTATTGGGCATCTACCAGCGCTTACGCCAGCGATGCGTTGTTTGAAGACGGTCTGGCGAAATCTCAAACAGATTATTTGTTCGTTTTAGAAGGCTTGCAGCGCGACCCATTGGTACGGGCTTTGACTAGCTATTGGGGAGAGAACATATCACTGTTGCAGCAACCCAATACTGAGTTGCCTGAAAATCTGACTGGTATCACCCTTTACCCTGCGAAAGACGCTCACGACGAGGCTCAACTTGCCGCTGCCTGCGTGCTGCGCCATATTGAAGCGGGGCGAATCCCCGTTGCTTTGGCTGCCACCGACCGCGCCTTGACCCGCCGTATACGCGCCATGCTTGCGACGCAAAACGTGCAAGTGCGCGACGAAAACGGCTGGATTCTGTCCACCACCCGCGCCGCAGCCAAGCTGATGGCGTATTTGAAAGCCTGCGCTTGGAACGCCAGTACTGACGCTGTGCTGGATTGCTTGAAAAACAGCGATGCCAAAATCATTGAAGAGAATGAGCTAGCTGCGCTTGAAAAAGCTGTGCGCAAAGCGAATCGGGCATCGTGGTCTAGCTGGGTGGCGTTGATTTCGCTGGATCCGGAACAAGCCGTTTTGCAAGCCACAACCCAAAAAATCGAATCCGCCCGCACTGGTTTGCAATCCCCCCGAATTTTGAGCGCGTGGCTGCTTGCATTGCGTACAGCGTTGGGAGGCAGCGGTTTGTTGCAGGTGCTCCAAGATGATTTGGCTGGCGTTAAAGTGCTGGAAGTTTTGCGAATTGATACAAATTCAATGCAAAATTTTCAAAGCTCTGACCGCTGGAGCCTGTCCGAATTCACAGCTTGGGTGAACACCGCCTTAGAGTCCACCAGCTACAAACCACCGTATCCTGACCAAGCGCAAGTGGCGATTTTGCCGATGAGCCAACTCTTGGCTCGCCCCTTTGCCGCAGCCGTGTTGGCGGGCTGTGATGAGGCGCGGTTCGACCCGTCACCTATGCTGCCCGGCCAGTGGTCACCCACGGAACGCTTTGCGTTGGGACTCATCACCCGCGACGAGCAAGACGCCACCACCCGCGCCGCCTGGCACATCGCCCTGCAAACGCCAGTTTGCGATGTGCTGTGGCGTAAATCTGAAACCACGGGTGAACCCGTTTTGCCCAGCAGTTTGGTGCAGAGTTTGCAGCTGACATTGAAGTTGAAGTCGAAAATGAATCAGGCTGAAAAAGTAATAACTGAGCCTCGCATCAAGCAAGCTATTGAACCCAACCCAACGCCTAGACCTCAACCCAACGGCAGCCAACTGCCCGTTACTCGCTTGTCTGCCAGTGGTTACAGCAAGCTGCGCACGTGCCCGTACCAATTTTTTGCATTGCAGCAGCTGGGTTTGAAGGAAGACGACGAGTTGCAAGAAACGCTGGACAAGCGTGAGTTTGGGCTGTGGTTGCATGCGGTGCTGAGTCATTTTCATGAACATCTCAAGAAATCGTCTGAAATAGATAAGAATATGGATGTAGCCGGCGTATCTATTGCCTATAAAGCTATGTTAAATATAGCAAAAACAGAGGTAACAGCTGCTCAAAATATTCCAGAGGATGCGTTTTTACCTTGGGAAGCGACTTGGCCCAAGCTGCGCGATGGCTATGTGGACTGGTTAATTGGTCACCAAGCTGCGGGCTGGACGTTTGACCAAGCCGAGGTATGGCGGGAGTTGTCGATTGGCAATTTTGGTTTGAAGCTGGTGGGTCAACTTGACCGCATTGATGTTCAAAAAGATGCTGTGATGGTTTTGGACTACAAAACCGAAAGCACCTCCAACACTGCAAAACGGCTCAAAAACCCGCTGGAAGACGTGCAGTTGGCGTTTTACGCGGCGCTGGTGGGCGCTGATCCAATTGAGGCTGCTTACGTCAACATCAGCGAAAAAGAGAGCAAAATTTATGCGCAAGCGGATATTGACCATGGGTGTAGCTCGTTGATTGAAGGTATTTTGGACGATATGCAAAGCATCAGCGAAGGCAAACCACTGCCGGCTTTGGGTGAGGGCGCAGCGTGTGACTATTGTGCGGCGCGTGGCTTGTGTCGGAAGGATTTTTGGGTATGACTGCCGCCTACGAACACAACAAGCTGCCCGTCAGCAAAGACGCGTTTTACGCCATCGCCTGCGACCCAAAACGCAGCGTCGCCGTCGAAGCCTGCGCGGGAGCTGGAAAAACTTGGATGTTGGTGTCGCGGATGATTCGAGCACTTTTAGAAGATGAAACGCTGCAGCCGCACGAAATCTTGGCTATCACTTTCACGAAAAAAGCTGCGGGTGAAATGCGTGAGCGGTTACAAAAGTTGCTTTTGGAGTTTGCTTTTGATACGCCAGAAAAGCTTGAAGAACAGCTAGTGATGAGGGGGTTAAGTCCAAAGGTAGAAAAAGATACGCTTGAGAAGCTACAAAATCTATATCAAACCTTGCTAAGCCAAGGGCGTGGCGTGCAGATCAAAACCTTTCATGGCTGGTTTGCATCTCTGTTGCGCACTGCGCCGCTGTCGGTGCTGGAAGGCTTGAATTTACCTGCCAATTACACGCTGCTGGAAGACGACAAGCTTGCTGTGCCCAGCGTTTGGCGGCGGTTTTTTGGCACGTTGTTGAAGGATGAAGCGCCCAAACGAGATTTTGAGGCGTTGGTTGCCGAACATGGAAAGTCGCAAGCGCTGAAGGCTTTGGACGAGGCGTTGTCTAAGCGGGTGGAGTTTGAACTGGCCGATGCAAAAGGGCTGGTGGATGCCTCAGTGCCGCATTTTTCCGTGCATTTTGCTGAGTTTGCAGGCGAAAGCTCGCCTTATGACTGGCTAGCGACTGACGCAACCAAGCAGAAATGGTACGGTTGGGCGCGAGTTTTAGGGGTTGAAAAGAATAAAACACCTGTCAAAGCGGCAGAAGTCATCATCTCTGCATTTGAAAAAACCTCCTTAGAGGAGCGGTTTGCAGATCTTCGGAAAGTCTTTTTTGTAGCCGATGAAGATCGTTTAACCCAGCATTTGACAAAATTTCCCGCAGCACAAGAGGCCGAGATTGAGCTGAAATTGCTTTGCGGAGCCATCGCCCAACACGCCGCTTGGCAGCACCAGCAGCGCATGGCTAAATTAACCAGGTTGTTAATTAACGAATTTGGCAACTTAAAGCGCCAGCGCGGCTGGGTGGACATGAACGATGTGGAGCGGGCTGCGCTGGTGATGCTTTCCAGCCCTGAGCTGAGTGGTTGGGTACAAGAGCGGCTGGATGCGCGGGTGAAGCACCTGATGATTGACGAATTTCAAGACACCAGCCCGCTGCAGTGGCAGGCTTTGTACGCTTGGTTGTCAGGTTACGCGGGCGCCGGTGGCAAGCCGCCGGTGGTGTTCATCGTGGGTGACCCTAAGCAGAGTATTTATCGCTTCCGTCGTGCCGAGCCGCAGGTGTTCATTGCGGCGCAAAAGTTCGTTCAAGACGGTTTGGACGGCGATTTGCTCAGCTGCGACCACACACGGCGCAACGCGGTGCAGGTGGTGGAAGCGGTGAATACGGTGATGCTGCAAGCGCAGGACGTGAAGCAGTATTCGGACTACCGAGCGCACAGCACGGAGATTATTGATGCGGGTTCTGTGACCCGTTTGCCGCAAATTGAACGCATAGCTAAAGATAAAAATTCGGATGATTCTTTTGAACCAGTTTGGCGCGACAGTTTGACTGAGCCGAAAGAAGAAGTCGAAGAAAAAATCGTGACTTTGGAATGCCGACAAGCGGCGCAGTTTATCCAGCAGCTTTTGCAATCGGGTAAAAAACCTAAAGAAATCATGGTCTTAGCGCGAAAGCGTTCTCGGCTGTCGCTCATGCAAACGGAGCTGCAAACTCTCAATATCGCCAGCCAGCAACCTGAAAAGACCAACTTGGCTGACGCGCCAGAGGTGCAAGACATCATTGCGTTGTTGGATGTGCTGGTGTCGCCTTCGCATGACTTGTCACTCGCCCGCGCATTGAAATCGCCGCTCCTTGGATTGACGGATGATGACTTGGTGGCGATTGCCTTAGAGTTCAAATCTACGAAAAATAGCAACAGTGCTTCTTCTCCTTCTTCGTTATCTTGGTTTAATTTACTACAAAATTCAGAGCATCTCAGGCATGAAATACGCCGGCTAGGAGCTAAATTAGCCCTCTGGAAGGGCTGGATTGACAGCTTACCGCCGCACGACGCTTTAGACGCAATATTTCATGATGGCGACGTGCTTGCACGCTACGCCAGCGCTGCGCCTGAAACGCGTCGAGAAAGTGTTTTGGCGAACTTGAACGCTTTGCTTAGCGCCGCTCTAGACATCGACCAAGCGCGGTATTTGACGCCGTATGCCTTTGTCCGCGCCATGAAGGCGGGATTGAGCGCAGCAAATTCAGACGGTGAATCTGACATGGCGGACGTCACCCAAACCGTGAAATCGCCCATGACCAGCGACGACAGCGCGATTCGGCTGCTGACGATTCATGGTGCGAAGGGGCTGGAGGCGGATGTCGTCATCATTTTGGACACCGACGCCACGCCCACGCCAGCGGCGTCTATGCGGGTGCTGGTGGATTGGCCCGGTGAAACCGCAACGCCGACTAGTTTTGTCTTTTTGGCCAGTGAAAGCCGCCCCGCGCCTAGCGCCGCCGCTGCATTCGAGGTTGAAAAGCAGGCACGGTTGCGCGAAGAGATGAACGCCTTATACGTGGCGATGACGCGCGCACGCGAACAATTGGTTATCTCTAGCTCCCAGCCGAGAAATTCAAATGCCGATAGCTGGTGGCAGCGGATGCAAGCGGTGAGTGAATTGGATTCGTCATTCCCACGCAGGCGGGAATCCACTAGCGCCAGGATGGATTCCCGCCTGCGCGGGAACGACGGCATGGGGGCTGATGGACACTCTCGGTTCAATGCTGATGTTTCGACGCAAATAGAGCTGCTGGTGCTCCCTAGCATAGAAAATACTAAAAACACCTTAAAAAAGACATTAAATTCGACTCTAGCCGTCGTATTTGTTGCCTATGATGCTATTGAAAGTATAGTAAATTCTGCTGAACAAGAGGTTCAATCATCGCTAGAATCCCTCGAATCACGTATGGGCCAAGCTATGCACCGCTTGCTGCAGCGGGCGGATTTGACCCAAATAGATACCGTGGCGTTGGAGTTTAGCCTGAGCAACCAAGAAGCCGAACAAGCCGCGCAGATGGCGCAGCGCATCATGGCGGGTGAGGGCGCTTGGGCTTGGAACGATGCGGTAGTGGGCTGGCAAGGCAACGAAATCGAGCTAGCAACGCAAGGTAAGCTCCTGCGCCTAGACCGCTTGGTGCGTCGTAAGGATACGGGTGAGTGGTGGGTGCTGGATTACAAATCTGAGTCGCAACCGCAGAATAAACCTGAATTAATTGCGCAAATGCGTGCTTATGTTGCGGCGGTGCAGGCTTGTTATGCGGGTGAGCCGGTGAAAGCGGCATTTTTGACGGCGACGGGAAAAATGATAGAGATTGTTTAGGGACGTTTTTTAACTATATCGCCGTGGATTCCCGCCTACGCGGGAATGACTGATCTTTGCGCATGGATAATCCTCTCAATGACTGATACAACAAAAAAACAAATAGCCATCATTGGCGGTGGCCCAGCGGGCTTGATGGCGGCGCAAGAAGCGATAAAAGCTGGTTTGCAAGTTGATGTGTATGACGCCATGCCCTCGGTGGGGCGCAAGTTTTTACTGGCGGGCAAGGGCGGGTTGAATTTGACGCATACTGAGGCTGCAGAGCCATTTGTCTCGCGTTTTGGGTCTAGAAGTAGCGATATTGGGGCTTTGTTGGCGCAATTTGGCGCTGCTGAGGTACAAGCTTGGGCGCATGGGCTGGGCGTGGAGACGTTTGTGGGTTCGTCTGGGCGGGTGTTTCCCAAGGATATGAAAGCTGCGCCGTTGTTGCGGGCTTGGCTGCATCAGTTGCGCGTGGAGGGGGTGCGGTTTCACATGCGGCATCGGTGGCTGGGGTGGGCTGAATCTGCTCAATCCAATAAATCGGGACATCACTTGCAATTTGCAACGCCAACGGGTGAAGTGACTGTGCATGCAGATGCTGTGGTTTTGGCGATGGGCGGTGGCAGCTGGGCACGGCTGGGGTCGGATGGGGCTTGGGTGCCTGTATTGCAGCAGCAAGGTGTCAATGTCAAACCGCTTTTGCCATCGAACTGCGGGTTTGATGTGGGTTGGAGCGCGTATTTTGCGGAGAAGTTTGCGGGGCAACCGTTCAAAACGGTGGCCATCACGGTGCAATCTAAAGATGCTACCGATTCAGGTAAACCTCGTTTTCAAAAACAAGGTGAGTTTGTGGCGACCAGCACCGGTGTCGAGGGCAGCTTGGTTTACGCGGCGTCGAGTTGGCTGCGTGACGATATTGCCGCCAATGGAACGGCGACTTTTCTCCTTGACTTGCTACCCGATAGAACGGCGGAGCAGGTGCTGGCTGAAGTAAAGCACCCACGCGGTTCGCGCTCGTTGGTGAGTCATTTGAAGAGTCGGTTGAAGTTGGATGGCATCAAAGTGGCACTGCTGTATGAAATTCTGGGTAAAGACGCGATGAATGACGCTGTCGCTTTGGCTGCTGGCATCAAAGCTTTACCGATCACGCTGAAAGCTGCCCGACCGATTGACGAAGCGATCAGTAGCGCGGGTGGTGTGACATTTGAAGGAATGAATGCAGCGCTAATGCTGCAAACGAGCGAAAAGCTAACCGCTGGCGTATTTTGCGCAGGCGAAATGCTGGACTGGGAAGCGCCCACGGGTGGCTATTTGCTGACGGCTTGTTTGTCCAGCGGGTTTGTAGCTGGGCAGGGTGCTGTGCAATATTTATCGACTTAATCTAACGACGAACCTGTAGAGCACCAGGGTTAACGATGTTCGTTGGCGTGCCTTTGACGAAATTTAAGATGTTGTCAAAGGCGGCGCTGAAGTACATTTCGTAGGTGTCTTGCTCGACGTACCCAATGTGCGGTGTGCAGATGCAGTTTTCTAATCGCAACAGTGCTTGGCCTTGGAGCACGGGCTCGGTTTCGTAAACATCAACAGCAGCCATACCTGGGCGGCCACGATTGAGGGCGGAAATCAAGGCATCAGGCTCGATCAATTCTGCGCGAGACGTGTTCACAATCAACGAAGTTGGCTTCATCAATGAGAGTAATGACGATGTGACCAATCCGCGCGTTGCGTCATGCAGGCGCAAGTGCAAGGTGAGGACATCGCAGGCTGAGAAAAAAGCTTCAACCGTCGTGGCGGACGCGTAGCCATCGTTTCTGGCTTTTTGGCGCGATTCTTCGCTGCCCCAAACCATCACATTCATGCCAAAGGCTTGTCCGAATCCGGCAACCATTTGACCGATTTTTCCGTAACCCCAAATGCCCAATGTTCGGCCTTTGAGATTCATGCCTAAGCCAAAATTGGGTGGCATAGCCGTGGTTTTTAATCCGGATTGCTGCCAGCCGCCATGTTTGAGTGTGGAGATATATTGCGGCAAACGGCGCATGGCAGCCATGATCAATGCCCACGTCATCTCCGCCGGGGCGGTCGGCGAACCCGTGCCATCCGCAACAGCAATACCGCGTTCAGTACAGGCATTGACATCCAAATGCGAGCCGACTTTGCCAGTTTGCACAATCAGCTTTAGTTTGGGCAATTTTTCAATGATTTGACGGTTCAAGTGCGTGCGCTCGCGAATCAGCACAATGATGTCAGCGTCTTTTAAGCGTAAAGACAATTGCCCCACGCCTTTGACGGTGTTGGTATAAACCTTGGCATTAAAAGCATCTAGCTTGGCAGCGCACTCTAGCTTGCGCACGGCATCTTGGTAGTCGTCTAGGATCACAATATTCATACCGATATTGTGCCTAAATCTTGACGCATTATTTGATTCGCAGTCAAGATTACTTAATATTATGTAACTACTATCCGCATGAAACGACCAATCTCGATCATTCATACGGGTAGGTATTTCGTAGGTTTACTTTTATAAACTGTAATTATTTGCCAAATTTCATTTTGGCGGCTGACACGCAGCTAGATTTAGCGTCGTCTGCCAAAGCGGCACAGTTTTGAGTCGCAACTTTGTAGTCGGCGTCTTTTTTGGATTGAATATCGTCAACTTTTGCAGCACTGATTTCTTTGCCCATTTTGATGTCTGCTAGCGTTTTCGTATGCGTGGCTTTTGCATTGGTTCTGCAGGTTGTTTTTGGAATACCCGCCAAGTCATCGCATTTTTCTTTGGCTACGGCATACAAGGTGTCTGCTTTGACCGTAGAAATTTTGACTTGATCAGACGTTTTGGCTGTATAGCCAAAGGTCAACTCAGCTTGGGCAACTTTTTCTTTGGCTTGGCCTTCTTCAATACAAATGTCTCTGGCATTTCCAGCTAATTGCTTGCAAATCAGTTTATCGGCTTTGTATTCAGAGCTTATTCTTGTTTTTGCAGCGCTGTAGTCGGCTTTGCTCATTGACTGTGCTGAAACTTGTGTGCTCATGGCGAGACTAGCCAAAGTTGCGACTAGTGCAACTGAGGCAAATTTGACATAAGTCCAAGCGTTCGAATCCGCTTTTGCTACATTAAATTCTGATAGTTGATGTGATACTTTCATGGAGGCCTCCAAAATTACAAAATAGTTATTGAAGAGGTCAGTATTGAATGCAGCAACAAAAAGAAACAGAGGACAGCGCCCGTAATGAGCGTAGTTGCTTTCCTACAGAAAGCAATGACTACAAAATCAAGCGCTGATTTAAGCCGCTAATCGGTCTAATTCTGCGCAAACGTCAGACATACGTCCTGAAATAACCATGCGCCCTGCCATTTGCGGGTTTGCGTCTTTGACGCGGATGACTCGCAAAGGCGGGTGCAAAGGGTAAACGTTGGACGGTGCCATTTGTGGTTTTGCAGCAGGCGAAGGCGTGGTCCAAATGCCGAATCCAGCTAATACTGCACTAAATAAATCGCCAGAGCGAACTGAGGAACTCATGGTTGAATGAGTTGGTGATTTTGTGGAAGATTGATTGAATCCCATGTGAAACTCCTTAATTAGTCAGAGGTAAAACATAGGCAGGATTGTTGAAAAATTGCTGCAGTAGGGTGATGTCAGCCCAGCCCGTGGTAAAAACCACAGGAAATTCATACGAAATTCTTATGAAAAAGGGCTGCCATACGCCCGCCACCTACTGCGGCAACGGGTGATTTTTTTACATCATGAAGGTATTGCGAATCAAACCTACAGCGAGGCCTTCAATTGCAAATGGCTCTTCTGGGTCAACGGTGATGATTTTGAAGTCAGGATTTTCTGGCAATAATTCGATCAAGTTTTTCGTGCGACGGTAGCGCTTGACTGTGACCTCTTCACCCAAGCGGGCGACAACGATTTGGCCATTGCGAGCGTCTTTGGCGGACTGCACGGCAAGTAAGTCGCCGTCCATGATGCCAGCATCGCGCATGCTCATGCCTTTGACTTTGAGCAGGTAGTCAGGTTTGTGGGCAAACATGCTGCTTTCAAAACTGTAGCTTTGCTCAATGTGCTCTTGCGCCAAGATGGGGTTACCGGCGGCGACGCGACCAATCAGCGGCAGCTGCAGTAAGCTAGGAATTGGTAGTGAAAACTGTTCTTTGAACTGTTTTGAACGCGAGGCGTTGATTGATTGCAGCGAGTCACCTTTAAGGCGAATGCCGCGAGACGTACCGCTGACCAATTCAATCGCACCCTTGCGAGCCAAGGCTTTCAAATGCTCTTCAGAGGCATTGGCAGATTTGAAACCAAACTCGGTAGCGATTTCAGCACGTGTTGGTGGCGAGCCCGTGCGAGCAATAGAATTTTGAATCAACTCTAAGATTTGCTGCTGACGCGCTGTCAACTTGATGGTGAACTTGTCACTGAAACTTGGCATATCGCTGGCTGAATTCTTTGCTGTATTGGTCATGGTGGCTCCTAAAAACTGAAAACTTAACTAGAAAAATAACTAGGTTTGCTGTTTGTTTGCACAGTGACTGTATTTTTAACCAGTTTTTAGAATAATACAAGTAGGTTGCAAGCATTTTTTGCAAAATAATCAAAATAAATAGCAAACTGAGCTGTAATCTCTGGGTAATTAATCAAAAATGCAGCATAAAAAAACAGAGAATGACATCAAACATGAACAAACAAATCATCGTTTTAGGCACTGGCGGCACCATCGCGGGCAAATCGGCATCGGCTACTGACAATGTCGACTACGTCGCCTCAGAGGTTGGCGTAGATGCGCTTTTGGCTGCCATTCCACCTTTGGCGAATGCTGATGGCAAGGCTTTTTTTGCAGGTTGCGAGCTGGTTTGCGAGCAAGTGGCGCAAGTTGACAGCAAAGACATGAATTTCGAAGTATGGCAGCGCTTGCTGGCGCGCTGTACGCACTGGCTGGCGCAGCCGCAGGTGCATGGCATCGTTATCACGCATGGCACGGACACATTGGAGGAAACGGCGTTTTTTCTGCACTCTGTACTGGAAACTAACAAACCAGTTGTTTTGACCTGTGCCATGCGCCCCTCAACTGCCGTAGCGCCTGATGGACCGCAGAATTTGTTGGATGCTCTAGCTGTTGCTGCAAGTGACCAGATCCAAGCGGTGGTTGCGGTGTGTGCCAGCACGATACACAGCGCTGTGGACGTGCAAAAAGTGCATAACTACCGCTTAGATGCCTTCAGTTCTGGCGATGCAGGTGCTTTAGGCTATGTCAAAGAAGGAAAGCTCGCTATATATCGAAATTTGTATCGAAATTTATATCGAAAATACGAGTCAAATATGCCTCTAGCCGGCGTATATACTGACTATACAGCTGTAAATAATGTAGCAAATTTACCCTCTTTGCCACGTGTTGATATTGTATTAAACCATTCTGGTGCAACGGGTGACGTGGTGTTGGATTTGCTGGCTCAGCGCTCTGTAGCATCAGTGAACAAACTTGCTGGCATCGTGGTAGCCGCGACCGGTAACGGCACGATCAGCATAGCATTAGAGCGAGCTTTGCAAACAGCCGAAGCGGCAGGCGTGGTGGTTTGGCGTAGTTCGCGTTGTGCATTTGGCACCTTGGTAGGTAAGGCGGATGTGCAGTTTGGCGACTCGGGTGGTTTAACGCCCGTTAAGGCACGGATTGCGTTGATGCTGCATCTTGCAAACTAGCGGTTTATCGACCGAATAAACCTTTTAGCAAACCACCCACACCAGGAATGGGTAGTCCTAACAAGCCGCCACCATCCGCTGGGGTCTCAGTTTGGCCGGTTTGACTAGGAGGCGCGTTGTCTGTCATTGCATTTGTATTATTTGGCATCGGGTTAGCTCGTCGACTAGATCTTGCATTGTCTTCACCACCTAGGCTGGCCATCGTTTGTGATTTAAGGCGTAGGCGAACTGCCCATTCTTGGTTCCAAGGTGTTTTCGCGTCTGCGGGGCGCGGAGGATAAACGATGTAGCTTTCACCGCCAAAAGCAATCATTTGAGCCATAGCGCCGCTGTCACGGCTGCCATCCTTTGCTGCAAATATGCCTTGCGGAACAGCGCAACTCGTGGCGGAAGGCTGCAGCAGCACACGGTCACGCAGCCAATTGTCTATGGTGGTGTTGGGTAAATAGTCCATCAAGCCCATGCCCGCATCGGCACTTTCAGAGCTAGACCATAAAACCATATCAGTGCCATTGCTGGAAAAGGCGCTGATGAAGTAGGCTTTCGCTTGGTTTAAACTTTGCCAATTTAGCTTGATGCTTGAAGTAGGGTTTCCACTCGATTGCAAGGCTATGGCGGGCATGACGTCTTGCGCTTGGCTCAGGCTAAAGCGCATGCTGGCAGGAATCCCATCACCATTGATTTGGTGTTCTCCCACTATCGAGCTGTCTTTACTCAAGTTCACGGTGTTTTTATCGTTTGGGTAGATAGCGTGCTTGTCGCTCACGCGGACGCTGCGATCCGGTGCATAACGTCCCGAAAAAGCATTACCAAATTTCGTCATGTCACCGCTTAAATCTATGATGCGCGGCTGGCCTGAGCGAATAGTCTCACTGCAGCCCCAATAAATCAGGATTCGTCCTTTGGGGCGTTCCATGTTTTGGGGAAGCTCATCACGCTCTTCTCTTCGAACCGACTCGGTTTTAACTGGGGGAACAAGTGGCAGCGCCGCGCCCATTTTCATACCAGCTGGAATGGCTTGAGAGACTTCAACAGCAGGTTTGTTTATGTTCAGAAGCGCAATGTCTATCACTCGGCTTGGTAGCATGGAGAAACTGCGTGCTTGACCGTAGGTTTTAAGGGCACCGCCTAAGCCGGTAGCGCCAGACGCTGCACCCATTAAGCTACCCAGCAAACCGCCCCCAGCACCCATACTTTCCATATCCGGCATACCTGCAAAGCTACTGGTGGAAACATCCATCCATAAGTTGATTTTGGGTGGGCGCACTTGTTGTTGGCTGTGTGCGATACAGCAAACTGCGGCAACAGTGCTTACTAAAAGAGTTTTTTGCAGTGAGTGCATAAGAACAGCCTCCCGTCAACAATGATTTAGGTTTGAGTGGAATATCTTCCGATACATCATAAGTTTGTTGCAGCTAAAAGCAAGGGTAATATTGCCTGCCGTCTATTCTGGTTATTACCAACGAATTCCAATTTTCTTAAATAGTTTGCTCAGTACAAACAGCGGCCCCACCCACAGGTATTGGATATCTTCAAAGAACGAAGGCTTTTTGCCTTCAAGCTTGTGGCCAATGAACTGGGCAATCCAGGCACCGATAAAAATCACCGCTGAAATCTGCAGAACCTGGCTACCCATGGCATGTACCAGCCACAGTACACTGGCTGAAAACACGGCCATGGTGACCAAAAACACCATCGACAAACGGGCGTAATACACCATGCTGGCCGCCATGAAGGCGTAGGCGATGTAGGGGTGCAGAGCAAACATCAGACCGACTAGGCTGACGACAATCAGCGGAATGGCAACGAAATGGATCAGCTCATTGCTCGGGTTTTGGTGGCTTTCGCCATAGTGGGCCAACAGGGTGTCAACCTTGCGCGCGGTGTAAGTGCTTGTATTCATGGGTAAATTCTGGCACTGGCGCCGGGCGTTGGCAAGAGTGCTAACCAGCAAAAGCCTTCATAAACGCGCTCAGCTTGTCGTTTATGCGACTTTTTCTGCAGTCTTCAGTGCACGTTTCAAATCGTCCAGCAAATCTTCTGGGTCTTCTAAACCGATGCTGAGCCGAATTGTCCCCTGCGTGATACCGCCAGACGCCAGCGCCTCGTCCGTCATGCGGAAATGCGTCGTGCTGGCGGGGTGGATCACCAAACTGCGGCAGTCACCCACATTGGCCAGGTGGCTGAAGATTTTGAGCGCTTCAACGAAGGCTTTGCCTTGCTCACGGCTGCCTTTGAGGTCAAAACTGAACACCGAGCCCGCACCGCGTGGCAGTAACTTGTTGGCCAAGGCGTGGCTGGGGTGTGATTCCAACATTGGGTGGCCGACGCGGGACACAAACGGGTGTGCCGCCAAGAATTCAACGACTTTTTGCGTATTGCTCATATGCCGCGCCATGCGCAGAGGCAGGGTTTCGATGCCTTGCAAAATCAGCCAAGCGGTGTGCGGGCTCATGCAGGCGCCAAAGTCGCGCAGGCCTTCACGGCGCGCGCGCAGCAGAAACGCGCCTACGGTGGATTCTTCGCTGAACACCATGTTGTGAAAGCCGTCGTAGGCCTGCGTCAGCTCGGCAAACTTGCCGGCCGTGTTAGATGTCGAGTTTTGGCCTTCCCAGTCAAAAGACCCGCCATCGACCACGATGCCGCCAATCACGGTGCCGTGGCCGCTCAAAAACTTGGTCGCCGAGTGGTAGACCAAATCTGCGCCAAAATCCAGCGGCTTCATTAGCCACGGGGAGGTGAGGGTGCTGTCGACCAGCAGCGGCACGCCGGCTTCGTGGGCGATGGCACTCACGGTCGGGATATCCAGCACATCTAAGCCGGGGTTGCCTACCGTTTCGCCAAAAAACAGCTTGGTATTCGGCTGCACGGCTTTGCGCCAGCCATCGATGTCATTGGGTTTGACAAAGGTCGTCTCAATCCCAAAACGCCGCATCGTGTAGTGCAGCAGGTTCTGCGAGCCGCCGTACAGCGCGGTCGAGGCGACGATGTGCGAGCCTGCGCCCATCAGCGTAGCGATAGAAAGGTGCAGCGCCGCTTGCCCGCTGGCGGTGGTGATCGCGCCAATGCCGCCCTCCAGCGCGGACACCCGCTGCTCCAACACCGCGTTGGTCGGGTTGCTGATGCGGCTGTAGACGTGGCCGGAGCGTTCCAGGTTGAACAGTGCAGCAGCGTGGTCGCTGGACTCGAACACGAAGGAGGTGGTGAGGTGAATCGGCACCGCCCGCGCGCCCGTTACAGGGTCGGGTGATGCGCCCGCGTGTAGGGCGAGTGTGTCAAAACTGGGGTCTGAATAGCCGGGCATTTAAATTTCCTCTACTTTTTGTAAATAAGGGTACACAAACGGCGCATAACGCCACATTGTGGGCTATATTATTCTTATTCATTTCACAGGAGGCCATCATGAAAGTTAGCGACATTCTTCGCGTCAAGGGCAGCACGCTTTATACCTGTACACCCGAGGACAGCTTATCCAGCGCGGTGAATCTGATGGAAGAAAATGACATCGGCTCTTTAGTGGTGATTTCGCACGGCAAAGTCGTGGGCATGTTGTCGTTTCGAGAGGTCATCAAATCCCTCGTCAAAAACGGTGGCAGCATTGGTGAAACAACCGTTTGGCGCGCTATGGACAACGGTCCGCTGACCTGTACCTTAGAGACCGAGCTAGACGAAGTACGCCGCATGATGCTGGAACGCCACGCGCGCTACTTGCCCGTGATTGACAAAATGATGCTGATGGGCGTGATCAGCTTTTACGACGTCGCCAAGGCGGTGGTTGATAGCCAAAACTTCGAAAACAAAATGCTAAAAGCCTACATCAACGACTGGCCAGCAGATGATGAAAACCAAAGCTTGAATTGACTCACTAGGACTTACCCTTGGTTTGCATGAATATCCATCAAACTTGACCCGAGTCAATCATTTTTGGGTCAACATGCGCGAGCATAAACACGTTGTTAGGAAGTCGGTTGCATACCCGATTTGAACCGAATCGATTAATTATTTAAGACTGGAGATTTTTGACATGGCACGTTTTACTAAAACACAATCTGTATTTAAAAAAACCATCACTGCTATTTTGGCGGCTGGTGCGTTTGCTGCTGTGATGACGCCAGCGCAGGCAGCGTGGGAGCCTGCTAAACCGGTTGAGTTTGTTGTTCCTGCAGGTACGGGTGGTGGGGCTGACCAAATGGCACGTTTCATTCAGGGCGTCATCATCAAGCATAAGTTGATGAAAGAACCCATGATTGTGGTGAACAAGTCTGGCGGCGCTGGCGCTGAAGGCTTTTTGGCTGTTAAAGAAGCCAAAGGTGACCCGCACAAAATTATCATCACCTTGTCAAACTTGTTTACAACACCATTAGCAACAGGTGTGCCATTCAATTGGAAAGAAATGACGCCAGTTTCTATGATGGCGCTGGATCAATTTGTTTTGTGGGTCAATGCAGATTCTCCGTACAAAACGGCTAAAGAATATTTTGCTGCGGTTAAAGCGGCGGGTCCAAATAAAATGAAAATGGGTGGCACAGGCTCCAAGCAAGAAGACCAAATTTTGACTGCAGGTGCTGAAAAAGCCACCGGAACTAAGTTTATTTATGTGCCATTCAAAGGCGGTGGTGAGGTAGCCGTACAATTGGTTGGTAAGCACATTGATTCTTCCGTGAACAACCCTATCGAAGCCGTAGCCCAATGGCGTGCCAACCAGTTGCGAGCTTTGTGTGTATTTGACGATACACGTATGCCGTACAAAGCCAAGGTGACCGACACGATGTCTTGGAACGATATTCCAACTTGTCAAGAGGCTGGCATACCAACTGATTACGTGATGTTGCGTGGCATTTTCATGGCGCCTGGTGTCACCAAGGATCAAACCGACTTTTATCTCGATTTGCTGAAAAAAGTACGTGAGACACCTGATTGGAAAGAGTACATGGAAAAAGGTGCATTCAATCAAACCGCCTTGACGGGAGACGCCTACGTTAAATGGCTTGGCGCTGCTGAAAACACACACCGCACACTCATGACGGAAGCAGGCTTCCTCGCTAAATAAGTTGCGGGTTTCATTGGTAAATATTAAACCGCTGCGACGTTAGTCAAACCGCTGCGCTGTTAAATTCTTAACGGCGCAGCTCACAAAAAATCAAACGCCTAATTTCTAGGCAAAAAACAAATAGTAGGGAGTTCCGAATGGAGCCAAATAAAAATGCGGGTGAAGCAGCGCGAAGTGGTGTTGCTACCTACGTAGTGGAGGCTTTTGTTGCCTTTTGTGTTCTCGTGCTGGGTATAGTTGTGATTGCTGGTAGCAGTAAATTAGGCTCTGGTTGGACTTCTGATGGTCCAGGTGCGGGTTATTTCCCGTTTTATATCGGCGTCATTCTATGCATCGCCGGTCTTGGCGTGATGTACCAAGCATTATTTAGCAAAGCTAAGAATACGGAGATCTTTGTAGACAACGAACAACTGAAACTAGTGTTGTCAGTCTTCCTACCAGCGCTTGTTTACGTGCTTGCTGTGCAGTTTTTTGGTTTGTATGTGGCTTCAGCTGTGTACATCGCTTTGTTCATGATTATTTTGGGTAAATTTTCAAAAGTCAAAAGTGTTATCACATCGCTGACGATCATCGTTTTGTTTTTCTTTATGTTTGAAGTGTGGTTCAAAGTGCCGTTGTTTAAAGGCAAGTTGGATCCATTGGCATTTCTAGGCTATTAAATTAACGACTTGATAGTTTCATTAAATAACATACAACAACAAATAATAAATTACTGGATAAGACAATGGAAGAACTAAACGCACTATTTCACGGCTTCAGCGTCATATTGACGCCTATGAACATGCTCTTGATGTTTGTAGGTATTATTTTGGGTGTTTTGATTGGGGTGTTGCCTGGCTTGGGTGGCGCAAACGGCGTCGCCATCTTGCTGCCACTCACCTTCACGATGTCGCCGACCTCGGCCATCATCATGCTGTCTTGCATCTATTGGGGCGCATTGTTTGGCGGCGCGATTACCTCAATTTTGTTCAATATTCCAGGTGAACCTTGGTCTGTTGCAACAACTTTTGATGGTTACCCGATGGCACAACAAGGTCGAGCTGGTGAAGCATTGACAGCGGCTTTCACGTCATCGTTCATTGGTGCATTCGTCGCTGTTGTGATGATCACGTTCATGGCTCCGTTGGTAGCTAAGTTTGCGCTGAAATTCGGTCCACCAGAGTACTTCGCGGTTTATTTGCTGACTTTCTGTAGTTTTGTTGGTATGGGCAAAGGTTCGCCTTTCAAAATTCTGGCATCGATGGCGATTGGATTTGCGTTAGCTGCAGTCGGTATGGACACCGTGACAGGCCAGTTGCGTCTGACATTTGGCATTCCAGACTTGATGCGTGGTTTTGACTTTTTGATTGGTGTGATTGGACTCTTTGGTATCGGTGAAATTTTGTTGTCGATGGAAGAGGGATTGCAGTTTGCGGGCAAGAGCGGCAAGATCGACGCTAAGATTGTTTTGGAGACTTGGAAGAAGTTGCCAAAGTATTGGATGACCTCAGTGCGCAGCTCGTTGATTGGTATTTGGATGGGCATCACCCCAGGGGGTGCAACACCAGCGTCTTTCATGAGCTATGGTTTGGCGAAAAAAGTGTCCAAAGATGGCGCTAAATTTGGAACTGGTCAAATTGAGGGTGTGATTGCTCCTGAAACAGCCGCCCACGCAGCGGGTACAAGTGCTTTGCTGCCCATGCTGGCGCTTGGTATTCCTGGCTCGCCAACGGCAGCTGTGCTTTTGGGTGGTTTGCTGATTTGGGGTTTGCAACCAGGTCCACTACTCTTCGTTGAGCAAAAAGACTTCGTGTGGGGCTTGATCGCCAGTATGTATCTTGGCAACTTGGTCGGCTTGATTGTCGTCTTGTCTACCGTGCCATTGTTTGCGTCGATTTTGCGAATTCCATTCTCAATCATCGCACCAGTGATTATTGTGATTTGTGCCATCGGCGCGTACACCGTGCACGGCGCGATGCTGGATATTTGGTTGATGATGTTCTTTGGTGTGATGGGCTATCTGTTCAAGAAGCTGGATTACCCCCTGGCACCGCTGGTACTTGCCTTGGTGTTGGGCGACAAAGCAGAGGATTCCTTCCGTCAAGCGATGTTGGTTTCTCAAGGCGAAGTTGGCATTTTGTGGTCTAACCCGCTGGTGGGCACGATTTCTACATTAGCGATTTTGCTGTTGGTGTGGCCATTAATATCGAAGCTGATTGCTAAAGTGCGTCCACCAAAAGTCAATGAATTCAAAGAAGAGCAGCCAGTCGATTAATCAAATCTTCGCTCATTAAAAAATCCCGCTCTGCAGCTATGCACAGCGGGATTTTATTTTGGAAACTAAAAAGAAGTTCGTTAAATCTTACCTTTTTGTTTAAGTCGGCTCAGTGTTTCAGCTGACAGGTTCAAATAAGAGGCCAGTTCTTTTTTAGGCAAACGCTCAAACAGTTCCGGTTGCTTTCGCATGAAACGGTTCACGCGCCCTGGTGCGTCTAGCAAGTGCAATGTAATCGTATGCGCCATGATTTCACTCATCAATCGCATCACGCTGTATTCAAACGATGCTTTGATACTTGGGTGCTTGTCCATAAACGCGACCCATTGCGGCAGCGGTAATTTAGCAACGCGCGCTTTGGTCACAGAAACGATGCTGTAAGGTGTGGGCGAGCCTAATCGCCATGCGGCATAGCTGGTTTCCATGTCACGCTCATCAGAAAAACGCAAAATCATTTCTTTGGCTTGGTCGTTTGAAACAACACGTTTCAAAATGCCATCCAGCACAAAGTACTGTTCCATTTCGTGTACGCCTTGGTGAAGCAAAAAATCACCTTTGGGGCAATCGACAACCACCAAAAGTTGCTCTAATTCTTTGCGTTCTGCGTCAGTGAGTTCACTCAGAACCGCGTTTTGCGTTAGTTGTACCCGAATGACATTTTTTTCGGGATGATTCTCAATGGAAGACATGAAGTTATTGACCACGGTCAATGAAAGAGTTCGGTTAGGCTTCTATGATAACCCATCGAAGCAAAAGAAGAGATTTTCAATATGACAACAGAGACCCAAGAAATTGAAACCATTGATGGTTTTCAACTCGTTATTGATGCCTTGAAACTCAATGGCGTTAAAAACATTTACTGTGTACCCGGTATTCCCATCACCGACTTATCACGCAAGATGCAAAAAGAAGGCTTGCGCGTCATCTCTTTCAGGACCGAGCAACACGCTGGCAATGCGGCGCAAGCAGAAGGTTTCTTAACCAAAATTCCCGGAATCGCGCTGACCGTGTCTGCGCCAGGATTTTTGAATGGCCTGACCGCTTTGGCTAATGCCACGACCAACTGCTTCCCCATGATTTTGATCAGTGGCTCGTCTGAACGCGAAATCGTCGATTTGCAGCAGGGCGATTACGAGGAAATGGATCAATTGGCGATTGCAAAGCCGCTGTGCAAAGCCGCTTTCCGCGTTTTGCACGCTGAAGATATCGGTGTAGGCATTGCCCGCGCCATTCGCGCTGCGGTGTCGGGTCGCCCAGGTGGTGTGTATTTGGATTTGCCAGCCAAGCTGATGCCGCAAGAAATGCCGGCTGCAGCGGGCAGGGCTTCTCTCATCAAGGTGGTGGATGCTGCGCCTGCACAAATTCCATCGGGTGAAAGCATCCAGCGCGCGATTGATTTGCTGAAAAACGCCAAACGTCCGTTGATTATTTTGGGCAAAGGCGCTGCTTACGCGCAGGCGGACGACGCTGTCAAAGCCATGGTCGAGACCAGCGGTATTCCTTACCTGCCGATGTCTATGGCCAAGGGCTTGTTGCCTGACACGCATGCGCAATGCGCGTCCGCAGCGCGTTCGTACGTGTTGGCAGAGGCTGATGTGGTGATGCTCATCGGTGCGCGCCTGAACTGGTTGCTGTCACACGGCAAAGGCAAAACTTGGGGTGGCAAAACACCGGCAAGCGCTGGCGACGCGCGTCAGTTCATCCAAATCGATATTTCACCGACAGAGGCCGACAGCAATGTCGCCATCGCCGCACCAGTGGTAGGCGACATTGGCTCTTGCGTGGCTGAGTTGACCAAGGCCATGAAAGCTAGCAACTTGGCAAAACCTAGCGCTGATTGGCTTGGCCCAGTTTACGAAAAGCGCGACACCAACGTCGCCAAAATGGCGCAAACTTTGACGCTGAACCCTAGTCCGATGAACTACCAAAGCTCATTGGCAGTGATTAAAAAGACCCTCAAAGACTTCCCAGATACGATTTTGGTCAACGAAGGCGCGAATGCGCTGGATTTCACACGCAGCATTGTGGACATGTACAAACCACGCAAGCGCTTGGACGTGGGCACGTGGGGCATCATGGGTATTGGCATGGGCTTCTCGGTCGCTGCTGCAGTCACAACTGGTCAACAAGTGCTGGCGGTGGAGGGCGACAGCGCCTTTGGCTTCAGCGGTATGGAAGTAGAAACCGTTTGCCGTTATAAGTTGCCAGTGTGTATTGTCATCATGAACAACAACGGCATTTACAAAGGCACGGACAAAAACCTGAGCGGTGGCGACGACATGGCTCCGACCCTCTTTGTCAAAGATGCCCGTTACGACCTGATGATGCAAGCCTTCGGTGGCGTGGGCGTGACGGTCAAAACACCGGCTGAGCTGGATGCCGCGATTCAAACCGCATTTGCATCACGCCTGCCAACTTTGATCAACGCAGTCATTGACGAAACAGCGGGTACAGAAAGTGGTCGTATTACCAGCTTGAACCCAACAGCGGCGAAGAAGAAGTAATTTCAAAAAATTGTATTCATTTAAATTTTAATCATTAAAGTAATTTCAACAGGAGCAACGAAATGAGCGACAAACCCCTAGCAGGCATCAAAATTATCGATTTCACCCACGTCCAAGCGGGCCCAGCATGCACACAAATGTTGGCATGGTTTGGTGCGGACGTTATCAAGGTTGAGCGCCCAGGCTCCGGCGACGTGACACGCGGTCAGCTGCGCGACATGCCTGACGCAGATGCGCTGTACTTCACCATGTTGAACTCCAACAAGCGTGGTTTGACCTTGGACACCAAGCAAGCTGCGGGTAAAGAAGTGCTTGAACGTTTGATCAAAGAGTCAGACGTGATGGTTGAAAACTTCGGCCCAGGCGCATTGGATCGCATGGGTTTCACATGGGAGCACATCCAATCCCTCAACCCAGGCATGATTTTGGCGTCTGTTAAAGGCTTTTCTGATGGACACCATTACGAAGACCTGAAAGTTTACGAAAACGTCGCACAGTGCGCCGGCGGTGCAGCATCCACCACAGGTTACTGGAAAGGCGAAAACTCAGGCCCAACCATTTCGTCAGCAGCATTGGGTGACAGCAACACTGGTATGCACCTCGCCATTGGTATTTTGACCGCCTACATTGGCAAGCAAAAAACTGGCAAAGGTCAAAAAGTTGCGGTTTCCATGCAAGACGCGGTGTTGAACCTCTGTCGCGTGAAAATGCGCGACCAGTTGCGTTTGGACAAGGTTGGTTACTTGGAAGAGTACCCACAGTACCCGCACGAAATGGAAGCTTTCAAAGACGGCGTGGTGCCACGCGGTGCGAATGCCGGCGGCGGCGGTCAGCCAGGTTGGATTTTGAAGTGCAAAGGCTGGGAAACTGACCCGAACGCCTACATCTATTTCACCGTGCAAGGCCACGCTTGGGGCCCGATTTGCGACGCTTTGGGCAAACCAGAGTGGAAAGATGACCCAGCGTACAACACGCCACGTGGCCGCCAGCCGCACATCATGGACATTTTTGCGACGATTGAAGACTACATCAAAGACAAAACCAAGTTTGAAGCGGTCGACATCTTCCGTAAGTTTGACATCCCATGCGCACCCGTGCAGTCCATGAAAGAGCTCTTGCATGACAAATCGCTCATCGCCAGCGGCACCATCGTCGAAGTCCCGCACAAAGTGCGCGGCAGCTACACGACATTGGGCAGCCCGATCAAATACAGCGGCTTCAAGCCTGAAGTGACCGCTTCGCCAATTTTGGGTGAGCACACCGACGACGTGTTGGCTGAGTTGGGTTACACCAAGGAGCAAATTGCAGCGATGCACACGTCAAAAGCTGTTTAATTGACGATTAAATAGTCATTTAAGCTTTAAGATAAAAGCCCGCAGGGCACCTAACAACGGCGCTCTCACTGAGCGCCGTTGTTGTTTGTAGATTCAGTTTTTAAGCAATATTCGTTTATTTAGTTAACTTTCCAGGTAACTTTTCAGGTAACTCAAAATGTCATCAACCATTGACTTTCAAGCCCTTGTCACCTCCGTAGGCGACGGCATCATGGCGTCCGACGCCCAAGGCCTCATCACCCTGTGGAACCCCGCTTGCGAGCGTATGTTTGGCTTTACCGAAGCGGATGCACTGGGTAAATCCCTAGATTTAATCATCCCCCAGCGTCAGCAAAAACCGCACTGGGACGGTTACCACAAAACCATGGAAACGGGGATAACCAAATACGGCAACGACGTTTTGCGCGTCCCAGCTGTGCATAAAGACGGCCACACCCTGTCGATAGCCTTCACCGTCTCCATGCTCCACAACCCCGACAGCTCAGTGTCTGCGATTGTTGCGGTGATTCGCGACGAATCCGTCAAGTTCGCGCAAGAGCGGGCGTTGAAGAAGCGGATTACGGAGTTGGAGATGGAATTGGCTGCTAAATAGGGGTATTTTTGGCTGTAGCCGGCGTATTTGTTGTCTTATACGCTATTAAAAATATAGCTAAAATGTGTTGAATACAAATGCGACAAGTAACATAATCCAACTCATGCTTTCCGTCTTTTTCGCGATAGAAACAAGTTCAGGTGATAGAGGCTCAAGCTGAAGGCCATCTACGCGCCATACGTAGTACGCTAAGGCAATAGCTATCCCTAACAACAGTGGCCAGCCAGACTGAAGCGCAGCAGCTGTAAAACCGAAGACCGTAATTATCAGAACGGCAACGACCAATCCCACTCCGCCCGAAGTGCGTTGAGAGTGTGAATAGTTTTTGCAAGCTTTGCAGTAAGCAGGAAGTGCGGGATAAGACAACCATTTTCGGAAGAAACTGATGGTGGAAGCGCTACAAGTTGGGCATTTGTACATGAGTTTTACTATAAATAAAATAGCACTTTAGGCAATAAATACGCCGGCTAGAGGCGTATTTGGCACTATATTTTCGAGATTTTAGAGGTTTCAGACAAATTCAGCCAAAGCTTGGTCAATTGGGCGAAGCTGGGTAAATCTCCGGTCGTGAAGAGCTGCAAATTACCTAATTCAGCCGATGCGTTCAGAGTGCCAGCGGCATGCAGGAGCCGGCGGGTTTGGCGGGCTACGGGTTCGCCGGTGTCTATGTAGTGGACGTTTCCGCCGGTGTGGACGCGCAGCAGGTCGCTGATGAAGGGGTAGTGGGTGCAGCCTAGGACTAATGTGTCGATTTGCCCTTTTTGAGTGCCAAATACGCCTATAGCCGGCGTATATGTTGCCAAGAGTGCTATTATTTTAGGAGTATTTTGCGTCTCAATCGCCGCTGCCAAGCCATCGCAGGGCTGGATGATGAACTCGGCTTGGTCTGCCAGAGAGGCTTTTAACGCCGCAAACTTGGCGCTTTCCAGCGTGCCGCGCGTGGCCATCACGCCGATTTTGCGGGTTTGGCTGAATTGGACGGCGGGTTTCAGGGCGGGTTCTACGCCTACCAATGGCAGATCTGGGAAATCAGCGCGCAGCAGTTTGGCTGCTGCTGCGGTGGCTGTGTTGCAGGCAACAACCAGTGCTTTGATGCTGAAATCGTTAAGTAGCGTGCGGGTGAGGGCGTGGGAGCGGTCTATGACGAAGGCGTCGCCCTTTTCGCCATAGGGCGCGTTGCCGCTGTCGGCTATGTAGACGAAGGACTCGTGCGGCAGCTCGGCGCGCAGAGCTTTTAAGATGCTCAGGCCGCCTATGCCGCTGTCGAATACGCCGATGGGTTTGTTTTTCAAAGTTAGTTCCGTCGGCTAAAG
>JBEBJY010000018.1:0-42070 GCA_040079635.1 Burkholderiaceae bacterium | reverse complement strand
TTTCTAGTGGCTTTGAGGTATCCAGCGCCTCTGCGCCATTCTGCTTGGATAGTTTTTCACCATCTAATGCCATCACCAGCGGCGTGTGCAGATACTGCATCGCCGGATAGCCTAAAGCTTGTTGCAACGCAATTTGACGCGGCGTGTTGTCCAGTAAATCCGCACCACGAACCACGTGGGTAATGCCTTGCAGCGCGTCGTCCACAACGACAGCTAGCTGGTAGGTGTAGCAGCCGTCGGCGCGTTTGAGGACAAAATCGCCGATTTGTGATGCCACTTCGCCGCTGGTGATGAATCGCCAAGCGGGTTGGGCGTTTGGTGCAATGCTTTGCGTCATGCCGTGCCTACACGTACCTGGGTATACCAACTCGCCATGTTTAGGTTTGGCTAGCGGATTTGCTTTTGCAATGGCGGCTGCTACGTCTTTGCGTGAGCAACTGCACGGGAAAACTTGGTTTTTGACGATGAGCTGATTCAGCGCTGCTTGGTATAAGTGACTGCGTTGTGATTGGTAAACGGGTGGCCCGTCGGGGTTGAGTCCTAAAGCTTGTAGCTGCTGCAAGATGACAATATCCATGCCTTTGATGCAGCGCGGCGTGTCCACATCTTCTATGCGAACCAGCCATTGACCACTGTGCGCTTTGGCGTCCAAGTAACTTGCCAGTGCAGCAACGAGCGAGCCCGCATGAAGCGGGCCCGTGGGGGAGGGGGCAAACCTCCCAATGTAACTTTTTGAAGGGTTCAAATGACTGATAAGGCAAGTTCCAAACCAGACACAAAACCATCTTCCACCCGATGGCCGAGGCACCAATCACCACAAACGCCAATGCCTGATTTGGCATCCCATAAGTGGGACTTGCCCAGCGCTAATGTGGTTTGCGCATAGCGCCAGCGGTGCACATCAGCATGAGTCGGCTCTGCGCGAATACCGGTCACTTCTGAAAAAGCCTTGAGTAGCTTGGCTTGCACGCGTGGTGCAGCGTCTTCTAAATGCTCCGCCGACCACGCGGGGCTGGCTTGCACCGTCCAACGCTCGACCGAGCCACGGCCGGGTTTGCTAGATTCACGCGTCAGCCACGAAATACGGTGGTGCGAACTGCGCGCGGCATTCCACTGGGGGCCGAGGTGCGACATGTTGGGTTGTACGGCGTTGGCAAAGGCAACCATCAGCGTCCAGCAGGGCGCGACGCTGACTTTGCGAACCGATTTGATCAAATCGCCACCTTGCTTTGATGTTTGTAGCAAGCTGTGCGCTTGCTCGCTTGGCATGGCAAGCAGTACGGCATCAAAGCCGGAATAAACTTTTTGTGAATCATCTTCACCACTGGTGCGAAGCTGCCATTGCTGCGCGTTCAAAGCGTCACGTTCAATTTTGGTGACTTTGGTGGCGAGCTCAAGTGAGGCTTCAATCGGTTTTGCCCAATGTTTGACCAAGGCGTTCATACCCGGCACGGCAACAAAATGTGATTCTTTGGAGGGCAAGCCAGCAGCAGCCACACGACCGTGCTCGTCCAGCACGCGCACGGTATTGGCGCTCCAAGGCTTGCATAGACCAGGCGCTGTTGTTAGCGCTTTGGCAAAGCGCTCATCGCGCACTGTGAAATATTGCGCGCCATGGTCAAAAGTGCCAAAAGACGAGCTGCGTGTGCTCATGCGCCCGCCCGCACTGTGGCTTTTCTCAAAAATGGTGACTTGATGACCGGCTTGCACCAGCGTGCGCGCGCAGGCTATACCAGCAATGCCTGCGCCTATGACGGCGAAGTGCTTGGCGCTTGTCTTGCTAGCAGGTTTTGATGTGGATCTGGGGGAAGAGACAGAAGGACGTGGGGGTCGAGAAGTTCGGGAAGACGGGGAAGCAGCAGAAGTAGAAGCAAAAGGATGGTTTGAGGGGACAGCTGTTGTGGGCTGCAAGTCGGAGGTTTTGAGGCTTCGTTTACGTTTCATACCAATTCTCCTGTTTGTAATTTAAATTGAACTAGAGCCTACAGTATGCCCCTTATTTTGCAAATATTTCAAGCTTGTGAGAAGTCTTGACGTCAGTGCTGATGCAAAAGTGCTGCTCTAGTCGTGGCGCTCTCCAGCTGCGCCAACCACCACTGCAACGCCCGGCCTTGTCCTGCTGTGTTGCCGCTGCGCCAGGCATAAGCCACGCGCACCACACGCTCTGCACGCGTCACCCTTTTTTTCACCAAGCGGCCTGTTTCAATGTACGGCCTAGCCATGCTTTCTGGCAAAAAGCCGGCACCCAAGCCGCGCAGTTGAGCGTCTAATTTGGCATCCATCGTAGGCACAGTAAACACATCTTGCCCGCCTAGCAAGCCAAAGGTTAAACCTGTACCGCGTTGAATCGAATCTGCTACAGCCACCGCGCGGTGCTGCTGTAGCGTGGCGTCACTCACAGGTTCCGGCATGTTGGCCAGCGGGTGATGGGGTGCGATGGCGTACACAAAATTAAATTCACCCAGCGGCTTGTTCATGATGGCAGGGTTGGCGCTGGGTTCATTCGCGACACCCAATGCAATATCAGCCTGCCCAGAAGTCAGAGCTTCTAACGTGCCTGACAAGGCTTCATCCCGAATTTTTACCCGCGTAGGCGGCGTTTCACCTTTGAACTGCGCAAAAAAGGCTTCGCACAGCTCCATCACGGTTGATTTTGAAATGATGCTGTCCACCGACAGCGTGAACTGCGGCTCCCAGCCTGTAGCGATGCGTTTGACGCGGTGCGCCATGGCGTCAATGTCTTGCAGTAAACGCGTGCCTTCGCGCAAAAGCTCCTTACCAGCAGGGGTGAGCCGTGCGTTGCGCGAGCTGCGGTCAAAAAGCAGCACATCCAGCGCGTCTTCAATCTGCCTCACTCGGTAGGTTAACGCACTGGGCACCAGCCCTTGCAGCCGTGCCGCAGCCGCAAAGCTGCCGGTTTCTGATATGTGTTGCAGCATCCCCAGTGCATCTGGTGTCAACACATCACGTGGATTCACGATTTTTGGGTTTGTCTTGGGATATTGCATCATTCACCTCTATTCATTGAAATTATTTGAATAATGCCATCAAAACCATTGCATTGCAAGCAAGGGTTTAGCGCCTACATTCATCACATGATTACATTACGCAAATCCCAAGAACGCGGCTACGCTGACCATGCTTGGCTCAAAAGTTACCACTCCTTCTCATTCGCGGGCTACCACGACCCTGAGCACATGGGTTTTGCCAACCTGCGGGTGATCAACGAAGACTGGATAGCCGCTGGCCAAGGCTTTGGCACGCACAGCCATCGCAACATGGAAATCGTCACCTACGTCATCCAAGGCTCATTGGCGCACAAAGACAGCATGGGCAACATCGAATCCATCCCACCTGGCGACGTGCAGCGCATGAGCGCCGGCACTGGCGTCACGCACAGCGAATTCAACCACGCGCCCGACGCAACGACGCATTTGCTGCAGATTTGGATCATGCCCAACGCGCAAGATATTGCCCCCAGTTACGAGCAAAAAACCTTTGTGGCAGCTAGCAAGCAAGGTCAATTGAAACTCGTCGCCTCGCCCACGGGCGCGGACGGGTCGGTCACGATTCATGCCGATGCCGCTTTGTACGCCGGCTTGTTCAGCGCAGGCGAAACCGCTAGTTTGACGCTTGCGCCTAATCACAAAAGCTACGTGCACTTGGTACGCGGCGAGTTGAAAGTGAATGGTCACTTACTCAAAACGGGCGATGCCGCAAAATTGGTCGACGAGTCTGTGGTGCATCTAACAGACGCCGTTGATGCTGAAGTTTTAGTATTTGATTTGGTTTGATTTCACACGTTTTGTGTGATTTTATTTTTATGTAAGTTGTTGTTTTAAATAGAGAAAGTAAGAAGTATCATGGCAAAAACAGTTGTTGTTTATCACTCAGGTTACGGTCACACCCAGCGCGTGGCGCAATTTGTGGCAGAGGGCGCAGGCGCGCAACTCATCGCTATTGATGCAGAAGGCAATTTGACCGAAGCACAATGGGCAGAAGTCAACGCCGCAGATGCCATCATCATGGGCAGCCCTACGTACATGGGCACAGTGTCTTGGCAGTTCAAAAAGTTTGCAGACGCAACGTCTAAACAGTGGATGAGCCGCGCTTGGAAAGACAAAGTCGCCGGTGGTTTCACCGTTTCGTCTAATTTGAGTGGTGACAAACTCACAACCATTCAATACTTCATCACCTTGACCATGCAATTGGGCATGATTTGGGTCGGCCAAGCCGAAATGAACGACGGCACCCACAACCGCCTAGGCTCTAGCTCTGGCGTTATGGCGCAATGCGGCCCCATGGACGCAGCTGACAAAATCCCTCAAAACGACTTAGACACCGCCAAAGCCTACGGCAAACGCGTCTCTGAAGTGGCGACCAAACTGCACGGTTGATATGGTTTTAAGGCGATGTAACTTGTAAATCGCCTTTTCGCCATCAAAAGCCACCTGCGGGTGGTTTTTTTATTGAAAATATCAATTTTAGTGCCTAAATATGCCTAAATATACCTCTAGCCGGCGTATTTATTGCCTAAGTAGCTATAAAAATAATAGCAAATTTGAGTTGCTTTTGTCGGTATAAAGTCGTAATATCGCCGTATGTACGTGCATACGCCAGTGCCGCAAGCCACCGTCGACCAGCTGGGCGCGATTTGCTTTGACTTGCCCGAGGTTTACGAAGAATCCGCTTGGGTGGGCTGGCGCTGGATGGTGCGAAAAAAGAACTTTGCCCATGTGCTGATGATAGCCAAAGGCTACCCACCCACCTACGCGCGGGTTGCCAAAGTGGCGAAGGCAGATGCGCCCATCTGTGTATTAACTTTTCGCACCCCAAACGCGGCAGATAATATTTCTAAATACTCAAAACCACCCTATTTCTTGCCTAGTTGGTGGCCGAATATTGTGGGTATCGTTATTAACGAGCAAACCAATTGGCCGCTGATTGCGGAAAATATTAATAACAGCTACCGCACACTTGCACCACAAAAGTTAATTGCTTTGATGTAGTTTTATATGGGTTTTATGTCGTTAATATTTGCTATCAAAATAATAGTAAATAATACATGCTAAAAATGACTCTAGCCGGCGTATTTATTGCCTAAACAGCTATAAAAATTATAGTAAAATTAGGCAATAATTAAATATTATTTATAACGTAAATTTAATCCCCGTCAGCTTCTCCTGCGCCTTCACCAGCGACGGCACATATTCGCTGCCAAAGCCTAGATTCGACGCAGTAGATAAACTCTGGTGTACCGCTTCGCCCACAAACGACGGCACATTCACCATCTCCGCCAAATGCGTGTAATAACGTAAGTCCTTGCGGGCATTGTCTAATTCAAACTTCAAGCCTGCGAAATCACCGCCCAGCGTCTTCGCCATGGCTTGGAACAAACCGTTGTTGACAGGCCCAGCGCTGATCACTTTGACCAGCTCCGCAGGGTCAATCCCAGCCTTCGCACCCACCGCAAACGCCTCAGCCGTCGCTGTGCAAATGGCTTGGGCGACGAAATTGTTCAACAGTTTCACAATATGCCCCGCGCCTGGCCCGCCCACGTGAAAGATGTTTTCGCAATACGTCGCCAAAATCGGCTGAATCTGCGCAAACACCTCAGCCGTCGCGCCCACCATGGTGTTCAACTTACCCTCTTCGGCCTGAACAGGCGAGCGCCCCAGCGGCGCATCCACATAAACCACGCCAGCCTGCGCGCACAGCGCTGCGAGTTTCGCGGTCGATTCGGGTTCGCTGGTAGAGGTGTCAATGATGATCAGCCCGCGCTTGGCGCTGCTCAATAAACCGTTCGCACCTTGCATAACGGCTTCCACCTGCGGCGACCCTGTCACACAAATCAACACCGCATCACACCCGCCCAAACCCGCCGGCGAATCCACCACCGTCGCCCCCAGAGCCGCCAAATCCGCCACAGTGTCACGGTTACGGTTCACACTAACCGACAGCGAAAACCCCTTAGCCTGAATGTTCCGCGCCATCCCGTGCCCCATCATCCCCGAAGCGCCTATGAAGCCGATGTTTTTCATGGTTTGTTTCCTAAAAATGTGTGTGAAAGTCACGTTGAAACCGAAGTTTCAATCATCATACCAATGATTTGGATTTGGCGTCAGACGTAAAAAAGCCCGTTAAATCTACATTTAACGGGCTTTTTAGTATTTAGATGGGGTGGCTGATGGGGCTCGAACCCACGACAACAGGAATCACAATCCTGAGTTTATGGTATTTGTTAGTGTTGAATAAAGTAGATACAATCAATATAAATCAACAGCTTATGAAGTTATGGCTGGGTGTGTATCCAGTGCAGGTGTTGATTGAAATTCGCTTGTTTTCGGTAAATTTGCTTACATCCATAGTTACATCGTGCAGGATGTAAGCAATTTTGAAAGGTTCGACATGGCAAAAGTAGTATTTACGGCTGGCCGGGTGAAAGGGTTTAAATGTCCTGCAGATAAGCCTCAAGCATTTTTATGGGACGTGACAGCGCCGGGGCTGGGTCTTAGGCTGACACCTGATGGCAAGCCGTCTTACATATTTCAAGGCCGCTATCAAGAAAAGACGATTCGGTTAACGATTGGCGGTTTGGAAGCTTGGAGCATTCCACAAGCCCAAGAAAAAGCGCGAGAGCTGCAACGGTTGATAGATAGTGGTAACGACCCGCGCGACCTAAAACGTGACGCGCTGGCCGCTAGCATAGCCAAGCAAGTGGCTGACGTTGCCAAAACCAAAGCTGACAAAGCGGCCGCCTTGACCGTGGGCGAAGTTTGGGCTCGGTATATCGAGGAACGCCGCCCACATTGGGGCGACCTGCATTACCGTGACCATATCGACAAAGCCAAGGCCGGCGGCTTACCGTCTGGCCGCCGTGGGGGTGGCAAGCAATTAACCAAACCCGCACCGTTGGCCGCTTTGATGCCTTTGAACCTCAAAGACCTAGACCAGACCACGATTGAAGCGTGGGCAGCAAAAGAGGGCAAAACGCGGCCATCGTCTGCACGGCTTGCATGGCGGCTGCTAACCGTTTTTTTGACGTGGTGCGGTGAACAAACCGCCTATAAGGGACTTTTACCCGCAAACAACCCAGCCAAAACCAAAAAAGCCCGCGAAGCTTTGGGGAAGGCTGGTACAAAATCGGACGTTTTACAGCGCGAACAATTGGCCGCATGGTTTACAGCCGTGCAACAGCTACAAAACCCAGTTATAGCCGCTTGCCTGCAATTCATGCTGTTAACGGGTGCAAGGCCGGGGGAAGTGCTTGCGCTGCGCTGGGTTGACATTAACACCCAATGGAAGGGCATAAGTATTCGTGACAAAGTGGAAGGGACGCGCGAGATACCCGCTACGCCGTATATGTTGCACCTGCTAGCTACTTTACCGAGACGCAATGAATGGGTGTTTTTCAGCCCCACAAGTGGCACGGGTTGCCTAACAGAGCCGAATAACCCGCATACACGCGCGTGCAAGGCCGCTGGCGTAGAGGGGCTAACCCTGCACGGTTTACGCCGTTCATTCGCTAGTTTGACGGAATGGCTAGAGACACCGGCTGGCGTGGTGGCACAAATTCAAGGCCATAAGCCCAGCGCGACTGCTGAAAAGCATTACAAGGTGCGACCGTTGGAATTGCTACGGGTTCACCATGAAAAGATTGAAGCGTGGATATTGGAGCAAGCGGGGGTGACATTCCAGCCCCAAGCCGTGCCAAGCGCATTACGCATTGTCAAAGTAAGTTAATTTTCTTGCATCGCGTAACGATACACGATACACGATACACGATACAATACCGCATGATTAAGACATTTAGGCACAAAGGTCTGAAAGCCTTTTTCGAATCAGGAAGCGTGGCCGGTATACAGGCTGCGCATGAGGCACGACTCGCTCGAATGTTGAGTCGTTTGAATGAGGCAGCCGATGCTCAAGGTATGAGTGTGCCCGGCTGGCGTTTGCACCCGTTGAAAGGGCGTGAACTGAAAGGCCATTTTTCGGTTTGGGTGAACGGCAATTGGCGAATGACGTTTACTTTTGATGGCATGGACGCCGTGCTGGTGGATTACCAAGACTACCACTGAACTATCACCGAGTTTTGTGTGCTTATTTATCAAAGACTTAAATTATTGCTTTAACTCTTTGATAAGTAAGGAGAAATGATAATGATGCGAATGTTCAACCCCCCACACCCTGGCTTGACCTTGCGTGATGATGTGCTGCCCGCACTGGGCTTGACGGTAACGCAAGCCGCTGCACAGTTAGACGTGTCCCGTGTGGCCTTGTCGCGTGTTTTAAACGCACGTGCTGGCATTTCGCCCGATATGGCCTTGCGTATTGAGGCATGGTTAGGCATAGACCGTGGTGGTGAAGCCCGCCTATGGCTGGCAGAACAAAGCGCCTATGACGTGTGGCAAGCCGCGCAAAGGTTCAAGGCCAGCCCCATGCACGTACAACCCGCGCCGATGGTCGCGTAGCGGTATTTCCCCAATGGGGGAGAAGACCAAAAAGCTTTAGTGAGTGGTTTCAAAGTACACGTCCACTTATGCGGGAAGGTCATGGCGACGTTCAAGGAAGCCATCAAGGCTGCGGCCAGCGGCTACGATTATTCGTATTTTTTTGGGACCGTCTGAGATGTAGATAGAGAGGCCTCGCAGGTGGTCATGAGTGGATAAAAAGTCCAGCTTTGCTCTGCTCCAGAAATATAGTGGCCAATTTTTACAACACCATCTGGTAAGTCATATGTTTGGACGGTTTTACCTTCGCTGCGGAGCATTCGGATCATGTCAGCTGGTGAATATTTAAATTGGACACATGATGAATCGTCTTTAGAGGCGGCATACCAGTTGTGCTTACCAACCTCAACGCTTGGGAATGCAACCGTTTTCGGTTGGCATTTCACCCATCTTTGATCTGCTCCAATTGCATCATCTGGCCCCCAGCACCAGCCGCTCTCTATGGCAAGTTTGGATAATTCGTCACGAGCCTCGCAGGCTTTTTGCGTTGACGGAGAACCCCCGCTTCCACCTCGACATTTAGTATTCAAATCATCAATAGTCTTGAGGAGCGCTTGTATGTTTAGTTGTTTCGGGTCCGGCGAAGTTGCTGGCGTGATTTTCACCTCTTGTCGATTGCAGCCAATTTGAAGTAAAGCTACAAATAGAAGAAAAGACAAAATTACGGTTCTTTTAAACATATTCAATTCCAAGTGAAAATAATTACCTAAAGGTCAATTTCTCAGTAGAAATAAATCAAAGCAATTTTGCTGACATCTTTCGAATCTCGGAATCGAAGCCTTCAGCGCATCAACTAGTCCGCATTTGACAAGTCTACATGAGACATTCGATGTCAGGAAAACCTTTCAGAGCCAAACGGTGATGCCCGACTGACGTTGACCGAGATTTGCTGCGACGGACGAACCTGCTCTCCGCGCTCATTGCGGTGCTCAACCACGATAGGCTCGGCTTGCAGCATCAGACTGCGGTAGGAGTCTGCAGAGCCACGGCCTGCGCCAGCACCGCCATCTGGCAAAGGAGTGCCCGCCATTTGAGCTGCCCGTTCAATCTTTTTCACATAGTCTGGGTCTTCAGCATATCCGCCAGACTTTAATGCAGAAGCAAAAGCAGCCGTCGATTTAGAACCAACAGCACCGGGGTACTTGCGCTTAATTAAATCAACGTAGTCTCGTGAAAAGCTTTCTGGAGAATCGTAGGCGCGATATTTGTCCTTGCTGCCAGTCATGTTATCAATGGCGCTCACTCCTTTGCCAGAGAAGTCTTTGATATTGCCCAGATTGTTTGTGCCCGGAATAATTGACTTTCCCCAGCCTGTTTCCAAACCCCACTGACCCAAAATCGCTTTTGGGTCAACGCCCAATGCATTGCCAGCTTGTTCTGCTGCCGGCCCATATTTTTTTAAAAACTCGGCAGATGATTTTGTGCCCATGGCAGTGCTTGCGGCTATGGCCCCAACACCCGTACCCCCCGTAGACGACTGCGGCCGGGCAATTGATTTAATTCTTCCATCCCGATACTCAATGTCAGCGGCCTTCGCATTTTTCTCGTCGTCGTCAATTTTTTTCATTGCTGCGACATAAGCAGGGTCGGCCATGTAGTTGTTTGGTTTTAACGCTTTGCTGGACTTAATCAGCGCATCCCGTTTGCTTTGGAATTCACCTCCAATAGCTTCTTGCTGGTCTTTGGATTCAAGTTTATAAATATCTTTTAGAACCTCGTTAGCTGACTTGTTGCCTTTGCCAGCCATGTAAAAAATACCCTCTCGAATTTTATTTAAAGCTGGGGCAATCGTGTCTGCAAGGTTGGTTTTAATATTGTCTGCCGCGTTCTTCAAATCCCGGGTATCGGAGCCAATGGTGCGCTCTTGGTCGTATTGGGATGTCAATGTGGCCAAGATTTTTTTCTGAGCATCCTCACCTTTGAGCATCTCATCCTTAAGACTTTCCTTGTCTTTGTGGCTCACATCAGAGCGCCCTAATAGACTCGCAGCAAGCCCTTTGCGTTCATCATCGCTGCCATACAACGACTTTGAGAGGTTACCGATACCACTGCCGCTTAACTTCCCAATGTCAGCATATTTCTGCATCTCACCCATCTCATTTGGTTTGATGGACAAAACACCCATGGCCTGATTGATGCCAATGCCTAGGTGGTTAGACGTCGCTTGAGCCAGCATGCCAGGGTTGTGGCCATACTTCTCGCGCAGCATGTCGATTGAGCTCTGCAAAAAGGTTTTATCCCCTTTAGGCCCAGAAATTCCATACTTGCCGGCCGCGCTTCCTCCTCCAAACATCTTGCTGTTGGTTGCAAAAGCGCCACCCTCGCGCATGATTTGCGTTTGAATAGGGTCTAGTCCCATGCGAGAACCAACCATGCCAGTAAAGAACTGGCTGGCCTCACCGTGCGAACCGCCACCAGAAAGCGAGCTGTTTATTTTCCCCAAAACAGCCGATGAGCCAGCCACGTCTAAGCCGGGCGTTTTGGAGCCGACCATGGCAGACAACATGCCGGCATAGCCATCGGAATTGGCAATACCAAGGTTGGTGCGGGTTTGCGAGGTGGCAAAACCAGAAATCGCCTCCATGACCTCGCCGGATTTTGCAAAAGCGTCAGCTTTCCCAATCGTCTCGCCAATCAACAAGGCAAACTTGCGGCTGTCTTGCGTGTTTGAGGTCACCCCCACACCACGCATCTGACCCATGACGCCCATGCCTTGAGACGGATCTAAGCCAAAGGCGCGCGACATGCCGACACCCACATCCAGCTCACCGGCCAGCGATTTGTACTGGTCGCCAGATACGTTGCCCAGCTTGACGAACTGCGAAGTCAGGCGACCAGCCTCTTCGTAGGTGATTTTTAGGTTATCCGCGCCAGAGTTGACGACGGCCTTTAGAGCTGCGAATGAAATATTGACATCGCCCAGGCTGCGCTTGAGGGCATCCATGGCGACAGAGTTGTTCTCGGCTTGGGTCACCTTTTCCATGGCCGCGCCTACCAGTTTGCCCACTCCCAGCGCCAACATGCCGCCCAGCAAGCCCATAGCACCAGCGCCAAAGCCTGCGGACATGCCAGTACCCAAGGCATTCGCCACCACGCCACCGGCCGGCCCCGTAGCCCGTAAACCTGCCTGCGTGGCATTGGTGATGGCATTCGTGGCAAAACCAGCCCGTGACGGGTTGTTGCCACCTCCACCTCCGAAGTTTTGAGGGTTTTGAACGTAACTCTGGGCGGCCTGCTGCTTTTTTGCACGCTGCTGTTGGCTTGGGTAGGCGGACTCCCAATTGAAGCTCTCGTAGCTCGCGTTTGCCTGCCCCGTTGCCCGTGCGCGACGCTTCAGGTCTGCGTCCACACGAATGAGTTGCTGGAATGCCTTATTCAACGCCTCAGCGTTTTTGATGGCCTTGTCGGAAATGGGGTTGTATTGGGTTTTGTTGGCCTGATTAACTTTGTTTGCCAGGCTACTAACACCAGAATCGACGCTAGAGCCATTAAAGACCGCGCTAACGTCAATTTTTACATCATTGCTCATGACTACTCCGAAAGTGTTTACTGCGTCTGTCGATGGTGACTATGAGGGCTGGAGTGCTCACGCTGTCGCCTGTTCCTGGTCGAGTTGGAACAATCCGTCCTGAGCTGGCATGCCCTGGGCGGCGTCAATCCGCTCACAGGCAATGTCCACATAAGCTTTTTCCCGTTCGATGCCGATAAACCCGAGCCCGGCTTGGATGGCTGCAACGCCCGTTGAGCCGCTTCCCATGAATGGATCCAGCACGGTTCCGCCTGGTGCTACGCAGCGGACGAGCTCGCGCATCAATGGGGTAGGTTTACCGGTTGTGTGGTGTTTGTCGTGTTGCAGTACGGTTGCTTGAATCACGCCCTCGAACGGGCCATCGTGTGTGGCAATGATGGCCGGGCCCTTGGTGCCCCAAACGACATACTCGGCCTGGTGCCTGAAATAACCGCAATGTGGCGCGCGGCTGCCACGGCCCTTGTCCCAAACAATCAACCCCCGCCAAATAATACCCCCGACCTGCACTGCGTCGGTCATGACAGGTAGTTGTCGCCAATCCGTGAATGCCAGAAAGTAACCGCCTGGCTTGAGAATGCGGTTGCATTCGTCAATCCAAAGACTGCACCATGTCAAGTAGGAGCGTTGGTCGCGGCTGTCACCTTGAAAATCTGGATAGGTACGCTTGGTGCCGGACTGTTGATACTTGTTGGCCACACTTTTTGCCTTGTCGTCACGGCTGAATCCGCCACTTGAATATGGCGGATCCGTGATTACGGCATCCACCGAAGCGTCGGGCAAAGTTTGCAGGATGCGAAGACACTCGCCTTGGTGAAGTGTCACAGTCATGATGCAGCGGCCTCTGGTTGGGCTTTGACGCTCAGGCGCTTGTGCTTCGCCAGCTTGGCTTGTAGTTCGGCTGCCGCACCATTTAATGCTGCTGCGTATATATTCAGCACGGCGGATAAGGTTTCTTTGTCGCCGGTCAGTGCCTGCTCTACGGCTCTTTCGATCAACTCCCCAGAATATGGCGCTAGGTATTGATTGCATTTGGCGATGATGTTGCTGGGGCGTTCTCGGCCAGAGCCAATGGGACGTCCGGGATTGCCAGGTTGAAACTTAGACATTGCGTTTTCTCGTTAATGTTTACGGGTCTTGCTTTTGAGTACAGCGTCAAGCTCGGCATCTGTCATTGCCGAAATGTCAATTTCTTGAGTTTCGTCCATGCCCCATGCCCTGCGTTCACCATCTTGTTTGATTTTTAACGTCTCGGCTGCAGCTTTGGCCAGCTTGGCCTTGCTAAATGCGCCTACTGGATTACTGTCACGGTTGTCGATTACTTCTTTCACCATTGTTGTAATGGGCATCCACTCACCACGGTGCTGCACCAACATGCCAGCACGGACATCGACGGTCCCTTCTCGTGCAGTATTGGCCTTGCCCGCATCTTTGGCGCTGGCGTTCATTTGAGTGTCTGCTTTCCGTTGCGCGGCTGCATTGATCCCATTCAAGTTGCCACTCCGAGTCCAGTTCTCGCGTTTGGCGCGTGCGTCAATCGAAGATTTTGCAGGCGGAACAAAGTGAAACTTTTCACCAGCCCGCGTGGCTGCCACGTTGTAACTCGGCTCATCTGGGTCAAATTCCCAAGCCGTGCGGATGGCCGCCCACTGGTTGTCATGAAGTGCCGCCATGGCTAAACTCCTGGCAGGTGATTGTGTGTAATGACGCTACGCAGTGCTGGTGTGAGGCTGAAAGCATCGCCAACGGTGCGTTTGCCAACGGCTTTGCCAGCGGTGAATGTCGCAGCAAGTGACTTAAGGAGTAATGCCTCAATTTCCCGCGTGCGGCTAAACAAAGCCTCATAGCTGGCTGCGTTTACGTGCTCTCGCAGGTCTTTTTCAGCTTGCGCGACTTGCTGCCGTTCTGTCGTCGGGTCTAACTTGATGGCGGCAGCCTTGGACTCTGCGTGCATTTCCCGCAAAACCTCAAGGTCGCCACCAAGTGCTACAAACTCATTTGCTTCTTCTGCGTTGGACGTGCCGTTCAGGCGGGCTGCTGTGATAGCTTCGCGGCGTTGTTCGCTTGCGATGATCCGATTGCGAAGTTCGTCAGCATCGGCCTGAGCGATTTCGTGTCGCTGTGCTGCTTCGGCCAACTTGAGGCGCATGCCTGCCAAGTTTTCTGAAAAATAAGAGTCAATATTCATACGATGCTTTCTGCGGTGTGGTCAAATTTGGATAAATCGAAGACGGCAAGAGCTTGATCGATGCCTGATTGCGCGGATTGTGTGAGGGTCAGAGCGTCGTGGTCAATCGTGGCGGCAGTAACCTGGTCGACCATGCTTTGCATTTCGTTAATTTCGGCCACGCAGGTATTGATTTGTGCGTCAACATCAATTACTTGTACGCGAGCTGTCGCCGTGTCTTTGCCGACTTTGAGTGCCTTGCGAATGGCGAGGTTGGCATCTTTGTGATCTAGCTTGAGCTCCCGAAGCTGGTCTTGCTTTTCGGTTATCTGGCTGCGCAGATTTGCAAGTGTTTGTACTGGCGGATTAGTGCGGGACTTGTCACTTGTAGTGATGGTGAACATCAGACTGGCACCGATGATTTTTTGATGAATATTCATGATTTTCTGTTTTGCCTCATGAGTGTTATGAGAGTGCTGTGCCATTTTTCGCATACCTTGTGATATTCAATTGCCGTGATGCTTCCAGCTTGGCGCTCCACATCAGCTTGAACCAGAATCGCGTCTAGCTTCTTGCGTGAGTCTTTGAAGGTCATTGCTTCGCGCATGTCGGCCACGAGTCGCTTGAAGGCTCCCGCCACGGGTGTCTTTCGCAGAAATTCACCAGATGGATCGGTTGGTTTCGGTTTTTGGGGCATATAAATTTATCGTTAAATACCGTTATTTACCCGTTAATAGTGTCGTCACGACCGATGCCTAATAAGCTGGCTATGACATTGACTAGGTTTTCAGCCGTGCTTGCATTTGCTGGTGGCACAGAGTGACCGGCAAGCACAGCTAAAGAGGAAGATTGCTCAAAATCGATCAAATTAGTCTCCGGGTGAACGCGAGATAGCCAACGTTCGACTTCAGGCTGACCACTTGCCACCATCTGAATGAGAGCACCACCGCTCACGCGTTGAATTCGTGGGCTGCAAGCGGATTGCCTTTGAAATGGTTCTGCCTGGCTGAGTTCGCCGGCCACCAATGCGCGACATTCATAAAGTTTTTGACCGGCTAATATGGGAAATCTGCCCTTGCCGTTCTTGCCAGTCATGACTTCGACTTGTCGGTTGCGACAGGAAACGCAAAGTTGAGCGCCCATGATTCGGAAACCGCCTGTCCCGCATCGAACGCAGGTGGTTGCCTTCAATCGTTGAATGCGCAGGACTTGCCGAACATCATCTGAGTGTTGTGCTGGCGCATATTTGCCACTTGCTGCATGCTCCTTACCGATGGTGCAACTTTGGCAGGCTAGGTTTTGGCTGTGGCGGTGATTCTCTGCACAGGTGCTTACGCTTACGGATGCGCGGAGCTGGTCACAACGGAAAACAAGGGGTGCTCCTGGATAAATCGAAAACAGAATAACCGGCATAGACGTATCTCATTCAATTTGAGATATTCCATGGTTCCATCACGACTTGGACGGATGCCCTCTGTTAGCTGCTGTCCGTTAAATTCCGTTAAATTACCGTTGAATCTGGGTAAGAGGGAAGGGCAAGTTGTGGACGCATTGGACGGGTGAATGGACGGCGTCCATTGGTTCAAGTTGCCCAAAAATTCCAAAATTCAAAGCGCAAACCAATGATGAATTTGTCTTGATCAGTGTGGTGCTTACTTTGTTTCATACTGTTAGACTGGCGTACTCTTAGTGACATCTCAGGTCAAAAATACGGCTATTCCTATCGCTATGACGTTACAAACTCATTCTCCTGCAGATTCTGATGGCATGCCAATCTACCAAGATGAGCATGCTAGGGATATTGTCGACTCGTTGGAGGAGGGGCAAAATTCAAGTGATTGGTATCCCTCGAATGCTGCTTCGTTAAAGCTGTGGCATTGTCTTGAGGCGCTCCGAGACATAGAGGTTGCTCTCGGGTCAGCGTTGAATCAAAAGAGCATAACAAAGCGGAAGCGGCAAATGAAGATGTTTTCCGTTCAGTTGGTTTCTTTTGCGACTGCCGTTGTTCAGCTCTGCGATACGCTAGTCGGTGACAAAAATGCAAGCCAATGGCTCAAAGATGGAACAACAAAAGAAATCACAAAAGTGAAGCAAGGGTTTCTCTCGGTCATTCCTCTTGAGCCCAAGGGTGACTTGTCTATTTTGCGAAACAAGCTGGGCGCTCATATTGACAAAAGTATCCAACCTTCGGAGGCTGGAGAGATCCTTTCTCGCGCAACTTTGTCAAACCTTGGCAAGTGGCTACACATTTGCCTGCACGTGTTACTCGATTTAATAAAGCTAGACATTTATTCATGGAGTTTGCGTAGCAACTTGGACGGGTGCATTAGATTGATGACCAACGAACCGTACATAGTGACTTTCAGAATGGAAAGTGATGGACCAAAAAGCATTGTCGCCCTTCACTTAAGCCAAAAATCACCAAAAATGACAATTGTCTCTGTTGTAGAGAACGTAATTAGAGATTCGCAATGGATTTTTGAAGCGGGACAGACACGCATTCGTTCACTTAAGCTGGATAAACAAGCAGCTTGGAATACTTTTACAAAAGGTGAGGCGGTATGGTTTGATCCTCAGATTGACACACGCACTGAGAATGCCTAGATTTTTCTAAAGTTTATTGCTTTTACCAATCGTTGAGTAGAGCTATTTCAAATCTACCCTCATGATGGCTAGCGGCATATTTTTTTGTTGTGGATGCGAACTTTGATAAGATTCAAGATAACAGGATCAAAATGGAATGTATAGTATTGCCATCTTCGCCTTGCAAAGACGCTAAATGTGAACGATAACTTTGCTCGCCATCGGGCCTCGCCAGATGTCTCAATTGACGACTATGTACGCAGTAAAAATATTGCGTTAGGCGAGTGGGTCATGAAAAAGCAGCGAGTTTATTTAGATAAGTGCTTTTGGATCAATTTGCGCGATGCGCGCGCAAATAAAACGAACGATCCTGCAGTTCATGCGCTCATGGATGGCTTGGTGAAAGCCGTAAAAGCTGGGCGATGTATCTGTCCAATAAGTGATGTGCTATTTTTAGAGCTTCTAAAGCAAACGGATCTCCAAAGTCGAGCCGCAACGGCCGAACTTATTGATGAACTTAGTTGTGGTGTAACGCTTATTCCGCATCAGAATAGAGTTGCAACTGAAATTGCGCACTTAATTCATGCCAATTCTGGCCATAGTGTTCATGCTTTAGACACCCTTGTCTGGTCAAAACTCGCTAATGTTCTGGGTGAACAGCATCCGGTGATGAGCGCCTTTGCTACGCAGGAACAGTTGGTTATTCAAAAAGCCTTCTTTGATCACATGTGGAGCATTTCTCTTTTGGAAATGATAAATACCATTGGTGGTTCTTGGTCTTCTGAGTCGCCATATCCAGAATTTGCGGAACGATTAAACAAAGAAAATGCTCTTCATGTACACCAAATTAAGAGCTTCGCTCAGGTTTACAAGGATGAAGTATTTGGAGCCCTTGAACTGGCTGTACCAATTGCCTGCGATGTCCTGCATAACATGGCAGAAAATACATTCGGTCATCCTATCGCTGTCACGGCGGACGAACGCACACGGACGAGCAAAGAAGTGTATGCCTTTTTGCGAGCAATCATCGTCAAGCAACCCGTAAAAAAAGCTCTTCGAACGCTTCACCTTTGCGCACTTTTTCATGCTGCTGTAAGGTGGAATCGTACTCAAAAAATTACTGCGAACGACCTTTACGATTTTCACCATGCCGAGGCCGCTTTGAGTTATTGCGACGTGTTTCTAACCGATAGGCCAATGCATGTGCTGCTAACCCAACGGCATCTTGGAATCGAAAAAGACTTTTCTTGCAAGGTTATATCCTCCCACAAAGAAGCGGCATCGTGGGCGCATCATCAGTGATTTATGAAACTTGATATTCCGCCGTCTGTGAAATATCTTGATTCGCTAGAAACCGACAATTAGCATACGAGTGTTCTGATGCTTCGTCGATATTTGGTTGACTTTGAGGGCTTTCGAGGCGTGCGATTTGAAATCGTTGCCTTTGGGGTGTCCGAAAATCTTCGGACACCCTTTAACCTTTCAGTAAATAGCCAGAAAGTTGCGCTTTGGCGTTATTGGAGCATATGAACCAGCTCAGGATCAATCAGTCTGCTGGGTAAGCCATGCTCAGTACATGTTGCCAAGAAACGTAGCGCAGAATCCCGAGCCTCGTCCTGTGGCACACCTAGCTTTTTGGCGATTTCCCTCATGCTGAAAATTGGAGTTCCGTCTTCCAGATAGCCGCATGCTGTTGGCATCAATCCGTCTTCTTGCAGCATGCCTCCAAGCTCTTCAATCATCGTTTCGGGTGCCAGCGATATAGCCAGCATCAGCGCGGCGATAGCTTCCGGGTGGTCTGTGCCAAGCGTTTGCGCCAATCGAATGCTGGTGCTCATGGCTTCATTGAACTCTGGAGTGCGGTATGAGCGGCGCTCTTGTTCTTTCGCCTCTGGGCCGTTTAGCATCTTTTCGATGTCGTAGCCATAGGCTTCGAGGAGAGCCTGTTCTCCGGCTCTTTCTTCCTGGGTCTGATGCTCATAACAACCACCGTTGGCCACCGGCGTGCGGCGCAGCTCTTGCGGCGTGTCGATCGGCTCGTTCCCGCAGAACGGCGTTGTCGTGGCATCGCCTGGGTGAAATGAAGCGCAATTAGCGCATGCGCGTTTGTTAATGTTCATTTGAGTGCTCTTGTTTGGGTTAATACGTGGCCACATGCTTATCAGAACGGGCTGTGGCGAGCTTTTTGGGCGGCATTGCTAGTAGTGCCCTGGCTTTGGCTATTTCCGCCTTGACAAGCTCTGGGTTGGCAGTTGGCGGGTCAATGCGGCTAAACACTGGTGCCGGTGCATTCATGGCGACATTGCGGAACTCGAGCACGTTTGGCGGCTTGTCTGGCAGCTTACGTAGCGCGTGGCGGACAGATTCATCGGATATGCCGGTCAATTCATGTGCCCAGTCAGACTTGACCTTGGCAATGTCCAGGCCTTCCCAGCGCATCAGAAAATCACGGCCGTAAACCAGTGACAACTTTGTAAAAATCACTTCAACCAATTCGTGCGATTGCATGCTCTGCTCCTGTGGCGTTCAAAAAAGCGTTTGGATCAACGCTGGTTAAATTTGGGTTTTTGGCGGCAACCATAGGCGCTGCAGCCTCAAATTTCTTGCGCTGTGAGGCGCTGTAAGGCGATTCGTAGCCTGATGCAATAGAAGTCTTTATTTTTGGTTTTGGGTCAACAAGACCCTGCCAACCGGCCGCCGCAGCATCCTCAAGTGCCTTCTCATGGTCCAGCCCCTCGTCTCGCCAGCGGGTCAGCTTGCCAATTGCAATTTGTTTTTGAGCATGGCTCGCCGCTTTCCGTTTTGGGCTTGAATGCCATGTGTCCCAATGAGATTTGTTAATCCAATTCGGCAAATCCAAAGGGATAACAAGCGCTTGCGCTTTCTTCTCTTTGGTTATTGGTTTATGGTTCTGGTTCTGGTTAGTTGAAGTGCCGTTGAACGTCTGTTCAACGTGCGTTGCAACGTCTGTTGGTGCGCCGTTCAACGCCTGTTCAACGTCCGTTGATTTGCCGTTAAGCGCTTGTTGCTTTCTGAGTTCTTTTGCAGCCGCGGATGCCTTGCCGGCCATAGCTTTTTGGCTGTTATTGGCCTTGTAGTGCAAAATCTCCGCATCACACCGTGAGTGATACCACCCTGTAGGTGTTTCTGCGAAAAACTCACTCAGCACCTGTTCGACGGCCGCTGACTCCTCGTTGGAAATCGCCAAAATCTTGCGCTTCAACTTTGGCAGATCAAGCGTCAGTGGCTTCTCGGTTTCGTAATACTCGTCGAGCAAGTCGCGGTATATGCTGCGCTCAATGCGGTTTAAATGGCGTGTCGCGCGGTCAAAATCACCGATGTGGTGTGGATAGTGGTTCATGACTACATTCCCAACTGGCGAGCGAAGTCTTGGAGCTCTTGAAGGTTTTGACAGTAGCGGGACAAGCCATACTTGGTGACAATGAAGTCACCACTTTGCCCTTTGTGGACTGCATGCCCAGCAAGTGCAAAGTGAGCTATCAGCGTAAAAGTAGCCTTCGACTCAGATTCGGCAATAAGCTCAGAATCATTTGCCTTCAAGTCTTGACTGGCAGGTAATACATGGGCAGAATTCAAGGTGTCGATTTGATTTGTAAGGCCTTGAATACTGCAAATATTCGAGGCCTTTTTATTTGCGGTCATAGTCAGCCTTCCTGTTTGATTTGAGCTCTGCGCGGGCATGGCGGACAGAGCGGATGTATGTCTCGCGTTTTGCCTGGTCAATCGCTGCGATGCACGCGTGTGGCAGACTGTAGGCGGCAATGGTTTGGGTGCGGCCGTCCTGGCATCCGACAACCCGGTCGCCGGTCACAATGTGCCAGTCGTAGTCTTTTTTGAGCGAGTGGATGTGATGGGCCAATCGCATCGTTGAGCAAGCGCTGAGGGCGTCGCCGTGCGTCAAAGTGGTGCCAGCAAGCAGACTGGCCAGCACTTCGGCCAGAACGGTGTTGTGGCGCTTGGGGAGTGTTCCGGTGGTACTCATGCTGGCACCCCAGCCAAGGCCTTCGCTTCTACGGTTGCCCATGCCAGCAGGCCACCAATGCGTTTAGGGCGAATAGGGCCCGCCTCGGTGCATGCCCAGCCGCGAATTGTCTGTGGGCGGCGGTTCAGGTAGTAGGCCAGTTCCCCAGTCGTGAGATTCGGCTTAGTGACTTGTTCGAGAGGCGGGAATGGCGCATTGAATTGTTGAGGGATTGCGGTTTTCATCGGTTTTCTTTCGCGTTGGTTGAACACGAAACCGATTAAGTTGCCACGGGAGCGAACGGGAGAAAACCGGAATTTGCTTCCGGTGGGTTTTCATTGACAAAGCTGTAGGCAGAGCGGGAGAAAACGGGAACGCTTTACTATTGCCCTAATCTATCGAAAGGCCCAGCTCTTTTCGCATCATGCTCAGATTGCGCGGCATTTCTCAAGTCTGCGCGAATTGTCTTTTCATCACTTCGCTTACATTTATTTTCTTTTTCACTTTGCACGAGTTTGCTAATACCCGTAAAAGTCCATTCCCCATTTGCATATTTAGAATTGCCACCCAGCTCACGCAACCGAGTAAGACGGCGTTCTGGGTCTGTTTTTTCGGTCGCTGGTGCATAGGTCCATAAGTTTTCAAAATGTTCGAAGTGACGGTCTTGAACCTTGTGACCGTCTTCATCTTGGGCTACGTGTGCAAAGAAGTGTTTTCCTATTGGTAAATCAGGGAATGCAGACCTCATTTCAATGATTTTGAATACCCCATATTCGATGCCACCTACTTCCGCTTGAGGGTCGGTAATTTCAACTAAGCCTGAAAATACGTATGTAGAAAAACTTGAAATTGTTAGGCTTTCGACGACTTTGCCATCAATGTCATAGCTTTTCATCTGACTGGCATAAGCAACTGGGTGGTCAGAATGATCTGGTAATGGGCTTACGTTAATAATTTCAACAGCACGCAAATCAACCAAGATTGCATTGCTGTTGCAAGCCTCTTGCAGGTCAATTTCTTGCATGCGTGCGATTGACTGAATGGTTTTGATGGCGGTTTGATATTTACTCATGCGGCTCCCTGTTTCGCGCCTGGATAAAGAGCCAACGTCGCCGGGTCAGGGTGTCCCGGTTTTCGCCATGGGTAATTACTCCAAGGCTAGACGTGGCAAAAGCTGTTTAATCTGAACTCATTTCTTCATCGAGAAACCAATTTCCTTGATGGTTGCAAACTATTGTCGACCACTGCATCAACCTCGTGGTCTGCCGGGCATGGACGCCTGCAGGCAGGCCGCTTTTCTCGCGTCCATCCATACCTCAATATCGGCCTCGTCCCAGACGACTTTGCGGGCTGAGAGGGCGAATCGCTTGGGAAAATCCCCGCGCTGTTCCATGGCGTCGATTGTCCGGGCGGAAAACGGCACCATGGAAAGCATGGTCTTTTTGGTGATGAAGCGTTTGGTTGGAATCACAGCTCCTCGATGGCATCGGATATGGTGAGGCACTGCGTTACGGCGTCGGCTTGATCGCATAACATGGCGAATTGCTGCGCTTCGTCAAGCTGCTGAAAAGCTGCAAAGCCTTCCACGGTCGAGAGCATGGTCATGCGAGCCCCTAACCGGGCAAGCTTGGTGTTCAAGTTGGCCTGCAGTTGTGCGGTTGATTGAGCTTGGGGTACAGTTTGGGTAGTCATGATGAAAGTCCTATTTTCTGAATGATTAGGGGCTGGTAGGTGCTGATACACCTTCTGGCCCCGTCTGTTTTATCCCGGTAGGCGCGCCGGGACTTCGCGTTTGTATATTAATTCGCCACTAGCCAGCGTATTTATTGCCTAATTAGCTATTTATTTTGTAGCGTTCTTGGGCTCTGATGTCTTTGCTTTTGGGTTCACGTACTTGCTGTACAGCATGGCCAAGTCCTGGACTGACTCTAAATACGCTGGTACCCACTTGGGTACTGGCGTTTTGCCAGTCGCCCAGCTCGAAGCGGTGGATTTGTCCACCCCCACTTTACGATTGAAGTCAGCTTGGCTCCAGTGGAGGGATCCAAGGGCGGCGGTGAACTGTTCAGGGGTCATATGCAATGCTCAAATTAGGCTCTTGCTGAATTGTATAGCATTCTTTTAAAACAAACAAAAATATTTAAATATTACGTTTTAAAAGATAATTGATTGCCTGTTGTCAATAGGCGTGCTAATGTGTTGATTTGTATAGATATTTCTTAATCGAAGAAAAGAAATACCATGGAAAACACCATGATTTTTATCGTTCTTCGATCAAGTCCATCACAGGCGGAAGTGGGAATTCCAGTTTGGCGGCTTGAGAAGCGGTGTTGAATCCCACGGTTTCAAATCCAAAAGTCACGGTATCTATCGACACTGACCAAATCGGAAGGAAGCGAAGCTCGTCAGGGGTTCCCTCCATGTACTCCCAGTAGATCACCGGCAAATAGTCCCCGCCCTCAAGAAACCCAAGCAGCTCAGATAGCCAGCCCGCGTAAGCCCAGTCTCGGCCCAGTCCGCGAGTTGCGACTTCCGGCAACCGGCGTATGAATTTTTCAGCTAGTGCGCGCGCATCATCGGCTTTTGCATCGGTCCAGTCGAAATAGTCATTCCCATCGCCGGCCGCCGTGTAAATCGATACGTTGCCCCATTCATCGTTTTTGAGATGTGCTCCGTTTCTACTTGAGAAGCATTCTTTCGGCCCAATAGCCAAGCGCCAAGCGTTGGGATGCAAGTACGGCATGATTCGGAGATTCTGGTACCCCATGCGGTGCAGTTCACTGACCATGCGAATAACGCGTTGCGCGCGGCGAACCGTACTAATTTCTGATTTCATGATTTTGGCAGCATGGAGGTTTTCACTTCCCGGAGTTGTCACCAGCGCCGGACTTGTGACAGTGTGCTCTATATCCGCATCAAAAAACGGTGAAAGTTAAAGGTGCTGTATGCCGCGCTATCCCATTCCCTATTAGGGCTGGCAATTTATTCGGGTGTTTTTTGAAAATCATGACTTGTGGGTATAAATACCCTGTTTCTTCAAAGACTGTTCCATATGATGGAATTTAGTAAGCATTCAACTTTTTTACGTTAAAAATACAAAATTGAATAAATTAGTTTTGGTTTTAAAGAACTTCGTGAAACTTTACATTTGATAAAGGTGTAATCCGAAGTCTAAAAAGTACGTTTAATGCGAAGCCAACCCTTGGTTGGCATTTCATCATCTTCATTCCATAGATATCAATAGTCTCGTGCTTTCGAGAAATTCGCTTACATTCGTCGTTACATCGTAGTGATAACAAAAAAGCCTGCTATTCATTAAATAGCAGGCTTTCGTTTATTCATATGGGGTGGCTGAAGGGGCTCGAACCCTCGACAACAGGAATCACAATCCTGGACTCTACCAACTGAGCTACAGCCACCGCAAGCCTTTGATTATAGCCTGAGTTGTTGGCTTTTTGTAGTCAATTCAACTCATTCGTTCACCATGACCAGCTTACCTTTGACGGCGCGGGAGCTCATGTGGGCGTAGGCTTCTTTGAGTTGCGCCATGGGCATGGTGCTGTCGATGACGGGTTTGATGGTGCCTTTGGCGTACCAAGTGGCCAGTTCGGCCATCATGGCGGCGTTGGCTTTGGGTTCTTTTTTGGCGAAATCGCCCCAAAACACGCCAACGACCGATGCGCCTTTGAGCAGCATGAGGTTGAACGGCAGCGCAGGAATCGGGCCCGCCGCGAAACCGACTACCAAATATCTGCCACGCCAAGCGATGCTGCGGAAAGCGGGCTCGGTGTATTCGCCGCCTACGGGGTCGTAAATCACCTCTGGGCCTTTGCCGTCCGTCAGTGCTTTGATGCGTTCGCGCAGGTTTTCAGTGGCGTAATTGATAGTTTCATCGGCGCCTATGCTTTTGCACAGGGCGCATTTTTCGTCGCTAGAGGCGGCGGCAATCACCCTTGCACCCATGGCTTTGGCGATTTGAATGGCTGATGTGCCGACGCCGCCGGCAGCGCCCAAAATCAGCACGGTTTCGCCGGCTTTGAGCTGCGCACGGTCGACCAAGGCGTGGTACGAGGTGGCGTAGATCATGATGAAAGCGGCGGCGTCCACGTGCGAAAAACCCGCTGGCAGCGGCATGCACATGGCTGCGGGTGCCAAGGTGTGCGTGCCAAAACCACCTGTGCCGCTCAAACAAGCGACGTTTTGGCCGACTTTGAGGTGCGTCACACCGGGGCCGACGGCTTCGATCACGCCGGCGTATTCAGAACCTGGCACAAAGGGCAGGGCGGGCTTGTGCTGGTATTTGTTTTGAACGATCAAGATGTCGGGAAAGTTCAGGCTGGCGGCTTTGATGTTGATCAAAACCTGGCCTTCTGCGGGCACAGGCGTAGGAAGTTCTTTCCAAGTGACGGCGTCAATACCAATCGGGTTTTCACAGAGCCAAGCGTGCATAAGATTTCCTAAATGGGACTAAAAATAGCATGATAACTGTCTCGGTGTGCCGATTCTGTCACTGCTGAGACCTACAATGTGTTATTAATTTTTACACCTATGAAAATACTCATCTCAAACGACGACGGCTACCAAGCCCCCGGCATTGTGGCGCTTTACGAGGCACTTAAAACGATTGCCGATGTTGAAGTGGTCGCGCCTGAGGTTAACAACAGCGCCAAATCCAACGCGCTAACGCTGCATTCCCCTTTGCATGTAGAAACTGCCGCGAATGGCTTTAGGTACGTCAATGGCACACCGGCTGATTGCGTGCACATTGCGTTGACGGGTTTGCTGGGCTACCGGCCAGACATGGTGGTTTCAGGCATCAATAATGGCGCGAACATGGGTGACGACACGATTTATTCAGGCACGGTGGGTGCGGCAATGGAAGGCTATTTGTTTGGCATTCCAGCGATTGCGTTTTCGCAGGTTAAAAAAGGCTGGGAGCACATTGATGATGCAGCTTTGAAGGCCAAAGAAATTGTGGCGAATTTGATCAAGTTGCGGGAAGCAGAAATCAAAACAAACGCAAAAGCTGCGCCTTGGCTGCTGAATGTGAATGTGCCGAATTTACCGTTTGACCAGCTCAAAGCGACGCAAGTATGCCGTTTGGGGGCACGCCATGCGGCAGAAAAGGTCATCACGCAAACAACGCCGCATGGTCGCACCATGTATTGGATAGGTGGCGCAGGCCCTGCGAAGGATGATTCAGAGGGCACAGATTTTCATGCGACGCTGTTGGGCCATGTGGCGCTGACGCCCTTGAAAACGGATTTGACCAACCATGAAGCACTGTCGATGTGGGTACAACAAACTTTGCAATTTGTAAAAACTTGACCGAAATAGCATGAACGGTAAACCGATTATCAAATCTGCAACGAAGCCAAGTTTTCCGGCAAAAATGGATTTGTCGGTGGGTAAAGGCGTCAATACACGTTTACAGGCGCACGTTTCAAGTTCGTTGCAAACGCTTCAACTCGTCAAAACCAGTCCCTTAGTCAAGCCGGTGCCGCGCGCGCCAGCTGCTCCTATGGGTTTGGGCATGGATTCCAGCACGTTTCGCGCACGCATGGTGAGTAAATTAGCCAGCCATGGCATCACTGACGCACGCGTGCTGAACGCTATGCAAACTACGCACAGACACAGTTTTGTTGACACCGCTTTGGCAAACCAAGCGTACGAAGACACCAGCTTGCCGATTGGTTGGGGGCAAACGATTTCTAAGCCAAACGTCGTGGCACGCATGATTGAGCTGCTGTTTGAGGGCAAAACGGGGAATTTGGGTCGCGTTTTGGAAATTGGCACGGGCTGCGGCTACCAAGCTGCGGTACTCAGCCATATCGCGCATGAGGTTTACAGCATTGAGCGGGTGGCGGGCTTGTACGAAAAAGCACGAGAAAATTTCAGACCGTTTCGCATCAAAAACACGCATTTGTTGTTTGGCGACGGCATGTTGGGCTTTCCTAAAGGTGCGCCGTACACCGGCATCATTGCCGCAGCGGGTGGGGATGCGATTCCGCAGGCTTGGGTCGACCAACTGGCAATAGGGGGGCGAATTGTTGCACCTGTTACAAATAAAGTGGCTGGAGAGCAATCTTTGGTCGTCATAGATAAAACTGACGCAGGGTTGAAGCGTACAGTGTTGGAGTTGGTGCAGTTTGTGCCCTTAAAATCAGGTGTAATTTAAGCTTGGCTTGAACTTTATGACTCGTTTCTGAACCAAACCAGTCGTAGCTGCATAAAAACTGCTTAGAAATTTAGTTAGGTGAAAAAGATGATTCAGATGATTCAAAAGCTATCAAAGATGCAACGCTTGGTGCAAACCAGTTCGCTGGCTTTGCTGTCGGTAGCAGCTTTACAGTTAGCAGGTTGCTCCACACCGATGCCAACGCGTGCACCAGTGGTTGATCGCAGTACCGGAAACAACGTTGCCGTTACCAAACCGAGCGTTGATGCACCAGCGTTTGCACCAATTGATAGCAAGCCGCTGCCGAATTTGATGAACTCTCAACACGCTGGTAAGCCGGGCTATTACACTGTGAAGCCAGGTGACACCGTGATGCAAATTGGTCGCAACACCAGCCAAAATTGGCGCGACATTGTGAAGTGGAATAATTTAGAAAGTGCCAATCAAATTGAAGTGGGTCAAGTGCTGCGCGTTGTGCCGCTAGACAGCAACGGTTTTGCAACTAAGCCGCCCGTGGTTGTCGCACCTGCACCAGCTGTGACGACATTAACGCCATTGCCACCTGTACCGCCAGCATCTTCAGCCACTCCTGAAGATGATATTCCTTGGATGTGGCCAAGCTCTGGTTCATTGATATCCGGCTACGACGATATCAAAAGTAAAGGCTTGAAAATCGCTGGCAAATTAGGTGATCCGGTTTACGCATCTGCGGATGGTCGTGTGGTCTATGCTGGGTCTGGCTTGCGCGGCTATGGCAACTTAGTTATTTTGAAGCACAACGAAACCTATCTCACCGCTTATGCGCATAATCAAACGCTGCTGGTTAAAGAAGACCAAACCGTGCGTAAAGGTCAGCGCATTGCTGACATGGGCAGCTCAGATGCCGATAAGGTAATGCTGCACTTCGAAGTTCGCCGCAACGGCAAGCCTGTTGACCCAGCGAAGTATTTGCCAGGTCGCTAAAAGCATAAAACTAAGCGCGGTATCAAACTCAGCGCGGCATAAAACTCAGCCGCGCAAGAGTTTTTGTACCAAATCGGCAGTTGTTGAAGCCATGTATTTGCGCATCAATCGTGCGCGATAAATTTCAACCGTGCGTGGGCTGATGGCTAGCACTTTACCAATTTCTTTACTGGTCATGCCATCCAGCAAGTAAGCGGCGACTTCTCGTTCCCGTGCGGTAAGGTCGGACTTAACTGGCCGTTCAGAGCTTAAATCTTCAAACGTCCAAATCCCCGTTTCATGCGGAGCCTCGCGGTTTAGCGCTCGACCTGTTACATGGCACCAAAAGGTTTCGCCTTTGAATCGTCCATCTACCCGTTTCATGATGCGGTTATCCGCGTAGGTGCCATTGCGGTTCAAAATAGGGGTGATACGCTTGCCGGTGCGTTCAAACTCATCGGCGCTAGGGTACAAAAGTTGAAAAGATTGCCCCACCAAGCGCTCGCGTGCCGTACCAAACATCTCGCAAGCATGTTGATTACAGTCCACCATGGTACGGTTGCGCGAGAGTATCAACCCCACGGGCGCCATGTCAAAAGCAAGCCGATAATCAATGTCCATAGGGTTTTATTGTACGGAAAACTACGTACTCGAATAAGTAGTATCGTATGTGTATTCATTTTCATAAGGAGAAAACACCCGTGAACAAGATTTACCCCAGCGCAGCCGCTGCGCTGCAAGGCGTCATCAAAGACAACCAATTACTAGCTGTAGGCGGCTTTGGACTGTGCGGTATCCCAGAGGCGTTGATTGACGCTGTGGTTGCCAGTGGTGCACAAAACCTAACCGCCATTTCTAACAACGCCGGTGTCGATGGTTTCGGTTTGGGCAAATTGCTAGAAACCCGCCAAATCAAAAAAATGATTTCCAGTTACGTCGGTGAAAACAAAGAGTTTGAGCGCCAATATTTAGCCGGTGAGTTGGCTTTGGAATTTACCCCACAAGGTACTTTGGCTGAAAAGCTACGTGCCGGCGGCGCAGGCATTCCTGCTTTTTTCACTAAAACCGGTGTGGGCACACTAGTGGCTGAAGGCAAAGAGCTGCGCGAATTTGAAGTCGATGGCGTCAAAGAAACCTTCGTGATGGAGCGCGCACTCAACCCAGACGTGGCTTTGGTCAAAGCCCATATCGCTGACAAAGCCGGTAATTTGCGCTTTAACTTAACCGCTCGCAATTTCAACCCAGCCGCTGCCATGGCTGGCAAGATTTGCATTGTGGAAGTTGAAAAAATCGTTGAAACGGGCGAACTCGCACCGGATGACATCCATTTGCCAGGCATCTATGTGCACCGCATCGTGCTGAACGCGACGCCTGAAAAGCGCATTGAAAAACGAACCATCACCGAAACAAAAACAGACAAGGCAGGAGCGTAATCATGGCTTGGACACAAGATCAAATGGCTGCACGTGCAGCGCAAGAGTTGAAAGACGGCTTTTATGTCAACTTGGGAATCGGCATTCCTACACTGGTGGCAAACTTCGTCCCTAAAGACATTGAAGTCTGGCTGCAGTCAGAAAACGGCATGATGGGCATTGGCGCGTTTCCCACGGAAGACCAAGTGGATGCGGACTTGATCAACGCTGGCAAGCAAACGGTCACCACCATCAAAGGCTCGTCCATTTTTGGCAGCCATGAAAGCTTCGCCATGATTCGTGGCGGCAAAATCAACCTCAGCATTTTGGGTGCGATGCAGGTCAGCGAAAAGGGCGATCTGGCGAACTGGATGATTCCCGGCAAGATGATCAAAGGCATGGGCGGTGCGATGGACTTGGTCGCTGGTGTCAAACGCGTGATCGTGCTGATGGAGCACGTCGCGAAAAAGAAAGACGGCACCATTGATTTGAAGATTTTGCCAAGTTGCACTTTGCCACTCACAGGCTTGGGTGTTGTCGACCGCATCATCACCGACTTGGCGGTGATGGATGTGACCGAAGCAGGTTTGAAAGTTGTTGAACTCGCTGACGGCGTGACGCTGGAAGAGCTGCAATCTAAAACTGGCGTGAAATTGATATAAGCCACTCAAAAATGCAATAAATATGCCTCTAATTCGTCTGTATCCGGCGTATTTATTGCCTATTCTGCTATTAAAAATATAGTAATTATTTTGAATTACTTGTATCTAACTCAAGTGCACCCCGCTTGATTTGATCGCGCTCTAGCGACTCAAACAGCGCCTTGAAATTGCCTTCACCAAAGCCTTCATCACCTTTGCGCTGAATAAATTCAAAAAACACAGGGCCAAGCTGGGTTTGCGAGAAGATTTGCAGCAATAGGCGGGGCGTTCCGCCTTCCGTCGTGCCATCCATCAAAATACCGCGTGTTTGCAGCTCTGCCACGGGTTGTCCATGCCCGGGCAATCGACTTTCAATCATCTCGTAGTAGCTATCGCTTGGCGCAGTCATCAGCGGCACACCCGCAAGCGCCAAGCTGTCCACCGTGGCAAGCAAGTCGTCGCAAATCATGGCAATGTGTTGGATGCCTTCACCGTTGAACTTCATCAAATACTCTTCAATCTGCCCACCGCCTTGGCGCGATTCTTCGTTCAGCGGAATACGAATTTTGCCGTCTGGCGCTGTCAGCGCTTTGGAGGTTAAACCTGTGTATTCACCTTTGATATCAAAAAAGCGAATCTCGCGGAAGTTGAACAGCTTGGTGTAAAAATCCGCCCAAAATGCCATACGGCCACGGTAGACGTTGTGCGTCAAATGGTCGATCAGCTTCAGGCTATGGCCAACTGGGTGTTTGTCCACGCCGTCAATAAAATCAAAATCAATGTCGTAAATCGATTTGCCGTCTTCATAGCGATCAATCAAATAGAGCGGTGCACCGCCAATGCCTTTGATGGCGGGCAAATTCAACTCCATAGGCCCTGGATGCAATTCAATCGGCTGCGCGCCCAGTTCTAAAGCGCGTTTGTACGCATGATGCGAATCTTTGACACGAAACGCCATGCCGCAAGCGCTGGGGCCGTGCTCAGCAGCAAAATAGCCCGCCACACTTTTGGGTTCGCGGTTAACAATGAAGTTGATCTCACCTTGGCGGTACAACACCACGTCTTTAGAGCGGTGCTTGGCAACCAGTGAAAAACCCATGCGCTCAAAAATAGGCTCTAGCAAGCCGGCTGTCGGTGACGCAAATTCCACGAACTCAAAACCCATCAACCCCATCGGGTTGTCAAACAAATCGGCCATTGTTCACGCTCCATATCTTCCAAAAATAACTAACAAAAAAATTTCAAACCAACCGGTTCAAAACTATTTTGGAGGTGCGCAAGGTTTTCCCCGCGTGCTACGCGCGAGGTGAATGCCTACGATCAAAATGGAGATTTGCATGCCGTCTATAGTAACTTATTGCGGTACCAAGCCAGCGGCTTTGACAAGCTCTGCGTGTAGCTTAATATCCCTTGCAATGAGTCGTTGCGCATCTTCTGGTGTGCTAGTCGCGACTTCAATACCGCTTTCGGCCAGCTTGGCTTTGAGCTCTGGATCGAAAGCTGATTGAACAGCGCGATTGAGCTGGTCGACGATAGCACGGGGTGTTTTGGCAGGTGCCAGCAACGCCATCCAAGCTGACAGATTGAGGTCAACCACGCCGCTTTCAGCCATCGTGGGTACTTGGGGAAACACGGGTGATCGGGTCGGGCTCATCACGCCCAGTGCGTGGAGTTTGCCTGACTGCACATGTGGCACAGCTTCTGGCATCACGGCAAACATGGCGTCCACGGTGCCCGCAATGGTGTCGTTGATTGCTAATGCGCCACCACGGTAAGGCACATGTAGCAGCTTCGTTTGTGTGCGAGACTCAAACATCAACCCTGCGAGGTGCTGCGGACTGCCATCTCCAGACGAGGCATAAGTAATCTTGCCAGGCGCGGCCTTGGCTGCCGCTAGGAGCGCTGCAACTGTAGGGTATTTTTGCTTGTCTTTGACGATCAGCACCATAGGCTGATTGACTAAGCGCGAAATCGGGATGAAATCTGCCTCAGGGTCGTAGGGCAAGCTTTTGAAGACGCTTTTGTTGGTTGTAAGAAACGAGGCGGGGGACACCGTGAGCGTATAACCGTCTGCGGGTGCTCTAGCGACCATGGGCATGCCTATTTGGCCCGAGCCGCCACCGCGGTTATCGATCACAAAAGGTTGCCCCAAAGTGGTGCTAAGCTTCTGGCCAAGCGTGCGAGCAATCATGTCTACACTGCCACCAGCTGGTAGCGCGACGATGAGTTTGACGGGTTGATCGGGGTATTTGTTCTGCGCTGCCGCTTGACCAGCCAACAACAATGTACCCAGTGCACCTGCGAGTAATAGTGAAATGCGTTGAAATAACATGCTTAAATCTCCATGGGTTGACAAAGTATTCGATTGAGCAGCGCCGCTTGGATGAACGGCTCTGCACATTGTCAATGCAGCAATTTATGTGCCAAAGTGCATACACTTTACACCTTTCGAGCTTCCACTTCAAACACATTGTCCCAATAAAAGCGCTTACCCGTCAGCAGCGCTTTGAAGCTGGCCAGCACATACAACACAGGAAACAAAACACCCCAGCGCTCGTACTGCCGCACGTGCACATGCTCATGGCTACGCCAGCGGGTGAGTGTGCCGTGGTTGCGACCCAAAATAACGTGACCCAGCGTGATCGCGTCAAATTGATTGGAGATAGCGCGTAACAGCGGCGTGCGCGAATTCCCTGCCACCTCAAGCACCCCAAACCGCCGTTTTACCGATGCCCCTAACCAATAAGCGATGAGCGCGCAAAAAAGCCCAAGCAGCGTGATTGGTGCAACCCACAGATAGGCAAATACGCTGCGGTGTGTCGGAAGTGTGGATTTCACGTAAAAATGATGATTTCAGTGCAAAAATATGACTATAGCCGGCGTATTTATTGCTTTAGTAGCTATAAAATATATAGCAAAAAAAGATATAGCAAAATATACGATAAGTGAATGAAGGCTGTAGCGAAAAACTGGAGCGGGTGAAGGGAATCGAACCCTCGTTATTTGCTTGGGAAGCAAAAGTCCTACCACTGAACGACACCCGCTTTTTAAGTTAGCTTGACCGTATTATTTCAGAATATCACCCATGCAGAGATATTTCATCTCCAAATACTCGTCCATGCCATGGCGCGAGCCTTCGCGGCCTAAGCCCGATTGTTTTACGCCACCAAAAGGCACATGCTCAGTGGCGATAACGCCAGCGTTGATGCCGACCATGCCGTACTCCAGAGCTTCTGCCACGCGGAAGATGCGGCCCACGTCACGGCTGTAGAAGTAGCTGGCCAGGCCAAACTCGGTGTTGTTGGCTGCATCAATGGCTTCTTGCTCGGTGGTGAAGCGGAACACGGGCGCGAAGGGGCCGAAAGTCTCCTCTCGGGCGCACAGCATATCGGCCGTCGCGTCGCCAATCAGCGTAGGTTCGACAAACTGACCTTGCAGGCGCTTGCCACCCGCCAACAGCTTGCCGCCTTTGGCGAGCGCATCGGCAATGTGGCGCTCGACTTTTTCAACGGCTGCCGGCTCAATCAACGGGCCTTGCACCACGCCATCGTCAAACCCGTTGCCGACTTTGAGCGCGTTTACTTTGGCTGCAAACTTGCTGACAAACGCGTCGTAAATGCCGTCCTGTACGTAAATACGATTCGCGCACACGCAGGTTTGCCCAGCGTTACGGTACTTGCTGGCCATCGCGCCTTCGACGGCGGAATCAATATCTGCATCGTCAAACACGATGAAAGGCGCGTTGCCGCCCAGTTCCAATGACAGTTTTTTGACGGTTGGCGCACTTTGCGCCATCAAAATTCGCCCCACTTCTGTCGAGCCGGTGAAGCTGATGTGGCTGACGGTGGGGCTGCTGCAAAACACTTTGCCAATGGCGATGGAGTTGTCGCTGTCGGCCGTCAGCACATTCAACACGCCTGCGGGAATCCCCGCACGTATTGCGAGTTCGGCCACGGCCAAAGCGGTCAACGGCGTCAATTCCGCCGGTTTGATAACCACGGTACAACCCGCCGCCAGCGCTGGCGCAACTTTGCGGGTGATCATGGCGATGGGGAAGTTCCATGGCGTGATGGCGGCGCACACACCAATCGGTTGCTTCATCACCATCAAGCGGCGGTTGTTGTCAAATTGTGGCAGCACCTCGCCGTTGACGCGTTTGGCCTCTTCGGCAAACCATTCCACAAAGCTCGCCCCATAGGCAACTTCGCCTTTCGCCTCGGCGTACGGCTTGCCCTGTTCAGACGTCAGAATACGCGCAATATCGTCTTGGTTCGCCATGATGAGCTGAAACCATTTCAGCAAAATACCGTGCCGCTCTTTGCCGGTTTTTAAGCGCCAGGTTATTAAAGCAGCTGCCGCCGCCGCTATCGCTTTGGTAGCGTCTTCGGCAGTTAAGTTGCTGACTGTTGCTAGTTTTAAGCCTGTAGCAGGGTCAAAAATGTCAAAAGTTGCTTCAGATTTAACCCATTCGCCGTTGATGAGTGCATCGGTTTTCAGCAGACTGGGGTCGTTGAGTAATTTGAGGGGAGAAGTTTTCATGTCCATTCGAATATCTTAAAGCAAAGTCGGTTTTTGATGGGTCAGCCAAGTGACAAAGTCGGTGAGAGCGGCAGATTCATCCGTCCGCTCCGGCGTCACGATGTAATACCCCCGCTCGCCCCTCAGCGGTCGATTGCAGGCAATGACCAGCTCACCCCGCGCCAGCTCGGTTTCAACCAGCAATCGCGGCACCAGCGCCACGCCCATGCCGTGTGTGGCGGCAGCAGCCGTCATGGAGAAAAGCTCATAACGCGGCCCTGACAATGCCAGCGGTGCGTCCACGCCTTGCGCTTCAAACCACTGCCGCCAGCCTTCCGCGCGGGTGCTTTGCTGCAAAAGAGGGAGCAGTGAGATCGCTTCTGGCGTGAGTTCTGCCAAGTTACTCATTAATTTTGGGCTGCAAACGGGCACGACTTCTTCCATCAGCAGCAGCGTCGCCTTCGTTCCCGCCCAGTTGCGTACCTGCTCGGGCGTGCCAGCGTACAAGGCGGCGTCAAACGGCGTCTCGCCAAACATAAAGGGGCGGGTGCGGGTTTCGATGTGGATGGTGATGTCTGGGTGCTGCGCCGCCAAAAGCGGCAAACGCGGCATCAGCCAGCGGGTAGCAAAGGTGGGCACAGCCGCCAAATGCACGGCGCTGCCTTGGCCTTGGGTGGACATGGCGTCCAGCGTGTCCTGCTCCAGCCCCTGCAGCCGGGGCGCAACTTGTTTGGCATACGCCGCGCCGCGCTCGGTCAGCGCAACGCCGTGGCGGGTGCGGCGGAACAAATCCATGCCCAAAAACTCCTCTAGCGCCGTGATCTGCCGCGATACTGCACCCTGCGTCAGCGCCAGCTCTTGCGCGGCGCGGGTGTAGCTTTCGTGGCGGGCGGCGGCGTCAAAGCACGCCAAGGCTTGAAGGGAAGGTATTTTTCTGCGCATGGTGTGCGTAATATACATAATTATGCTTAAAATGCAAGTAAATTGCGCTATATATTTAATAGCTATTTAGGCAATAAATACAACGGCTAAGTGCCAATTTACACCATTGATTTGAGGTATTTTATAAGTTTTATAAGTGACTAAATATCATAACTGAGTGCATAAAAGTCGTTTGCACAGAGTAAATATAGCCGTTACGATGACATGTATTACAGCAAAACAGCAGCACAATTCAGTCCATTCAAAGGAGATATTCATGGCATCCACCCAAAAAGCAACATTCAACTGGCAAGACCCGTTCCTGCTCGACCAGCAGCTCACCGCCGACGAGCGCATGATCAAGGAGGCCACCGCCGCGTATTGCCAAGACAAACTGCTCCCCCGCGTGACGCAGGCTTTCCGCGACGGCACGACCGACCCCGCCATTTTCCGCGAAATGGGTGAACTGGGGCTTTTAGGCCCCACGATTCCCGAGCAATACGGCGGCCCAGGCTTGAATTACGTGGCCTACGGCGTGATCGCCCGCGAGGTGGAGCGCGTCGACTCTGGCTACCGCTCGATGATGAGTGTGCAAAGCTCACTCGTCATGGTGCCGATTTTTGAATTTGGCACCGAGGCGCAGCGCCAAAAATACCTGCCGAAACTGGCGACGGGCGAGTGGATTGGCTGCTTCGGCCTGACCGAGCCTGACCACGGCTCTGACCCCAGCTCCATGGTCACCCGCGCCCAAAAAGTGGCAGGCGGCTACAAGCTCAGCGGCGCAAAAATGTGGATTTCCAACAGCCCGATGGCCGATGTGTTTGTGGTTTGGGCGAAAGAAGTGAGCGAATCAGGCACTGTTGGCCCGATTCGCGGCTTTGTGCTCGAAAAAGGCATGGCAGGCTTGAGCGCTCCCGCCATCCACGGCAAGGTGGGTTTACGCGCGTCCGTCACTGGCGAAATCGTCATGGACGGCGTGTTTTGCCCTGAAGAAAACGCTTTTCCCGAGGTGCAAGGCCTCAAAGGCCCGTTCACCTGCCTCAATTCTGCCCGTTACGGCATCGCTTGGGGCGCGCTGGGTGCGGCAGAAGATTGCTGGACACGCGCCCGTCAGTATGTGATGGATCGCAAACAATTCGGCCGCCCGCTCGCAGCCAACCAGTTGATTCAAAAGAAACTCGCCGACATGCAAACCGAAATCGCCCTCGGCTTGCAAGGCTGTCTGCGCTTGGGTCGCATGAAAGAAGAGGGTACAGCGGCGACGGATTTGACGTCACTGCTCAAACGCAATTCCTGCGGCAAAGCCCTAGACATCGCCCGCTTAGCGCGCGACATGATGGGCGGCAACGGCATCAGCGACGAATTTGGCGTGGCGCGGCATTTGGTTAACCTTGAAGTGGTGAACACCTACGAAGGCACGCATGACATCCATGCGCTGATTTTGGGGCGTGCGCAGACGGGGATTGCGGCGTTTTCGAATTGACCTAAACTGACGTTATGAACCAAGGCGCACTTTCCCATTTAAAAGTCTTAGATTTATCCCGCGTCTTAGCTGGTCCGTGGTGCACCCAAATGCTGGCGGACTTAGGTGCTGACGTTGTCAAAGTCGAGCGTCCCAACGAGGGCGACGACACGCGCCACTGGGGGCCGCCGTTTTTGAAGGATGAGGACGGTAACGACACTACACACGCCAGCTATTTCACAACCTGCAACCGCAACAAACGCTCCATCACCATCGACATTGCCAAGCCTGAAGGCCAAGCCTTGATTCGGCAAATGGCGCTGAGCAGCGATATTTTGGTAGAAAATTTCAAAGTTGGCGGTTTGAAGCATTACGGCTTGGACTATGAGAGCTTGAAAGTGCTCAACCCCAAGCTGATTTATTGCTCCATCACAGGTTTCGGCCAAGACGGCCCGTATGCCGAGCGGGCAGGGTACGACCTGATGATTCAAGCCATGAGCGGCATGATGAGCATCACCGGCAAGCCCGACAGCGTGCCCGGCGGCGGCCCGATGCGTGTGGGTGTCGCGTTGACTGATGTGTTCACCGGTGTTTATGCCACATCCGCCATCCTTGCCGCGCTGGAAGTGCGCAACCGCACAGGTGCAGGGCAGCAAATCGATATGGCGTTGTTAGACGTCGGCATGGCGATTTTGGCGAATCAAGCTGCAGGATTCCTCAACACTGGCAAAGTCCCCCAGCGCCAAGGCAACAGCCACCCCAGCTTGGCGCCGTACCAAGACTTCCCCACGGCAGACAGCGCCATGCTGCTGGCCATAGGCAACGACGGTCAATTCGCCCGCTTTTGCCATGCCGTCAACAAACCAGAATGGTCCGCCGACCCGCGCTTTGCCACCATGGGTGGGCGAAATAGCAACCGTGGCGAGCTGATTCCGCTGATGGAAGCAGTCACCCGCACCCGCACGACAGCAGAATGGGTCAAACTTCTAGAAGACAAAGCCGTGCCCTGCGGCCCGATCAACGACATTGGGCAGGCATTTGCGGATGAGCAGGTGAAGGCGCGAAATTTAGAGGTGAAACAGCCTATAAATCGACCTGTAAGCGGCGTATTTGCTGCCAGTAGTGCTATCAAAAATATATCATCAGTGGCAAGCCCGCTGCGCCTTACAGCGACTCCGCCTGTGCTGCTACGTGCGCCACCGGCTTTGGGGGAGCATACGGATGAGGTTTTGCGGGAGATGGGGTTAGGTGAGGATGCTATTGCGGCTTTGCGCGATTCTGGGGTTGTCTGAGGGGCATCTGCGGGTTGTTGGGGATTTAACCGTGGATAATCTACCCTTATCGATTTTGACAAAAAGGGAAGACAGACATGGGCGCGCAATGGAAAGCAAAAGGCAAAGAACTGGCAGCCAGTGCCAGAGGTAAATTATTCGGCCGCTTGGTCAAAGACATCTTGGTAGCCGCGCGGAATGGCGCAGACCCTGCATCCAACTCCAAGCTGCGCCTATGCGTCGAGCAGGCGCGTAAAGTCTCCATGCCTAAGGACACATTAGACCGCGCCATCAAAAAAGGCGCAGGTTTGACCGGTGAAGTCGTCAACTACGAGCACGTCATCTACGAAGGCTTCGCCCCGCACCAGGTCGCCGTCATGGTCGAATGCCTGACCGACAACGTCAAACGCACCGCCCCCGAAATGCGCGTCCTGTTCCGCAAAGGCCAGCTCGGCACCTCCGGCTCAGTCTCTTGGGATTTTGACCACTTGGGCATCATCGAAGCCGAACCAGCCAATAAAGAAGCCGACGCTGAAACAGCAGCCATCGAAGCCGGCGCGCAAGATTTTGAAGCCGGTGACGCCGATGAAGACGGCAAAATCACCACCACCATCTTCTACTCCGACGCCACAGACTTAGACCTAGTTAGCCGCGCCCTGCCAACCCACGGCTTCACCGTCCTGTCCGCCAAACTGGGCTACAAAGCCAAAAACCCCGTTGATCCGTCAACACTCAGCGCCGAGCAGCTAGAAGAAGTAGAAGCCTTCTTGAGCGCGATTGACGGGAATGATGATGTGCAGAATGTTTATGTGGGGTTGGCTGGGTAGATTTTCTAAGATTTTCACACTTCCCATTTATCCGTCATTGACGTATAATTTGCATGTACACGATTGTTGAAACGCCAGTTTTTCAGCGCTATGCCAAAGAAATTTGGTCTGATGACGAATTGACAGAATTTAAAGTTTGGTTGGCAAACAATGCATTGGCTGGCGATGTCATTCCAGGAACTGGCGGTATGCGCAAAGTGCGTTGGAGTCGATCTGGTATGGGCAAACGCGGCGGGGCACGGGTGATTTATTTCAACCTTTTGGCAGATGGCGTAATTGCCCTGTTTATTGTTTATTGTTTATACCAAAGCCAAATTCGACAATTTGCCAACAACGTTTTTGCTGCAATTGAAGAAGGAGTTTGAAAATGACTAAAAAATCCACACCAGCTGCAACTCTGGCAGATGCTGAGATGCAGCAGTTTCAAGACGATTTGTTGCAATCGGTGCGCGAGTTCAAAGCGGGCAAGTTTGCACGTGTTACCAAGGTCGAGCCAACGATGGCCTCGAAAGTGCGGCAATCAGTAGGCGTAACACAAGCTAAATTTGCCGCTCTTCTGGGTGTTTCAGTACGCACTTTGCAAGAGTGGGAGCAGGGCAGACGTGAACCGACTGGCGCTGCTAAAACGTTGTTAGCGATTGCTTTGAGAACGCCTGAGGCGTTGCGGGCAGTGGTTTGACGAGAGCGTGATGTGCAAATGTGTATGTGGGGTTGGCTGGGTAAAACTGTTAACTTACCGGGGGCGACCAGCCCATTTCATCGCCAACCATACAACGGCACCTAAAACGCCTGCGATTGCGCAAAGTTGGTACACCGTATCGTGAGATACCAAGCCCAACAAGGGATTAGCCTTTGAAAATGGCATCAATGGATGCATGTCATGGTGCATAAGACTGTCTAGAGCAACATGGCTCAAAGTGCCGAAAAATGCACCAAAAATCACAGCGCTCTTGGGTAAAGTTTGAGATTGCACTAGCCAAAGCTGTTTGTAGTAAGTGACTTCCTTGTTCCATCTATTTTGCAGGTAATTGCAAACGCCTGGTGCAATCAGCATCACAAGGCCGGCGATAACCAGCGCACCCAAAATGGTGTGTGTGGGGCCGTGAAGCACATCCGCACCAGTCAACATGCCAATACCCGGCTCTAAGTCCATAGCAATCTGAGCCATGCCGAAGGTAATGATGCTGAAGTTTCGGTTGAACCCTGGCTTAACAATGAGCGCAGCGCCCATGTGGAATGGCGTAAAAGGCAATTTAATTACTCCAAATTCAAATCTATTAATGCTCGGACTGAATCGAAGAAATATCCCAACGCTGCGATCTTTCATTAGATACTGGTTGACAACTAGGTAAATAAAATTTTTGAGGTAGAGTCTCTGAGGGTATGTTGAATCCACATGTCGAGCTGCAATTTGCCCATCTTAGTTTTCTACCCAAATAGTTATTGTCAGTTTTTTCAAAGAGTTGGAGGTGCTCTCCACATTGACCGCAAAAACCAACAGGGTTGGATTTGGCATGGGTTTGGCAGCAGCTGCCACATCCTTTGCAAACATAGCGCCCTGAATCGCACTTAATTTTTAAATCACGTGTATCGATAATGTCATAACATCCGAAACCGATGCAATGACTGATGTAATATCCGATCTCATATTCTTTACATTCGACGCTATTGCAATGAAAAACTGTCAATCTATAAGCTGCAGCCATATCTTTAGTTATGACGTGTCCATTTTCAAAATCTTGGTATTCTGTGCGGGCATAGCGAAAATTCGGAATCATGAGTTTGCTACATTCTCTACAATGGAGAACTGGATATATTTCACGTAAACGATTGAAGTATCCAGCGAGTTTGATTGGAAAGTCTTTTTGTGAAGGTTGTTTTTCTTTAAAATAATCGATCCCAAAATGTGAAAACCAGTCGTAGATATTAAATTCAAAGAAATTTTTATTTATATTAGGAATGACTTTAGGGGAGATGCACTTTTTCCCCCTGCACAAGTAAGTGTTCATTTTTTCCCAAAAAAATGCTTCGCAAGATAAATTTTCACCTAAGCTATAACAAGAAGGAAATAGTTCAAAAATTTTACTGGATTGTTCTTCGATATTGATTCCACCTTGAATAATAGCTTCCCAAAGTCTTTGAATGAAAATATCATAAATTGCTTGATTGCTGTTGTTGGAATAAATCAAAGAAAATATATTGAATAATATAAAAGTATCTACGTTTAATTTTAAAACATCTGAGGCATTGTAAACATCAAAAAATTTTATATTTTTCTCAAATAAATATTTTTTAAATTGACATGGCTCGATAATTTCCCAAAGAATGGGGAACGATCGGTAGCCTCCGATAGGTTTTAAGTATTTTTCATACGCATTTTTCACATAATCTGGAAGATTTTTAGAGGAGTCTTGATATATTGAGTGTATATGTTGCTCTAGATCTTTTATGCGAGAAAGAATATCGTTTTTCGTAATCAGAGGATTCTTAATTATTAAGTTGAAAATGAAATTTATTGGAAGGAGATGCATATATTTGATACATTTTTCCCTTGCATCTTTCATGTTAATGGTGTCAATAAAGTAAGCCAGTTTCTCTTCTTGTTCAAATATAATGGCAGGTGGTATCGTTGACCAAGGTAAGTCTTTAAAGATGTCGATCTGCGAATGAGTCGATAAAAAAGTAAAAATATCTACCCAATTCAATCTGTTGCTAAATCTAGTAGTCCGACTGCAATGTATAAAAAGTAGTTCGTAAACATAATTATTACTAGAAATATAAGTAATTAAATCTATTTCTTCAGGTTGTGCTTTCGAAATTTTTCCAAAGAAATTATCGACAAGTGTTTCATATAGTGCTTGAGGTGATGATATGCAGCCATCTTTTTTTAACTGAAGCAATGTTCTAAATATTGAAAGGCAGCTAATATCAGAGTCTGACAAATGCTGTGCGTTGTTTGCGCGCGGTTTTCCATCCCGTTCTTCTATTTCATATAAAAAAACACCTCCTTCAAGAGGAAAATTTTTGTCCAATACTGATTTTTTGTGAAGATAAATATCTTTGCCATAAAGGTCTTGCAAAAATCCAAAATTATTTTCTTTGTTAGTTTTAGTGTTGCGCCCTCCAAACC
>JBEBJY010000017.1:0-44138 GCA_040079635.1 Burkholderiaceae bacterium | reverse complement strand
CTTAGCCGCACTGTACAAAGACCCAGCCTATATGGCTTTGATGCAAAAGATGGTGGCTGTGAATATCAAATCCGCCCAAGCGATTCAAGCCAAGCTGCCTATCATCCAGCAAAAGATTGAGCCAATCTTAGAAGCGGCAGTGAAAGAGGCTATCGGGGTGAAGTGAATTGATCCAGAAATACTCAAATATGCTATACATTTAATAGCTAATTAGGCAATAAATACGCCGGCTAGAGGCATAAATGAGCATTAAAATGAGCGATTTCAGCGTTGCAGATGGTTTTTACCGCCACTTTGAGCAAAGAAGCGCCTAAGCCATTCAAACCAAGAGTTCGAATCGTGGACAATGGGGAGCTATGAACGCTTTCGCCCATTCCAATTCCTCCCCCATCGTCGCCATCGCCACCCCACCCGGTCGCGGTGCGGTGGGTATTGTGCGGGTGTCGGGCAAGGCGATTGCGCCTTTGGTTCGCGCCCTGTGCGGCCGTGATTTGAAGCCGCGCGAGGCGACGTATTTACCATTTGTGGATACGGCCGGCGAGGCGATTGACCACGGTTTGGCGCTCTACTTCCCTGCGCCGCATTCGTTCACGGGTGAAGACGTGCTGGAATTGCAAGCGCACGGCGGGCCGGTGGTGATGCAGTTGCTGCTGGCGCGTTGTTTGCAAGCTGGGGCTGAAATCGATGTCGCCACACAACTGCCGCGCTTGGACGGCCTGCGCGTCGCCCAGCCCGGCGAGTTCACCCAGCGGGCGTTTTTGAACGACAAAATGGATTTGGCGCAGGCCGAGGCCGTGGCCGATTTGATTGACGCCAGCACCGAAGCGGCGGCACGGGGTGCGACCCGCAGCTTGTCGGGCGAGTTTTCTAAAGAAGTCCACAGCCTGCGCGACGCCCTCATCCACCTGCGCATGTTGGTTGAGGCGACGCTGGACTTTCCTGAAGAAGAGATCGACTTCCTGCAAAAAGCCGATGCCGCCGGTCAATTGACCCGTTTGCAAGCGACCCTAGCCCGCGTCATGCAACGCACCAGCCAAGGTGCGTTGTTGCGCGAAGGCATCAAAGTCGTCATCGCCGGCCAGCCGAATGCGGGTAAATCGTCCCTGCTCAACGCGCTGGCGGGTGCCGAGCTCGCCATCGTCACACCCATAGCGGGTACAACCCGCGACAAAGTGCAGCAAACCATTCAAATCGACGGCGTGCCACTGCACATCATCGACACTGCTGGCCTGCGCCACAGTGACGATGAAGTCGAAAAAATCGGCATAGAACGCGCTTGGGCTGAGATTGAAAACGCCGACGCCGTGCTGTTTTTACATGACTTGGTGCGCTGGAACGCCGTTGCCGAATCGGCCAGCTACCAAGCCGCCGACGCCGTCATCGCCACCCAGCTGATTAGCCTGCTGCCCAAACGCGTGCCGGTGATTCAGGTCTGGAACAAGGTCGATGCAGTTCCGCCACCGCAAGCGGCAATTGCTATCGACACAGATGCGGAAACCGTCAACATCACTGTTTCCGCCAAAAACGGCCAAGGCCTAGAAACCCTGCGCCGCACGCTGCTGCAAGTCGCTGGCTGGCAACCCGCCGCCGAAGGCGTCTACATCGCCCGCGAGCGCCACGTGCAGGCTTTACGGCAAGTGAGCACTCACTTAAGTTTGGCGGAGAGTCAGCTCAAAGCCAAATCTCAAGCCTTAGATTTGCTCGCTGAAGAGCTGCGTTTGGCACAAAACGACTTATCCGCCATTACAGGCGAGTTCACTTCTGACGATTTACTGGGCGTGATTTTTTCGAAGTTTTGCATTGGCAAATAGATTTTAGTTGTCGCGTCGCAAGGTTAAAATGAGGAAAAGTTGGCATCTATTTGTCGTATATATGTGAAAATATATAGAAATGAATACTTTAGTTTATACTCAACAGAGTAATAAACCAAGTTGGGCTCAAGTGCATTTCTTTCAATTTTTAAAGCTTGCTTTTTTAAGTCTCATAGCGTTTGCAAGTGCTGGGGCCATGGCTCAGGGCTACCCCAGCAAGCCGCTGACCATGGTGGTTGCCTACCCAGCAGGTGGCGCGTCTGACTTTGTGGCCCGCATCATTGCCAAGGAAATGGCACTGAATTTAAACCAAACCATCACGATCGAGAACGTCGCAGGCGCTGCAGGCGGCATCGGTACCATCAAAGTGATCAATGCAGCGCCAGATGGTCATACGCTCCTGCTCGGTTCGCCCCTTGAATCCATCTTGACGCCCTTGGCGCTCAGCGCCATGAAATACCAGCCGCAGGAGCTGAAGCTGGCAGCCTTGTTGGGGCGCACCAGCGTGATGCTGCTGGTACGCAAAGACCTTGAGGCTAATAATTTAGAAGAATTCATCACGCTGGCCAAGAAAAACAAGGGCAAACCTTTGTCGTATTGCACCTCAGGCATAGGCTCGCTGTACCATTTGATGGCAGAGAAATTCGCCCTGATGACGAACGCCAAAACCTTGCATGTGCCCTATTCGGGCTTGGCTCCGTGCGTGACCGCATTGATCAGCTCACAAATTGATTTTGCGTTCATGCCCGTTGCTGGCGCGGTACCAGGTTTTGTGGACTCCCGCACCATGCGCGCATTGGCCGTGGCTTCAGAGTCGCCCAATGGACGCTTGCCAAGCCTGCCCTTGATGAAAAACACCAAAGGCTTTGAAGAGTTTGTCTTCAGCGTCTGGGCGGGTGTGGAAGTGGGTGCAAAAGTGCCAGACAGCGTGATTGCCATCATCAACAAATCTGCCTTGGCTGCGGTGGCCAATCCAGAGGTACGCAAGAGTTTGATAGCCAGCGGCGCAGAGCCGACAGAGCCCATGAGCCCCAGCGAGGCGGCGGCTTTTTACAACAAAGAAATACAGGTCTACCAAGGGATCGCCAAATCCATCAGCTTGCAGTAGCAATAGCCGGGCAAAAATTGCTATTAAATCAATAGCTAATTGAACAATAAATACGCCGGCTAGAGGCATATTTTAAGTAAATTCAGGTAGAAATCAAAATTTCTGTGATTTTACGTAATATGCAGGTAAATGCTTGCATATAATAGCCACACCTGCAACTGAAGAAAGGTGGGTCTAAAGTTTGGAACTAGACAAAGTATTCAAAGCGTTGGCGGACCCGGGGCGTCGTCGCCTGCTGGACCAGCTCCATCTGGAAAACGGCCTGTCGCTGACGGTGCTGTGTACCCATCTGGACATGTCCCGCCAGGCGGTGACGCAGCATTTGCAGCTTCTGGAGGACGCGAATCTGGTTTCTGTCGTCTGGCAGGGGCGTGAGAAGCTGCACTACCTCAACCCCGTGCCACTGCACGAGATGTACGAGCGCTGGATTGGTAAATTTGAACGCAACCGTTTAAGCGCGTTGCACACCTTGAAACAAAATTTAGAAAGTGATCACCATGAACAAACCTAGCTATGTGTACGTCACGTACATCGCCACCACACCCGAGAAATTGTGGCAGGCCATTATGGACACTGACCTGATGCGCCAGTGGTGGGTGGACCCCAACGCCGGTTGCGCGCGGGTCAATGTCTCCGACTGGAAACCCGGCTCGCGCTGGGAGCACACCCGAGCGGATGGCTCGGGCATCGTCGATATGTTCGGCAAGGTCATAGAAAACACCCCGCCAACGCGTCTTGTCTACAGCTGGGCCCGCCCTGCCGAGGAGCAAGAAGCCGCCAAACACTCGCGCGTATCCTTTGACATCGCGCCCTACAGCGCCGAGTTGGTCTGCCTGACCGTCACGCACGCCGAACTTGAGAACGACCCACAGATGCTGCAGGGCATCTCCGGCGGTTGGCCAAAAGTGCTGTCCAACCTCAAGACCTTTCTGGAGACGGGGCACGCCTTGCCGAGTGCGGCAGCACATTAACACGGAAAACATGCAAACAGGACAGTTTATGGGGCAAGTTATGCACCATTTGCATGGGTTTTAGGCTGTTTTAGAGCGAATTAGAGGCTTGGGAGCTAGTAAATTCAAGGGTAAACCCTTACTCTAGGTGTTCATTCACTTTTCGCCTTTTGGCGTGGAATCAAGGTTCAGCATGTTTTTATTGATCAGCACAGCAGTCGTCTTAGTCGTTTTGGCTTTGCGCAACACACCCATCCGTTACCCCAGCGTCGCCACTTCTCTGTTCGAACGCGCCAACGCCATCGAAGGCCAAAACCCCCGCGAAGCCAACGAACTGCGCGTGTCTGCCCTAGCATTTTTGAGCGTTGCACGGTAAAAAAGACGATTTAGTGCCACTGATGGGGGTAACCCGTTCGCTGGCCTCTTTTCGCTGGAGGAGGGCTTGAAAACAAGTTGTTGTTAGGTGTAAGTGTTGCAATGAAGATTCATTATTGCGCTATTCCGCGATGATCGGCATACAGTCATTCTCCCAGCCGCGCGGCATGCACCCTCAGGGCCTGTGTTTGACCGAATGCTGGATTTTTGGCTGACCCAGATACTGTGCAACAGGCCCTAAAACAACAAGGGGAATCAACATGGTCACTTATATTTCACTGGTGAGCTTCACAGACCAAGGCGCTCGCACGATGACAGAATCCACCAAACGCGCTGATGCCGCCAAAGAGGCCGGCAAAAAGTTTGGTTGCGACATGAAAGAAATGTATTGGACGCTGGGCAGTTATGACCTGGTAGCCGTGGTTGACGCCAAAGACGAAGCCTCTTACCTCGCTTTTGGCGCGGCGCTGGCTGGTGCAGGTAATGTGCGCACCCAGTCGCTGCGGGCATTTACCAAAGACGAGATGAACGCTGTTTTTGCCAAATTGGGTTAAACCGAGCTTACATATAGTCGTCAGCGCAGTCGCAAAAGGCGCTATTTGCTATATATTTAATAGCTAATTCAGCAGTAAATACGCCGGTTAGAGGTTGATTTTAGGGGAAAATTAGGGTGCTTTGCCTTTTTATTCCCCCAAAACGCCAACTTCGCCTCAGCCCGAAATTGCTCGACATATGATGTAAATGCACCAAACCGTTACTATATCGGCATGAGAATTGCTTTGCTTTTGGTGCTTCGCTAAGAGCGCAGCGGCTAATTAGCCTGCATTTGCACATCACAATAGATCTAAAACGGGACATCTGAATGGCTATTCGCGTTGCTCTGCACCACAAAACAAGTTACCGGTATGACCGGTTGATCGCGCTTTCGCCCCATGAAGTGCGCCTGCGGCCTGCGCCGCATGCGCGTACGCCGATTCTGTCGTATTCGCTTACCGTCGCGCCGGAAGAGCACTTCATCAACTGGCAGCAAGACCCGTACGGCAACTACATTGGCCGCTTCGTGTTTCCAGAAAAATCGGACCAACTGGAGTTCACGGTCGATTTGGTGGCGGATATGACGGTGATCAACCCGTTTGACTTTTTCGTTGAAAAATACGCCGAACACTTCCCTTTCAGTTACCCAGAACAGCTCAGTGCCGAGCTCAGCGCGTATTTAAAAACGGAAAAACCGGGAGCTTTGTTGACCGAGTGGGTCGCCATGGCGCGGCGCGAGGTGCTGAAAAAAGACATGCTGACCAACGACTTTTTGGTAGCTATCAATCAGCGTTTGCAGGGCGATATCGCGTATTTGCTAAGGATGGAGCCAGGTGTGCAGACCCCAGAGGCAACTTTGGAAAAGCGTTCGGGTTCATGCCGTGACACCGGCTGGCTGCTGGTGCAAATTTTGCGCGAAATGGGCTTGGCGGCACGTTTTGTGTCGGGTTATTTGATCCAATTGCGTGCCGATCAGGCCGCGCTTGATGGACCTAGTGGCACGGAAGTAGACTTTACCGATCTGCACGCCTGGACCGAGGTGTATATCCCCGGCGCGGGCTGGATCGGGCTGGACCCGACCTCCGGCATGTTGGCCAGTGAAGGCCATATTCCGCTGGCTTGCACCGCAATGCCCTCGTCAGCAGCGCCGGTGACGGGTTTTACTGACAAGGCCGAAGTCACCTTCGTCCACGAGATGACCATCACGCGCATTCACGAAGACCCGCGCGTCACCAAGCCTTACACAGAGGCTGATTGGGTCAAGATTGACAAGCTCGGCCAGCAAGTTGACGCTGACCTGAAGCGGCAGGACGTGCGACTGACCCAGGGCGGGGAGCCGACTTTTGTGTCGATAGACGACATGGATGGCGCGCAGTGGAACACACTGGCACACGGTGATGACAAGCGTAAATTGGCAGGAGAGCTGATGCATCGCCTGAAAAACCATTTTGCGCCGGGCGGCATGCTGCATTACGGCCAAGGCAAGTGGTATCCGGGCGAGCCTTTGCCGCGTTGGGCTTTGAACATCTTTTGGCGTATCGACGGGCAACCGATGTGGCTGGATGCCACGCTGTTCTCAGACGAGAAGCAGGCTGAAGGTTATGGCCCTATCGAAGCTGCAGCTTTCAGCACGGAGCTGGTTAAGGCGCTGGGTTTGCCGGCCAACAGCCAGATTCCGGCTTATGAAGATGTGCTGTTACAGGCTCAGCGCGAGCAGGCGCTGCCGCACAACCTCGACCCGCTCAAGGCAGACCTGAAGGCATCGGAAGAACGCCGACGGCTGGCGCGTTTGTTAGAACAAGGTTTGGGCGAAGTGGTGGGCTATGTTCTGCCCTTGAAAGCCAAGGATTTCGACCCCCGCATCGCCTTGGGCACCGTTTGGCTCACATCCGCGTGGCCGCTCAAGCGCGAGCACCTGTACCTCATCGATGGCGACTCACCCATGGGGCTGCGTTTGCCGTTGAACGCGTTGCCATGGGTACAGCCTGAAGAAGTGCCGGTCGAGTTCGATGTCGACCCGTTTGCACCGCGAGGAGCGCTGGCTGCCGCACAAAAACGAGCGACGCTTAGCCTTGATCCAGATAAATCAGCAGACAAATCTGCGGACAAAACCGACAAAGCCAGCAAGACGAACGCTGCCCCTGCCAAACCGAAGCCAGCCGAGGCGCAAACTACACCGCGTGAGGTGATTCATACCGGCCTGTGCGTTCAAGTGCGGGAGGGACGTCTGCATATTTTCATGCCACCACTCAAGCGCATCGAGGATTATTTGGCGCTGGTCACGGTGGTGGAGCACACCGCCACCAAGCTGAAGCTGAAGCTGCGGATAGAGGGCTACGCGCCGCCGCGCGACCCGCGCATCAAGCTGCTCAGCGTCACGCCTGATCCGGGTGTGATCGAGGTCAATATTCACCCAGCCGCCAGCTGGAAGGAGCTGGTCTACAACATGACGACGCTGTACGAGGAAGCCCGCCTGACTCGTCTTGGCACAGAAAAATTCATGGTCGATGGCCGTCATACCGGTACGGGTGGTGGCAACCATGCGACGCTGGGCGGGGCTACCGCCGAAGACAGCCCGATGCTGCGACGCCCAGATTTGCTGAAAAGCCTGATCACCTATTGGCAAAACCATCCGGCGCTGTCTTATTTGTTTTCTGGCACGTTCATCGGGCCGACCAGTCAGGCACCGCGCGTGGATGAAGCGCGTGACGATAATCTGTACGAGCTGGCCATTGCCTTCCAGCAGATGGACCAGGTCTTGCCTAGCATGCACCCCGGTGACAAGCCTTGGATGGTGGACCGTTTGCTGCGCAACTTGCTGGTGGATTTGACGGGTAACACGCATCGTTCCGAATTTTCCATCGACAAGCTGTACTCCCCGGATGGTCCGACAGGCCGTCTAGGTTTGGTTGAGTTTCGCGCCTTTGAGATGCCGCCGCACGAGCGCATGAGTTTGCTGCAAATGCTCTTGCTACGCGCGCTGGTGGCACGTTTTTGGCTCAAACCCTACCAAGCTAAGCTGGTGCACTGGGGCACGGCTTTGCACGACCGCTGGATGCTGCCGCATTTCGTGGCGCAGGATATCCGCGACGTGGTAAAGGATTTGCGGGCAGCGGGCTATGCGTTTGAAGAGCAGTGGTTCGACCCTTTCATTGAATTCCGCTTCCCCCGTTTCGGCACTGTGGTGTATGAAGGTGTGGAGATGGAATTGCGTCAAGCGATCGAGCCTTGGAATGTATTGGGCGAAGAAATGACAGGTGGTGGCACTGCGCGCTATGTTGATTCGTCGGTAGAGCGCATGCAGTTACTGGTGCGCGGCCTGACCGATGGGCGGCACGTGATTGCCTGTAATGGGCGCAGGCTGCCTCTGCACCCGACGGGTATTCCAGGCGAATATGTCGCTGGCGTCCGCTTCCGTGCTTGGAGCCCGTGGTCGGCTTTGCATCCGAGCATCAAAATCCAGGCACCATTGACCTTCGATTTGGTCGATACATGGAGTGGTCGCGCTATTGGCGGCTGCACTTACCATGTGGTTCATCCAGGGGGGCGCAGTGAGGAGCATTCACCCGTGAATGCCAATGCAGCCGAAGCGCGCCGTTTTGCTCGGTTTTGGCCACATGGCCACACACCGGGACCGATGGTGGTGTACAAGGAAGATCTCAATCCAAGTATTCCAATGACTCTAGATTTGCGCTGGCAGGCATAATAAGGGGGTGTCAAGCTACTCATGCTAAGCTTTAAAAAGCATGCGCAACTCAATGGAAAAACTTCTCGCCGACTACCGTGCAGCGCCCGCATGCTTCAATGAAATGCTGGTTGCAAATAACCAGCCAAGAGCACACTGGCGCACTATGCTGGATGGCCTAGCGCAAGAAGCACCAGAAATCATGCATCAGCGGCTTGCGTTTGTGCAGCAGCAGGTGCGAGAAAATGGCGTCACCTACAACGTTTATGGCGACGCTATGGGGCAACAGCGCCCTTGGGATTTGAACGTGCTGCCGATGATCATTCCGCAAAACGAGTGGGCTGAGATCGAATCGGCAGTGGTACAAAGATCTACTTTGCTCAATCGGGTATTGTGTGATGTTTATGGCGAGCAGTCTTTGTTGCAAGAAGGGCTGTTGCCGCCAGCATTGATTCATGGCCACGCCGGATTTTTACGTCCTTGCCATGGCATCAAATACCCCGATGACGTTGCTTTGCACTTTTATGCGGTCGATTTAGCACGCGCTCCCAATGGACGGTGGTGGGCGGTGGCTGACCGCACACAAGCGCCATCTGGTGCAGGTTATGCCTTGGAAAATCGCACCATCATTGGACGCACATTTCCCGATTTATTGCGAGATCTGCGGGTGAAGCCACTGGCAGGATTTTTTGACACCATGCGAGAAAGCTTGGTTCATTGGGGGCGCACTTGTGCTGAGCAGGGTAACGACAACAGTCCATTACGCGATAGCGAGTTACCCCTGATTGTGTTGCTCACCCCCGGTCGTTATAACGAGACTTATTACGAACAAGCTTATTTGGCAAGATACCTTGGGCTACCGCTGGTCGAAGCTGGCGATCTAACGGTTCGTAATGGCATCGTTTGGCTTAAGTCGCTGTCTGGGCTACAGCGCGTCCATGTCATCATGCGACGTGTTGACGATGATTTTTGTGACCCGCTGGAGTTGCGAGCCGACTCGGCTTTGGGTGTGGCGGGACTGACAGAGGCGGCTAGACGTGGCAATGTGTTGGTAGCCAACAGCTTAGGCTCAAATTTGTTGGAGTCGGGCGCGCTGCTTGGCTTCTTGCCCGCGCTTAGCCGGCGCTTGCTTGGCGAGTCGCTGCAAATGCCCTCGGTTGCAACGTGGTGGTGCGGAGAACCAGCGGCTTTGGACGAAGTCATCGATAAACTGGATCAACTGGTTATCAAGCCGACCTTCCCACAATTGAGACTGCCAATTGTATTTGGGCAGGACTTGAAAGGAAATGCACGAAAAGCTTTCATACAGGATCTGCGATCAAACCCTAGTAACTATGTGGCGCAAGAGCTTGTGAAGTTGTCTCAAGCGCCAGTCTGGAACTCCGGTAAGGTTGGAGGTTTGCGTGCTCGCGCTATTGGTCTGAGGGTTTATGCTTGCGCCACGCCAAATGGATATGCGGTGATGCCGGGAGGTCTGACCCGGGTTGCAACAGGTGCGGATGCGCGCATTATCACCATGCAGCGTGGTGGTGGTAGCAAAGATACTTGGGTGCAGTCTAGTGCTCATGCTGACGCACACAGCACATTAAAGCGCACTATTACCAGTCGCGATTTGATTCGAGATGACACGCATTTGTCGAGTCGGGTGGCAGAAAACTTATTTTGGTTCGGCCGCCATACAGAGCGTTGTGACAATATTGTTCGCTTGCTGCGGGTGGCCTTGGGTGTCCTATTCACGGTTGAGCCAGAAAGTCGAAGCGACGAGTGGCCAACGATCGTTAAGCTGTGTTCTTGGTTTCAAATGATCAAATCCGAACCACTGGTTTCGGATAAGTTCGGCGGCCAATCACAAGAGCAAGGAACAAATCAGAGCCAGAGTCAAAGTCAAAGTCTATTTAGACGACAAGGTGTGAGTTTGACGGATGAACAGATCGAAGCCGTGCTTTTAAGATCAGCAGTCTCGCCCGAAGTACCCGGATTGGCTAAACAGAGACAACAACTTTATAGAACAGCAAGCAATTTACAAGATCGCTTTTCGACCGACAACTGGTGCGCACTTAATCGCATGGTGCAGCAGGAGGCGAACAGCAACCACAAGTTGACTCAGTCCGAAGCCATGAGCTTGCTTGACGAGGCAGCGGCCTCCATCATGACCTTGTCTGGGTTCGCATTGGATGGCATGACACGAGACTTAGGTTGGCGTTTTCTCTCGCTGGGGCGGCGTTTGGAGCGGCTTCAATTTCAAAGTTTGGTGTTGCAGCGCGCACTAGAGATGAGTTCAAAAAGCCAACTCGATTGGTTGCTGGAGTTATCAGACAGTGCGGTCACGTACCGTGCGCGGTATCGTGCACAACCCGAATGGCTGCCAGTTTTGGATCTCTTGTTGTTGGACGAAAGCAACCCTCGCTCCATTGTGTTTCAACTTGACGGCATTGTTCAGAGTTTGAATAAAATCAGGCGTTCTTATGGTGCCTTTGGGGATAACCAACTCGTTGCCCTAAAAGAAGAAGTATCGTTGTTGATTCCAGACACGGATTTTTATTGTGGCAATGTTCGGTTGATTGATCTGTTGTCACGTATTCAAACTGCCAGCGAAATGATCTCAGAAAGCATCAGTGTGCAGTTTTTCAGCTACACCGGCAACCAGTCGTTCAAGCAGCACACAGCATGAGTGACTTGGAAATGAAGGACATTCCTTGCAGGCGATATCGTGTCGTGCATGAGACTAGCTATGCTTATCAAAGCACGGTAACTTTGTCTCAACAATACGTACACATGACGCCTCGGTCATTTTCTTATCAGCAAACTGAGTCGCATCATATACGGTCTGATCCAGCTGAGGCAAATGGTGTTGAGGGAACGGATTATTTTGGAAATAGTACCAAACACATCGCGATCACCCATCCGCATAACAGGCTATCAGTGCATGCTGAATCTACAGTTGTGCTCACTGCGCGTCATGGTCTTGAGCAAATCAAGGGAACCTTGCCTTGGGAGGTTTTGCGTGACGCAATGCCGCTAGACCAGCGCCCTGCCGCGTTGGAAGCTTGCCGCTATTTGTATGCATCTCCGCACGTAACATGCAGCACCGAATTGGCAGACTATGCACGCATCAGCTATACACAAGGCAGACCGTTACTCGATGCAGCGCTTGACTTAACACATCGAATTTTTGATGATTTCGAGTTCGACGATACGGCGACTGAAATTTCAACGCCCTTAGAGCAAGTATTAGAAGGGCGTCGAGGTGTCTGCCAAGACTTTGCCCACCTGATGATTGGTTGCCTGAGAAGTCTGGGTTTACCAATACGCTATGTCAGTGGGTACATACTGACGCATCCGCCGGAGGGAGAGGCGCGCATGATTGGTGCAGATGCTTCTCATGCTTGGGTGTCTGTTTTTTGCCCAAGCCTTGGTTGGGTTGATTTTGACCCTACCAATCGTTGTCTAGTGCAGTGCGATCATATTACTTTGGGTTGGGGGCGAGATTTTAGTGATGTGACTCCCATGCGTGGCGTCGTTCTAGGCGGTGGTGATCAAGTTCTTGATGTGCAGGTAACAGTCACGCCTATGACGCTCTCTACACCCTAATTTTCTGAAAACGCTAACTTCGCCGAAACCGCAATCGCATTGCGCAGCCATTGGTGAGCGCTGTTGTGCTGTTGGCGTTTGTGCCACATAGCATCAACGTGAACCACGGGCATCTCAAAGGGCAGGGCGCGTATCACCAACTCGTTGCCAACATCAGCTTGGCCGACAAAATGGCGGGGAAGCACGGTGAGCAGGTCAGATTGGGCGACAACGCGAGCAGCTGTGAAAAACTGGTTCACGGTCAGCACAATGCGGCGTTGTCGCTGTAGGCTGCTTAAGGCTTCGTCCACAAAACCAAAGGGTTTTCCTGAAAAGCTGACCAGCATGTGACGGGCAGCGCAAAAGCGGTTCAGCGTCAGTGGGCCTTGCGCCAATGGGTTGCCAGCGCGCATGACGCAAACGTATTCCCCGTCATATAGCCGCTGGTGTGCAAAACTGACGGCACCGCCAGACTGGGCGCTGGCAGTCAAGTCGGCCAAGACGTTGGGGAAGAGGCCAATAGCCAAGTCAGCTGTTTCCGCATCTAACAGGGCTCTTGGGTCGCGCGTAGACAGCGGCACAACGCGCAAGCATGCACCTGGGGCTTCACGCGCGGCAATGTTGAGCAAACCCGGAATTAACGCTGACGCGGTGGCGTCAGCCATGGCCAACACAAAGGTGGCTGTGGAGGTGGCAGGGTCAAACGGGTTGGGAACCAGCGTTTCTTGCAACTGGCGCAAGGCTTCGCGCACAGCGGGCCACAAAGCGTTGGCGCGGGGTGTGGGCTCTAGGCCTTGGCCGCTACGGCGCACCAAATCATCGCCGAGTGTCTCGCGCAGACGACGCATGGCGTTGCTGACAGCGGGTTGGGTCAAGGCTAGGTTGTGTGCCGCCTTGGTCAGGCTGCGCTCTGCCATCACTTCGTCAAAAACCCGCAGTAAATTGAGGTCTAAAGTCCTAAAATTTGGTAAAACTGACGATTTTTGAGTTGAATTCATCACTATTGTGAATATATAGCATCACTAATATAAAGTGGAGTCATACTAGTATTTACCCTATGATTCAGGTGTTGCACAAGTTGAAGCTATGTTCTTAGTAAGTGTGCAATTAAAGAAAGAGAGAATATTATGACTAGTTTTGTACAACCCAGTTACCCTACCCACCACGAAGGCATTGAGCGCATTGGCGAGGCTTTAGACAGTGCCGAAACGGCATTTCACAAATTAACTAGCGCACGCAGTGTGGCTACATTTTTGTTGGCTGCCGTCGTGTCTGGCTTGGTGCTTGCAGCCAACCAGCTGATCGACACGTGGGCTGATGGCCATTTGCTCGCTGCTTGGATAGCTTTGTGGACGGTTGCCTTTGCTGCATTAGCGCTGGCCGCAGGCCCGATTCGCCGTGCAGTTGTAAGCGTCAAACAATTTGATGGCAGTGCGATGTATGCCGCTTGGACTGCACGCCGCAAAGCTCGCATTGCTGACGAAAAAATGTGGGACTACGCCCGTCACGATGCACGTTTGATGGCAGACATCATGCGCGCAGTGGACAACACACCGGATGCAGCTAAATGGCATTTGCGTGCATAAACTTTAAGCACAGTTAAAAAACAAACCCAGTCTGCAATCTGCGAACTGGGTTTTTTTACGCCCCTAAGTCCTTATTTTTGTAGCTTGACGGCCCCCAAGCCACCCAAAAACAAATCCGCCACCACAGGTGCCATGTCGGCATGCGAGAGTTTGCCATCGGGCTGCAACCAGGTAAACATCCAATTCATCATGCCAAACAGCAGCATCGCCAGCGGTTTGTGCAAATCAGCGGCGACCAGTTCAGGCCGTACTTGCGCAATGGCGTTGGCAAACGAGCTGACGACTTGTCTCTGTAGCTCCAACACACGTGCTTGGTCAGCTGGTTCTAAAAACTTCACATCTTCGGTCAGTACACGGTGGGCATGGCGCGCACCGGCGTATTCGAGCACAAAGCGCTCGATCAAGCGGCGCACATGGGCGGTCGCATCGGCTGGGGGCGGGTGTATGGCATCACCAGCGGCAACTTCATCAATCAAAGCATGCAAACGCGCCACGTGGGTGGTGGCGATTTCAAACAGCAGCTGCGATTTGTCGCGTACATAGTGGTACAGCGCGGGTTTGGACATGCCGCAGGCGGTGGCGACCTCGTTCATAGAAGTGCCAACAAAGCCCTGGCGCGCAAACAGTTCGGCCGCCTGAGTCAAAATCGCTTCGCGTTGAATGTCGTATCCGGGGGCGCGTCCTCTGGCCATATTGTGAAGGTGTTGTTCCGTGTGTTGTACAGATCGCTGTTTAGCGTTCGTCGAAAGAAATCACCACCCGCTCGGTCAGCGGATGGGCTTGGCAGGTTAGCACAAAACCAGCAGCGACTTCGTGCGGTTCCAGTGCAAAGTTGCGGTCCATGCGAACTTTGCCTTCGATCAGTTTGGCGCGGCAAGTACAGCATACGCCAGATTTGCAGGAATACGGCACTTCCAGCCCAGCGGCTGCGGCTGCATCCAACACGTTGCCATGTTCGGTGCGGAATTCGATTTCGCGTGAGAGACCATCGCGGATGATTTGAATCATGGCCTGCGGCGCATCACCAGCTTGCACAGTCGGTTTGGCTTTTTCACCACTAGCATTCACCGGCACGCCAAAGCGTTCAATGTGAATGTGCTCCGCCGGCACGCCCGCAGCCAGCAGCGCTGCATCCGCCTCGTCATTGAACCCATGCGGACCGCAGACAAAGACGTGGTCCAGCTGCTGGGGCTGAATCAACACGTTTAAAAACTCGCCCAATTTGGCCTGCGTCAACCGCCCGCTGTAGAGCGGTGAATCCATGTGTTCCTGCGAGAACACGGTGTGCAACGTCAAGCGTGTCAAACAGCGATTTTTCAGGTCTTCCAGCTCTTCCTTGAACATGGTCGAGGCCTGGCGGCGGTTGCCGTAGATCAGTGTGAATTGCGACAGCGGCTCGCGCGCCAGCACGGTTTTCATGATCGCCAGAATCGGGGTGATGCCGCTGCCACCGGCAATGCCCAAGTAATGCCGTGCTTGTGCCGCATCAACCGGCACAAAAAAGCGCCCTTCGGGGGGTAAAACGTCAATCTGGTCGCCGGTTTTCAGGCTACGGTTGAGCCAGCTCGACATCACGCCACCAGATACATGGCGCACGCCGATGCGCAGCTCACCATCGTCCACGCCTGAGCAAATCGAGTACGAGCGGCGCTCTTCTTTACCGTTCAACTGGATGCGCAGGGTCAGATGTTGGCCTTGAGTGAACTGAAAGGCGGTTTGCAGCGCGGCTGGCACGTCGAATGACACAATCACGGCTTCGTCGGTGTCGGGTGTGATGCTTTTGACGCGCAGGGAGTGAAAATGGGTGCTCATAGCGATGTATAAATTTTTAAAATGGCTTGAAATGCTCAAACGGCTCTTTGCAGGCTAAACAGCGCCATAAAGCCTTGCACGCGGTAGAGCCGAATGTGGAGAGCCGTTCGGTTTGGGTACTGCCACAGCGCGGACAGTCCAGAGCAACAGTCTCTTGTCTGCCCTGCGGCATGTAGCGCAAAACGATGTCTTGACCGCTCAGCACAGGCCCCGGTGGCGCAATGCCGTAGCTGCGCAGCTTGTCGCGGCCTTCAGCGCTGATCCAATCGCTGGTCCAAGCGGGAGCGTATGTGGTGGTTAAGTTTACAGGGTTAAATCCGGCTTTAGCTAGCGCATTTGTTGCCTGGGTAGCTATTATTTCAGTAGCTGGACAGCCTGAATATGTGGGCGTTAAAACCACATTCAAACCACATTCGCCTTGCATTTGCACGTCACGCACGATGCCTAAGTCGCAAATCGACACCACGGGCACTTCGGGGTCGAGCACGGTGTGCAGGACTTCCCACGCGAAAGCTACCGTCAGCTCGTGGTCAACAGACAATGTGGCAGTCAATTCAGCGTTTGCAATCACCACACACCGCCCGGAAAGCTGCGCTGCAAGTGCTGCATGTCTGTCAGTAAAAATCCCATGTGCTCACTGTGACGACCTGTTTTGCCGGTGCTGACAAAGGCCGTTGCTTTGGGCGTTTGCAGTGTCGCAGCGGTGAGCACGGCATTCACATCAGCCAGCCAATCGGTTTTGACATCGCCAAAGCGTGGACCTAAACCTGAGTCATGCGCGGCTTCGTCCACCGCGTCGCTGCACAGCATCTCGGTGGTGTAGGGCCACAGTTGGTTCAATGCATCCTGCATGCGTCGGTGCGATTCTTCTGTGCCGTCACCCAATCGCACTACCCAGTCGCCAGCATGCTGCTGGTGGTAGCGTGCTTCTTTCAGCGCCTTGCCGGCTACGGCGGCCAGTTCAACATCGTTGGATGTTTGCAAACGTTGCCACAGTGGTTTGAGGAAACTCGCTACTGCAAAGACGCGCAGGATGCTGAAAGCAAAGTCGTTGGTTAACCCTTTGCGGATGCCGTTCGGTAGCTCAACCAGTGTGACGTTCAAATAATCGCGTTCATCACGCAAAAAGGCGAGCTGATCTTCCGTGTGGCCGCTGAGTTGACCCGCCAAGGCGTAGAGCAGGCGCGATTGACCGACCAGGTCGAGCGCGATGTTGGTCAGCGCAATGTCTTCTTCCAGCGCCGGTGCGTGACCGCACCATTCACCCAAGCGTTGCGCGAGGATCAGGCAGGTGTCGGCCAGGCGCAAGACGTAGCGGAGTTTTGGGTCATTTGATAAAGTAATCGAGGCTTGCATAGTGTCAATCTCACTCACATGTGATCCACAGCCGCCGGCAGCTCGTAAAAGCTGGGGTGGCGGTAGACTTTGTCGGCCATGGGGTCGAAATATGCATCTTTGTGCGCAGGGTCTGACGCGGTGATGCTGCTTGACGGCACCACCCAGATACTCACACCCTCTTGGCGGCGAGTGTAGACGTCACGCGCCAACTGGATCGCCATGGTCGCATCGGCGGCGTGGAGGCTGCCGCAGTGTTTGTGGTCCAAGCCCGCTTTGCTGCGGACAAAAACCTCCCACAGTGGCCATTCTTTGGCGGTTTTGGTAGTGTCAGTAGTTGCGCTCATGCTGCTAATTCCTTGTTTAAATTTCTTGCGACTTGTTTGGCTGCATGCGCCAGCGCGGCGTCGCGCACCCAAGCACCGTTGTCCCAGGCGTCCACGCGGGCGGCCAGGCGTTCTTTGTTGCACGGGCCGTCGCCGCCGACGACTTGCCAAAATTCAGGCCAGTCAATCGGCCCCATGTCGTAGTGCTGGCGCGTTTCGTTCCATTTCAGCAGCGGGTCGGGCAGGCTGACGCCCAAAATGCTGGCCTGCTCGATCGTGGCATCGACAAACTTTTGCCGCAAATCGTCGTTGCTGATGCGTTTGATACCCCAGCGCATGGATTGCTCGGAATTCGGCGATTCGGCGTCTGGCGGGCCAAACATCATCAGCGACGGCCACCACCAGCGGTCCACCGCGTCCTGCACCATCGCGCGCTGGGCTTCTGTGCCTTGCGTCATCATGGTCAACAGGGCTTCATACCCCTGTCGCTGGTGAAACGACTCTTCACGGCAGATCCGCACCATCGCCCGCGCGTAGGGTGCGTAGGAGCAGCGGCACAGCGGTACCTGGTTCATGATGGCCGCGCCGTCCACCAGCCAGCCGATCACGCCCATGTCCGCCCAGCTGAGCGTCGGGTAGTTGAAGATGGAGCTGTACTTGGCCTTACCGGTGTGCAGCGCGTCCAGCAACTGGTCGCGCGAGGTGCCCAGCGTTTCCGCAGCGGCGTACAGGTACAAGCCATGGCCAGCCTCGTCCTGCACCTTGGACAGCAAAATCGCCTTGCGTTTCAGTGTCGGCGCGCGGCTGATCCAGTTGCCTTCGGGCAGCATGCCGACAAACTCAGAATGCGCGTGTTGGCTGATTTGTCGCACAAGAGTTTTGCGGTAGTGCTCAGGCATCCAGTCTTTGGCTTCGATGAAATCACCCGCGTCGATGCGGGCGTCAAAGCGTTCTTGCGACTGCAACTCCTCCGCGCTGCGCAGTTTTGCTTTTGACGCGGCTTCTAGTGCTTTGTCTTCGGCACTCATGGTGTCCATTGATTGGGTGTACATAGCTTTCCTCTATTCTTTATTTTGTGCGCAAATCAACCACGCGCCGCGCTTTGCCTACCAGCGTGCGCTCGATGCTGTTGGGCGCTTCCACGCTGACCTGGGTGCTGATGCCCACCAGCGTTTTGATGCGCTCGGTTAACCACGCCTGCGCCTCTTGCGCGCTGATAGAGGCCGTGGGCAGCAGCTCGCAGCGCACCTGCACCGCGTCCAAATGCCCGTCGCGGGTGACAACGAGTTGGTACTGGCCAGAGAGCTGGCTGTGCTGCAGCACGATCTCTTCAATCTGCGTTGGGAAGACGTTGACGCCGCGAATAATCAGCATGTCGTCACTGCGCCCCACAATCTTGCCCATGCGGCGCATGCTGCGTGAGGTAGGTGGCAAGAGTCGTGTCAAATCGCGTGTGCGGTAGCGGATGATGGGTAACGCTTCTTTGGTGAGTGACGTAAACACGAGTTCGCCCTCGCTACCGTCAGGTAGCAATTCACCAGTCTCGGGGTCGATGATTTCGGGGTAAAAATGGTCTTCCCAAATCACAGGGCCGTCTTTGCTTTCAATGCATTCGCTTGCCACGCCGGGGCCCATTACTTCAGACAAGCCGTAAATATCTACAGCATCAATGCCCGCATTGGTTTCAATTTCAGTGCGCATAGCCTCGGTCCACGGCTCTGCGCCGAAGATGCCGAGCTTCAGGCTACTCTGTTTAGCATCTAGGCCTTGGCGTTCAAACTCCTCAATCACCACCTGCATGTAGCTGGGCGTGCACATGATGATGCTGGGCTGGAAGTCGGTGATCAGCTGCACCTGCTTCTCCGTCTGCCCGCCTGACATCGGGATGACGGTGCAACCCGCCCGCTCCACGCCGTAATGCGCACCCAAACCACCAGTGAACAAGCCGTAGCCGTAAGCCACATGCACCAAATCGCCTGCGCGTGCACCAGCAGCACGGATAGACCGCGCTACTAGATTCGCCCAGGTGTCAATGTCCTTCAGCGTATAGCCGACCACGGTCGGTTTGCCCGTCGTGCCCGACGAGGCATGGATGCGCGCCACCTGCTCGCGCGGCACGGCAAACATGCCAAAAGGGTAGTTGGCGCGCAAGTCGTGCTTTGTGGTGAAGGGGAATTTGGATAAATCGGCCAGCGTCTTCAAGTCGCCGGGGCGGACTCCTGCGGCGTCAAACGCTTGTTTGTAATGCGGCACCTTGTCGTAGGCGTGCTGTAGCGTTTGCTTTAAACGCGCTAATTGCAGCGCTTGCAACTCATCTTTGCTGGCGCGTTCAATCGGTTCTAAATCGTTGGGAGCAGGGAATTTAACAGGCATGTTGTCTCCTATTTGCTTTAATTTTTATATAGCAATCATCTTTTTGTTTTTGAGTCGGTACGAGCGCCCGCGCATCACGGCCACGCGCTTGCCATCTTGGTTGCTGATCTCAATGTCGTACAAACCCGTGCGACCTGCCAGGCTGACTTCTTTTGCAACAGCGGTTAGCACATCGCCGCCTTGCACCGCCGCGATGAACTCGATACCCAGCGAGGACGCAACCGTCACATCGTTGTACGAGTTGCAGGCATAGGCAAAAGCCGTGTCCGCCAAAATCGTGATGTAGCCGCCGTGGCATATGGCAAAGCCATTCAACATGCGCTCTTGCACGGTCATGGTCATGGTGGCAGAGCCTGCGCCTACTGACAGCAGCTGGATGTTCAAATCTTGTGCCACACGGTCTTTGGCGAGCATGGCTTTGCTGACTGCATCAGCGAGTTGTTGAGGTGAAATTGACGAAGAAGCAGTGGTCATGTGGATTAAGTATAAGTTACCGACCGGTCGGTAATATTTACTATAACCCGTTAAACTTACTGCGTCAACAGGGCTATTACTAGCGTTGTTCCTAGCTTTGATTCAAGCTTATTAGTCCAATAAAGCCAACGATTCCTGCATCACCCGCGGGCTAAACGCCATGCTGACATGGCCCTGCGCGGTGACCAGTCGGTTGTCCGCACCCGACAGCATGGCTGTCGACGTGGGGACGACGATGTTGTCGCAGTTGCTGTACCAGCAGGTGAATTTGGCGTAACGACCAGCCGGCTCGTCTTTTGCCAATTGCGTTGTCCAAGCGCCCAGACGCTGCATTTGGTGGGTGTTGATGAAAGGCAACAGCGCTTTTTCGGTCGACAAAGCCGTGCCAAAGTGCGGTGTGCCGATGGTGATGATGCGTTTGACGCGGCTATCGTTAGCGGCGTTTGAGCGCAACCAAGCCCGCGCCGCCAAGCCGCCCATGCTGTGGCAAATCAGCGTTGGCGCTTGACCGGTGGCATGGGTGACGTTGGCAACGGCAACCTCGACGATGGCAGCGTAATCGTCAATCGAGCCAAAAGCGGGCTCTAGGGTGACGGATGCAAAAGCGCGATTCTGCGATCGAAGCTGCGCCATCCAAGGCGACCAAAAAGCGCGGTTGCAGAAAAAGCCGTGAATAAACACAACACCGGATTGATGTGAGGGGGGTAAAAAGTCTGGAATGGCTTGGGTGCGAAAGGGTTGCCGCCATAAAAACACGGTTGGCGCAGTGCTGGCTTCGCGCAGGCAAGCTTGCAACAGCGCCCACAGCGTTGCGCGGGGCTGCGGATCGTTGCGGTTCAAGTAGTGAATTACTATAAACAACGTAGCAAGGTAGGCAATATATACGCCGGCTAGAACCAAAAATGGCATGTAAATACGTGAATAATCCGGCAAAACGTGCCAGATCCAGCCTGTGAGACCAGCAAGTATTAAAAAAGCAATGGTTTGTTGAATTCTTGCAATCATGTGGGTATTTTGCCCGATGCCTACAATGGAGGCATGACATTTCAAACCACATCCTTGAACGCTTCTTCAACTTCAAACCTCAGTGCCGAGCAAACGCTGCTGCAAACCAAGCGCCCTGCGCCGCAAATCGAGCCCACAGAGCAGCGCATCGCCATCGCCAAAAAGCTGTTGTTGACGCCGTTTGGGTTGACCGAATCGCACTTGGCAAAAGCTTTGAACGAAATCAAAGCGCACAAGGTCGATGACGCCGATTTGTACTTCCAATACACCCGCTCGGAAGGCTGGAGTTTGGAAGAAGGCATCGTTAAAACCGGTAGCTTCAGCATCGACCAAGGCGTTGGCGTTCGCGCAGTGAGTGGCGAGAAGACGGCGTTTGCGTATTCTGATGACATTTCCATGGCGTCTTTGTTGGATGCTGCCCGTACAGTGAGGTCAATTACGGCTGCAGCCGGCAATAAGTCAGCTAAAGTAGCTACTAAAAAAGTAGCATTAAGCCGCTCGCTTTATCCTGATTTAGACCCCATTTCCACGCTAGACAGCACCGCCAAGGTGCAGTTGCTGGAAAAAGTGGAAAAACTAGCCCGCGCAAAAGACCCACGTATCAAGCAGGTCATGGCTGGATTGGCGAGTGAGTATGACGTTGTTTTGGTCGCGCGCGCCAACGGCGTGCTTGCGGCTGACGTGCGCCCCTTGGTACGTCTAAGCGTCACCGTGATTGCCGAGCAAACCGTCAAAGGCCAAGTGCGTCGTGAAACCGGTTCGGGTGGCGGCGGCGGGCGTTTGGGCATGGCGTATTTTGACGATGCGCTGATTGAAGAATACGTTTCCAGCGCGGTGAATGCCGCTTTGACCAATTTAGAGTCACGCCCCGCCCCTGCTGGCGTAATGACGGTAGTTTTAGGCGCCGGCTGGCCCGGCATTTTGCTGCACGAGGCGATTGGTCACGGTTTGGAAGGCGACTTCAACCGCAAGGGCTCAAGCGCCTTCAGCGGCAAAATCGGCAAGCGTGTGGCAGCCAAGGGCGTGACCGTGCTGGACGACGGCACCCTGCCGGATCGCCGTGGCTCACTTAATGTTGACGACGAAGGCAACGCCACCCAGCGCAATGTGCTGATTGAAGACGGCATCTTGAAGGGCTACATCCAAGACTCCATGAACGCCCGCTTGATGGGCGTCAAACCCACTGGCAACGGCCGCCGCGAAAGCTACGCCCACGTGCCCATGCCGCGCATGACCAACACCTACATGCTGGGCGGCGACAAAGAGCCGGCAGAAATCATCGCCAGCATCAAAAAAGGCTTGTATGCCAGCAACTTTGGCGGTGGTCAGGTCGATATCACTTCGGGCAAGTTTGTGTTTTCAGCCTCCGAGGCGTTTTGGGTCGAAAACGGAAAAATCCTCTACCCGGTCAAAGGCGCAACGCTGGTCGGCAGCGGTCCCGAGTGCCTGAAGCATGTCAGCATGATTGGCAATGATGTGAAACTGGACAGCGGCGTGGGCACATGCGGCAAGGAAGGCCAGAGCGTGCCGGTCGGTGTCGGTCAGCCGACCTTGCGGATTGATGGTTTAACCGTGGGTGGAACGGCTTAAATTACATCGCTTAGACGAAAAAAAGGGACATTAGATGTCCCTTTTTTGTCTCTTAGTCGGCCTATTTAGTGCGAACGAATCATCGTCCCAAACGCCTGCTCAGTCAAAATCTCTAACAGCATGGCGTGCGGCACGCGGCCGTCAATGATGTGAACGGCTTTCACGCCGCTTTTCGCAGCATCAATCGCACCGGCGATTTTCGGAATCATGCCGCCACTGATGGTGCCATCGGCAATCAAGGCGTCAATGTCTTTGATGCTCAGTTCTGTGAGCAGGTTTTTGTCTTTGTCCAGCACGCCGGCGATATTGGTCAGCATCAAAAGTTTTTCAGCCTGCAGCACGGTGGCCAGTTTGCTGGCAACCACGTCAGCGTTGATGTTGTAGCTCTCGTTGTGCAAGCCAAAGCCAATCGGGCTGACCACAGGAATAAACGCATCGTCTTGCAGCGCTTTAACCACGCTAGGGTCAATCGAGTCAATATCTCCCACTTGCCCCACATCGTGCGTTTTGCTTGGGTCAGTCAAATCGACCAGTTTTAGCTTTTTCGCACGCATCAAACCGCCGTCACGCCCCGTCAAACCCACGGCTTTGCCGCCAGCTTGGTTGATCAGGCCGACAATGTCTTGCTGCACTTCGCCCGCCAGCACCCATTCCACCACTTCCATGGTTTCAGAATCGGTCACACGCATGCCTTGGATGAATTCGCCTTTTTTGCCCAAGCGTTTCAAAGCCGCTTCAATTTGCGGCCCACCGCCGTGAACTACGACTGGGTTGATACCGACTAATTTGAGGAGCACGACATCTTCGGCAAAAGCTTTTTGCAAAGCTGGGTCTGTCATGGCATTACCGCCATACTTGATGACCATGGTTTTGCCATGGTATTTGCGTATGTACGGCAACGCTTGCGCGAGTATGTCGGCTTTTATCTCTGGATTGACGTTGGGCTTGGATGCCTCAGGCTGCTCATTCATCAACTAACGATCCTTAAACTGCAAATTCAGACTTGTTGCGACCTTGCGCTTCCAATGCTTTTAACCATTTTGGTGTCAAACCACGGCCGCTCCAAGCTTCTCCCGCTGGGCCTTTGAACTTGGCCGCCACTGGCACACCAGCAGCTTTGGATTTGCGCACTTTTGCGACTTTGCCTACTTTAGCAGGACGGCCAGCTTTGCTCTTTTTAGCACCCACTTTGCCGCCCAAATCCTTCACGGTGATGCCAAATGCAGCCATCTTGGCGCGAATATCAGCCACAGTGCTGGCGAATTCTTTTGACTTTAAATCGGCAGCTTGTTTTTGCAGTTTTTCGATTTGGCTTTGTAGGTCAATTAAGTTGCTCATGGGTTTTGCTTTCTAAATGATTAATGAAGGAGTAATTAAAAGAAATGAGAAAAGAGAGAAAGAGGAGAAAAATTAAACAAAAAAGAATAGAGAACCTTTAATGTAATATAAAAACAGATACTGATGTAAAGGCTATGTAAATTAAGGGTTTAATTGCGTGAAATAATCTACGCATTAACTCAAAAAATGAATAATAGCTTACTTATTTTTCTTTAAAAGCGTTATCTCCGCAACCATTTAGGTACTTTAAACCGCACCAACATCATATAAGCGGTGACATAGGTCACAACAAATACCGCACAAAATGCCATCAATACCAAGGTGTTATCCCAAAACAATATGGCAGGCGCAACGGTTAATAATGTGAAACTCCATAACCACGGTGACGTGCGGTTATTGCGCATCAGCATGCGGCGTGAAGCATCGTCATGAAACACGCCACGCACCAAGCGGCGGTAAATCAATTGGTGAAAATGCAAAGCATCCGCCACACCGGGCGATACACCGCGCGCTGTTTTGCGGTAAATAGAAAACAAAGTCTCCCACACCGGGTATATCAGCAATAACATGGGAAACCACGGCGATACTTGGGTATGACGCTGCACCAGCACAATACTGGCCACAGCAATCACCACACCCCATAAATAAGCACCGCCATCACCCGCAAATATCAAACCACGCGGGTAATTCCATACTAAAAAGCCCGCAGTCGCCGCTGCCAAGCAAACCACCACGGCCGCTAATTGTCTATCACCCAATTGCAAAGCGACGTGCGCAATAGCCAAGCAAATCATCGCCGCCACCGTGCCTGCTAAGCCGTTGTAGCCGTCAATAATATTAAAAGCATGCGGTAAACCACATATTGCAAACACCGCTAAAGCAATACCCAGCCAGGGCATGGCTAATAACAAATCGTCGACAACCGGAATACCCAAGCGCGACAAGCTAATACCCAGCAGATAACAGGCCAGCGCGGCAGACAAAGCAGTTAAGCCCAACCGATATAAAACAGACAGCCGCTGCGTCACATCTTCAAAAGCACCACCCAATACCGCAGGCAAAGTCAGCACAAACCACGGCCAAGTCTGTGTCCAATTGCTTTGCACATTCAAATTAATACCAAACATGCCCGACATCGCTGCCACCAGCCAGCCCGCAAACAGCCCCACCATAATGGCCAAGCCGCCTAAGCGAGGAATTTCACCCACATGAAAGCGCTGTGGTTTATCTGCATCGTAAGCCTTGGCGTGTTCACCCGCCCAGCGTATAAACAGCAGCGAAGCAATAAGCGCAAAAGCAGCGCTGATCAAAGTTAAAGCTATCAAAATAGTGTTCTCTTAGTTTCTCTCAGTAATAGCTACTGAAATATAGTCTCAGTGATTAAATAATGGCTTAATTTATAAGCTTCGTTCATTTAGTTATTCAAAAAACCAACTTGGCCGTAATTGTCCTTCAAAAAGTCAATCCATAACCGCACCCGCAGCGCCATATGTTTGCGTTGCGGAAAAACCGCATAAATACCATTTGGTGGCGCAGCAAAGTCTTCCAAAATTGCTACCAGCTTGCCGCTGGCAATTTCTGCCTCCACCTCCCAAGTGCTGCGCCACGCAATGCCATAGCCCGCCAAACACCAGTCGTGCAGCACTTGTCCGTCTGAGCAATCCAGCGGCCCATTGGGGCGCAGGTAATTCACATCCATATCGCCACTGCTGTTGGGAATGTTGAACGCCCAACCCCGTGTCTGCGAAGCGTCGCTAGACAGCGTCAAGCAGTCAAACTTACTCAATTCGCTGGGGTGCAGCGGTGTGCCATGTGCTTTCAAATACGCAGGCGTTGCCACGCACAGCCGCCGGTTGTCTGCCAGCCGCACGCTCACCAAGCTCGAATCCGGCATATGCCCCACCCGCACTGCGCAGTCAAAGCCCTCACCCGCGATGTCGATGACTCGGTCGGATAAATTGAGCGACAGCGTCACATCGCTGTGCAAAGCGTGAAATTTGGGCACCAGTGGCGCGACGTGCCTGCGCCCAAAGCCCGCTGGCGCGGTGATACGTAAGTGACCGCTCGCTTTCACGCCGCCAGCGGAAACACTGGCTTCCATGTTCGCCACATCGCTCAAAACCCGCTGGCAATCCTCCAAAAATGCGCTGCCTTCGGTGGTCAGTGTCAGTTTTCGCGTGGTTCGTACCAATAGTTTGACGCCCAACCGCTCTTCCAGCGCATCCAGCCGCCGTCCCATAATGGCAGGCGCAACCCCCTCCGCCAGCGCCGCCGCCGTCAAGCTGCCGCGTGTGACCACGGCGACGAAAGATTCGAGTTCTTTGAATTTATCCATGAATAAACGCTAATTGCCGTGATTATGCGTATAAAAGTCACAAATAACACAACTTTTGCGTTATTAATAAACATGCAAGGTTCGAATATAGTTCACATACAGTTATTCAAACCCTAAAATACACAAAAAGCCTGTCAATACCATTGCTTGAATTTTGCTATATATTTAATAGCTATTGAGGCAATAAATACGCTGGCTAGAGGCGTATTTGACCTTATTTTTGACTCATTTTCATCATTTTACGCCGTTTTATCTTTATTGGAGAAGCCCATGTCGACACCCCGCACCCAAACGCACAACCTGCAAGTTGCCACCGTTTTGCACACGTTTATCAATGAGCAAGTGCTGCCCGGCACTGGCGTGTCTGCCGACAAATTCTGGAAGGGTTTCGACGCCATCGTGGCCGATTTGTCACCTAAAAATATCGCTTTATTGGCTGAACGTGACCGCCTGCAAAGTGAGCAAGACGCTTGGCACAAGGCCAATCCTGGCCCAATCTCTGACATGAAGGCCTACCGCGCCTTCCTCGAGAAAATCGGCTACCTAGTCCCCGTGCCAAAGAACGTGGCCACCACAACGTCTAACGTCGATGACGAGCTCGCCAAACAAGCTGGCCCGCAGCTGGTCGTGCCGGTGTTGAACGCCCGTTACGCCTTGAACGCCGCCAATGCACGCTGGGGCTCGTTGTACGACGCGCTGTACGGCACAGATGCTTTGTCAGAGGAAAACGGAGCAGAAAAAGGTAAAGGCTACAACCCCATTCGCGGCGCCAAAGTCATCAACTACGCCCGCCACGTGCTTGATCGCACAGCACCGCTGAAAGCTGGCTCTCATGTCGATTCCGTTGGCTATAGCGTCAAATCTGGCGAACTCGTGGTCAAATTGGCCAACGGCAAATCGTCAAAATTGGACGATAAAAAACAATTCATCGGCTACCAAGGTAAAGCCAGCGACCCAAGCAGTATTTTGTTGATCAACAACGGCTTGCATTTAGACATCCAAATCGACCGCAGCACCGCCATCGGCAAAACCGACCCTGCAGGCGTGAGCGACTTGGTGTTGGAAGCGGCGCTTTCCACCATCATGGACTTGGAAGACTCGGTCGCTGTGGTCGATGCGGACGACAAAGTACTGGCCTACAGCAACTGGCTGGGCATTTTGAAAGGCACGTTGACGGAGACAGTTGCCAAAGGCGGCAGCACCTTCACCCGTGGCCTGAACCCAGACCGCGTGTACACCTCTGCTAAAGATTCTAAAAAGCAAGTCCGTTTGCACGGCCGCAGCTTGATGTTTGTACGCAACGTCGGCCATTTGATGACCAACCCTGCCATTTTGTACACTGACAAAGCGGGTAAAACCCAAGAAATCCCCGAAGGCATTTTGGACGCGGTCATCACCACCGCCATCGCCCTGCACGACGTGAACCGCCCTAAATCACAAGCCATTGGCAACTCGCGCAAAGGCAGCATCTACATCGTCAAACCTAAAATGCACGGCCCGGCTGAAGTGGCGTTTGCCTCTGAGTTGTTTGGTCGCTGCGAAAAATTGCTGGGCCTGAAAGACAGCACCGTCAAGCTCGGCATCATGGACGAAGAGCGCCGCACCAGCGTCAACCTCAAAGCCTGTATCGCCGCCGCCAAGAGCCGCGTCGCCTTCATCAACACCGGCTTTTTAGACCGCACTGGCGACGAAATGCACACCGCCATGCACGCCGGCGCGATGATCCGCAAGGCCGACATGAAATCAAGCGCGTGGATAGCGGCGTACGAGAAAAACAACGTGCAAGCCGGCCTACAAAGCGGCCTGCGCGGCAAAGCACAAATCGGCAAAGGCATGTGGGCCATGCCGGATTTGATGTCCGCCATGTTGACGCAAAAAATCGCGCACCCATTGGCCGGAGCCAACACCGCCTGGGTGCCCAGCCCGACGGGTGCGACTTTGCATGCGCTGCATTACCACCAAGTCAACGTTGCTAAGCTACAAAAGAAGATGGAAGCGGCCGATGCCAAATCTGACCAAAAAGCTGCGTACAAAAAAGTGTTGGAAGATATTTTGACCATCCCAGTCGCTACGGCTGAAGTCAAAGCCGCGTGGACACCAGAGCAAATCCAGCAAGAGCTGGACAACAACGCCCAAGGCATTTTGGGCTACGTCGTGCGCTGGATCGACCAAGGCGTCGGCTGCTCCAAAGTGCCCGACATCCACAACATCGGCCTCATGGAAGACCGCGCCACCCTGCGCATCAGCAGTCAGCACATCGCCAACTGGCTCTTGCACGGCATCACTAACACTGCGCAAGTCAACGCCACGTTTGAGCGCATGGCGAAAGTGGTCGACGGCCAAAACGCCGGCGACCCCCTCTACAAAAACATGGCCGGCAACTTCAAAACCAGCGCCGCCTACAAAGCCGCCACAGATTTGGTCTTCAAAGGTCTAGAGCAACCAAGCGGCTACACCGAGCCGTTGTTGCATGCTTGGCGCTTGAAGGTGAAGGCTGGAGAGGCTTAATCAAACCGTCTAAAGAGACGCCAGACAGCCAGTCCACAAAAATGAGCTGGCTAGACCGCATCCCCCTCCTGCTCCTAGTGGTGCTGGCCGTCTACATGGCCATCGCCCCCATACAGCCTGAGCCACATCTGGTCGAAAAAATCAGAATGCTCAGCCAAGGCACCCTAATCCGCCCTCTCGATATTTTCGATTTGCTGATGCACGCAACCCCGTTGGTTTTATTGGTGCTGAAGTTGTGGCGGAGGTTTGGCGGTAAGGTGGATTCGGGTAAATAAAGGCTTGAATTGGGCGATTTTTGCTATGTATTTAATAGCTGTTTAGGCAATAAATACGCCGGCTAGAGATGAAAATGTCCTCTCTAATGAGTAAAACAGCACCTGCGGGTGCTGTTTTTTATTGAACTAGCTTCGGCCCTTGTCCTAAAGTTGCCAAAATCCGATTTTTCAATTGCGACTGCGCTTCTTCGAGCTTTTCGGGCGTCCAAAGGATGCAGTTGTACTGCCGAACGTCGAAGTGAATGTCTTTGAGATCGCTTTCACGGCACATGAAGATGACAGGCAAACCGAGTCCGTGGGCAAAACCAGCTTCGTAGTACACACCACCGCGACTGCCAGTGAAATCAGAAACTACAAATTTCGAAGCACGGATAGAAGCCATGATTTCGTCGTCGATTTTGCCATTGTGCTGTTTTGAGTCGATTCGCAATGGTTCGTAACCAGCAGCAGTAATGGCAGGCTCGATTACTTCTTTCCAAAGAGGAAGAACTTTTTCGTCAAACCACATTGCACAAAAGCCGATAGAAGAAATAGATTCTCTACGGCCCTCTAAATACAAAAGCCCTTTGGGGCTGACTTGATAGTCAGTATCGTTTTGACTATCAAGCAATTTCATTTCATTACAGAGTACTTGAGTAACCATAAATGACATTTCTTGAATGGATTTATTCCAACCGATTGGTACAAGACGGCTCGTTTTCAATTTCTTTTCGGTATGCACGTAAGTAGCACCAACGAAAATATTTGTAGATTCGATTTCGCCCAACGTATTGATTGAAAACAGGTGTCCTGGCGGGAATTCTGTATAAATCCATCTCAGCATTCTTTCCGCTCTATGATGCAAAGAGGGTATTGCACTGTTCCGCGCAATTTCTAGTACTGACGTGGTAATGATTTCTGGTATGAACTCGTTCAACCAAGCTGAAATTTTTAATCCATCGGATTGAGAGTTCATGCTTTTTTCAAGTATCACGCTAGCAGTTCTACTTATCGTGTACTCCCCACACTGAGGGCAATCAACAACTCGTGCATCTCGAGTTGGGTGACTATTGTTGATAGCAACTGCATTTGAACAAATCGGACAAGTCATATTAATTTCCTTTAATTCTCTGCATTAACGCGCATTCAACCCATCCAAAAACCCCCGAACCGTCAAAATCCGACACGTCCCGTGCGCTTTCAAATCCAAAATGCCACGTTTGTCGCCAGACACCAGCACGTCGGCTTGGGCTGCTTGCGCGAGCGACAGCAAAAAGTTGTCAAACGGGTCGGGTGAAACATCGACTGGTGGGAGTTTGTCTACCATCAGCGCCATGTTGCGCAGTTGGTTGACCATTTCGCCAGCCATGGCGGGGCGGATGAGGGTGCGGATTTTGGGGCGGCGGGTGACGTCGCGGAGTTCTTGCAGTTGCAGTTCGCAGGTCACCAGCTCAAACTGGCCGCGCCGCCAAGCGATGACGGCTTGGGCGGGGGCTGAGTGGGTCAGCAACAGGGCACTTACGAGAATATTGGTATCTAGCACCACGCGCATGGTGGTGTTTAGACCTTTTTAGCTGCGTTAGCTGGTGCGGCGATAGTTTGCCCGGTATAGGCGGAATACCGACCGGCGGATAATCCTTCCGCACGTACCTCGGCCAAGGCTTCTTCCAACATGTTTTGCGCTTCGTCGACTTGCAAATCATCAAAGCCGCTGCGGGCTTCGGTCAAAGTTTGGTCAAACACGCGCCAGCGCACGGCCTCTTCCACAAAGCTGGACAAATCACCCTTCTTGAAGCCTTTGAGCGCTAAAAAGCTGCGCACAGCTATGTTGGTTTGCTCGGAAATGACCAAGTTCCAGCGGGTTGCAGTGCTGTTTGTTGATGGGTTAGTTAAAGTTGACATGGCGTGCCTTCTATGTGTTTGTGTGTTTATCTGTTTAAATACTTTGATTGTAATCGCCTTAGATTACTTAAGCAAATACAAAAGCGATAATTTTACTGTAAATAAAAACAGGCATAATGAGCTTGATTGGAGTTATCAATGCAGCCTCTCTCAGATACTTTTGAAGCCCACAACATCCGCCGCGTTTACGACGAGGAGGCGGATATTTGGTGGTTTTCTGTTATTGATATTGTGCAGGCGTTGACGCTTCAGCCTGATTACCAAACGGCTCGCAAGTATTGGAATCAGCTTCGTGTCCGACTCGCTAAAGAAGGCAGCGAGTCGGTGACAAACTGTCACCGACTGAAATTACCTGCTGCGGATGGCAAAAACTACCTGACGGACGTTGCGACAGCGCAAACGTTACTGCGATTGGTTCAATCCATCCCCAGCCCTAAAGCAGAACCCATCAAAGCTTGGCTTGCCAAAGTCGGCTACGAGCGGATGCAAGAAATGGCAGACCCCGCACTGTCGTTGAACCGAGCGCGTGACACTTGGCAACAGCATGGACGCAGCGACAAATGGATTCAGCAACGCATGACAGGGCAGGAAACGCGCAACAAGCTGACTGATTTTTGGGCAGAGCACGACATCAAAAAAGGCAGTGAATTCGCCATTTTGACCAACATCATCCATCAAGAATGGGCTGGTGTGAGTGTAAAAGCGCACAAAACCATGAAAGGCTTGAAAGACCACAATTTGCGCGACCACATGAGTGAAGCCGAATTGATTTTTACGGCACTGGCTGAACTGTCCACGCGACAAATTGCCGAAACCGATGAGGCAACGGGCATGCAAGAAAACGCTGCAGCAGCCAAACAAGGCGGCACCATTGCCAAGCAAGCCCGTCGTGCGTTGGAGGACAAAACGGGTAAATCGGTGGTGACTGGAAAGAATTTTCTGCTATAAATAATATAACTGCTTAGGCAATAAATATGTCGGCTAGAGTCATATTTAGAGGGTAAAAATCGAGAATCAAACCAGATGGACAAACTTCGTATTGACAAATGGCTGTGGGCAGCGCGGTTTTACAAGACGCGGTCGCTGGCGGGGGAGGAGATCGACAAGGGGCGGGTGCGCATCAACGACGTGGAGGCCAAACCTGCCAAAGAGGTGAAGGTGGGCGATGTGGTGGCTATGCGTTCGGGGGCTACGATTCGTACCGTGACAGTTTTGGGTGTCAGCGGGCAGCGTGGCGGTGCGCCGGCGGCGGCTTTGTTGTTTGCGGAAACGGCGGAGAGTATTGCCGCCAGAGAGCGTGCTGCCGAGCAGCGAAGGTTGAACCCGGAGCCGTCTGCCGCGCTAGAACATGGCAGACCTACAAAGCGGGACAGACGGGATTTGGATAAGGCCAAACAAGGGAAAGACGGCTGGGGTGATCGCTGGAGCGCGAGCTACGAGCCTTAAAGCCATTTGCTGTTTTTAGAAAAGATCCCTGATCACGGCTTCCAACGCTTCAACAACAGTGCATTGCTCATCACACTGACCGAACTCAGTGCCATCGCCGCACCAGCCACCACAGGATTTAAGAAGCCGAACGCCGCCAATGGAATGCCGGCCACGTTGTAGGCGAAGGCCCAAAACAGGTTTTGGCGGATTTTTGCAACGGTGCGGTCGGAAATATCCAGCGCGGCTGCCACCAAAGCGGGGTCGCCGCGCATCAGGGTGATACCGGCGGCGTGCATGGCGACGTCGGTGCCGTTGGACATGGCCATGCCGACATCGGCAGCGGCTAAGGCGGGCGCGTCGTTCACGCCGTCACCGACCATAGCCACGGTGTGACCGCCCTCTTTCAGCTTCGCAATCAACGCCGCTTTGTCGCCGGGCAGCACTTCAGACATGACTTCGCCTTCCTCTGGTCGCAAGCCGAGGCGCCTAGCCATGGCTTCAGCTGCGCCACGGTTGTCACCCGAGACCATGATGGTTTTGATACCGCGCTGCCGCAGAAGTGCCAGAGCTTCTTTCGCACCCGGTTTGGGTTCGTCGCCAAAGGCCATCAGCGCTTTCAGGGTTAATCCTGCCGTGGTGCGCTGCGCCATGGCGGAAACGGTGGCGCCTTGTTGCTGCAAATCTGTGGCTTGGCTGGTCAAAGCACCTAGGTCGATTTTGAGTTCTTGCATCCAGCGCAGGCTGCCAATCAGAAAGCTGTTCACGCCAACTTCGCCTTCGCTGCCGCGTCCAGGCACGGCGCGCACGTTGTCGGGGCTGGGGATGGACAAATCACGCGCTTTGGCAGCGTCAACCACGGCGCGCGCCAGTGGGTGCTCGCTGCCGCTTTGCAGGCTGGCAGCATTGCTGAGGAGTTGCGCTTCATCGGCAGTTGCCTCGGCAATGACAAACGCGGTCAAGCGCGGTTTGCCTTGGGTCAACGTGCCGGTTTTGTCAAACGCGATCACGTCAACTTTGTGCGCCAGCTCCAGTGCTTGCGCGTCTTTGATCAGCATGCCGTATTTTGCCGCCACACCTGTGCCCGCCATGATGGCGGTGGGTGTTGCCAGCCCGAGCGCGCAGGGGCAGGCGATGACCAGCACGGCAACGGCGCGAATCACGGAAAATTCAAACGAATGCCCTGTGAAATACCATCCTAAAAGCGTGACCAATGCGATACCCAAAACCACGGGCACAAAGATGGCGCTGACCTGATCCACCAGCCGCTGAATCGGCGCTTTTGCCGCTTGCGCGTCTTCTACCAAACGGATGATGTGTGACAACACCGTCTCGCTGCCCACGGCTTTGACTTGCATCACCAAGCGACCATCGCCGTTGATGGAGCCGCCGGTTAACTTGGCGTCAGGTTCTTTGCTGACTGGTACAGATTCACCGGTCAGCATCGATTCGTCCACTTGCGAGTGCCCTTCCAGCAACACGCCGTCCACTGGCAAGCGTTCGCCCGGGCGAACCACCAGCTTGTCACCCACCAACACTTCGGCGATGGGCACGTCCACCTCGCCATCCAAGCCGATCAAATGTGCAATCTCGGGTTTCAGCGCATGCAGTGCTCGAATCGCTGATGTTGTCTGCCGCTTGGCGCGGGTTTCCAGCCATTTGCCCAGCAATACTAGCGTGATGACGATCGCAGAGCCTTCAAAATACAGGTGCACCATGGTGTCTGGTTCAGCCGTCAGCCACAACCACATCGACAGCAGCCAACCCGCCGTCGTGCCAATGGCGACCAGCAAATCCATGTTGCCAGACATCGCTTTGACCGCGCCCCAAGCCGCTTTGTAAAACCGCGCCCCCAAGATAAACTGTACCGGCGTAGCCAAAACAAATTGCATCCAAGCGGGCAGCATCCAGTGCTTGCCAAACAAATCGCCCACCATCGGTAGCACCAGCGGTGCCGACAGCGCCAAACCGATGGCAATCGGCATGAAACCCATCCAAGGCGAGGCATCGGGCGCGTCAATCGCGGCATTGGCTGCCACAGGCTCATAGCCCGCGTCACGCACCGCGCGGCGTAGCTTGGCTTCCATTTGATCCGCGGGCGCGAAGTGGATGCGAGCAGTTTCGGTGGCCAAGTTCACCGTCGCAGTGGAAACGCCAGGCACTTTGGCCAGCGCTTTTTCCACCCGTGAAACGCAAGATGCGCAGGTCATGCCCTCAATGCCGATGTCGAGTTCAGCATCAACGGCAGGGTTTAGAGTGGCAGTCATGTTTGCATCGTAGGCTTGTAAAACTGTAGTTTGATGCAATTTACGGTTAAACAAGTTAATTTAAGTCAATTGATGACAACAGATTGGGAGAAATAAGCATGAATCAAACCTTTCAAGTCACGGGAATGACCTGCGGCCACTGCGAAAAAGCCGTCACCCGCGCCATCAAACAAGTCGATCCAGTCGCAGAAGTCGTGATTGACCGAGCTCAAAACAAGGTCGAAGTGCAATCCGAGCAGCCACGCGAAGCGCTGGCCAAGGCGATTGCGGAAGAGGGATACACGGTTGTTGCTTAATGACAACTTAACCAAAGTTAAGTTAATGCTATATATTTAATAGCTATTCAGGCAATAAATACGCCGGCTAGAGGCATATTTATTGCCTTATCTGAGATAATTCAAATATATTCCTAGCGTTTAAAGTAGAAAAAATCCTTAATCTTCCATCTAGTTAAATCAAACGTTTGATTTAGATGGCATAATTCAAGGATGACAGTTACCGACGTTTTAAAGAAAATCACCGCCTGCCACAGCCGTGCTCCCCGCGCTGACGGCGTTGAAGCCCGCGCCCGATTGCTGCACACCGCCGTGCATTTGTTTGCCGAAAAAGGCTTCGCCAATACATCCACCCGTGAATTAGCCACCGCTGCTGGCGTGAATATCGCTGCAATCAGCTACTATTTTGGCGACAAAGCGGGGCTGTACCGCGCCGCTTACACCGAGCCCATGGGCGATTGTGTCGTGATGGCAGACGTGGATATCTCTACTTTGAGCCTAGAACAAGGTTTGCGCATGATGCTTACGCACATTGCTGAGCCTTTAAAACAGGGCGAAATCGTGCAGCTTTGCATGCGCCTTCATTTCCGTGAAATGCTTGAGCCCACAGGTCTGTGGCAAGAAGAAATCAACACCGATATTCGTCAAGGACAAGCGGCGCTGTCTGCGCTGCTCAGCTTTCATTTGGGCTTGGAACAACCGGACGATGACTTGCAGACCCTAGCGCACTCCATCGTGGCGCTGCCCGTGTATTTGTTCATGGGGCGCGATATTTTGCTGGCACTGCAACCGCACTTGATAGAAACCCCCGCCGCGATTGATGCCTATATCGAACGGCAAATCGTCTACGCCTTGGCTATGGTTGAAGGTGAAAAGCAGCGTCGTTTGGCAATATCTAACAACTCAAAATAATAAAAATACGCAAATAAAAATTTAATTAAATCAATAAGTTATGAAAAAAATACTCAAACCCTACAAAACTATATTTCTGCTGAGCCCGCTATTTTTAGCAGCCTGCGCCGTGACAGCGCCCGATGCAACCACATCTCAAATGGACGCTGCAACAGCTACCAAGTGGTACAGCCCACTTCCAGTAGCTGCAAAAGCAGATTTGCCACACCAAGGCTCGGTCGCCGCGCTGAGCAACTGGTGGCAAAGCTTGGGCGATCCGCTCTTGGTCGAGCTAATTGCCAGCGCCCAAGCCGCCAGCCCGTCCGTCACCGCTGCCGCTAGCCGCATTGCACAAGCCCGCAGCGCCGTGGTTAACACTGGCGCAGCGTCTGGACCGACTGTATCCGCTGCTGCCAATGCCAGCCGTGGTATTAATCAGCTAAATGTGCCTTTAGCCAGCTTGGGCAATGTGGGGTTGCAAGCCAGCTGGGAAATTGATTTGTGGGGCGGCAACCGCGCTGCGCAAGACGCCGCCCAAGCGCGTTTGATGGGCAGCCAAGCCGGTTGGCACGAAGCGCGGGTTTCTGTGGCTGCCGAGGTGGCGAACACGTATTTGAATCTGCGGACTTGTGATATGTTGGTCAATGTGGCGAAAGATGATGTCACCTCGCGCACCGAAACATCACGCTTGACGGGTTTGCTGGCTAACGCTGGCTTCACCGCCCCAGCCAATGCCGCATTAGCCCGTGCTAGCAATGCACAAAGTCAAAGTATGCTGACCATGCAGCGCACTCAGTGTGATATGCAGGTCAAAGCCTTGGTGGCATTAACCACACTGTCGGAGCCTGAAATAAGGTCAAAAATGGCCTCAAATACCGGTTTAGCCGGCGTATCTATTGCCTCGACAGCTATAAATAATATAGCAATTTCAACCATTCCAAAATTACCAGCGCAGCTGTTGGCGCAGCGTCCAGACGTCTTTGCAGCCCAGCAAGAAGTTGCCGCAGCCAGTGGCGACGTGGGCAGCGCCCAAGCCGCCAAATACCCGCGCTTGGGACTCAATGGTTCGGTCGGCTTGCAGGGCATAAGCTCTGGCGGTGTGAGCGTCAACGGCGCAACCTGGTCCATCGGCCCCGTTTCAGTCACCCTGCCCATTTTGGACGGTGGTCGCAGTAGCGCAGCCGTTGATTTGGCCAATGCGAATTACGAAGCCGCCAGCGCCAATTACAAAGCCAAAGTGCGCGGCGCGGTGCGTGAGGTCGAAGAAGCTCTGCTCAGCGTGCAAAGCGCAGCAGACCGTTTGCAAGATGCAGCCATCGCCACCGAGGGCTACGGCGCAGCGTTCGTAGCTTCAGAGGCGCGCTTCAAAAGCGGTTTAGGCAGCTTGAGCGATTTGGAAGACACCCGCAGAACCGCGCTAGCCGCCAAAACTGCGTTGCTCAATTTAGAGCGCGAGCACAGCGCCGCTTGGGTGGCCTTGTACCGTGCGGTGGGCGGCGGTTGGACGCCATTGGCTAAGTCCATGTAAGCAATAGAAAATCGAAAAAATACCTAAACAAAACAGCAAAAAGAATCTAAAAATCATGAAAAACTCTCAATCTTTACAACCAAAATTACTCGCAGTCGTTGCAGCTATCGCCATTGCTATGGGCGGCGTGGCTTGCTCAGACAAGTCAGAAACCACAAAGTCTGAAACTACAAAGTCTGCAGATGCTGCCAAATCTGAAAAAACCGACAAAGCAGGCAAAACTGATGCAGCGCCAGCGGCCGTCAAAGCAGCCTTGACGGTGACTGCGGTACAGCCCAGCAATGGCAGTATGGCGCTCAAATTAGCCGCAAACGGCAATGTCGCCGCGTGGCAAGAAGCCAGCATTGGCGCAGAAGCCAGCGGTTTGCGTTTGACGCAGGTATTGGTCAACGTGGGTGATACGGTCAAAAAGGGCCAGTTGTTGGCTACTTTTGCGGGTGACGCTGTGCAGGCTGACGTGGCACAAGCCAAAGCTGCATTGATGGAAGCGCAAGCCAATGCCCTGGATGCGGCCGCCAATGCCGAGCGAGCCCGCACCTTGCAAAATACCGGTGCTTTGAGCACCCAGCAAATCAACCAATACCTAACCGCCGAAAAAACCGCCGCCGCCCGCGTGCAAGCCGCGCAAGCGACGCTGAGCGCACAAGGCGTTCGCACTCAAAATACACAAGTTCGTGCGCCAGACAATGGCGTGATTTCAGCCCGTGGCGCAACCGTGGGAGCGGTGATCGGCGGTGGCACTGAGTTGTTTCGCATGATTCGCGGTGGCCGCCTAGAGTGGCGTGCCGAAGTCACCAGTAATGAAATCGCCAGCATCAAACCAGGCGCAAAAGCCAAGGTGACTGCTGCTAGCGGCGCACAGGTTGAAGGCACCGTTCGCACTGTGGCGCCAACCATTGACGCCGCGACGCGCAACGCCTTGGTTTACGTTGATTTACCAGCAAACGCAGGCGTGAAAGCCGGCATGTTTGCCAAAGGCGAGTTTGCTTTGGGTGCAGCCAATGCGCTGACTTTGCCGCAGCAAGCTTTGGTGCTGCGTGATGGATTCACTTACGCCATGCGCGTAGAAGCCAACAACAAAGTCACGCAAGTTAAGTTGGAAACAGGTCGCCGCGTGGGTGATTCAGTTGAAATCAAACAAGGCGCAAAGCCAAGCGACCGTTTTGTTGCCAGTGGCGCTAGCTTTTTAGCGGATGGGGATACAGTCAAGATTGTTGATGCTAAACCCGCTGCCGCGCCAGCAACTGCGGTAGCCCCAGTTCAAGCAGGAGCGAAATAATGAACGTTTCCGCCTGGTGCATCCGCAACCCCATCGCCGCCATCATGTTCTTCGTGATGTTGTGCTTCGCCGGTACGTTGAGCTACCAAAACATGAAGGTGCAAAACTTTCCTGATTTGGAAGTGCCCAACATCATCATCACAGCCAGTTTGCCAGGCGCATCGCCTGCACAGCTAGAAACAGACGTTGCGCGTAAGATTGAAAATTCAATCGCCTCGCTCAATGGCTTAAAAAACATCTACACCAAAGTGCAAGATGGTTCTGCCACCATCACCGCAGAATTTCGTTTAGAAAAACCCACACAAGAAGCACTGGATGAAGTGCGTTCCGCCGTGCAGCAGGTGCGGGCAGATTTGCCGTCTGATGTGCGCGACCCGGTGGTCAGCAAAGTCAATATTTCAGGTGCGCCTGTGCTGGCTTACGCGATCAGCAGCAAAACCATGGACGACGAAGCCATGAGCTGGTTCGTTGACGACACCTTGAATCGTCGCTTGTTGGCCGTCAAAGGCGTGGGCTCGGTTGCTCGCGTGGGCGGTGTTACCCGTGAAGTGCGTGTGGCTTTAGACCAAGGCAAGATGGCATCTTTGGGCATCAGCCCCGCTGATGTATCGCGGCAATTACGTTTGGTGCAGCTCGACACGGCGGGTGGTCGTACCGATTTGGGTAGCAGCGAGCAGCCTGTGCGCACATTGGCTTCTGTTAAATCTGCGGCTGAGCTAAGCGCGATTGAGCTGTCATTGAATGGCCGAAAAATTCGTCTAGACCAAATTGCGGATGTCAAAGACACCATTGCAGAGCAGCGCTCCGCAGCGCTGTTGAATGGCAAACCTGTGGTTGGTTTCGAAGTGTCTCGCAGCAAAGGGGCGAGTGAGGTAGAAGCTGGTCGTGGTGTCCGTCTGGCTTTGAAAGAGCTGCAAGCCGCACACCCAGATATCGAGTTGACTGAAGCGTTTGACTTCGTGACGCCAGTAGAAGAAGAGTACAGCGCATCACTCACCTTGTTGATTGAAGGTGCTATTTTGGCAGTGCTGGTGGTGTGGCTGTTTTTGCGTGACTGGCGTGCCACGTTTGTTTCTGCTGTGGCGCTGCCTTTGTCCGTGATTCCTGCGTTTATCGGCATGGACTATCTGGGCTTCTCAATCAACGTTGTTACTTTGCTGGCTTTGAGCTTGGTGATCGGTATCTTGGTAGACGACGCGATTGTGGAGGTGGAAAATATTGTGCGCCACCTGCGCATGGGGAAATCACCCTACCAAGCGGCCATGGAAGCGGCAGACGAAATTGGTATGGCGGTGATCGCCACCACATTTGCTTTGGTGGCGGTGTTTTTACCGCTTGCTTTCATGAGTGGTATTGTCGGTAAATTTTTCAAGCAATTCGGCTGGACAGCTTCTTTGGCGGTGATCGCATCATTGGTGGTAGCACGTATGTTGACGCCCATGATGGCGGCCTATATCTTGAAGCCTATCGTCAACTACGTTGAAAACGAAGGAGCCATCATGCGCTGGTACATGAAGGCTAGCCGTTGGTGTATCCACCACCGTTGGATCACGGGCGCAGCCGCGGGTGCGTTTTTCATAGGTTCTTTGGCGCTCATTCCTTTGTTGCCACAAGGCTTCATCCCACCAGATGACAACAGCCAAACTCAGGTTTACCTCGAGCTGCCACCGGGCACCAAGCTGTCGCAAACCAAAGACTCAGCTGAACTTGCGCGTACTTTGATCAGCAAAGTGGACCATGTGAAGTCGGTTTATACAACCATTGGTGGTGGGTCAGCGGGAGGCGATGCTTTTGCACCGGGCGGTGCTTCCGAATCGCGCAAAGCTACTTTGACGATTGTGCTGGCTGAACGCGGTACACGTCCGCGTAAGCAGGTGATTGAAAACAACATTCGCAAGGCCATGGAAAACGTGCCCGCTGTGCGTAGCAAGGTGGGCTTGGGCGGCTCGGGTGAAAAATACATTTTGGCGTTAACCAGTGAAGACCCCATGGCGTTGGCGGCTGCAGCATCGGCGATTGAGAAAGACTTACGAACCATCCCCGGTTTGGGTTCAATTGCCTCCAGTGCCGCTTTGGTGCGCCCAGAGGTGACCATTCGCCCTAACTTTTCCCAAATGGCAGATTTGGGCGTGACCAGTGCCGCCATTGGTGAGACACTGCGTGTTGCTACCGTGGGTGACTACGACGCTGCATTGCCTAAATTGAATTTATCGCAGCGCCAAGTGCCCATCGTGGTGCGTTTGGCTGACGATGCCAAGACCGATTTGGCAACGCTAGAGCGCCTTATGGTTCCAAGCAGCCGTGGCACGGTGATGTTGGGGCAAGTTGCTAGTTTAGAGCTAGCGGGCGGACCAGCGGTGATAGATCGCTTCAACCGCTCACGCAATGTGCAGTTCGAAGTCGAACTGTCCAACGTGCCGTTAGGCGAAATGACGGCAGCTGTGGCTAAACTGCCATCCATCCAAAACTTACCCGCCAGTGTGAAACAAGTCACCATTGGTGATGCCGAAGTGATGGGCGAACTTTTTGCAAGCTTTACCTTGGCGATGGGCATCGGTGTTTTGTGCATTTACATCGTTTTGGTGTTGCTGTTCAAAAACATGCTCTACCCAGTTACCATTTTGGCGGCATTGCCTCTGTCGTTGGGCGGTGCATTTGTGGGTTTGTTGATCGCTCAAAAATCGTTTTCTATGCCGTCTTTGATTGGTCTGGTGATGTTGATGGGTGTGGCGACGAAAAACTCAATCTTGCTGGTGGAATACGCCATCGAAGCGCGACGTGGTCGCCATGCCACTGAAACGCAACCTGCTGTGCCGCCTATGTCGCGCATTGATGCGCTGCTGGATGCCTGCCACAAACGTGCGCGCCCGATTGTGATGACCACCATCGCCATGGGTGCGGGTATGTTGCCTATTGCGATGAGCTGGGGTAGCGCTGATGGTAGCTTCCGTAGCCCGATGGCTGTGGCTGTGATTGGTGGTTTGATTACCTCCACCTTCCTCAGCTTGTTGGTGATTCCCGCTGTGTTTACCTTGGTGGACGACATTCCGGGAGCGTTGAAATGGGTTTGGCGCAAAGTGACGTTTAGTAAAATTTCGGCCGATGAAAAACTGAATATTGCTACAAAATAAATAGCACTATAGGCAATGAATACGCCGGCTACAGTCAATATATGCCCTCTGTGCGGGCATATTAACAAATGCGCGATGGAGATCGAACGAGAGACCGGAGTCAAGCAAACTGAGCCGTGCTGGTGTACGGCGGTTAAGTTTGATGCAGATTTGCTCGCTCGCGTACTATCGGAAAAACGCAACTTAGCTTGTATCTGTGCGGCTTGCGCTGCTGATTCAGTTGCTTCAGTGGGCTTGTAAGGGCAGTCGTACAACGGTGTCTAAGCCTATAACTTTGCCCGTTACCTCGCCATTTTCATATCGGTTGGTCAAGGTGATAGTTCCATTCAGTGCCTTGACCACTTCTAAGCAAATGGCAAGCCCTAGGCCAGAACCCGTGCGTATGTCACCTGCTGAAAAGGGTTGAAACAAGCGCTCTTGTAGTTCGGCCGAAATGCCTTGGCCACTGTCGCGGATGGTGAGTTGTGCAAACATGTCTTGCACCTCTAACCGAACGCTCAGTTCGCCATTTTCAGGACTGTATTTGATTGCGTTGTGCAGCAAATTTCGGGATAGTTCACGCAGCATCCAGTCATGGGCGAGGATATTGCAGTCTTCTGTATAGATTTCAAAATCAAGATTTTTCTCCGCTATCAATGGGGAAATATCCAAAGTCACGTCGCGCAGTGAAATTGCCCAGTTCAAGACACTGGCATCAGCTTGTTGACGCAACTGCTCTACTTTTGACAATGCCAACATCTGGTTTGCCAAATAGGTGGCGCGTTCAACGGTGTGTTTGATTTCCTGCAGTGCGACCAAGGGCGCAACATCACCCCGCAGTGCAGATTGCACTTGTGTTTTAAGGACAGCCAAAGGTGTTCGCAATTGGTGGGACGTGTCTCGTACAAATCTTTTTTGATGTTTAAGCAAGCTGTTGAGTCTGGCCATCACGTCGTTGGTGCCAACGATCAAGGGCTGTAGTTCGCGCGGTGCATCCGTCGCGGTTATGGGTGTGAGGTCACCTACAGGCCGAGCCTGTAACTCCAAACTCATGCGCCGCACAGGGCTGGTGGCGCGCTGCACAACCAAAATCACCATGATTGCAAGTACGGTAATGAGCAAGGCTTGCCGCCAAAGGGTTTCAACCAAAATTTGACGCGCCAAAACCTGCCTAAGCTCCAAAGTCTCGCCGACTTGAATAATCGCCATACCCAAGCCGTTTTCACTGGCAACAGGTTGCAAAAGCACAGCCATACGAATCGCATCGCCGCGAAATTGGCTGTCATAAAAATCAACCAAGGCAGCATAAGGCCCTTTGTCAGGCAGCTTGCCTTGCCAAAGGGGTAAATCTTCAAAACCATCAATCAGTTGACCACGTGTGTTTGAAACACGATAAAACATACGGCTGCGATTGTCCGCCTCAAAAGCTTCAAGTGCTGCGTAAGGAATCGTCGTGCTGATTTGGGCTTGATCGCCCACGCCCTCAACTTTGAGCAATTCACCAATCGATTTCGCGGAAGCGAGTAAAGTCCGGTCATATGCTGTGTTGATGGCAGACAGCGCTTGACGGTACAAAAAGAACGTGTCAATGGCGACAAACAAACAAATCGGTACCAAAATGCCGATCAGCAAAGTTCGGCGCAATGAGGTTGCGCGCTTCACGTTTGGGCATCCTCTTTGAGTAAGTAGCCTAGACCCCGCAGAGTCATCAAATTCACGCCCGTACCAACTAGTTTTTTACGCAGACGGTAAACCACCACTTCGATGGCTTCATATTGCACTTCAGTGGCGTTGGGAAACACAAGTTTAAACAGTTGCTCTTTGCTGACGGCATGCCCCACTTTGCTCATCAAAGGCACGAGTAATGCCAGCTCACGCGGTGTTAAATCAATCACCGCTTCTTTGCAATAGACCGCACCGCTTTGTTTGTTGTAGCGCAGTTGCCCAGCCTGAATGATGTTACTCAGTGGCTCTGCTTGTGTTGACGTGTTGCGCCTGTGTAATGCACGTAGCCTTGCTTCTAACTCATCTAAATCAAACGGTTTGGCCAAATAATCATCGGCACCAGCATTCAAGCCAACGACACGGTCGCCCACGGTGCTTCTGGCCGTCAAAATAAGTACTGGTGTCAGTAGCCCAAGCTGGCGTGCTTGGGAAAGCACGGCCAACCCATCCAGACTGGGTAGCGTCAAATCAAGTAGAACCACATCGGGTTGCAATTGCCGCCATGCGGTCAATGCTTGCAAGCCATCACCACAAACAGCAACAGTAATGGCACGTGAACTCAACGCACGTTGTAGTGCTGTCTGCATGGCGAGATCGTCTTCAACAATTAGTAATTTCACAGCCAGCACCCTAGCATAAACAAGCAAAATAGGCGGTAAAACAGCACTTTCTAAGTGTTTTCCCTATTAAAAACAACGGTTTTCGACAGCCAAACGACAGCCAAGCGCGGCATCATTTGAAGGTTAGGCAATCCTACCATTCGGTAT
>JBEBJY010000016.1:0-45423 GCA_040079635.1 Burkholderiaceae bacterium | reverse complement strand
TTGGTTTCCATTTGGTCGTAGCCACGGTCTAAATGGTAAATGCGCTCGACTGAAGTTTCACCATCCGCCACCAAACCTGCAATCACCAAGCAGGCGGATGCGCGCAAGTCGGTCGCTTGCACAGTTGCACCGGAGAGTCTGGTCACGCCGTCAACAAACGCGGCTTTGCCATCGATGGTGATACTAGCGCCCAAACGCACCAATTCATTGACGTGCATGAAACGGTTTTCAAAGATGGTTTCAGTGACTTTGGAAGCGCCTTCAGACACCGCATTGAGCGCCATGAATTGCGCTTGCATATCGGTTGGGAAGCCTGGATATTCAGTCGTGCGAAAGCCTTGCGCTTTGAGGCGACCTTTAGAGGTGACGCGCAAGCCGCCCTCAACGGCTTCAACTTTAGCGCCTGCTTCGTGTAGCTTGTCGATAACCGCGTCTAAGTGTTCGTAGCGACCGTTTTTCAACACCACATCACCGCCCGTTGCAGCGACTGCACATAAAAATGTGCCTGCTTCAATACGGTCTGCCACCACTTGGTGCGTGCAACCATTTAACTTTTCAACGCCTTGAATACGGATTCTGCGAGTGCCTTGGCCTTCAATTTTGGCCCCCATTTTGATGAGCATTTCTGCCAAGTCGATGATTTCCGGCTCTTGCGCCGCATTTTCTAAAACGGTTTCACCTTCTGCTAAGCAGGCTGCCATCATGAAGTTTTCAGTGCCCGTGACCGTCACCATGTCGGTCGTGATGTGTGCACCTTTAAGACGTGTCCAACCTGCAGGTAATTTAGCAACCATATAGCCGTGCTCTACAACGATATCCGCACCCATGGCTTGCAAGCCTTTGATGTGCTGATCAACAGGGCGCGAACCAATCGCACAGCCGCCAGGCAACGAAACTTTTGCCTTACCAAAACGTGCAAGTAAAGGGCCAAGTGCCAACACAGAAGCGCGCATAGTTTTCACCAAATCGTACGGAGCCTCTGGCAAGATAGGTGTCGCCGCATGCAAGGTCATGCCGCCTCTATCCCCATGTGTCTCACTTTTCACCCCCATGTTCTCTAAGAGTTTGCGCATCGTCGCTACATCATGCAGGCGTGGCATATTAAGTAACTTAACAGGCTCATTGGTCAACAATGCAGCACACATTTCAGGCAAAGCCGCGTTTTTAGCGCCAGAAATAACTACTTCGCCATGAAGTTCTGTGCCGCCAGTGATGAGTAATTTGTCCACTTAATGTCTTCCCTAATCTTTTGTAATCTTCTGTAATCTTTTATATAAATACGAACTGGCTTATTGCAGCACTTGCCACTCTTGTGGCGTGTATGTTTTCATCGACAAAGCATGTACTTCGTTGGTTTGAATTTTCTCACCCAAAGTGGCATAGACCAGCTTGTGGCGCTGAATCAAACGCTTGCCTTCGAACTCTTCGGCCACGATGGTGGCATACCAATGCTGGCCATCACCTTCCAATTCAATGTGTTCGCATTTCAAGTTGCTTGAAATAATGATTTTTAGTTCGTCAGCTGTCATGTTGTAGTTTTTAAAAATTTTATGATTTTTAGCTTCTGATTTTGTAACCAGTTTTCAATAAGTAAACACTAACTGCGCTCACGATGACCAAAGCAGTTGAAACAATCCCAAAACTTAGCCAAGGCGACACGTCGCTGACACCGAAGAATCCATATCTAAAGCCATCAATCATGTAGAAAAATGGGTTCAAGTGGCTAACTTTTTGCCAGAATGGTGACAGAGAATGGATTGAGTAAAAAACACCGCTCAGAAATGTCATCGGCATGATGGCGAAGCTTTGGAAGGCCGCCAATTGGTCAAACTTTTCTGCCCACAAACCAGCAATCAAACCCAGTGCACCCAAGATGCTTGCACCCATGAGTGAGAACACAATCACCCACAGCGGCGCGACCAAACTCAGCTTGGCAAACCAAATGGTTGCCAACAAAACCCCAAGCCCGACAGCCAAACCACGAATCACAGCTGAACCCACGTAGGCCACAAACCAACTCCAATGCGACAAGGGTGTTAGTAGTAAAAACACCAAATTACCCATGATTTTGCTTTGAATCAGCGACGACGAGCTGTTGGCAAAAGCATTTTGCAAAATGCTCATCATTACCAAACCGGGCACTAAAAACGCGGTGTAGCTGACGTTGTCATACACTTTCACGCGGTCTTCCAGCACATGGCCAAAGATGACCAAGTACAGCACGGATGTGAGCACCGGTGCGGCGACGGTTTGAAAACCCACTTTCCAAAACCGTAAGACTTCTTTATAAAAAAGGGCTTGCCATCCGCTCATGATGATGCTCCTGTTGTCGGCTGTACGCCCGAGCTGTGCCCGCGCGTCATCACGTCCAAGAAAACATCTTCTAAGTCTGCCTTGCGAATTTCAACATCTTCTGCTACCAAACCCGCTTCGCGCACTGCACTCAGATAGGTTTCAATCTCCAACGCGTCATGCGCCGGAAACTGCACAATTCGGCCTGTAATGCGTGCTTTGTCGGCCAATTGTTTAGGAAGTTCGCTATCAATTTTGAATCTCAACACATTTGAAGAGGCGGCCTTTAGCAATTCAGACGTATTCGCCAACGCTACGACATTGCCCGTTTTCAACATGGCGATGCGGCTACATAAAGCTTCTGCTTCTTCCAAATAATGGGTGGTCAGCAAAACAGTGCTGCCCTGCTTGTTGAGCTTAGCAATGAATTGCCACAGTGTTTGCCTCAGCTCCACGTCGACACCTGCTGTGGGCTCGTCCAACACGATAACGGGAGGTTTGTGAACCAATGCCTGCGCTACCAGCATACGTCGTTTCATGCCTCCTGAGAGCTGACGCATATTGGCATTGGCTTTGTCAGTCAAACCCAAACTGTGCAACAGCTCGTCAATCCAAGCATCGTTGTTTTTGACGCCAAAGTAGCCTGATTGGAAACGCAGAGCTTCGCGCACATTGAAAAAGGGGTCAAACACCAGCTCTTGCGGCACCACGCCCAATTTACGTCTAGCAGCAGCAAAATCGGTCTGCACATCGCTACCCAGAACACTGATGCTGCCTGAAGTTGCACGCGTCAATCCAGCCAAAATGCTGATAAGCGTTGTTTTTCCAGCGCCATTGGGTCCAAGCAATCCAAAAAACTCGCCTTCTTGGATGTCGAATTGAACATTATTGAGGGCGTGCAACGATTGAACAGCACTTCCGTTTTTAGCGGGATAGATCTTTGAAACGGATTGAAATGAAATGGCGGACATAGAAACTAAGGGATTAACCCTTGATTCTAACGCCTAGGCGCCTTTTCACGCCCCGGTGTGGCTACCTGACTGACTTTGTAGCAATTCACCGATTCCGTACAAATCCGCCAATTCGTGGAGTTTAAGGGGTTGCCCAGTTACGACAAAGCTTTTGCCAGAAGCCACAGAATCACGTCGACACTGCAGCAAGACTGCCAGTGCCGACGAGTCAAATTTCTCAAGGGCAGAAGCATCTATAACCACGCTATCGCCTTGCTCAGCTCGAATATCTAAGCCAAGACTTCGCGCACATGCAGTGGCTTGGTCATGGGTTAAAAGTGCGGGCAAAGCGAGTGTTTTCATATGCTTTATTGGCTGTATATTGCTTATTTACCAGCCATCGCTTGGTTGCGTGACTTCAGCGTTGCAATCAAACCATCCACACCTTTGGCGTTGATTTCTTGAGCAAACTGACTGCGGAAGGTTTCCATCAACCAAACACCCATGACGTTCAGGTTGTAAATCTTCCAGCCAGAACCGACACCTGGCGTCTTTTCCAAACGGTAATCGAGCTGAATCGGTTCTCCCTTGCCGCGCACTTCTGTACGGACGACAATTTCAGTGTCTTCAGGGCTGGCGCGTAAGGGCTTAACAGCGATGGTTTGATCTGTAATTTGAGACAAAGCGCCTGCATAAGTACGCAAAAGCAAAGCTTTGAACTCGTCTTGCAGCTGCTTTTGCTGCTCTGGTGTGGCTTTTAACCAGCCAGGCCCCACAGCAGACGCAGTGATGCGACGAAAGTTAACGTGGGGCATAACCTTAGCATCGACCAAGGCATTTAACTTAGTCATATTGCTGGCTTGGAACGATTTGTCTCCTTTGATGGTTTCAACCACCTCGTCAGACAACTGTTTCACAAAGGCATCTGCCGTCATGTCTGCGGCAAAAACAGGCACTGTAGCAGTCAGCAAACTCAAACCGAGTAAGCTACCGCAGAATTTAACCAATGCGCGACGATTCAAAGTGAGGTTCATTATTTAACTTTCAGGCAAAAGGGTTGAACATGCGTTCATAACGTTTGAAAAACTGATATGGGTGACAAAACTATCAATTGATGCCACTAACCGCAGTTATAGAAGCGAGGGGGCTTGTTTCAGGCTTAATTTCAGGGGTTTGCGCTGGCAATTGTTCAACAACAAGGTCAGGCAATGCGACCGATGGTATTTCCGGTTGCAACTCTGATTTCTTTTCTAGCTCAACTTTACGCTTTTCAACAGGCGACGAATTTTCTTTGAATTCTGGTATTTCAGAGGGGTCTTCAGGTGACTCTTTACCGTCCAAGATATCGTTTCTGCGAACTTGCAAATAAATATCTCGTGTAAAAGTGTATTTATCTAAAGCCACCCCTTCCAAAACAGAGGATGAGCGCAGCAAATTAGCCCGTGTATCCAGCAACCTTAGTGCGTACAGGCTGTTTCGTGCAGCAACACTATCAAGCTGCCAAACCAAATCACCCCTCGAAATAAGCGTAGAAGCCAGTGTGTCACGCAAAGTTGACGAACCCAAAAACGGAATCACTAAGTAGGGACCTGGAGGCACACCGTAATGACCCAAAGTTTGGCCAAAGTCACTGACGCGATGCTCCAAATTCATGTCGCTAGCAACATCGATGATGCCGCCCAAACCAAGCGTGGAATTGATGGTGGTGCGAAAAAATGCCTCCAGAGCCGCTTGGGGTTTGAGCTGCAGCGTGCTGTTAACCACCGTCCAAACGCCTGTTAAGTTGCTAAAAAAATTATGAATACCTGTCCGCACAAAAACGGGAACGGTAGACACATAAGCGGTGGTGACCGGCTTAACAAGTCCTGCATCCAAACTGTCATTGAAGTTAAAAATGCTCCGATTCCACGACTCCCAAGGGTCAACAGTGCTTTTGACTGAGACCGAGGCACATCCGGATAAAAATATAGAAAAAACCGCTACAGTCATCGTATTTACTGACTGAACAGCTATTTTTTTAATAGCATTAGTGATCAATTTATATCCAATAACGAATGTGATGTATCTGTTATTTCTTTACGGCTGCATCATCTGCTGGCTTACCTTCAGCCGCTTTACTGTACAAAAATTGACTGATTAAGTTTTCCAAAACAACGGCTGATTGTGTGGAGGACACTCTGTCGTTGTTGGCGAGCAATTTTTCATCAGCTCCGGGCTCAATACCAAGGTATTGCTCTCCTAATAGACCTGAAGTCAAAATCTTCAGAGAACTGTCTTTCGGAAAAGAATAACGGCTCTCAACAGCAAGCGTCACCAATGCTTGGAAAGATTTGTCATCAAATGTAATGGACTCCACGCGCCCTACCACCACGCCCGCGCTCTTCAAAGCGGCTTTGGGTTTGAGGCCACCAATATTGTCAAACTTAGCCGTGACTTTATAGGTTTGCTGAAAACTCAAACTCAACAAATTAGCTGATTGCAGCGCTAAAAACAGCAACGCAGCTGCCCCTATCAAAACAAACATCCCTACCCAAATATCATTTTTAGAGCGTTGCATTTTTCTTCCTTAAATACTAAACATCATGGCAGTCAGCATGAAATCCAAACCCAAAACGGCTAAAGACGCGACAACAACAGTGCGCGTTGTCGCTCTAGATACGCCTTCTGGCGTAGGCTGCGCTTCAAAACCTTGTAACAGCGAGATGAAAGTGACCGCAAATCCAAAAACTAGACTCTTAATCACCCCATTGCCAACATCTTTCCAAACGTCAACGCCACCTTGAATTTGACTCCAAAACGAGCCAGAGTCGATGCCAATCATCAAAACTCCAACTACCCAGCCGCCAATGACGCCCATGGCACTGAAAACGGCAGCCAGAAGCGGCATGGTAATCACACCCGCCCAAAATCGTGGTGCCAAAATACGCTGTATTGGGTCAACCGCCATCATTTCTAATACGCTGATTTGCTCGCCAGCTTTCATCAAACCAATTTCCGCCGTCAAAGAAGAACCCGCCCGCCCTGCAAACAACAAAGCCGTCACCACAGGGCCCAGCTCACGTACCAAACTTAGCGCAACCAATAACCCCAAAGCTTCCGTAGAACCGTAACGCTGCAAGGTGTAATAACCTTGCAAACCCAATACAAAGCCGACGAACAAACCTGACACCGCGATGATGACGAGGGAATAGTTTCCCAAAAAATGAATTTGATCGCGTATCAATCCAAACCGTTTTAGGCTTCCAAACAGCGTCGTCAACAGGCGTGTAAACAAACGCGCGCCGAGACCGATATCAGCCAATTGTTCGCGCAAGGCGAAACCAATGTCGCTTGGTTTGTACCAGCTCATCGCATCGCTCCTGTTTTTGTACTTGTATTGCCGAAATCTTCTTCCACTGACAAACCAGGATAATGGAAACGCACTGGACCGTCCGGTAGTGCATTGATGTATTGATACACCAAGGGGTCTGTGCTTTCGCGTACCTCTTGTGGCGTCCCCTGTGCAGCGATGCCACCATTGGCCAAAATAATCACATGATCCGCAATCGCAAAGGTTTGCTCCACCTCGTGCGACACAAAAATACTGGTCAAACCCATAGAATCATTCAGTTGACGAATCAAACGCGCTGCCGTGCCTAGCGAAATCGGGTCTAAGCCTGAAAACGGTTCGTCATACATCACAAGTTCAGGATCTAGCGCAATCGCACGTGCTAACGCGATACGCCGTGCCATGCCACCTGAAACCTCACTAGGCATCAAGTCTCGCGCCCCGCGCAAACCCACGGCGTTGAGCTTCATCAACACGATGTCACGAATCAGCGCATCGGGTAAATCTGTGTGTTCGCGCAGGGGAAATGCCACATTTTCAAACACCGACAAATCTGCAAACAACGCGCCAAACTGAAACAGCATGCCCATACGGCGACGTGCTCCGTAGATTTGCGCCTGATTCATAGGCGTGACATCTTGCCCATCAAACAGTAATTGACCGCGCTGCGCTTTGTTTTGTCCGCCTATCAGACGCAAAATAGTGGTTTTACCACCACCAGAAGCACCCATCAGTGCCGTCACCTTGCCGCGCGGCACGGACAGCGAAATATTGTCCAAAATGACGCGCTCACCGTAACCGAAGGTCAGGTTACGCAATTCAACGAGTGATTCAGAGTTTGGTGTGGTCATAAATAGAAAAAGGCCAGAGAGTGTCTGGCCTTTACATCATAAGGTATTACGCAAACATGAATACGCCTACGAATACACTTATTACCGGGTTATCGTGGTTAATTATCGAGGTAAGTCGCTAAAGCCCATTAAGAACTCGTCCACCGAACGTGCAGCCTGGCGGCCCTCGCGTATCGCCCACACCACCAAGCTTTGGCCACGACGCATGTCGCCTGCAACAAAGACTTTAGGCACGTTGGTTTCATAGCCGCCAATAAAGTCCGTACCCGCTTTTGCATTGCCACGCGCGTCTTTGTCGATGCCAAAAGCTTCTAAAACGGATGCAACTGGTGACACAAAACCCATCGCCAAGAGCACCAAATCGGCTTTTAGAGTTTGTTCTGAACCAGCCACTTCGACCATTTTGCCGTTTTGCCACTCTACACGAACAGTTTTCAAGCCCGTTAATTTACCCTTTTCACCAATGAACTCTTTGGTAGAAATAGCAAATTCGCGCCCGAGCAAACCCTTTTCTGTGCCTTCATCGTGGCTAGAGCTGGTGCGCAACTTGAGTGGCCAGTTCGGCCAAGTCATGGGACGGTTTTCTTCAATCGGTGGTTGCGGCATCACTTCAAACTGGGTGACGTTGACTGCACCGTGGCGAATACTGGTGCCCACGCAGTCAGAGCCGGTGTCGCCACCGCCAATGACAATGACGTTTTTGCCGTCGGCGCGAAGCTGGTCTTTGAGCTTATCGCCGGCGTTCACCTTGTTTTGCAAAGGCAAAAACTCCATCGCGAAGTGGATACCGCTCAATTCACGGCCTGGAACTGGCAAATCGCGTGATTGCTCAGCGCCGCCCGTCAACAACACCGCGTCAAACTCTTTGTTCAACTGCGCTGGTGTGATGGTTTCTTTCGCCCAGTTGATGACTTTGCTGTCTTTAGGCAACTCGCCCACCATCACGCCCAAACGGAACTTGACGCCCTCCTCCTGCATTTGCTCCACGCGGCGGTCGATGTGCGATTTTTCCATCTTGAAGTCAGGAATACCATAACGCAACAGACCGCCGACGCGGTCGTTTTTCTCAAACAGCGTCACATCATGGCCTGCACGTGCCAGTTGTTGTGCCGCAGCCATACCGGCAGGGCCAGAGCCGACCACGGCTACTTTTTTGCCCGTTTTATGCTTTGCCAGCATGGGTTTGACCCAGCCTTCAGACCAAGCGCGGTCGATGATGGCGTGCTCGATGGACTTGATGCCCACCGCATCGTCATTCACATTCAGCGTGCAAGCTGCTTCGCAAGGCGCTGGACAGATGCGACCAGTGAACTCAGGAAAGTTATTGGTGCTGTGCAGCACATCAATCGCTTCTTTCCAATCGCCCGGTTTACCGTGGTATACCAAATCGTTGAAGTCAGGGATGATGTTATTCACTGGGCAGCCGCTGTTGCAAAACGGCGTGCCGCAGTCCATACAACGCGCTGCTTGTGTTTTAGCCTGCTTGTCGTCCAAACCGATGACGAATTCTTTGTAATTTTTGAGGCGCTCTGGGACGGGCTTATAACCCTCTTCCAAACGCTCAAACTCCATAAAACCGGTGACTTTACCCATGGTATTTTCCTTGAAAATATTTTGTATTAATTGTTATATTAATTTTTATAATTTACTATAGTTTTAATAGCTGCTCAGTCAATAATTACGCCGACTGTGGCATTTTTTTATCTGTTTTCAGCTTAGCGGCAGCCATTTCACCCAAAGCACGTTTGTACTCGATTGGGAAGACCTTGACGAACTTGGTACGAGCCGTATCCCAGTTGTCTAGCAGCTCGCGGGCACGCTTGCTGCCCGTCCAACGGTTGTGGTCTTCGAGCAGCTTTTTGAGCTGCACTTCGTCGGTTTGGCCTTTGTTCCAGATCGCTTTGTCCATGGTCGCCATCTGTTCGGTATTGGTCAACACGTTTTCTAAGCTGACCATGGCCGTATTGCAACGTGATGCGAATTGGCCGTCTTCGTCATAAACATAGGCAACACCGCCGCTCATACCCGCCGCGAAATTACGACCGGTTTTACCCAAAACAACCGCTGTGCCGCCCGTCATGTACTCGCAGCCATGGTCGCCCGTACCTTCGACAACCGCTGTTGCGCCTGACAAACGCACTGCAAAGCGCTCACCCGCCACACCGCTAAAAAACGCTTCGCCACTGGTTGCGCCATACATCACGGTGTTGCCCACAATGGTGTTGCGCACCGCGTCGCCCCGGAAGTCAATACTTGGACGCACGATGATGCGACCGCCAGACAAGCCTTTGCCGGTGTAATCGTTGGCGTCGCCAATCAAATACAGCGTGATACCGTTTGCCAAGAACGCGCCGAATGACTGACCGCCCGTGCCTTCCAGTTGGATGCGGATGGTGTCATCCGGCAAGCCTTCAGGGCGCACTTTGGTCAACGCGCCTGAGAGTTTTGCACCCAAGGAACGGTTGACGTTACGTGCCACTTCCATGAACTTGACTTTTTCGCCACGCTCAATCGCTGCTTTTGATTTTTCAATCAGCACATTGTCCAAGCTCTTCTCTAAACCATGGTCTTGGTTTTCGATGTGGAAACGAGACACATCTGCAGGCACATTTGGCACGGCAAACAAACGCGCGAAATCTAAACCTTGAGCTTTCCAATGCTCAATGCCTTTTTTCATGTCCAACAAGTCAGCGCGACCAATCAAATCATCAAACTTGCGGATGCCCAGTTGAGCCATGATGTGTCGCACTTCTTCTGCGATGAAGAAGAAGTAGTTGACCACATGCTCAGGCTTGCCGGTGAATTTTTTACGCAATTCAGGGTCTTGCGTCGCCACGCCCACGGGGCAGGTGTTCAGATGACACTTGCGCATCATGATGCAGCCTTCCACCACCAACGGTGCGGTTGCAAAACCGAATTCATCCGCACCCAACAGTGCGCCAATCGCCACGTCGCGGCCGGTTTTCATCTGGCCGTCGGCTTGCACACGGATACGGCTGCGCAGACGGTTCAGTACCAAGGTTTGCTGTGTTTCAGCCAAACCAATTTCCCACGGACTGCCGCAATGTTTGATGGATGACCAAGGCGATGCGCCTGTGCCACCGTCATGACCAGCGATAACCACGTGGTCGGCCTTGCACTTGGCCACGCCTGCGGCAATTGTGCCCACACCAACTTCGGCCACCAACTTCACGCTGATGTCGGCATGCGGGGCGACGTTTTTCAAATCGTGAATCAACTGTGCCAAATCTTCAATCGAATAAATATCGTGGTGCGGTGGTGGCGAAATCAAACCCACACCTGGCACGGAATGGCGCAGTTTGCCGATGTAGTCGGACACCTTGGCACCAGGCAATTGACCCCCCTCGCCCGGCTTGGCACCTTGCGCCATTTTGATTTGGATTTGGTCAGCGCTGCTCAAATATTCAGCAGTGACGCCAAAACGGCCTGAAGCAACTTGCTTGATTTTGGAGCGCATGGAGTCGCCCGCGTTTAAAGCGTAGTCAACTTCAAAAACGTCCTTACCTAACAAGTCAGACATGGTCTGCCCCTGCTTGATAGGGATGCCTTTGAGCTCTTGACGGTAACGTGCTGGGTCTTCGCCACCCTCGCCCGTGTTGCTCTTGCCGCCTATGCGGTTCATGGCGACAGCCAAACTGGCATGTGCTTCGGTTGAGATTGAACCCAATGACATAGCACCCGTTGCAAAACGCTTGACGATTTCTTTGGCAGATTCGACTTCTTCAACCGGAATAGCTTTGCTTGGGTCGATTTTGAACTCGAACAAACCGCGCAGCGTCATGTGGCGCTTGGATTGGTCGTTGATCAACTGCGCGTATTCTTTGTAGGTGCTCCAGTTGTTAGAGCGGGTGCTGTGCTGCAACTTGGCAATCACGTCCGGCGTCCACATGTGCTCTTCACCACGGGTGCGCCAAGCGTATTCGCCACCAGCGTCCAAGCGGTTCGCCAAAACTGGGCTATCGCCAAACGCAGCTTGGTGCATGCGAATGCCTTCTTCAGCGATCTCAAAAACACCAATACCTTCCACGCGGCTGGCAGTGCCAGTGAAGTACTTGTTGATGGTCTCAGAATTCAAACCAATCGCTTCGAACAACTGCGCGCCGCAGTAGCTCATATAGGTAGACACGCCCATTTTGGACATGATTTTGGACAGGCCCTTGCCAATCGCTTTGACGTAGTTGTAGATCGCTTTGTCAGCGCTCAAATCGCCAGGCAAATCTTTGTGAATCGCTTGCAGCGTTTCCATAGCCAAGTACGGATGCACCGCTTCCGCGCCGTAACCTGCCAGCACCGCGAAATGGTGCACTTCGCGGGCAGAACCCGTTTCCACCACCAAGCCAGCCGTGGTGCGCAAGCCTTCACGTACCAAATGCTGGTGGATGGCAGATAAAGCGAGTAATGCGGGGATAGCCACCTGAGTCGGCGTCACAAAACGGTCGCTGATGATCAAAATATTGTTGCCACCCTTGATGGCATCTACCGCCTGCGCACAAAGTGATGCTAATTTCGCCTCAACACCCTCGTCACCCCATGACAATGGATAGGTAATGTCTAAAGTGCAGCTGCGGAACTTGCCGTTGGTGAATTTTTCAATCTCACGCAACTTGGCCATGTCTGTGAAGTTCAGCACGGGCTGGCTGACTTCCAAGCGCATCGGTGGGTTGACGTGGTTGATGTCCAACAAGTTGGGTTTCGGACCGATGAAAGACACCAGCGACATCACAATCGCTTCACGAATCGGGTCAATCGGTGGATTCGTCACTTGCGCGAACAACTGCTTGAAGTAGTTGTAAAGCGGCTTGTTTTTGTCGGACAACACGGCCAGCGGGCTGTCGTTGCCCATGGAGCCGATGCCTTCTTCGCCATTGGCGGCCATCGGGCTCATCAGGAACTTGATGTCTTCTTGGGTGAAGCCAAAGGCCTGCTGGCGGTCTAGCAACTCAGCTGTCACGTGCTCAGCACCTGTCGTTTGCGGCTCGGTGGCACTGATTGGCAGTTCTTGCGCCGATTCACCGGCCACAGGCGTTGCCACATCGTCCAACTTGATGCGCAAATTATCAATCCACTGCGTGTACGGTTTGCTGTTGGCCAAGTTGGCTTTCAGCTCTTCGTCATCAATCATGCGGCCTTGCTCTAGGTCGATCAAGAACATCTTGCCGGGTTGCAAGCGCCATTTGCGGACGATTTTGTTTTCTGGCACTGGTAACACGCCAGATTCAGAACCCATGATGACCAAATCGTCGTCGGTCACGCAGTAGCGGCTTGGGCGCAGACCATTGCGGTCCAGCGTTGCACCGATTTGGCGGCCGTCGGTGAACACAATACTGGCTGGGCCGTCCCACGGCTCCATCATGGCGGCGTGGTACTCGTAAAACGCCTTGCGGCGGGCGTCCATGGTGGTGTGTTGCTCCCACGGCTCAGGAATCATCATCATCACGGCTTGGCTGATAGGGTAGCCGGCCATGGTGAGCAACTCTAAACAGTTGTCAAACGTTGCTGTGTCAGACTGGTCGGCAAAGCTGATTGGGTAGAGCTTTTGCAAGTCTTCGCCCAGAACTGGCGATGACATCACACCCTCACGTGCTTTCATCCAGTTGTAGTTGCCTTTGACGGTGTTGATCTCGCCATTGTGGGCAACATAACGGTATGGGTGCGCCAATGGCCACTCTGGGAAGGTGTTGGTCGAAAAACGCTGATGCACCAAGCCGAGCGCGGAAACGCAGCGCTCATCAGCCAAATCCAAGAAGTAAGTGCCCACTTGGTCTGCCAGCAGCAAGCCTTTGTAAATCACCGTGCGGCTGGACATGCTTGGCACGTAATATTCTTTGCTGTGCGTCAAATTCAGGTTTTGGATGTTCTTACTGGCTGTTTTGCGAATCACATACAACTTGCGCTCCAACGCGTCTTGCACGATCACATCGTTGCCACGACCGATGAAAACCTGCTTCAAAATTGGCTCTTTTTCGCGCACGGTCGGCGACATTGGCATGTCGCGGTTCACCGGTACATCGCGCCATCCCAGCAGCACTTGGCCTTCAGCCTTGATCGCGCGTTCCATCTCTTGCTCGCAAGCCAAGCGCGATGCGTGCTCTTTCGGCAAAAAGATCATGCCAACGCCGTATTCGCCGGCTGTTGGCAGCACAACACCTTGTTTGGCCATCTCTTCGCGGTACAGCGCATCGGGCAGTTGAATCAAAATACCCGCGCCATCACCCATCAACTTATCAGCACCCACCGCGCCCCGATGGTCCAAGTTTTGCAAAATTTGCAACGCGTTTTTGACAATATCGTGCGATTTCTTGCCCTTGATATGCGCCACAAAACCCACGCCGCAAGCGTCATGCTCCTGGCTGCCGGCGTACAGACCGTTTTGGGTCAAATGTTGAACTTCTTGTTTCGTTGTCATAGCGCTATCCTCAGGTCAGCAAATCTTGAAAGGGTGTCGATTTTACTGCACTGCAACAAGCTTGCCAATAAAAATAATTGGGGTCAGATTCCAATTATTAGTTGACTACTTTACTTAGTGTTTAATTGGGGACAGATTAAATAAACGCATATTTGCTCCTGAAATACTATATTTTTGATAGCAGTCTTGGCAATAGATACGCCGGCTAGAGGCATAAAAGCACCATTTATTTCGATACTTTAGGCGCTTTCAAAGGCCGCCCAGCCGCCGCTTTGCTCAGCCGCCGCTGTGTCAGCGTTTGCAAACCTGCGACAAATTCTTTGTCCCCCAGCGCCCAACCACGCAACGTAGCGTCCGTCAATTGCACCGTTTGCGACGCGCTGATGCCCCTACGCACCAAATCGGCATACGCCGCCTCACGCGCAAACGGCGTGTTGCCCAGCCCCCAAACCAGCGGATGCGGGGTGATGAGCTTATCAACTTTTTGACCAATATAGTGACCGTGGCTAGACCAAGCATAATCCGCAGCTCCACCCGAATTAGCCACCAGCCCCGCCCGCACAGGGTTCAAATCCAAATACGCCATACAGGTCAGCAAGTATTGGTCGGTATCAATCACCGTCGATTTGTAGCGCCCCTCCCACAAGGTGCCCGACCGCCCCTGCGTATCGTTAAACCACCGCACATACCGCCGCCCAACAGCTTGCATCATCTGCGGCAACCCATCAGCCGTTTCAGGCGTGGCCAGCAGGTGAAAGTGATTCGGCATCAGCACATAAGCGTGGATAGCGACCTTGAACTTTTGCGCGTTTTCAAGCAGCAGGTTCAGCAGCGTTTGGTAATCCGCCTGCGAGGCAAAGATAGCCTGACGGTTGTTCCCCCGCAGGATAATGTGGTGAGGGTAGCCAGGGAGGGTTAAGCGGGGTAATCGAGCCATTTCACGATTTTAATTGGAATCTGACCCTAATTATTGAGGTCTCAATTTACTGTGGTTGTCGCTACTGTTAAGGCAAAAAATTGCCTTGCCTACAATTAACTAAAGATGCAATTTTGGAATCTGATATTGCGGCGTGCTCATCAGATCTATGCCACAAGCTAAGCCATCTAACCAGTCGATCAATTGTTCGATTGCCTTGCCTTTAAGTGGTGCGCCATGCTGGGGGACGATCATGGCGATGTCCAGATCGCGCACCATCCGAACCCAGAGTTTGAGGATTTTGTTGCTCACCATGTAGCGCCTGTGAAAAGCCTCCATGCCGGTGGGCATTGTGCTCAAATCGGTGATGAATTGTGAAGATTCTTTTCCACTAAGCATAGAAACGCCCAGGTCACCCGTGAACAATATCTTGCTCACTGGGTCGTAAAATTGAAAATTCCCCTCGGAATGCATGAAATGCGCAGGCAAAAGCCATAACTCAGCCTTACCAAACCGCAGACGACCACCTTCATCAGGCACCCCTATGATGCGGTCTTCAGTTTTGCCGATTTTGCAAAAATGCGGCGCGAACCGTGCCCATAAGTTAGAAATCACCAGTTTTGCTTTAGATGAAGTCATCCACCGATCAAGCGAGGCAATGATATCGGGGTCGGCATGTGAGGCAATGATGTAGTCTAGGTTTTGCGGTGCGATGTACTTGCGCATTGTTAGCGTCAGCTCGTTGTAGGTCATGTTGCCTCCAGGGTCCATGATCACGCCTTCGCCATGGTCGACGATCAAAAACTGGTTGGCCTGCACGGTCGCCCCATCTTCCTCGACAAGGTCGGTGAACATCACGCAGCAATGATTAGGGTCTTTGTATAGTTCTATGGACATGGTGGGTGGCGTGGGTGGATGAATAAGCACGCGGTTTTTGTGACAATTACATGCAATTATCCCAATTTCCCCCATGTCAGGGGGGGTTATTTTGTTGACTTACATCAAATTAACAGCATTTTTATGCTATTCAAATAATAGCTAAATATTAAAATAATACGACGGCTGCAGCCATATTTGTGCACTATTTATGTAGTTTTAGGTGTTTCAGCCCTACGCTAGTTTGAAGCGCGTCTGCTGCAGCTCTTCCAGTCCAAACTGCGTCAAAACCTCACGTAAGTGGTTGGCAGCACTCGTTTTTTTGGCTCCGGTGTATTTCGCCAAGATCAGCTCGTTTTTCATGCTGTGCTCCCAGCCGACCAGCTCTGTCACGGTGACTTGGTAGCCGCTGGCTTCTAGGTAGAGGCAGCGCAGGACGTTGGTGATTTGGCTGCCTAGCTCGCGGGTGTGCAGGGGGTGGCGCCAGAGTTCGGCTAGTGGGGTTTTGGCGACGGCTAGGCCTCGGTTATCTCGCAGTCTAGCAGCCACTTCGGCTTGGCAGCAGGGAACCAGCACCATGTATTTAGCGCGCTTTTGCAGGCCGAAGGCGATGGCGTCGTCGGTGGCGGTGTCGCAGGCGTGCAAGGCAGTGACGATATCGATTTGGGGGGGTAAATCAGCCGATTGGGCAGATTCTGCCACGCTGAGGTTGAGGAAGGACATGCCTTTGAAGCCCAAGCGTGCCGCCAGTTCGCGGGAGTTTTGGACAAGCTCGGAACGGGTTTCTATGCCGTAGATGTGACCTAATCGGTTTGTATTTGCTGCGTTAAAAAACAAGTCGTAAATGATGAAACCGAGGTAGGACTTGCCTGCGCCGTGGTCGGCTAGAGTCAAGCCTTTGTCTGTGACGGGGAGTTCAAGGAGCAGTTTTTCAATGAAGCCGTAGAGGTGGTAGACCTGCTTGAGCTTGCGGCGCGAGTCTTGGTTGAGCTTGCCTTCGCGGGTGAGGATGTGTAGCTCTTTGAGGAGTTCTAGGGACTGACCGGGACGGATTTCTTGGGCGACCAAATCGGGTTTTGGGTCGTGTTTTGACGTGTTTTTGGTGATTTTCATGTTTTTAACTTGTTTTCCCAACACCTAAATCATGCCAGCCTTGAAGCCCCAAGCGCTCCATCGTTTCCATATTGACCTCAAAAATCGCCTCGGCTTCGGGGAAGGCTGCAACGGCTTGGTCGATGCTGGATTCGCGCAGCAGGTGCAGCGTGGGGTATGGGGCGCGGTTGGTGAAGTTGGTGATGTCGTCGGACTCAGTGCCAGCAAACTGGTAATCGGGGTGAAAATTGGCGAGCTGCAGCGTGCCTTCTAGCTTCATTTTTGAGATGAGTTTGTCGGCTTTGCCTAGGAAGTCATTGAAATCCAAGAAATCTTGCAGACAATAAGGCGCTATTAAAAGTGTAGTATCGTAGGCAATAGATACGCCGGTTACATCCATATTTTCCAATGAATTTAACTCGTTTTTTAAGTCTGCCAGCAACTCTGCGGTTGAGGTCGCTTCGCTCACGGCGTAACGAATCAAACCTTTGACGTGAACGGCTTTGGCGAAGGGGCAAAGGTTGAGACCGATGACGGCGCGTTCTAGCCAGCGCTGGGTGTCATCGATAACGGTAACAGTAGTGGGGATGGTTTCGGGCTTACTCATGGCGTTATGTTGTCGTATTTATGTCGTAATAAATACTTTTTGCCCCGTCAAACGCTCATGCTCACGGGCGGCGAAGCGGTCTGTCATGCCGGCAATGTAGTCCGAAACGGCGCGGTGCAGGCTGACAGTAGTCGTCTTTTCGTCAAATTGGAACTGCGCCGGGTCGTTGCAATAGGCTTGAAATAGTTCGACCACGATGTTTTGAGCGCGCTCTGTGGTTTCCATCACTTGCGGGTGGCGGTAGAGGTTGGCGAGCAGGAATCGATTCAATTCAAGGCTTTGCAAGCGCATGGGCTCCGTGAAGGCGACCAAAGGCCTGGCTAATCGCACGTCGTTGATGTTTTGAGGGTGAGATTGTTCAATATTTACTGTGGTCGCGGCAATCACGTCATACACCTGTGCGCTCAGCATGCGGCGAATCGCCTCGAATAGTAAACGACGACCGGTGAGTTGCGGGTATTGACTCAGCGTTTCCAAACGGTAGGTTTCAAACAATCGGCAATCGCTGAGTTGATCCAAACTGAGCAGACCTGAGCGCACGCCGTCGTCGATATCGTGAGCGTTGTAGGCGATGTTGTCGGCTAGGTTGCAGAGTTGCGCTTCTAGGCTGGGGGAGCGTAGTTTTGAGTTCTCTAAGAATCTCTCAGCAACGCCGTTTGGCTCAATCGCTTCTAGGTGTTTTGCGTTGGTGCGGGAGCAGTGTTTGAGGATGCCTTCGCGAGTTTCAAAGCTCAGGTTCAAGCCGTTGTAGTGCGGGTAGCGCTCTTCCAAATCGTCTACCACACGCAGGCTTTGCAAGTTGTGCTCGAAACCGCCGTGATCTGCCATACAAGCGTTCAAAGCGTCTTGCCCCGCGTGGCCAAAGGGTGTGTGTCCCAAGTCATGAGCCAATGCAATGGCTTCGACCAAGTCTTCGTTGAGTTTTAGGGTACGAGCGATGGAACGGCCTAGTTGTGCCACTTCCAGCGAATGCGTCAACCTCGTGCGAAACAAGTCGCCCTCATGGTTCAAAAAAACTTGCGTTTTATAGACCAAGCGCCTGAAAGCGGTGCTGTGGACGATGCGGTCACGATCTCGAGCGAACTCTGTGCGAGTGGGTGCAGCAGGCTCAGGGAAACGTCGACCCCGCGATTGATCGGGATGACAAGCGTAATCGGCTAAACGCATTGAAGCAAGTTTTAGCTACAGGCGGCGATAACTTCGCGCACCAGCGCATCGGGCGCTGTTTGCACCACACATTGGCCGGGTTGGTTGATCAAAATGAATTTGATCTCGCCCGCCTCGGCTTTTTTGTCGACGCGCATGAGTTCAAGGTAGCGGTCGGCGTTGGCTTGCGCAGATGACGCTAAGGCAGGAGCGACAGTTGGCAAACCCGCTTTTTTGATCAGCGCTGTGAGCCGAGCTACAAATGCGGCATCTACCAAACCAAGGCGTTGCGACAACTGCGCTGCCATCACCATGCCACAACCCACAGCTTCGCCATGCAGCCATGCGCCATAACCTAAACCGGCTTCGATAGCGTGGCCAAAGGTGTGGCCGAAGTTCAAAATTGCTCGCAAACCAGCTTCACGCTCGTCTTGGCCAACGACATAGGCCTTGATCTCGCAGCACCGTTTAACCGCATGCGCTAGGGCTGCAGGGTCACGTGCTAACAAAGCGTCGATATTGGACTCAATCCAGTCAAAAAAAACCATGTCAGCAATCGGGCCATATTTGATGACTTCGGCCAAGCCAGCGCTGAGCTCACGCGCTGGCAAGGTGTTCAACGTGCTCAAATCGCACAGAACCAGTTGCGGCTGGTAAAACGCGCCCACCATATTCTTACCCAAAGGGTGGTTGATGCCGGTCTTACCGCCCACAGACGAATCCACCTGTGCTAGTAGGGTTGTAGGAACTTGTACAAAAGGCACGCCACGCATGTAACTGGCAGCGGCAAAGCCTGTCATATCACCAACTACGCCGCCGCCCAATGCAAAGAGCGTAGTTTTGCGGTCGCAGGAATGTTTGAGCAAGTCATCAAAAATCAGATTGAGTGTCTGCCAGGTTTTGTACGCTTCGCCATCAGGCAACACGATGGTGTGAATCGTTTTGTAGCGATCTTGCAATGATGCTTGCAATCGAGCTGCATAAATAGGTGCGATCGTCGTGTTGCTGACAATGACAGCTACGCTGGCCTTGGGCAGACCGTCAAAAACGTCAACATCGTCTAACAAAGAAGCGCCAATGTGGATGTTGTAGCTGCGTTCAGCAAACTCAATACGGACAATTTCAGAAGGGTTTACAGATAATTGAACAGAGGGATTGGCGCTAGAAGTCATAGCGCAATTTTAAGGCAATCAGCCTGCGCACTTAATGTGGTGACAACACACCAGCAAGCTCAAGCTGCATGATCACCATATTTAGCAAATTAGCGACCGACGGACGACCCGTTTCAACGACGAAATGCGCAGTTTCGCGGTACAGCGGATCGCGGATGGCATACAAATCGCGTAGACGTGTGAGTGGATCATCGACTTGCAACAAAGGGCGTTGCATGTCGTGGCGAAGACGTCGGAAGATTTCTTCTGGGGAAGAGCGCAAATACACAACATGACAGCGCGAATGTAAATTTTCGCGATTAGCCAATCGCAAAACACTACCGCCACCTGTAGAGACAATGCCGTTGTGCGATTGGGTTACATCATCAATGACAGCCTGCTCGACATCGCGAAAACTGGCTTCGCCCTCGCGCTCGAAATATTCACGAATTGAGCACCCCAATCGTTGCTCAATCACATGATCCGTGTCGATAGCGCTCAGACCCAAGCGTCTAGCAAGTTGTCGCCCAATAGTTGATTTACCAGACCCAGGAAGTCCTACAAGTGCAATCCGTAACACTACAATTCACAAGACTTTAGCGTGAAGACACTCGATCAGTGATCATTTTTGGTGTTATGAAAACCAAGAGTTCGCGTTTTGAAGAGTTTCTAGTTTTGGTTTTGAATAAATTTCCGAGCAATGGAACATCACCCAAAACAGGAACCTTGGTTTCGCCGTCTGTTTCTTCTAATAAGAAGATACCACCGATCACAACCGTTCCACCGTTTTCAACCAAGACGTTGGTTTTGATATGTTTGGTATTGATAGCAACCGTGCCAAGCAACACTTCACCACGACTGTCTTTGTTGATATCCAAGTCAAGAATAATATTACCTTCAGGCGTGATTTGCGGTGTCACTTCGAGCTTTAAAGAGGCTTTGCGGAACGCTAAGGTCGTTCCACCATTCGGGGCGGTAACTTGGTACGGGTATTCTGTACCTTGCTCGATCAACGCTTTAGTCTGATCGGCAGTCACAATGCGCGGGCTGGCAACAACTTTACCCTTACCATCGTTTTCAAGCGCTGAAAGTTCCAGATTCAAAAATCGACCAGCAACGCTACTGAATAAGGATACGCCGATAGATGCAGGACTAAATCCGCCCAAGCCAGTAGCACCCAAACTAAGAATTTGTGTATTTAATGTATCTAGGGTGTTTACAGATTCACCTGTAGTAGCTGCGACAGCGTTGTAATTGCCACCGAATGCCAAACGATTCCCACCATTGGCACCACCTGTGATTTGCGTGCCGGCTTGTCCGCCACGCACACCAGTGAGATCGCTACCGCCCCACTTAACACCTAACGATTTACCGAATGTGTCTTCAGCTTCGACAATGCGAGCTTCAATCAATACTTGACGAATTGCAATATCAAGTTTGGTTATCAACTCTTGCACTTGTTCTAACTTGGATGGGATGTCCGTCACGAATAATTGGTTAGTCCGTGGCTCGGAAATCACGCTCCCACGAGAAGACAACAAGCCACGCGCATTTGCCGCTGTGCCGCTGCCGCTCGGTTGGATTTGCAGGGCGATGTCTGCAGCTTTGGTGTAATTCAACTGGAAAGACTGGGTTTTCAAAGGTTCAATATTTTGAATAGCAGCCTTAGATTCAAAATCTTGCTTTTCTTTAGCAGCAAGCTCGTCTTTGGGTGCGATCCACAACACGTTGCCAGTTTTACGCATGCCCAAACCCTTTGCTTGCAAAATAATATCAAGGGCTTGATCCCAAGGCACATCTTTCAAACGCAAAGTTACAGCACCTGAAACAGAGTCAGACGTGATGATATTGAAATTCGTAAAGTCAGCAATAACCTGGAGCAAAGAGCGAATTTCGATATTTTGGAAGTTCAAAGAGAGTTTTTCACCGTTAAAGCCAACGCCTTGCGTTAGTTTTGCCGGGTCTACTTTTTGCGCACGGACTTCAATGACAAACTGATTGTCGCTTTGATAGGCTGAATGCTCCCAAGTACCTTTTGGCTCAATAACCATGCGAACACGGTCGCCAGTTTGGAATGTAGAAATAGCTTGAACTGGTGTACCAAAGTCAGTTACGTCTAAACGGCGACGTAAACCTTCTGGCATGCTGGTTTTCAAAAATTCAACAACCAAATTTTGACCTTGTTGACGAATATCAACACCCACTTGGTTGTTAGCAAGATCAACCACAATGCGACCAGAATTATCAGCACCTCTACGGAAATCTACATCCTTCAACGCTAATGTTGCGTTATTCAGGTTTTCGGCAAACACTGCTACTGGTTTATCGACGGCTGAGGCAACCACTGGATCCAAAAATATCAACACAGACTTTCCTGAAAGCTGCGTTTTATAGGTCACTGATTGTTTTAAATTTAAGACAAAACGCGTACGCTCACCAGCCTGAATCACATTCGCAGATTTAACATTTCCTTGATTGATACCAATCGCAGATTGAATAGAGCCACTACCTACATTGGGTAAATCAAGCACGACACGAGCAGGTGTTTGAATAGAAAAACCGTTCGGCAATACAGGTAACGCCTGAGTCAAATCAATCTTGATAACTTCAACACCAGCTTGGGTAGATGTCGTCACCGCTTCGATGACATTTTGCGCATGCGCAATGAGAGCAGTAAACGTAAGCGTCAATACAGCCGACGTTTTGCGCAAATTGGAAAATATATCTCGACGATTAGGCATTGTGATTCCAGCTATTTGCATTGGATTGCCGGTTGGTAATTGTTTGTATTTCATTTTTCTTTCGCTTGCAATTGCAAGTTCACTTTTCGTTCAATCCACTCACCAGAAGCATCTTGTGCAATTTCTCTTAGCACGATTTCTGAATCTGAAATTTTTGTAATTCGGCCATAGTTTTGACCGACATAATTACCTACTTTAGCTTGATAGAGCAACTTATCAACTTTAAGCAAGACCACTGGCGAATTTTTCTTATTCAAAGTACCAACCATTGACACAGTATCTAGCGGGAAGCTTTCCAACGCCTCCTTACGACGTGCAAGCTCAGGAGATATAAGTGCTAAATTTGCCGCTGATTGTGACGAGTCTTTACGAAGAGCTTGCAGCAACTTTTGATTATTAAACGGCTCCATCGCCGCTTGTTGAGTGTAAGCCTGAGGAACGAATTTTTTAGGTGCAGTGATCGGCGCCACCTTCGCTGGTGTGTTACCTTTTTGCTCAACCATCCATTGTTGAAGCTCTGCGTCTTTAGAGCTAAAACAGCCCGTAAGCAACAATAGCGCTGTAAACAAAGATAGCCAAGTTAAGTTATTCAAGAGGCCTCTGGATTTACGGTTCATTTTTTAGCTCCAGCCGCTTTATCTTTGGCTTTACGCTGGTCAGCAATTTCTTCAGCGTCTAAATATCTGAAAGTCTTAGCCGTTGATTCCATCGCCAAAATGCCATCTTTGCCTGTTACAGGAGATATGGATAAATTATTGAGCGTGACAATTCGCGATAAATTAGCAACATCCGCCACAAAAGAACCTATATCATGAAAATTTCCCGTTACTTTGACAGCAATAGGCAACTCAGCATAGTATTCTTTGACATTGACTTGACCGGGTCTAAATAACTCAAATTGCAAGCTGCGACCGAGTCCAGCTTGGTTGATATCAGACAGTAGCGCATCCATTTCAGCTTTACTAGGCAATTGTTTTTCTAGTTGCGTGACATATTGCAAAACTTGTTCTCGCTGCTTTTTCAACGCCTCTAAATTTACGGCCTGTGCTAATTTACTTTTATATTCTGCACGCAATGTAACTTCTTTTGCCTCTTCTGCAACAAGCTCTTCATTTGAGCTACTTAACCAAAAATACCATAGCAAACCAAGAACAAGCAAAGTAACCAGTGCATAAGACAAATAACGTGGAATCGCTGGCCACGAACCGGGATCATCTTTATTTAAACCTTGAAATTGGCTGGAAAAATTCCTGCCAAGTTGGGCTAAATCAATATTTTTAGCAGATTTGATTGACATGGTCTTACTGATCAAGATTTCGCAGGTGTAGCAGGGCTTGAGGGCGATGCAACTGGAGTCACAACTTTTTTCGCTTCTGCGATCTTCTTAAGTTGCACTCTGATTACAAAATTAGAAACGCGCCGTTGGTCTTTTGGTGTCAGCGCGGTTGTACCAGCAACAATCTCCACCAGCTCGGGCTTGGTGACATATGGGTTATCACTGGACAAATTTCTCAAAAATTCCGCGACGCGTTCGTTCGATTGCGCAACACCGGTTAGCGCAACCAGAGGGCCTTCTTGCTTCAAGTTTTTTATAAATACGCCATCAGGTACCTGTTTCACAATCTCATTCATCAAGTACACAGGTAAATTTCGCTCAGTTTGCAAGTCTTCCACGGCCTCTTGGCGTGATCGCAAACCTGAAATTTCTTTTTGCAGCGTTGCGACTTCTTTAATTTGAACATCTAAACGTGCATTTTCTGAACGCAGCACAGTATTTCTGGCTTGCTCCTCTGTAATTTGCACTTGATACCAAACATAAACCAAGCCTGCCAACAAACAACCCAATAAAGCTGAAGCAGCCAAGGATACAAAGAAGGACTCTTTGCGCTTAAGTTTTGCGGCCTCTCGATGAGGCAAAAGATTAATCAAAATCATTTTTGATATCTCCGCATGGCTAAACCACAAGCAATCATGTAACCAGGCGCTTCTACACGTAGCTTCTTCTCTCTGACACTTTGATCAATTTCCATAGCCTCAAAAGGATTGATCACGGCGCAAGGAAATGTCGTTTGACCAGTCACTAGTTTAGATAGCCCTGTAAAAATACCAGCTTCGCCAGACAACATGATGTAATCAACGCTGTTGTGCTGTGTGCTCGTAAAGAAAAACTGCAATGCTCGACCAATCTCATTACTGATACCCGTCACGAATGGCTCTAATACAGTCGTGCCGTAATCATCAGGCAAATCTGCATTTCGACGTTTGATAACCGCCTCTTCCATGGTTAAACCATATTGCCGAACAATGAGCTTCAACAGTTGAGCAGAACCGAAAGGTTGCTCTCGCTCATACAGCACAACATCGTCGCGTAAGACTTGCATACTTGTGGCTTGAGAGCCCACTTCAAACAATGCAACCGTAGCTCCGACGCCTTTATTGGGAAGTTGCTCGATGAGTCGCGACAAAGCAATACGACCAGCATACGACTCAACATCCATAACAGTCAACTTCAAACCAGCCGCCTCTGCGAGGGCAAGTCGATCTTGAACCTTTTCTTTACGCGATGCTGCTATTAAAACCTCCACATCACCAGGCGAATTCGCAGCGGGGCCTACAACGCAAAAATCTAAGCTTGCTTCCTCTAAAGCAAAAGGAATGTATTGATTGGCCTCTGCTTCAACTTGAGACTCAAGCTCTTGGTCACTCAAACCGGCTGGCACAATCATTTTTTTCGTAATAACTGCTGACGGCGAGAGCGCCATCGCAATATTTTTGGTTTTAGTGCCCGTCTTTTTCAGTAAGCGCCGCAAAGCTGCTAACACTTCATCAAAATTTTCGATCGTGCCATCAACAATCCAACCATGGTCCAAGGGTTCTATTGCACATTTTTGCAACACCCACTCGTGGGATTTGCCTTGTTTTAACTCAGCCATTTTTATAGCAGACGAGCTAATGTCAAGCCCGATTAAAGGGGCTGGCTGGCGGCTAAATAATGATTCAATTAGACTCAATTCATTTCCAAAGTTGGTTTATCGCGTTTTCAATAGCCCAGTGCCAATTGTTACAGCAAATACACCTTGTAGCGACAATGCTAGCAGCAAGTTGAGTGATTTCAGGTATTTTCGAGTGATTGCTGCTGCAGTTGTAGTCTCAATCCAACAAATGCGACAACTCTAAAGACTATGGGTGACACAAACTTACGTAATTTTGTTGAAGTATAAGCAGAAATAAGTACATCAGTTGTCGTGGATAATCCTTTTACTTGTTTTAATGTCTGTTCGGCTGCGTCAAAACGCTTTTTTTAAACTCAAAATTTATGCTTTTTTTGCAGAACAAAATGTCGCCTAACTCTACTGAAACCATGGACAAATCGGAACTTGGAACTCGTTTATCAGCTTCTGGTTGGTTCAAAAAAATTACTTTTTGGACTTTGAGCATTGTTGCGGCAGCGATTGCATCCGTTTTGCTGGTTGTCGCTGTGGCATTAGCTGTGGCTTACCCCAAACTGCCCGACATTTCAGATTTGCTTGACTATCGACCTAAGCTGCCTTTGCGCATTTTTTCCGCTGAGGGTGTCTTGCTTGGCGAGTTTGGCGAAGAATTGCGCAACCTGACGCCCATTTCGCAAATCCCCAAAGTCATGAAAGATGCGGTGTTAGCTATTGAAGATGCGCATTTTTATGAGCATGGTGGCATCAATTACAAAAGTGTGTTGCGCGCGGCGATTGCCAATTTGGGACAAGCAAAAAGCCAAGGCGCATCAACCATCACCATGCAGGTTGCCAAAAATGTCTACTTGTCATCTGAAAAAGCATACACACGCAAAATTTATGAAATTTTATTAACATTTAAACTGGAGAGCTTGTTAACCAAAGACCAGATTCTTGAAATTTACATGAATCAAATCTTTTTAGGTCAGCGTGCTTATGGTTTTGCCATGGCTTCGGAAGTTTATTTTGGCAAACCGCTAAAAAATATAACAATTGCTGAGGCTGCGATGCTGGCAGGCTTGCCCAAAGCGCCATCAGCCTTCAACCCCATCGTCAACCCTGACCGCGCACGCACTCGCCAGTTGTACATCATCGAACGCATGCTTGAGAATGATTTCATCACCAAAGCACAAGCGGATGCTGCCAACAAAGAGACTTTGAAACTAAAAATTGCTAGTGATATTGACAAAGTTCATGCAGAATTTGTGGCCGAAACTGTACGTCAACTCGTTTTTGCGCAATACGGAGCCGATACATATACACGCGGCTTGAACGTCTACACCACCCTCAAAGCGTCTGACCAAAACGCCGCCTATCGTGCCTTGCGCAAAGGCGTTTTAGACTTTGAGAAACGCCACGCCTACAGAGGCCCCGAAGTTTTCATCGACTTGCCAAAAAAGCAAGAGGATGTTGATGATGAAATTGATGTCGCTTTAGCAGAACATCCCGACAATGATGATTTGAAATCTGCAGTTGTTATTGCTGTTACGCCTAAAAAAATAACGGCCATTCGTCAAAATGAAGAGACCATCGAAATTTCTGGTGACGGGCTCAAAGCAGCGCAATCTGCATTGTCAGACAAAGCGCCTGCTAACATCAAATTACGTCGTGGCGCTTTAATTCGCGTCATTAAAACGCCTAAAAACACATGGGAAATTGCACAGTTACCTGAGGTAGAGAGCGCTTTTGTTGCGTTGGATCCAAGGGACGGCGCCATCAAAGCTTTGGTCGGCGGGTTTGATTTTGACAAAAACAAATTCAACCATGCCACGCAAGCTTGGCGGCAACCTGGTTCTAGTTTTAAACCTTTTGTCTACTCAGCGTCGCTTGAAAAAGGCCTGTCGCCCGCCACAATTATCAACGATGCACCCTTGTTCTTTGATGCATCCGTCACTGGTGGACAACCTTGGGAGCCCAAGAACTTTGACGGGAAATTTGATGGCCCCATGTCGATGCGCACCGGTTTGGCGAAATCAAAAAACATGATTTCGATTCGAATTTTGAAAGAAGTTGGCACACAAAATACGCAAGACTGGATCACCAAGTTTGGTTTTGAGGCAGAACGTCACCCGCCCTACTTGACCATGGCTTTAGGCGCTGGTTCAACAACGCCAATGCAAATGGCAACCGCATATTCCGTGTTTGCCAATGGCGGCTACCGCGTCAACCCTTATTTGATCAGCAAAATTACCGACTATAAAGGCGCTGTCATCGTGCAAACCAAGCCACCCGTGCTGGATGAATCCATGCGTGTGATCGATGCGCGCAACGCTTTTGTGATGAACAGTTTGCTGCAAGAAGTGACCACTGCGGGTACAGCTGCCAGCGCCAAACGCCTACTGGGTCGTAACGATATTTTTGGAAAAACGGGCACGACCAATGACGCCATTGATGCCTGGTTTGCAGGCTTTCACCCAACCCTCACCGCTGTCGTGTGGATGGGCTATGACAACCCTAAACCACTAGGTAGCAGCAACGCTGAAACGGGCGGTGGCTTGAGTTTACCGATTTGGATTAACTTTATGCAGCAAGCCTTGCAAGGCGTACCCATTGCAACATTGACGCCACCCGAAGGGCTGACCAAAGCCAATGGCGACTGGGCTTACACTGAATTTGCTGGCACTGGCGTACGCAGCTTAGGGCTTGGGGACTCGTGGGGACTGCCCAAGAAAGAGCAAGATGAACTGCTCAATCTGAGCCCGGGCGAAGCAAAACCCGCCAGCGCCGAAGAGAAAAGCTCAATACTAGATATGTTTAAAAACTAGCTCGGATTGCGCCTGTTCACTGGCGCAAGCTGACAGATGGGCAAACAGTTCCGCCTGCGTTTTGGTGTCTTGCCACTGACCATTGACAAATTTGAAGTGGTAACCACCACGCTTAGCCGCTAGCCAAATTTCTTGCAGCGGTTTTTGCAAATTCACGACAATTTGGCTCTTATTTTCGAAGCTCAATGTGATCATGCCACCTGTGCGCTGGTTGTCTATATCAGCCTCGCCGGCGTCGTTGATGCGGTCACAGCAAGCTTCAACAGCTTTAAGGGCACTTTCGGCTTGGTCTAAAAATTCGAGGTCAGTCATTACAATGCTAATTAGAAACTAGAAAGAGTTAAATAAATCATGAAAAATCATCATTCAAGCCATAGTAACAAAATTGCAAACAGGTTGTTGAAGTCGGTTGCCATAGTTTGCACAGCTATGAGCTTATTGGCAGCTTGCGGTCAACGTGGCTCACTGTATATTCCGACAGTTCCAGAGGCGGCGCAGCGCTCAAGCATTGTAGAGACGCTCAGCGCGCCAGCCACAAATGATGCAGACAAAAACAATACCTCCAGCACGCGCTCACCTATGACGCCACCAACTACCAAGTAAATATTAAACAAGCATTTTTTCGCTCCAGTTATGTCACTTACAGCATCCATGCCGCCAAACTCACCCGCTCCTACTGCTTTTCTTCCCGGTCATCCTCACATTGCCTACAAAAACGGTGATTTGTATGTCGAAAACCAACCCGTAGCCGATTTAGCAGCCCTGCACGGTACGCCTTTGTTCGTTTACTCCAAAGCCTCCATGCTGGATGCTTTAGCGGCCTACCAACGCGGTTTTGCAGGGCGCAAGGCGCGCGTGCACTACGCCATGAAGGCCAATTCTTCGCTGGGTGTACTGCAAGTATTCGCTCAAGCAGGCTGCGGTTTTGACATTGTTTCTGGCGGTGAGCTGGACCGCGTTATCGCCGCCGGTGGTGACCCAACTTGGGTCATCTTCTCAGGCGTGGGCAAAACCCGTGCTGAGATGGCGAAGGCACTGCAAGCCGGCGTGGGCTGCTTCAATGTGGAAAGCGAAGCCGAACTAGAGGTTTTGAGCGAAGTTGCCATCTCAGTCGGCAAAACGGCCAACGTCAGTCTGCGCGTCAACCCCAACGTTGACCCGCAAACCCACCCTTACATTTCTACAGGCCTCAAAGGCAGTAAATTCGGCGTCGCTCACGACCGTACGTTGACCACTTACCAGCGTGCCGCCGCTTTGCCTGGACTGAAAGTCATCGGTATTGACTGCCATATTGGCTCTCAAATCGTTCTGGAAAGCCCCTATTTAGACGCCGTAGACCGTATGTTGGACTTGGTCGAAAGCATAGAAACCGCAGGAATCCCGATTCACCACCTCGATTTTGGTGGCGGACTGGGCATCAACTACAACGGCGAAACACCGCCGGCTGCAGACGATTTGTGGCACAAATTATTGGCAAAACTAGATGCACGCGGCTTTGGGCAACGCCAGCTGATGATTGAGCCGGGACGCTCTCTCGTGGGCAATGCTGGCATTTGCGTCACTGAAGTTTTGTACTTAAAGCCAGGCGAGCAAAAAAACTTCTGCATCATCGACGCCGCCATGAACGACCTACCCCGCCCCGCCATGTACCAAGCTTATCATGCTATTATTAGTATAGCTACTGAGACAACAAATACGACGGCTAGAGGCATAAATAGCACCGTATATGACGCAATATATGACGTGGTGGGCCCCGTTTGCGAAAGCGGCGATTGGATTGGTCGTGACCGCGCTTTGAACGTCAAACAGGGCGATTTACTCGCCGTCTTGTCTGCCGGCGCGTACTGCATGAGCATGGCGAGCAACTACAACACACGCGGTCGTGCGGCTGAAATATTGGTCGATGGTGACAAAGCACACGTGATTCGCCAGCGCGAAACCACAGCCGACCAAATACGAGGTGAATTCTTAATCAACGTTTGATACGCAAAACTTGTCCTAGGACAAGTTATCGCATTCGTTGGTATGCCTACAATGTGGTTTTGAGAAATTGTGAAAATTTTTTGGAGCAACTTTTATGCAAAGACGAACACTTTTACAAGCTGCGCCCGCCATGGCTTTGGCAAGCGCCATCGCACCGCAATTGGCATTTGGCCAAACTGCCTATCCTAGTAAAACCATCCGCTACATCGTGCCAGTCGCACCCGGTGGGGGCGCGGACACCCTAGGGCGAGCGGTGACTGACCGATGGGGCAAATTGCTTGGTCAAAGCTTCGTCATTGACAACCAAGCCGGCGGCGGTGGTGCCATTGGCAGCCAAGCAGCTGCGCGCGCTACACCTGATGGTTACACCTTGATTCAAGGCTACGTCGCCACCCACGGCACCAGCCCAGCCACACGCAAGCTACAGTACGACGCTGTCAAAGACTTCACCCCCATCGGCATGATTGGCGGCACGGCCAATGTACTGGTGGTCAATGCCAATTTCCCTGCTCAAAACATCCGCGAATTCATCGATTACGTCAAAAAGAACCCTGGCAAACTGAGCTACGGCTCCGCTGGTGCAGGCTCCCTCACACATTTGACGATGGAGCTTTTTAAGCAGCAAATCGGCAGTTTCATGGTGCATATTCCCTACCGTGGCGCGGGGCCTGCGTTTACCGATTTGATTGGTGGGCAAACGCAATGCATGTTTCCAGGCTTGGCGGGTGGCATTCCGCACATCCGCTCAGGTCGTCTGCGTCCTTTGGCGGTGACTGGTTTAACGCGGCATCCGCTGCTCAAAGACGTGCCGACCTTGGACGAAATTGGCTTCAAAGGGTTTGACGCCATGCAGTGGTACGGCGTGATGGGCCCGGCGAATATGCCCGCTGCCATCGTCAAAACGCTGAACGACAGCCTGAACCAAGTCATCCGCATGCCTGAGATGCGTGAAAAAATGGCGATTGAGGCGGTTGACCCCATTCCCATGACACCACAAGAATTTGGCCAATTTGTCGTTAAAGACATCGAACGATGGCGCAAGCTGGCCAATGACAGGGGTATACAGCTCGACAGCTAAAGTGTTAACCAAAATAAGGCAAGAATACGACCCTAGCCGGCGTATTAATTGCCTAAACAGCTATTATTTTAATAGTAAATTTGCTTCAAATTTACCCTCTTATCACTCTCATATTTAACCACCATGGCTCGCAATACCCAAGTCTCCGCTGATCACAACGCACCTCCTATTACCCAAATTTTGGCCAAATTCGTCGCGACGCATCCTTCAAAAGGTTGGAGCGACGCAGTGGACCACGAAGCACATCGGACTTTTATGAATTGGCTAGGTTGCGCCGTGGGTGCAGCCAACCACGAAGCGGCCGATGCCGCCATCGCTGCGGCCAAGATGCTGCAGCCCGCCGCGCAAGCCAGTGTTTTGGGTCGTGCTGACAAGTTGGACATGGCCAATGCGGCACTGGTGAACGGCATCACCTCACACACGTTTGACTTTGACGACACGCACCTTAAAACCATCATCCACCCGGCTGGTCCCGTCGCATCTGCCGCACTGGCACTGGCAGAACATTTAGGCAATACGGGCCGCGAGATGATTGATGCCTTGGTCATTGGTATTGATGTTGCCTGTCGCGTTGGCAACGCCATGTACCCTGACCATTACGACCGTGGCTGGCACATCACCGGTTCGACCGGCACTTTGGGCGCTGCAGCGGCCTGTGCGCGTCTGTTGAAGCTGGACATGGCGCAAACTGCCATGGCGCTGGGCATCGCCGCATCGCAGCCCATAGGCATGCGCGAACAATTTGGCACCATGACCAAGCCATTTCACCCTGGCGGCGCAGCGCGCGCGGGTTTGATGTCGGCACTTTTGGCGAAAAACGGCTTCACCGCCAGCGCCAAAGCGTTGGAAGCACCGCGCGGCATGATGCAAACGATATCCACCAAAAACGACTGGTCTGAAATCACCGGCGAGTTGGGTGAGCGCTTTGAAATCTCGTTCAACAGCTACAAACCCTTTGCCTGCGGCATCGTGATTCACCCCAGCATAGACGCTTGCGCCCAATTACGCGCCCAAGGTGTGACACCTGAGCAAATCGAGCGAATTGAGCTCAAAGTGCATTCTTTGGTGCTGGAATTGACCGGTAAAAAAGAACCGCAAGACGGTTTGCAAGCCAAATTCAGCGTCTACCACGGCTGCGTGGCCGGCCTCACCGTGGGCCAGGCCACCGAAGACGAGTACCACGACGCTTTCGTGACCCGCCCCGACAATGTGGCACTGCGCCGCAAAGTGGTTGCCGTGGTTGATGATTCGATTGACGAAGCCAGCGCCGATGTGACCGCGATTTTGACCGATGGCCGACGCGTGCACGTTTTCGTCGAACACGCCATCGGCTCGCTGCAAAACCCGATGACGACGGCTTTGCTAGAAAGCAAGTTTCATGGCCTGAGTGACCCGATTTTGGGTGCTGTGCAAACTTCAGAATTGATCAAAGCTTGCTGGAACGTGGGGCAAGCGGCGGACGTGAAAAACATCATTCAACTTGCAACGCCAAAAAAGTAATTTAAAAGCAACTTTAGCAAATATTTTTGCTATATTTTTAATAGCTACTTAGGCAATAAATACGCCGGTTAGAGGCATATTTATCGTATTTTTGCACTTTAAGCATATTTGCTTGAATTTTGCTGCTTTTTCTTGAGCCACTGGACGACTCTCCAGCCCAGTAGCACAGCCAATATGGCAGCGTAAACAAATACTTCGTTGAAGTTGTTTTTACCCGATCGCATCCAGAAAAAATGCAAGATGCCCAAACCCGCTATCAGGTAAACCAGCTTGTGCAGCATCTGCCAGCGTTTCGCTCCCAGCTCCTTGATGGCGCGGTTAAACGAGGTCAAAGCCAGTGGGGTGAGCAACACAAAAGCTGCAAAACCAACCAAGATAAACGGCCGTTTGTAAATGTCTTTGGCAATGTCAGCCACGTCAAAGCCCATGTCAAACCAGCTGTAACTGAGTAGGTGAATTACCACGTAAAAGTAGACAAACAAGCCCAGCATGCGCCTAAAACGCGCTAATTGAGGCGTTTTACTGATAGTTCGCAGCGGTGTGACTGTTAAAACGATGCATAAAAACCGCAGCGTCCAATCTCCGGTAGCACGAATCAGCGCCTCTTGCGGGTTGGCACCTAAGTTGTTGATGGCAACGTTGTAAGCCAGCCATGCAAAAGGCAGTAAGCAGAGTAGGAAAACCAGCGGTTTGGCCGCTGGCTTGAGTAATAGCTGACGCATTAAACTTTGAATTTATTATGTTGAACTTTAAAAGTTCTTTTTCAAGTCCAAACCTGCGTACATGGCAGCCACTTGCGCTTCGTAGCCGTTGAACATCTCGGTTTTGCGCTTTTTGGCGAACAAACCGCCCTCTTCACCAATGCGTCGCTCGGTCGCTTGGCTCCAACGCGGGTGGTCAACTGCAGGGTTCACGTTTGAGTAAAAACCATATTCATTGGCAGCCGCTTTGTTCCACGCGGTGCCGGGCTGTTTGTCGGTAAAGCGGATTTTGACCAAACTTTTCGCGCTTTTGAAGCCATATTTCCATGGCACGACCAAGCGAACAGGTGCACCGCTTTGGTTGGGCAGCACTTCGCCATACATGCCAAAACTTAGCAAGGTGAGCGGGTTCATGGCTTCGTCTAGTCGCAAACCCTCCACATACGGCCAATCCAGCACGCGAGAGCCGACAAAGGGCATGGTTTTGTGGTCTGCTAACGTCACGAATTCGACGTATTTGGCATTGCTCAGCGGCTCAACCTTTTTTATCAACTCAGACAACGAATAGCCCACCCACGGAATCACCATCGACCAACCTTCCACACAGCGCAAACGGTAGATACGCTCCTCTTGGGCGCTGAGTTTCAGCAAGTCTTCTAGCGTGTATTTGGTTGGTTTTTTGACCAAACCTTCAATTTCCACCGTCCAAGGTGCGGTTTTCAAGGTGTGGGCGTTTCTGGCTGGGTCAGACTTGTCCGTTCCAAATTCGTAGAAATTGTTGTAGGTGCTGGCGTCTTTGTAGTCGGTCAGTTTGTCGAGTGCCATACCGCCAGCTATTTTGGTAGGTGTGTTTGCCAATGTAGCCAGTTTGCCTGGTTTAGGCGTCATGGCATGCGCTTCACGTGATGCCCAAGTTGCCATTGCCGCGCCTGCTACGCCACCGGCCATGAGTTTCATCAGGTCACGGCGGCCTTCGTAGACGCTTTGCGAGGTGATTTCGCTGCTGATGGGGTGGTTAAAACCGTCGTTGTTCGTTTTGATAAGCATGGTGAGCTCCTTGTTGATACCGAATTAACTTTGAATAATCTGTTCAATAGTCTGTATACGCAACTATTTCTTACATAGATTCAATCACAGCAGGCACAGCCATGCTCAAACAGGGACAAAAAAAGGGCTCATATGAGCCCTTTTTAAATCGATTTTCAAAACTTCAAAGCGTCCCGTAGCTGTGCAATCCGCTCAAAAACATATTCACACCTAAAAATGCAAAACTGGTCACCCCCAAGCCTGCCAGCGCCCACCAAGCGGCCACCGTACCACGCAAGCCCTTCATCAGGCGCATGTGCAGCCAAGCCGCGTAGTTGAGCCAAACGATCAAAGCCCAAGTCTCTTTCGGGTCCCAGCTCCAGTAACCGCCCCAAGCCTCAGCCGCCCACAAAGCGCCTAAAACAGTGGCAATGGTGAAGAACGCAAAGCCTACGGCGATGGATTTGTACATCACATCGTCCATCACTTCAAAACTTGGCAGACGTGATGCAATGCGCTGGCGAGCCCACAAAATGCCGCCAACAATCAAGCCCGAAATAATCAAATAACCCAGCCAATAGCTGCCACCGGCTTCAAGCGTGGTTTTGCGGAACACCAAAGGCATGAAGCACAACACCACACCCAAAAGCAAAAGCGGGGTGAGTTTGTACCAGCGCGTCTCTGTCGCTTGCTGCTTGATCAAATAACCAAATGCAATCATGGCGGATATAGCAAATGCGCCGTAGCCCACAAAATTAGCAGGCACATGAATTTTCATCCACCAGCTTTTCAACGCTGGAACCAGCGGTTGAATCTCGTGCGCGCCGCGCACCAATGTGTACCAGAGCAAAAAACCTACAGCGGCGCTGACCACCAGCATCACAAAAGCACCCAAAGCACGGGTTTTGTATTGCGCTTCAAAATACAAATACATGGCCGCTGTGAGCCAGCTGAACATCACAAATACCTCGTATAAGTTACTGACGGGAATGTGTCCAATATCTGCCCCCAGCAAATAGCTTTCGTACCAGCGCACCATGGTGCCAATCAACGCCATCGTCACGGCACCCCAAGCCAAGCGAGAACCAATCAGTTCCATGGCAGCGCTTTGCTTGGTGGCTGCGACGCCAATCCAATAAAAAATCGTGCTCATGAAAAACAAGACGCTCATCCACAAAATAGCAGACTGGCTGGATAAAAAGTATTTGAGCCAAAAAACCGATTCAGCACGCGCCAAGGTTGCGCCTCCTAATTCAGCTGGTACTTGGTACGACCAAATACCCAACAGTGAAAAAGCGGTGACTGTTGCCATCAACACCTGCAGTGGACGCCAAAACCAACCCAGCCACACGGCAGCTGGAATAGCCACTAACAAAATGCCCTTTTCGTAAACGTCCATCGCGCTCAAATAGCGTTGGAAAACGAACAGGCCACCAAAGATGACCAAGGCTGCAAATAGCCAATCAAAGCGGTTACGTTGCGTGAAAAAACCTGGGTTCAAGCCCACGCTGGAGATTGAACTCGTATTTGGAATCGTTGTTGTGTTCATCATTAAGCCTTTACACTCTCTTTTGGATCTGGTTTCATGTCAGGTTTTGCACCAATCAGTTTTTCAGTTAAGTGGGCAAACTCGTGGTCGCCATCCATGGTTTTTCGGTTGGTTGACAGTGCCATGCTAGCCAGCGTTCCCGTAGCGTTTCCCGATGCGTCACTACTAGGTGCAAGCCATACCCAAACACGGCGTTCACGGATATACAGCATCGCAAACACGCCCAATATCAAAAACGCGCAGCCGGTATAAACCACCGTTTTACCTGGTGCACTGGCTACCTGAAAAACACTGGCCTGTACTTGCTTGAAGTCTTGCAGCATGAACGCCATGGGCGCGGGATAAATACTGGCATCACTGAGCGATAGCACGGTCTGCATCATGTAAGACTGCGTTTTATCGCTCAAATCTAGAGGTTTGAGGCCAGTTTCAGCGCGCGTCAACTGCACCAATTCAAACAATGCGCCGTTCAAAATCCGAATCAACACCTCGCTGGCTTTTTCACGCTCAGCCATGGGCACATTTTTTTCAATGAAATCTGCCACCGCTTGCAAACCTGCCGTAGTCGGTTGCGTTACCGTTGGGGGTTTTTCGGCAGATCCCACCAAGGCTTCAGAGCTCAAAGAGCCTGCGAACAAACTCATCGCTTTAGAGGCAGAAAGCGCCAATTGCTGCGCCATCTCAGGCCGATCTGCACCCGCCGCTTTTTGTGCATATTTCGCAACAGCTCGGTCTCGCTTGAACGGGTCAGCCAAGGCCGCGCGTAGCTGTAAAAAGCCTTCCATGCTGCCTTTGTCATCTGCCGGAATACGCAAATATCTGAAGGCTTCAGCCGTTGATTCACGCATACCCAGTAAAAACACGGCCGGATCGTTCTCGTCATTGCCCATTTTGACGGGCAGCATATAGTTATGAAATTCTTTGGCTTGGCCTGCCGCATCGCGCAGTTTGTAGGTGATGCTTGGCCCCACATTACGCAGCTCTTTCTTGGTTTTGGTTTTATTCGCTGCGCCTAATTTTGAGTCAATTGATGCCCGCAAATCAACGGCACGCACATCAACTGCCGTGCCAGAAGTGCCACTATTATTTCCACCTGCACCGTCTTTGCCAAAATTTTCAATATTAAAAACCCGCAAAGCTGCAAATTCCAAGGTCAACTTATCATTGGCACCATTTTGCAACTGTGTGGCATTGCCGATGACGCCTTCAACTTCAAATGGTTTAGCAGCCGCCGTTAAGGGGATGGCCTTGAGCTTGACGGTCGAGCCGCCGTCGTCAAAACTTGACTGGAATATCTCAATGCCTTTGTAATTCACAGGGTGGTTCACCTCAACTCTTGCAGGTGTTTTCGCGTCCGTTTCTTTGTCGTGAATGACAATATCGCTGGCAAACAGCTTGGGCATCCCGGTTGAATAATGCTCAACCACAAACTTTTTCAACTCGATTGAAAATGGCAAATCTTGAATCAATACACCGCTGCCCTGGTTCAAAATAGCCGTACTGGACTGTGCGCCCTCTGCTACCAAAAGGTTGGCGCGAAATGTCGGATTACTAGGGCTCAGGCGATGCTGGGGTTTGACATCTGAAATCAAACCGCCACCGCTGTAGGTTGTTTTGCCATTCAGCAACATTTGCGCCTTCACAATCAAATCACCGTCTAGCAAGCCGCCAATACACACCAACACAATGGCGCTGTGCGCAGCGATGTACCCAAGTTTGTTAACGCGACCCGCTTTGGCAGCAACCATCCATCCAGATTCACTGTTGTCCCGTTTCCGTTCTTGCAGTTTGACTTTCCAGCCACCTTGCGCAAGCATGCGCCCTATCCGTTCGGCTGCTGACTTTGGTGTTTCATGTAACGAGGCATGCGCTCTGTGGCCGAAAGCTTGAATACTCTGCTCACGCATACCTTCCTTATAAACATGCCAATCTGTCCAAATTTTGGGAATATTCCGTGAAACACATAAGCTGGTGCTGATGACCAAAAAGGCCAAAATCAGCATGAACCACCACGCGCTGTAAACCGAAGTCAAACTCGATGATGCAAATACTTGCGCCCAAAAAGGCCCAAACTGGTTGATGTAGTTGTTAACTGGCTCATTTTGTTTAAGCACCGTGCCAATGATCGAGGCGATGCAAATGATGGTCAGCAAGGAGATTGAAAACCGCATAGAAGACAGCAACTCCACACCCGCACGCCATGCGTGTGAGCCATTTCTTAACCGTAAACCGTGTGTAGATACTGTCATTTAAATATATTGCGATTTAATACAAAAAGGCGAGCCACCCTAAGATAACCCGCCCTCTGAAAGACTAGAAAATGGGATCTAAGTTAGGTCAAATTCATTACAATAAGTTCCGTTAATTTAGCGTCCTAAGCATTTAAAATTATATATTTATCGCAAACCAGCTATATAGTCAGACACCGCTTTGATTTCACGGTCATTCAACTTGGCTGACACTTGCATCATCTGCAAGCTGTTTTTACGAGCGCCGTCACGGAAACCAGTCAACTGAGCAATGGTGTAGTCAGCGTGCTGTCCACTTAAACGCGGGTATTGCGCAGGAATACCAGCTCCCGAAGGACTATGGCAGCTGGCGCAAGCTGGGATTTGGCGGTCGCTGATGCCACCACGGTAGATTTTCTCGCCCAAAGCGACCAATTCTTTGTCTTTCGCAAAGCCTGTTTTCGCCTTTTTAGAGGCTGCCCAGTAGGCAATGTTGCGCATGTCATCATCGCTAAGCGCAGTGGCAAAGCCTTTCATCACTGCGTTGTTGCGCGTGCCAGCTTTGAATTCTTTGAGCTGTTTGACCAAGTATTCTGGGTGTTGCTGCGCCAATTTAGGGTTAACAGGCGTACCAGAGTTGCCATCTGCACCATGGCAAGCGGCACAAACAGCCGTAAAACTGGCTTCGCCTTTGACCAAATCAGGCTTGGCAGCTTTGGCTAGTTCGACTTTGATTTCCGTTTTGACTTCCGTTTTTGCGTCTGGTTTCGCAGCTTCAGTAGCAGCCAGAGCAGGTATAGAAGTCAGTGCGAACAAAGCAACTGCCAGAAAGGATGTAAAAGTAGAAATAGAAGGCTTCATATCAAGGTCTAGGTAGTCAAAAAAATAAGGGCGAAAATTACTTAAAACTACTTGATTCTACAATGAGCCAACACTAGCTCTTAAAAAAAGTATTAAGTAGGTGAATTAAGTGATTTCAGCCCCAATATCTTCAGATTTTTGTACCTGTAACCAATACTCGTCCATCTAAATGCACTTTGAATTTTTCTGGCGCTAAATAACCAATAACACGGGCAGCGGTCATTTCATTGCCCTGCGAATCAAAGGACAGCAAAGCTGGTGGACCAAATACCTTGAATTGCTTCATCAGCTGCTGATCAGCCGGTGAGTTTTTAGTCACATCAATTTGCAATAATTTGACATTTGCGAGTCGCTTTTGCACGTCAGGATCTGAAAAGGTGAATTTTTCCATTTCAATGCACGATGTGCACCAATCTGCATAAAAATCCAACATCACGACTTGTTTCGAGCTTTGCAGTTTTTGCTGCAACTCTGCCAAACTGGCAATCCGCTCAAATGTTAAGTGTGATTTAGAACCACTGTCCGCTAGATTATTTGTATCGCCGACACGTTTTGCAGCAGCAAGTGGCTCCAAGGGCCGCAGCACATCTTTTGCGCCAAGGCCAGCACCCAAAAGCTCCATGACGCCAAAGACCATCAGCATCACGCTAAGAACTTTGCCGAATCGAAGCGCCACACTGGCGTGCGCACCTAGTCCATCAAATACTTTGAGGAAAATGGCACACGTGATTAACCATGCACCCCACATAGCCATCCAAGCGGCTTGTGGCATAACCGATTGGAGCATCCAAATAGCGGTAGCCATAAGCATCAGACCGAAGAAATATTTAACGCCTGTCATCCAAGCTCCGGCCTTAGGCAGCAACGCACCTGCAGATGCGCCCGTTAGCAGCAAAGGGACGCTCATACCAATCGCCATCGAGAACAACGCCAAACCACCTAAAAAAACGTCACGAGATTGGCTGATATAAATCAACGCTCCAGCTAGCGGGCCAGCAACACAAGGACCAACGATCAATGCGGACAATGCACCCATGATGAATACTGAGACAAAACGTCCGCCTTGCATGTTCATACTAGAGCTACTTAAACGGTTTTGGATGAACCCAGGTAATTGCAACTGATATACATCAAACATCGACAAAGACAGCAGAAATAACATACTTGCAAAGAAAATCAGCACGGATGGTTTTTGTAAAGCCGCCGCTAAACCTTCACCTGCTAAGCCAGCCGCGACACCCAAACTGGTGTAGACCATCACCATACCTAATGAGTAGGCAACAGCTAATAAAAAACCTTTTTTTGGCTTGCCATCATCTGCACCACCAACAATGATGCTGGATAAAATAGGCACCATAGGTAGCACGCATGGCGTGAAAGCTAGTAACAAACCAAAACCCAAGAAACTCAACGCAATACCAAAAAGACTTCCAGATTGCAAGGTTGACTGTGCCAAGGAAACTTCATCTACTGGCAAATCGGTTTTAGTTTTTTCTGCAGTGTTGAGCGTACCCGCAGCGGCAGTGCTAATCACTGAAGAGCTCGCAGCAACTGCAGTGACTTCAGCAATCGGTGTGATTTTTCCACTGGCTAATTGAAAACTTTTATCAATTGGCGAATAGCACAACCCTTCATCTGAACAACCTTGATATTGCAGCTTCAAGATTGCGTTTTGACCAATCAACTCTTTCGGAATAGTGACTGATAGCTTATCGTGATAGACCTCAACAGTTTTATTAAAATTTTTATCAAACTTTTGAATGGCAACAGGTAAAGTTAATTTCGTCACAACGTCAGCGTCGCCGAACACGACATGCAACTTCTCTTTATAAAGGTTATAACCAGGTGCAATCACCCAATCAAGCTGTATAGATTGCGCTTCAGTAAGCTGTGATTTTTGTTGAAATGCAACGTCTGGATCTAAGAATTCTCCCGCTTGTGCAAGACTTCCTAAACCAGCCAATAACAAACCTAAGATCACTAAAAACTGTCGAAAAATTGTCTTATTCATATTTCCCACCTTAAAACCTTGTTCATGAAGCCTGATCTCCCTGAAAAGTTACTCCCAAGTGATCCACTGCTAAAAACGCAAAACCTGAGTTTTGCAAATAATCTAAACCTTGCTCTTGCAACAGCATTGCTATCGTTGATGTAGCACCCGCAGCACTAGCTAGCGGAGCCAGAACCGTAACACTTCTCCAATACGATACTGGCATTCCCGTTTTTGGATTCAAAATATGGCAATACCGCTGCCCATCTAACTCAAAAAATCTTTCGTAATCACCGCTTGTTGCTAGCGCTCCTTGACTCAACGATAGTGTGGCAAAACATCGATCTAGCTGCCTAGGATCTTGAATGCCAATGTGCCACGGATCTCCATTTGGCTTAGTACCCAATGCGCGTACGTCCCCACCAAAATTAATCAACGCACTGGTCACACCGTTTTCTAAAAAAATCGTTGCCACGCGGTCTACGGCGTACTCTTTTCCGAATCCACCTAAATCTAATTGCATGCCCTTTTTATTGAGTCGCACATTGTTATCCAGCTGTTCTAACTTATTCCATCCAATCAATGGCAAAACTTGTTTCAACTCTTCTTCAGAAGGAACTTTGCTTTTCCCAAAATCCCAAACTCTTCGCAATACGCCTGAAGTGATATCAAACAAACCTCCGCTGTGCACATACAAAGTATTCGCATACTCCAGCAACCCACGTGTTTCATCATCACAGCTTACCCAAGCAAGTCCTGCTTTCGCATTTATTTGCCCAACAATACTGCTATCTATATATCTCGAAAACTTAGTTTCAATACGCCTAACCTCTGCTACGGCTAGCTGTATCAAATGGTTTGGCTGTTCCGAGCCAACTACATCAATATCGCAAACGCCCCCCAATGCATTGAAGGTAAATTGATAGGCTAACTGCTCCATGTCAACCTCACAACTACGCCACGAACTATTAATTTTTCAAAAGGTCAAAATTTTCTCGAATAACCAATTTGAATCATTGTCGCTTTTAGTGGATCTAAACCTGTGCTTTTATTTGAACCGAGGTATAGACCCGTGCGCTGAACATACGACTCAAGTTTCAAATCAATCGACGACTCCGCATCAATCTCTTTACTCACTTTAACGCCCACCGTAACAGTACCCATGTTTGCCAATCGCTGATCAGCTGAGTAAAAGCCAGATGCTGTATTGCCATTTGGAAACGGTGGATCATAGTAAAAATCAGCCTTGCTTTGCGTGGAATAACGTACACCTGGCGTGACTGTCCAGCCATTTGGATATTTTTTAACCACTTCCAAGCCAAAGGTATGCGCCTTCACACCAAAAGTATCAGTGTAAAAACGGTACTGCGCGCGTGTCGTAGCCCCTAGATCTTTGAAATGATGGTTCCATCGAGCCAAAATGACATTTGTAGAACGATTGCGAGGACGCTTGTCGAACGTCTTATAAGGGTCGGAGTAATACCCCACGCCCTCAGTATAGGTTGCACTCAACTGCGCAATATCCAGCGGTGTTAAAACTTGCGTAACACCGACTTGAAACTCAATCCCACGCTTTTTCTCGCCGACTACAACTTGATTGGTTGGGTTGATCTTGTCTTGGTTGTAACCAATACCACCCGACCATGTCGTATTACTATCTTCTGATGTTGTTGTGCCAGAAACCGAGACGGCAGTTGACTGGTAGTCATGCTCGTTTGAATAAGCCAATCCAACTGCAACAGTTGACTTGCCAATATATTTTTTCACCTTCACATCGGCAGCTAATCGCTTGTCCGACATACCCGATGCAGCTGTGGTGTGGTAGCGTGGCGATGCACCTGACACATTATCATGCGTGATTGAGCCATCAATCAACCATTCACCAGCAATAGGCTTAGATATATAAATTGAAGGCGCTGTGACTGATGATTTGTTAGAACCTTCAGCATTGGGCTGACTTTGGTGATATGACAATAACTTGACACTGATCGTGCCAGATTCAGGAATAACCTCTGCATGAGCAGACATCAAACCCGGCAATGCGCACGCAGCCATCAGTAAGGCAGCGCTACCTGCAAACTTATTTTTTGATTTATTCAAAGCGACACTTTTTGCCATATGCATTAACTCCATTTGTTCGCCTTCCGCATTCGTTTTTTTATTCTTAATTGCAGCCACATCCACCTCCGCCTACGCCAGCTCCACCAGTCGCAGCTTCACGGCTGAAGTAAATGTGGTCAGTAAATTTAGCGTCCAAGACATCTGATTCAAAACTCATCTCAGTCTTTGCTAAATCACCTTTTTCCCATGCATTTACGGGTGTGATGCTACTGCAGCCAGACATCAACGATGTCGCTACAACAGCACACATTGCAATTTTGTACAAATGCTTCATGACTAACCTTTACTTTGAAGTTAAAGCTTGCTGGATGGATTGCTCCAATTGTGCTTTATCTGCGTCACGAAAGCCAGTGTGTTGGGTAATTACTTTTCCATTAGCGTCAATTAGCACACTGCTAGGCATGCCTTTGATACCAAACTGTTTAGGGGTGACGCCTTTGTCGTCATACGCCACAGTGAATTTTGCAGGTACTTGCTTCAGAAAAGTTTTTGCATCGTCAGTTTTAGCATCGACATTGATGCCAACCACTTGAAAGCCTTTTGCGCCGTATTTGGCTTGCATCTCATTCAACCAAGGAAATGATTCCTTGCATGGACCACACCAAGATGCCCAAAAATCCACATACACCACTTTGCCTTTGTATGCCGACAATTTGATAGGCGCTGAATCGCCAGGCAATTCAAATGCCGGGGCGGCTTCGCCAGTCGCTAAAGCCATTGACGGCAACGAAAATGCAGCTAATAAACAAGCTAATACTGAACTGATAATGAATTTCATGCTGATCCTATTTTGCTAATTATTTACCAGCTACCCAAGCAAGGCCTGAGTAGCTGATATATAACTCTATGTTAAAACGATAATTGACTTAATATATTAAAAAATACTTAGGCGATATTAAGTTAGCCTTAGAACGGCTTGGCTATATAGGCAGCAATATTGCTCGCCTCTGCTGAGCCGATAGTTGTGCTCAAATACCCCATACCACCTGTATTATTTGCAATAGCTTTAGTGGTGTTACTAGCAGTTGCCGCATTCAAAATCTTGTTGCCGTTCTTAGTAGGATCTGCACCATGACAGGCGATACAAGCACTGTATGAAGCTTTACCAGCTATTGCAGCAGCTGAAGGTGTTGTTGGCGCTGGCGTTGGAGCCGGTGTTGGAACTGGCGTTGGAGCCGGTGTTGGAACTGGCGTTGGTGACGGCGTTGTCGAACAATTCTTTACGCCGTCATCATCCTCGTCTTCATCTTCATCTCTATCGCGATTAGACCTTTGCTTTTTGCTGCTGCTCTTTTTGTATGATTTCTCTACCTTGCATTCATCTTTGTCATCATCTTCCATTTCTACGGATTCTGATTTTTTTGCGTCAGACTTTGTGGCCTCTGCCTTCGCTTCTTCAGTCTTCGCTGCTTCAGCTTTCTGTACTCTTGCAGACTCGGCAGAGTCTGACAAGACAGCGTCGGACGTCTCGGAACCGCCACCGCAAGCCACTAAAAAGAAGGCTGTGGTTAACGCCATCAGCAACGCACTTGCTTGCTTCATCGTTTTTGAATTACTTTTTTTCATGTTTATATTCCTTTAAGTATTATTAATGTTTGCGGTACACTTTTGGGCTTCAAGGCGACCCATTACTTTTATCTAGTCAGAAGCAGGCTCGCCCCTGAAATCAAAAAATTTTACAAATTAATATGAACCTGGGCTTGCCGCATAGATTGCAATTTGACTTGCTTCGGTTGGCCCGATATTAGTCAAGTAGCCCATGCCACCAGTATTGCTTTTAATTGCTGAAAGCGTTTTACCGGAGTCAGCACCTTTGGACGGGCCCGTAGCTGCGTGGCAACCTTGGCAATAAGATGCCCACAATTGCTTACCCAACGATCCATCAGAGGCTGGCGCAGGTGTCGGCGCAGGTGTCGGCGCAGGTGTCGGCGCAGGCGCAGCTCCTGGGGCAGGGGCAGGTGCAGGAACGGGTTCAGATCCCGTTGTTGGCTCAGATCCCGGTGTTGGCGTTGCGCTCGGCGTAGGCGTCGCAGCAGGAGCTGGTGTGGCAGTTGCATTGCCACCATCAGTGGCTGCAGCCGTTGTAGTAGGACCTTCCGGGCCAAAGATCAAACCTTCACCACAACCACCAAGTATCATGGTCGAAGCGATCAAAGCGATCAATAAACCGCTTGCACGGTGTGTTTTCTTGTTGACTACAGTTTGCATTATTTAAACTCCTACTTAACTTTAAAAGATTTGATTTTTATTATCT